>NZ_JBSIBP030000003.1:0-630305 GCF_053613295.3 Aquimarina ulvae
CAAAATTGGACCACGGTTTCTCATACGGTTAATGTAAACGCAGGTACATATCCTTTTGGTATTTATGCTGTATCAGGTGGTTGGAATATGAATTGGATTAAAATTACGAATCAAGATATACAAAGGCTCAATGAAATTGTTGGCACTCAATCGGATGATTTAAAAATAACAGTATATCCTAATCCAGTAACTAACCAATTAACTATATATGGAGTTACCAGTGAATCAAATTTACTTATCGTTGATGTTTCTGGAAAAACAATTAAAAAAATTCAAAAACCTAAAAATGTTGATTTGCTAACGGTTGATGTAAGTTCATTACAAACAGGAACTTATTTCATCAAGACGTATCAGAACAATGCTTGGAAGGTTTTAAGATTTATTAAAAAGTAAAATTATCTAACACAAACTAACAATTTTAATTATGAAAAAGGGCTTATTTTTTAAAGCTATTACTATTTGTATTTTTCTTTTTTGGACAAAAGAAAAAGGATATGCACAATGTTCAGAACTTATATTCAATGATGAATTTGATGGTTCATCTGTAGATCTTACTAAGTGGAGTTTTGATAATGGAGATGGATGTCCCACGCTCTGTGGATGGGGTAATGCAGAGGAACAATGGTACCAACCAGAGAACACAACGGTACAAAATGGAAATCTAATAATTACTACTAAAAATGAAGCAGCGGGAGGCAAACAATTTACCTCGTCAAAGTTGATTACATCAGGTAAGTTTAATTCAAAGTATGGGCGATATGAAGCTAGTATAAAATTACCTTCTGCTGGAGGAATTTGGCCAGCATTTTGGATGTTACCAGAGAATGGAAGTTGGCCTTTTACCGGTGAAATCGATATTATGGAAGCGGAACATAAAAACCCTGAAAGCATAGGTGGTACCGTACATTATTCTAATGGTGGTTGGCAATACAATGGCAGAGAATTTAATGCGGGATTAGATCTTTCTGCTGGTTTTCATGAGTATGCTGTAGAATGGGAGCCTCAGGAAATAAGATGGTATGTGGATGATCAATTATTTCATACCGTAACACCTGCTAACACAGTTGATCCTTGGCCTTTTAGTGAAGGAGATTGGTATTTAATTCTTAACGTCGCAGTTGGAGGACCTGGAACTCCTTATACAGGTAATATCCCGCCTACACCAGCAGATTACCCTACACAAATGGAGGTCGATTATGTGAGAGTATACAGCGGAACTTTTAATACACAACTTATAGGAGATAATAATGTTTATGAAGGAGAGATAAACAAACCTTATACAATTACACAAACTGAAGGAGCATCGTACAGTTGGACAGTACCTGCAGGTGCTACAATAACTTCTGGTCAAGGTACCAATACTATTTTAGTTGATTGGGGAACAACTGAAGGAGACGTAAAAGTTACTGTGAATGTTCCAGAATGTGGTACTAATGAATTTAAAATGAGTGTTTCTGTTAATCCTGTTAAAACTTTAGAATATGTTTTTGAGGATTTTGAAGGAAATAGAAACCTAACTTATACAGCTACTACAGATGGTACATTAAGTGAATCTGTACAGAATCCTGGAGCTAGTAATGTCAATAATTCTTCAATAGTAGGAAAGTATGTCCGAGCAACTGGTGCGCAATATGATGGATTATACATGACAACCGCTAATATAGGGAATGCTTTAGAATATACATCTGGAGAAAAATCTATTTGGTTAGATGTTTATAGTAGTGCTCCAGTAGGAACAGAGTTTGTTTTGCAAATTGAGAATAGCTCACTTTCATCTGGAGATTGGCCATCAGGTCGTCATAGTAGATATAGTGCAAAGACTATTTCGCAGAATCAATGGGAAACTTTAGAGTTTGAATTGCTAGATCGACCAGATGCCAGTGTGGGAGCCCTTGATGTAGATCAGTTCGTGCTACTGATTGACCCCGATAGTTATACTGGGCATACCGTATATATTGATAATATGAGAAAGATGGATGCACCTGATCCCGTATTATTAGAAGAAGTTGTTATAGCAGATTACGATGGAATTAATGAATTAGAGTTGTTTTTTGAAAATGGAGAATATACATCAACTGTTGCAAATCCAAGTCCCAATGGTGTTAACAATAGTGCTAACGTAGCGCAATATGAAAGAGGAGCCTTTGAATCATATGATGTTGTTAGTTTTAATATAGACGTTATAGAAGACTCAAGTCCTTTTATTGATGGAAAAAATATCTTTTTTATGGATGTTTATACATCAGCACCTGTAGGAACTGAAGTTTCTTTGAGTTTAGAAAATCGTGAAGGATCGGATAATGATTTTCCCGCAGGAAGAAATAGTCAATATTCGAGTGTTGTCAAAGAACAGAATCAGTGGCATACTATTGCATTTAGTTACACCGCAGCGCCAGATGCAGGAACTTCTAATTTATCGGTCGATGAGATTTCAATTCTTTTTGACCCTAATTCGAATGCTTCTGAAACATATTATTTTGATAATTTCAGATACGGTGTTACCGAATATCCACCTACTTATGAATTCTCTGAGATGATTCATAACTACAACGGGGTAAATAATATTTCATTAAACAATACTACTACCGGTAATTATGTTGAGAATATTGGGAATCCAGATACAAATGAAGTGAACAATTCATCCCAAGCGGGAAGATATGTCAGGGATAATACGGAACTATATGATGTTTTATTTTTTGACACGAATTTTATTACAGATGCTAGTGCCTACGTTTCTGAAGATAAGAGGTTTGCAATGGATGTCTATACAAGTGCACCCGTTGGAACCATTATTAGTTGGCAACTAGAAGCTAGCTCGCTATCAAACCCTTCAAATTATCCAACCGGAAGACATAGTGTATATCAGGCGGCAGTAAAAGAACAAAATAGTTGGCACACCTTAGAGTTTATTATTACTGGAACACCAGATTTAATTGTTGAAGATAGTCAAATAGACAATATAGTATTTCTTTTCGGACCAAATAGTACTAGTGGAGACACATTCTATATTGATAATCTAAGATCATTAAGAAAAGAGGATGTTATACAAACCCCTGTATTGGCATCAATTATTATTTCTCCTAACAATTCTGAAATTAATCAGGGAGGAACCATACAGTTCGAAGCAGAAGGGTTCGATCAAAATGGAGAACCGTATGACACCAATTTTAATTGGACAACTACTGGTGGTTCTATAGATAGCAATGGATTGTTCACAGGTTCAGATATTGGAAGCTATACAATTACCGCTGCCAACGGTTCAGTTACTGGTTCGGCGTCAATAATCGTGAATGAAAATTCTGGAACTTTTACTACTATCCCTGGAATCATTCAAGCCGAAGATTATGACGATGGAGGAGAAGGTATAGGATATTACGACCTCACATCAGGTAATACTGGAGGTGCTTATCGACAAGATAATGTAGATATAGAGAATACAGGGGATGCTCTTGGAGGAGCCTATAATGTTGGATGGATTGATGCTGGCGAATGGTTAGCCTATAGTATAAATGCTACAAATTCTAATAATAATTATGATATCGACTTTCGTGTAGCCTCCCCCAATGGCAATGGTAGATTTCATTTAGAGCTGGATGGAGTGACCATTACGGAAGTGATATCAGTACCTAATACCGGCAGCTGGCAACAATACGAAACAGTTTCAGTTACAGGTGTATCTATTAGTAGTGGAAACCACGAATTACGTCTTGTTTTTGATGCCAGTGGATTAAACCTAAATTATGCGGAGTTTAAAACTGCTACTGATACCACTATTAACAATTGTGATGGTCAGGCAGCAAATGGCCAATATAGCTACAAAGTTTCATCAGATAGTACAAATCCTTCAATAACATTTGTTCCAGAAATTACTGGAATGGGGGACAATGTTTGTATTCTATATTACAGTACGACTGTTACAGGGCCATATCCGGGATATATTGTTGAGCCAAATGTACCTTTTCAGATAAATGCCAATGTAGGAGAAGAGGTTTATTTCTATTATACCTACAGCTTACCAACTGGAGGAGAGAATAATACAGCAGCAACTAAACATGATTTTATAGTAGGGTCTTGTAGTAATCGTTTGGGAGTTGATACGGAAAAAGAACCCAATATAGAGGTGTATCCTAATCCAGTGAATGATGTTTTGATTTTCTCAAAAATGGAAAGCACATATCGGGTCTCTATTTTTAATATGACTGGCAAAGCCGTGCAAACAATTTCAGTAAATAAGACACAGACCGACCTAAGAATGAATGTTAGTTCTCTATCTAGTGGTTTTTACATCATAAAAGCATACAGTCACAATAGAAAACCTTCGATATACAAAATTTTGAAGGATTAATTTTAGATAAGGATTGATTCTACAAAAGGAACAATCCTTATTTTTTGACAATAAAAATTTAATATAAAATCAAATAACCAAAATTATGAAAAAGAATAAATTCATGTTAGTAATAACTTTACTATGTGTGATTTTTTCAGTGAAAGAGTTACGTGGTCAGATTGTTCCTGTTGGAAATGGGAGTTATACTACTTCTTTTCCTGGAGTAGATGCTGCCGGGAGAAATAGTTACCCTTCTGGAACTCCTTGGCTTTCAGGAGTAGCAGCTTCTAAACCTGTCCCAACCAACGATTGGTGGTCAGATATGATCAAGACTGATCACGGATCAAAAGCATTTAATTATCCTTTGTCCTTTAGATCTATAGATACAGGATTAAATATTAATTATACAATTCCTTTAGGTTCAGGACCTAGTGATTACAGACAACCTATGAGTGATGTACAAGCTATAGTTGTTGGTACAGAAGGTCTGAATGCATCAAATTCTACAGTGTCGGATCATTCCGATTGGAGCGTTACTATGAATTGGGATAATACCTTCTATAGTAAAGTTAATATTGGTTCTCCTTTTGTTTATTTTGAAAAAAGTAATACCGCTGGATTGGCAAGAGTATCTGTTAATTTTAATCAGGCAGGAGTAAGTATCGATACTAATAAATTGATTATTCAAAACAATATGAATAATTCAAACTACGTAGTTTTTGCCCCTTCTGGATCTACCTGGTCAGGAAGTAACGGAGTATATACATCTACCTTAAATGGCAAAAATTACTGGTCAATGGTATTGTTACCTTCTGGTGTAAATATAGATAATGCGATAGCTAATTATGAGAAATTTGCATTTGTATTTCCAGGCAACACTCAAGTTGATTGGGATTATAATGAAACTAATGGTAAAGTAAGAACCACTTTTAATATAATACCAGAAGTAAAAGAAGGAAGTTATAATCAAGTATTGCAGGGTTTGCTACCGCATCAATGGGATCGTTTAGCTTCAGATTCGCCTATACCAGCAGGTTATGAGTATCCGTCAGTAAGAGGAACGATAAAGACACTTGAATCGAATACATTTATTGTGGAGAATACCTTTAGCGGAATTTTACCTACACTACCGGATTTAGGGAAATACACCAATGGTTTTGATCTTAGCTATCTTTCGAATTCTATTGATCAAATTAAAAATGATGGTATGGCAGAATGGACTGATTCTTATAATCAAGGTCAAGACATGAATAGATTAGTTCAGGCAGCCAGAATTGCTAATCAAATTGGAAACATAGAAGCCAGAGATCAGTTAATTAATACCGTTAAGGTACGTTTAGAAGATTGGTTGTCTGCAGAAAGTGATGAAGTAGCTTTTCTTTTTTATTATAATTCAGACTGGAATGCCATGTTGGGTTATCCTGCAGGACATCGTCAGGACAATAATTTGAACGATCACCATTTTCATTGGGGATATTTTATTCACGCTGCTGCTGCTATCGAACAATTTAACCCTGGATGGGCTTCAGAGTGGGGAGAGATGATTAATTTATTAGTTCGAGATGCGGCTAGTCCTTCAAGAACAGATTCAATGTTTCCTTTTCTAAGAAATTTTAGCCCGTATGCAGGGCATAGTTGGGCAAATGGTTTTGCTACCGAACCTTTTGGTAATGATCAGGAATCAACTTCAGAATCTATGCAGTTTAATTCTGCTCTAATCCATTGGGGAACGATTACAAATAATGATGCAATAAGGGATCTTGGAATATATTTGTACACAACTGAGTTGTCTACCATACAAGAATATTGGTTTGATGTAGAACAGCGAAGTTTTCAGCCGGAGTATGCCTATGATATGGTTGCACGAGTTTGGGGAGGTGGTTATGATAATGGTACTTGGTGGACCAGCGATGTAGCGGCTTCTTATGGTATACAATTGTACCCGATTCATGCGGGTTCTCTATATTTGGGACATCGAAAAGATTATGTGGATAGAGTATGGGAGGAAATGACACAGAATACAGAGGTACTAAGTAACACACCTAATGACAATCTTTGGTATGATACATATTGGAAATTTTTGTCGTTTGCAGATCCTCAGCGAGCACTAGATTTATATAATTCTTATCGAGAAAGGAATATTAAGGTTGGTATATCAGATACACAGACGTATCACTGGTTACATGCAATGGTTACATTAGGACAAACAGCAAATGAGATCACAGCAAATCATCCAATTGCAGCTGCTTTTGCCAATAACGGAAGTCTAACCTATGTAGCTCATAATTATAATGATAGTCCAATTACAGTCAGTTTCTCTGATGGATATAATTTATTTGTACCAGCCAATAGTATGGCAACTAGTAAGGACATAGATATTGATGTAACGTTAACTACTGATAGTACAGAAATTCTATCCGGAGGTAATATAAACTTGACTGCAGTACTTACAGGAACAGCTGTGTCTAAAGTAGAGTTTTATGCTAATGAAACATTATTGAGTACTGATACAGAAGCTCCCTATATCATAAATAGTGGATCTCTGGCTCCTGGATTCCCCAGAGTTTATGCTAAGGCTTATGTTGGAGATAATTTCAATCTTTCTAATGCTATCCCTATTCAAGTAGGATCGCAATTATCATATTCAGGAACACCTGTAAACATTCCTGGAACTATTGAAGCTGGACATTATGATGTGTTTGAAGGAGGAAGAGGTCAGGGAATAACGTATGTAGACAACGATGCATACAACCAAGGTGATTTTAGAACAAATGAAGGCGTAGATGCTAACATTACGGACAATGAAGGTGCAACTGTTGGATGGACTGGTTCTGGCGAATGGCTAGAATATACTATCAATGTGTCCAGTTCAGGGTTATATAGAGTTACATCTAGATACGCATCGGGTGATGCTAATGGAGGAGGTCCGTTTTGGTTTGAAAGAGATGGAGTGAGAATTAGTGAGGATATTATCGCTCCCTTTACAGGAACCAATTGGGATGTATGGCAGGATGTAGTTACCGAAGATGTGCGGCTTATTGCAGGAGAACAGATTATCAGAGTAAATATTGGTGCTGGCGGGTTTAATTTAGGAAGAATGACTTTCGAATATACCGGATCCACTGATGATCGCGTATTAACCAGTATAGATCTAACACCTGTTTCTGGGAATATGGAACCTAACAGTACACTTCAATTTACTGCTGTAGGTTATGATCAGTTTGGGGATATTTTTACTACAAATTTTTCTTGGTCTACTACAGGAGGTTCTATTAATCAGAACGGATTATTTACTTCATCTACCAATGGCACGTATATAATCACTGCTACTAGTGAGAGTGTTACTGCGAGTGCTCAAGTTGTTGTGTCAACAGCAGCTAATATTATTTCTTTACCAGGTGTTGTTGAAGCCGAAGACTATAAAGAAGGAGGAGAAGGAGTAGGGTATTACGATCTGACCTCAGGAAATACAGGAGGTGCGTATCGACAAGATAATGTAGATATAGAGAATACAGGAGATGCTCTTGGAGGCACCTACAATGTAGGTTGGATCGATGCCAGCGAGTGGCTAGCATATAATGTAAACGCTACAAATTCTAATAATAGTTATGATATCGACTTCCGTGTAGCCTCCCCCAATGGCAATGGTAAATTTCATTTAGAGCTGGATGGAGTGACCATTACGGAAGTGATATCTGTACCTAATACCGGCAGCTGGCAACAATACGAAACAGTTTCAGTTACAGGTGTGTCTATTAGTAGTGGAAACCACGAATTACGCCTTGTTTTTGATGCCAGTGGATTAAACCTAAATTATGCGGAGTTTAAAACTGCTACTGATACCACTATTAACAATTGTGATGGTCAGGCAGCAAATGGCCAATATAGCTACAAAGTTTCATCAGATAGTACAAATCCTTCAATAACATTTGTTCCAGAAATTACTGGAATGGGGGACAATGTTTGTATTCTATATTACAGTACGACTGTTACAGGGCCATACCCGGGATATATTGTTGAGCCAAATGTACCTTTTCAGATAAACGCCAATGTAGGAGAAGAGGTTTATTTTTATTATACCTACAGCTTACCTGCAGGAGGCGAGAATAATACAGCAGACTCCAAAGATAATTTTATAGTGGGATCTTGTGGTAATCAAATACAGCGAGTCAATGATAATATTTCAGATATTTATATATTTCCAAACCCTCTATCAGATAAAGCAGAAATAATTTTACCTGTCAAGCATCAGTTTATTAGCTACAGAATAGTAGATATTACCGGGAAGATAATTATTGATAAGCAGATTGATCAAAACCAAGAAAAAGTCGTATTTGATCTAGGACAAAAACAGACTGGAATATATTTTCTTAAATTATATGGAAAGACATCAGCACCTAGTTTCAAATTAATAAAAAAATAATAACACGTTAAACGTAAGATAAGTAAAGTAGTTCATTTCTTTTGAACTACTTTACTTTTTTTGGATATGATATGTACAGACAATTTCTCATCGTACTTTTACATAGAAAATGTACGATGGTGTTATAAATGATACCTTTTTACACGGCATACGGTATTAAAAATAGTAGTAAAATACAAAAGGGGGAAGTTATAACTTCCCCCTTTTTATAAGGTTACTAAGTAATCGAATAGATGAATTACTTAGCCTTTTTAATAATATACTTAGCCATTTCTTTAGCAAGCTTAGCATAACTCTCAGCGATTCGTATTCCAGAGTTGTAATCACCCCCACCAAAAGTAGCGCCTGGCATATTTTTGTAAGCTACAGAGCAAAGAATGTTATCTCGATTAGCCGTTTCATATACTGTAATGGTGGCATTTACCTTAGAAGGTTGTTTCATAACACCCACATTATAACCAGGATAAATCCAAGTAGTCTTTACTATCATAGTGTGTTTAGCACTTTCAAGACCTTTGTCTACTTTTACTTCTTGCTTTTTGAATCGTTTGTTGAAAGATTCGATGTATTTTGGTTCATATAAATTCTCTCGATCCGCAAACCAGGATTTTTTGAATTTTTCGCCCCTACCTTCTCCAGGGTGTTTTGCTTCTCTCTTATCCATTTTATCCTTTAAGAAGTCTTCTTCTGTATCGAATTTGTGAACTTTTAAATTTTCGTAATCAAAAACAAGGTTGTATTCAGAAATTCCTTTTAGGTTTTTAATACTTCCTTCTATTTTCTTTTGAGCAAAGGTAATTGAGGTTACCATAAGAATGGCGAATAATAATAATTTTTTCATAATTAGGTTTTTTTTAACATTTGCAAATATATTTAATTTTTAAAAACATTAATGATTAACGTTGTAGAATTAATACCGCTACTTGGCAGATATCAACTAATATGCCAATTTTATGCAACTGGTAAGTTGTTTAAAAATAAGATGGTCCGTTCTAAAAGGCAACACCATTAGCAATTATACCGCTTTATTACCTTGTTTTTATATCAAGTATAAAGCTTACGAAATTCTTTCTGCATAAGAAGCAGGTTGTATTCCTGAACCGTATTTTGAAGCAAGCACACGGGTAAATTCAGCGCCAAAAAATAATATTAGACTAGAGTAGGACACCCAGAGCAGTATCAATATTACGGATCCTGCTGCTCCGAATGCAGATCCTGGATTAGTAGTTCCAAAATAGATTCCTAAAGCGGTTTTTCCGATACTGAATAATACTGTGGTAACAAAAGCCCCCAACCAGACATCTCTCCATTTGATTTCAACATCAGGTAGAATTTTAAATATTAAGGCGAATAATACAGTAGTTAGAGCAAATGAAAACACAAAATTTAATGCTTTTATTGCAGATACTATAAAATCAGGAAAGTGCAGGCCTATCCAGTCTGTGGTTGCAGTGATCAATGCGGTTAGCACCAAAGATGTTAAGAGAAGAAATCCTATCATTAGTATGAGCCCTAACGAAAAGATACGATCTTTAATCATTTTCAAGATTTCACTTTTAGGCTTTGGTTTTACTTTCCATATGGTGTTCAATGATTTTTGTAGAGCAATGAACATTCCTGTTGCACCGTACAAAAGAGTGATAATACCAATGACGATTACTAAGGTAGATTGTTCTTGATCGATTGCGTTTTTAAGCATAGACTCTACAGATTTTGCAGCATCCGGGCCGAGTACTTCAGTGATTTCACGTATGATTTTTCCTTTCACTTCATTTTTTTCATAAAACAGACCTGTAGTTTGTATAATAATGATCAGTAGAGCAGGAAAAGAGAATAGTGCGTAGTAACTTACAGCGGCACTCATCTGAAAAGGCTCGTTGTTATTCCAATTCTTAAAAGTCGTAACCAAAGTATGGAAAAAGGATTTTACTTTATTGATGGTTTGCATCATTCATATTTTTTCAAAGTTAATCAATTACTTGATCCAGGGGATTTCCTGTTGTGCTATTCGGAAAAGCAATTCCTAATAAGGTAGCAATTGTAGGGGCAATGTCTGAAACGGTAGTTCGTTTATATGTTTCTCCTTGTTTTATTCCGGAGCCATAAAACAATAGAGGAACATGTGTGTCATAGCTATATCCGCTACCGTGGGTAGAACCTGTCCTAGAATAGGCAACTATGGATGGATCTAAAACATAACAGACATCTCCGCTTCGTTTTGGATTAAAGCCTTTTTTTATTTTTGCTCCCATGCCGGATCGAAAATTTGAACTTTCTAACTGAGAACGCGTGTATACTTCGTGAATCCCTCTTGAATTTAAAAGATAGTTGGCTATTTTATTCTCAACAAGTTCAATATTCATTGAATGTTTATTGATAATTGAATGGTTCAAAAAAACTTGGTTGTTAGATATATTTTCGATAATACTGTCTTTTTTATAAAACGACTTTATGTGATTCTTCAACTCTAAATGTATGGAGGCTTCTTTGAAGTAACCCGAAGGAATTTTAGTAGAAGTTAAGAAATTAGGTACATGAGTCGCCCCGTGATCCGATGTAAGAAATAACATGTATTTTTTCTTACCTACCAATTTATCTAGGCTATTTATCAAACGTGCAAGATCTTTATCCAATCGTATATACGTATCTTCAACTTCTTTAGAATTTGCTCCAAAGTTATGTCCGATATAATCCGTACTCGAAAAACTAATCATCAAAAAATCTGTATAACTATCTTTTCCAAGCTTTTCATTTTTGATGGCTTCGAGTGTAAAATCTATTGTAAGACTATTACCAAAAGGAGTCTGCCTGATGATGTCATACATTCCATTGTATTCTTTTAAAACACTAAGATCGTAAGGTAATGTAACATCATCTTTACCTCTAAAACCCCTTTCGAATCGTGTAAGATCGGATCCACTTTCTATATAAGTGTTTACATTATATAACGTATTCCAAGTATCATAATAGGCATCAATAGTAGCAGATTCATTAAAATTTATCACCCACTTTGGTAATTTTTTCATGTAGTATGATGAAGAAATCCAACTGCCTTGACTTTTTCCTCTAAACCAGTATGCAGCATTTGCGGTATGTCCTCCAGATAATACAGCTCCTCTTTCTTTGATAGCAATACTAATAGATTTTCCTCTCATCTGAGTATGAAGTCTGTTTTGATCAGCTATTGTAGTAACCTGAAGTTTTGTTGGAGACATTTTGCCAATAAAACTACCAGTTCCTACAGGAGAAACATTAGAATCTGCTACACAATAAATTTTTTGTTTTTTATCTCTGTTATACCAATTATTACCTATAATACCATGAAAACGTGGAGTAGTACCTGTATAGATGGACGCATGTCCTGGGGCAGTATTGGTTGGCAGATAATCATAATGATGATTATTAAAAGCGAATCCCTTATTTATTATTTTTTTAAATCCTTCTTCACTATATTGATCATAAAATCTGGTTAGATAATCATAACGCATTTGATCTACAACAATACCAATCACAAGTTTTGGTTTTATCTTTTTCTGATCAATATCTGTTTGTAGCTGTGCGTTTACAGATACAAATGTCGATAGAAAAAATAGTAATATCCTATAAGACATAAATTTAATGTTTTTTAAAACCCTCAAATTAATCAAAAAGCAGGTAACTTAATAGAAAATTATGGATACAGATACAACTTCTAGGGATCGTGTTAAGTTTTTGGTTGTTCTGTTCCCGTATTTGTTTTTTTTGAAAAGCTGCCGTCGTGTACTTTCCTCATAGATTGAATACTATAGAGTTTTGATATGGGCTTAACCAAAAGAGTCACCCTTTATTTCATATGCATTAAAGACTGTCACTGCTCCCAATTATCTTGCAAGTTCAAAATGCAATATCCGATATTTTTTAAAACAATGATTAATAGCCACTTCATTGTGGTTCTAAATATATTTATGACTTTTTCCCAAAATTCGAATACACTTATAGAAAATAAAATTATTCCGGATGGTATCCAGAAAGAAGTACTTATTGCGTTGTCTCATTATCCGGAATTGGAAGAAGTGTATATTGAATTTAAGATAAAGCCTTCTTTGAAGAAATCATTCATGAAAGCGCAACCAAGATTCTCTTCACTTCTAAAATCTAAAAGTAAAAGAAAATACGTGATCCTAATGAGCGAAACTTTTAAAGTTGACGATTTAGAATTGAAATTTAAAGATGTTCCACCTAGGGTTTTGATAGGCTGGATCGGTCACGAATTAGGACATATTTTGGATTATCATCAAAGAAGTAGCTTAAATTTAATTTTTTTCGGTTTAAAATACTGGCTTTCAAAAAATTATATTAGAGAAGCAGAACGTGTAGCGGATACCTATGCGGTAACACATTCGATGAAAGATTATATTCTGGAAACCAAAAAATTTATCCTAAATCATAGTTCATTATCAGAAAAATACAAAGCAAGAATTAAACAATTATATCTATCTCCAGACGAAATATTGTTATTAGTTAAAGAACAGGAGGAAAATTAGTCCTTCCTTTTCTTACCTTACATATTACTAATTAATACAATCACAATGGGAACTATATTAGAAAAAGCAGAAGACTACATATTTAATCTATTCAAGAATGAATTGCCAAAAACATTTTTATACCATAATTTTTTACATACGCAACGGGTAGTAGAGAGTGTAGAAGAGATTTCTAAAAGTTCTGATTTAACGAAAGAAGAGAAGGAAATTGTTCTGCTATCAGCCTGGTTTCACGATGCTGGTTATGTAAAAGGAGTAGAAAACCACGAGGAGGAAAGTGTAATATTCTTAGAAAAATTTCTTACTGACCAGTCTTTTGATGAGATAAATAAAGCTAAAGTAGCAGGTTGTATAAGAGCTACAAAAGTGGGTATAGAACCTGATACCAAGCTCGAAGAAATATTAAAAGATGCAGACAATTCTCATCTGGCAAAGGATTATTATAGAGAAGTTAGCGAATTATTAAGACAAGAGTTGCGTTTACAGGAGATATCAGAATACTCATCTGTAGAATGGAGAGAAGAAAATTTAAGACTCTTTACAAAAGAGCATAAATACTATACCAGATATGCGATTGAAAATTGGGAGCCGCTAAAAAATAAGAACTTATTAAGCATTATTAAAAAAGGAAAAAAAAGAAAGAAAAAAAGAAAAAAAGAAGACTTAAAAGCTAAATTGAAAGCAAAATATAAAGACGAAAGCCCAGAAAGAGGAATTCAAACATTGTTTCGTGTAACATTGCGTAATCATATAAAACTAAGTGATATTGCAGATACCAAAGCTAACATATTGCTATCAGTAAATGCTATTATTATTTCGCTCGCATTGGCAAATCTAATTCCAAAACTAGACGCTCCTTCAAACAGACACCTTATGATACCCAGTTTGGTTTTAGTGTTGTTTAGTGTGGCTGCTATAATTCTTTCGATAATGTCTACTCAACCAAATGTAACAGGTGGAGAATTTACGAAGGATCAGGTACGAAAACGAAAAGTGAATTTATTGTTTTTCGGAAACTTCTTCAAAATGCCATATGAAAAATATCAAGAAGCAATTGATGAGGTTATTAATGACAAAGAATATGTGTACAAGATGCTCACTAAAGACCTGTACCTTCTTGGGTTAGTGCTCAAAAGGAAATATAAACTTTTAAAAATCACGTATATCGTATTCACTATAGGAATTATACTTTCTGTTGTTGCATTTATATTTGCTTTTGGCAATGTAGATCTTGCAGAAAAGGTAGCAGAACCAATCATTTCAAAATAAAATTCTATGAAAATTATAGGCAGTATTATTAAAGGCGCTATTGATTTGAAAGGAGCTTTAACCTCAGAACCTAATCATATAGAATCTCAACAAAAAGTATTGGAGCAGTTACTTACAAGTGCTTCAAAAACAGCTTTTGGAAAAAAATATGGCTTTGAAGAGCTACTGAAGTCTTCGCAGATTCAAAAAGATTTTGCAACCAACGTTCCCTATTTCGACTATCACCAATTATTCGAACAATGGTGGCATAGAGTTGTTGATGGAGAAGAGAATGTTACTTGGCCAGATAGTCCTAACTATTTTGCGCTCAGTTCTGGAACAACTGGAAAAACAAGTAAACGTATTCCTGTGACGAATGAAATGATAGAATCTATTCGCAATGCTGGAATCAAGCAGGTCGAAGCGTTATCGAATTTTGATCTGCCAGCCTCTTTTTTTGAAAAAGAAATTATGATGCTAGGGAGTTCAACAGATTTGCAGGAAAGAGACGGTCACTTAGAAGGTGAAATCAGCGGAATTAGCGCAAGTAATATTCCATTTTGGTTTGAAGGTTTCTACAAACCCGGAAAAGAAATTGCCCGTATTGATGACTGGGATAAAAGAGTTCAAAGAATTGCAGAAAATGCCAAGCAGTGGGATATAGGAGCGTTGAGTGGAATTCCATCGTGGATGGAATTAATGTTACAAAAAGTAATTGAGTATCATAAAGTAGATACCATACACGATATATGGCCCAATTTACAAGTATATACTTCCGGAGGTGTAGCGTTCGAACCTTATGAAAAAAGTTTTAATAGTTTATTGAAGCATCCTATAAAAGTAATTGATACCTATCTGGCTTCAGAAGGGTTTGTTGCATATCAAGAGCGTCCTGGAACGGATGCTATGAAGTTAATTACTGATAATGGAATTTATTTTGAGTTTGTTCCTTTTCAACCAGAATATATTAACCAAGATGGATCATTAAAACAGAATGCGCCTTCGATTGCGTTAGCAGATGTAGAAACAGATCAAGACTATGTATTGCTTATGAGTACTGTTTCTGGAGCTTGGAGATATATTATTGGCGATACTATAGAATTTACTGATGTTGAAAGAGCAGAAATTAGAATTACCGGTCGTACCAAGTTTTTCCTTAATGTCGTTGGATCTCAGTTATCAGTCAACAAAATGAATGCCGCTTTAAGAGAGATAGAAGAAAAATTTGACATAGAAACACCTGAGTTTACGTTGGCAGCGACTCGGATAAATGATGAGTTTCATCACCATTGGTACTTGGGAACAGAAACTTCTATTGACAATGAAACTTTAGCAGAAGCACTTGATAATGCTTTAAAAGGTGCTAATAAAAATTATAAAGTAGCCCGTAGTAAGGCGCTCAAAGGAGTTAAAGTAACGACTGTTCCTCAGGCCGTATTTTCAGAATGGAGCGGTGCTCAAAAGAAAAAAGGTGGACAAGTAAAAATGGAACGTGTCATGTCTGAAGAAAAGTTTACTGAATGGGAGGCTTTTTGTGAAGATTCAATTCAAAAAAAGCCAAAATAGTTTAATACAACCTATGAGTTATAAAAATATATTCTACATAATAATCGCGTGTATGCTATCAGGTTGTGCACTTTATGACCCACAATATAGGGATGAGTATGTTGAGGTAAATCCACCAAAAGAGAATAAAATAGAAAAAACATTTTATTTAATTGGTGATGCAGGGTATGCAAATTTTGGAGGTAGCACACCAGCATTGCTAGCGTTTGAGAAGTATTTAGAGAACAATAAGGAAACAGGTAACTACGCGATATTTTTAGGTGATAATATATATCCTGATGGGATGCCAAAAGAAGATGAAGAAGATAGGGAAATAGCAGAACACCGTCTAAATGCTCAAATAAATGCCGTTAAAAACTTCGCAGGACAGGTATTTTTCATACCAGGTAATCACGATTGGTATAATGAAGGCCTTAAAGGGTTAGAAAGAGAAGAAAAATACTTTGAGAAGAAACTAAAAGATAAAAAGGTGTTTAAACCATCCAAAGGCTGTGCACTGGAGAGTATAGAAATTACAGACAACATTCAGTTAATTATATTGGATTCTCAATGGTATCTCGAGGATTGGGACAAGCATCCTACTATAAACGATAATTGCCCTGAGATTAAAACTCGTGAAGCAATGTTCCTCGAGATTGAAAGTGAGTTGAAAAAAAGTCAGGATAAAACGATTATTTTCGCTTTGCATCATCCACTGTATACAAATGGTGTCCATGGAGGAAAATATGCTCCTGTAAAACACCTCTATCCTTCTCAGAAAAAATTACCATTACCAGTTTTGGGTTCACTCGCTATGCAACTTCGTACAAGTGGAGCAGTTTCTCCTCAAGACAATCAAAATAGGTTCTATAAATCTTTAGTAAGAAGGTTGGAGACAATAGCAAAAGGCTCGGATCGAATTGTTTTCGCATCTGGTCACGAACATTCTATTCAATATATTGAACATAATGGAATCAAACAAATAGTATCAGGAGCGGGAGCAAAAAATTCGTATGCTACGTTGGGTAATGATGGACTTTTTGCCTATGGAGGACAAGGTTTTGTAAGGTTAGATATTTACGAAAATGGTTCCTCTTGGGTTTCTTATTTCGGGGCTAAAAATAATGAGCCTCAATTATTATTTAAGAAAGAGATAGTAACAAAGAAGGAGTCTTTTGATTTATCAACTATCCCAGAGATTACAGAGAAAACCGTTAAGACATCCGTGTATCAAGAGGAGACCGATAAGACAGAAGTTTACGAGAGTATATGGGGAGATCATTATAGAGAATTATATGGAACGAAAATAAACGCTAAAGTAGCGGTTTTGGATACGCTATATGGTGGATTAAGCGTAGTTCGAAAAGGAGGAGGACACCAAACAAGATCATTACGATTGGTAGATAAAAATGGAAGAGAGTATAATATGAGGGCTCTCAAAAAGAGTGGAATAAGATTTTTACAGTCAACTGTATTTCCTAATAATTATATTGAGGAATCGTTGGAAAATACAGTTTCTGAAAGCATTCTACTTAATTTCTATACAGCTGCTCACCCTTTCATTTTTACAGTCATACCTGATCTTTCTGATGCAATCAATATCAATCATACAAATCCACAGCTTTTTTATGTGCCAAAACAAAGATCTTTAGGAAAATATAATGTTGATCACGGGGATGAACTGTATATGATCGAAGAAAGACCAGAAGAGAACCATAAAGATTTGGCATCATTTGGAAAACCGGATGATATAGAAAGTACATCTGATGTATATGAAAGATTAAGACGAGATGAAAAATATAAGATAGATGAATCAGCCTATATAAGAGCTAGAATGTTTGATATGTTAATAGGTGATTGGGATCGTCATCAGGATCAATGGAGATGGGCAGAATATGAATTAGGGAATGGAGATCATGTTTTTAAACCTATTCCAAGGGATAGGGATCAAGCATTCTCAAATTTTGATGGGGGATTTCTAGGTACACTAAAAGGACTGCTTGGTTTTGCAAATCAGTTTCAAATATATGATGATAAATTGAACGATGTGAAATGGATTAATGCATCGGCTATCAAATTAGACAGAACACTCATTAGAAACAGCGGAAGAGAAGAATGGGTAAAACAAGCTACTTATATCACAGAAAATCTAACAGATGCTGCCATCGAGAATGCTTTTAAAAATATTCCTCCAGAAGCTAAAGGAGAGGACTTAAAGGTCATCAAAAACAATTTAAAAGGGAGAAGAGAGAACTTAGTTGATATAGCAAATAGATACTATGATTTTTTATCGGATATAGCTGTAGTTATGGGAACTGATAAAGATGATCTCATTCAGATTGAACGGAAGAAAGAGGGAATTACTAAAATTACACTTTCAAGAATCATAGACGGTAAAAAATCAACGTCGTTTAGCGAAAGGGTTTTTGATAAAAAGGATACTAAAGAAATCTGGATTTATGGATTAGATGATGACGATATTTTTGAAGCATACGGTACACCAGATGAACCAATTAAAATTAAAATAATTGGCGGTCAAAACAATGACATTTATCGATTTGATAAAGGAAGAAGGATCGCTGTGTATGATCATAAGAGCAAACCAAACACCGTTCATAAAAAAGGAGGGGCAAGAATTAAGTTTACTGACAATTATGAGATAAATAACTTCGATAAAAATGAAAAAGTATTTATTGATTCTTCGATTCTACCTGTAATTGGTTATAATCCGGATGATGGGATGCATATCGGTCCATTGTCAATAGTCACATTTAATGGTGTACAACGGAATCCATTTTCCAGTAGTCATACATTTTCAGGAGGGTATTATTTTGCTACTCATGGATTTAACTTAGGGTATAAAGGAGAATTCGCCGGAATTTTGGGCAATTATAGTATGTTTATAGAAGCGAAATATACCAGTCCTAGCTACGCCGTAAACTTTTTCGGATTTGGAAATAACACTGTTAACAATCAGGACACAGTAGGTTTTAACTTTAATCGCGTTAGATTAAACAAATATAGTGCTTCATTAGGGGTGTTAAAAAGTGGTCGTTTTGGAAGCTATTTCGAGTACAAAGTAACAACAGAAAGTATAAAAATTGATGATACTCCTAATCGATTTATCACGCAAGGAGCAAACCTACAAAGTACAGAAGATTTTGAACGTAAGTGGTTTGTGGATCTAAGTGCAACATATAGGTATGAGAGCTACGATGTGATAGTAAACCCTACTAGAGGCATGAAATTTGAAATTAATGGAGGAGTGACTACCAATGTTCAAGATTCCAAACGAACTTTTGGACATATAGAATCATATTTGGGATTTTATAATTCAGTAAGCCGCAATCGTAGATTAGTATTGAAAACTGCCGCACAAGCGCAATTTAATATTGGCGAAAATTACGAATTTTATCAAGGTACTCGAATAGGAGCAGACCATTTATTAAGAGGATATCGAACTGAACGATTTACAGGACAAACTGCTTTTTCAGGTAGCGCAGATTTACGATATAGTTTCAAACAATTTAAAACAAATTTACTACCTCTTCAAATAGGAATTTTTGCAGGGGCGGATTCCGGTCGTGTGTGGGTTAGTGGTAATAATTCAGAGAAATGGAATAGTGATGTAGGTGGTGGATTTTGGATTAACAGTTTAAATGAGGTAAAAGGAACCTTCAATTTATTTGCTGGTGATGATGGAGCTAGATTCTCGTTCACATTGGCTTTGAAAATATAATAATTAATACTATTTATAAATTCTATGAAAATGAGAAATAAAATTACATTGGTCGCAATGCTTATTGCAGTTATGTTCAACGGGAGATCTCAAGATACAATGCGTACAACATCTCCTTATCAAACAGATTTTTGGAAGGACGGCGCTTGGGTAGCAGGAGGTCTTGCATTATCTACTTACGGACTTATTTTAGTTCAGAACAAGGATGATCTAACCGAACAAGAATTATCTGAATTAAACCGAGATGATATTAATGGTATTGATCGATGGGCTGCCGGATATGATGATGAAAATGCTAGTAAAATTAGTGATATTCCCTTTTATGGATCTTTTGCAACTCCATTTTTACTGTTACTTAATAAAAATACTAGAAATGATGCAGGACAATTATCTGTAATGTTTTTAGAAACAATGTCGACTACTGCTGCTATGTTTACAATAACAGCGGGTTTGGTACAAAGAAGCAGGCCGAGAGTTTATAATGAAGAACTAGCATTAGATAGAAGGTTATCCAACGACAATCAGCGTTCTTTTTATAGCGGACACGTTGCAGCTTCGGCGGCAGCCACATTTTTTGCAGCGAAAGTGTACAATGATTATTTTCCTGATTCTAAAGCCAAGCCTTACATTTGGGCAGGAGCAGCACTAGTACCTGCAACTGTTGGATATTTTAGAATCAAATCAGGAAATCACTTTTTAACTGATGTTATCTTGGGGTATGCTCTGGGAGCCGCAACCGGTATCTTAGTGCCAGAACTTCATAAAAAGAAAAATAAAAACCTAACTATCTCAGCTGGTTTGGGAAATCGCCAACAAGTAGTTTATCTTTCTTACCGGTTCTAAAGACTCAAGTCCGATTTTTAACTTAAAAAAAGCATTCTATGTATAGATATTTATTGATATTCATAATTTTTCTAAGTTTTTCTGCACAGGCTCAGGTAACAGATATTGCCAGAGTTGAATACACCTATTTTCCTCAACGAAGCAGTGATAATTCGTTCAAGCGTTTTCGTGCATTTGTAAATGTGCCAATTAAGCTAAATGACAAAGGATCATATCTAGTTCCTGGTTTTGAGTATAGAAGTGTAGCGTTTGATTATGAAGATGTCGTTTCTTTTAGTGTAGAAGACTTAGATCGTTTTGCCTCTTATGAACTTTCTTTGGGATATACATTTAAGATGAAAAATGATTGGCGCTTTGCAATAAAAGGAGGAGTGATGGCAGCGTCTAATTTTGAGACTAAAAAATTGATATCAGAAGATATACTGTATTCTGGCTCAATATTTTTTGTAAAAGACAGAACAGATAATCCCACTAATAAACCCTGGAGATTAATTCTGGGGTTGCAGTACTCGACCACTGCTGGTAGACCATTTCCGCTGCCGTTTATTAATTATTATAAAAAGTTTCATCCATCTTGGACATACGCTGTAGGTGTACCCAAGAGTAATCTCAAATATTTTATTAATAAGAAAAATGTGGTTCAAGCATTTGTAACTTTAGATGGTTTTTATGCTAATATTCAGAATAATAAAGAAATACCTAATCTTTCTTCTCCTGATCAACCAGATGTAGCAGAAGATATCTCTATGCTTATCGCTCTTGCAGGTTTAGGTTATGAGCGCTTTTTTACAGATCATCTATTGGCGTATGCCTATGGGGGATTTACAGTGCTTAATGATATTAGATTAAGAGATGTGGATAATAATGATGTGTTAACTATTAATGACGAGAATAGTTTCTACATTCGAGCAGGAATTAAGTTTAAAATTTAAATTACTACAACAGTGGACTAAAAAACCGGGCAATACCTTCTGATAATTTTCTTTGTAAAGGTCTGTTCTTGTAAGTATCATATGTAAGTAATAAGCTTTTTTCACAATCTGCCATAAAGTCTTTACAAATACTTTCTGCAACGGTTTTGTCATAAATGAGTGCATTAGTTTCAAAATTATGCTCAAAACTTCGATGATCAAAGTTACCAGACCCAATAGAAGCTATTTCTCCATCCATCACAATTACTTTGCTATGAAGAAAATCATCTTTTTGTTGATATATTTCAATCCCTAAAAATAATAGTTCTTCAAAAAAAGAAAGCATGCTGTATTTTGCTAGCCAAGAATCTGACTTTTTTGGAACCAGTATTTTAACCTTTACACCGCTTAATGCAGCAATTCTCAATGCTTCAAGCATAGCACTATTTGGAATAAAATAAGGATTCGATATATAGATATATTCATCTGCCAGGTTGATCATGGTAATATATTGCTGCATGATTGAAGGGTGATCTGAGTCGGGTCCGCCGGTAATTATCTGTACCGTTACGTCTCCTTTTTCTTCAATTTCAGGAAGATAACGTTCTTCTAATAATAATTCTTGATCACTGGCAAAATAGTAATCTTTAATGAATACTCGATGTAAATTACCTACCGCAGGACCTTTAATATATAAATGCGTATCATCCCAAATGCCTAATTCGTCATTTGATTTAATATACTTATCCGAAATATTGACACCACCGGTGAAACCTACTTTTCCATCTATAATCATAATTTTTCTATGATTACGATAATTTAATGTAAACATAAAACTTCCGTAACTCAAAGACATAATTGGATAAACTTTTGCACCGATGTTCTTAAACTTTTTAATGACTTCTTTTCGTAGAGAGTAACTGCCAATAGCATCATACAGAATACGAACTTCTACATTTTTTTCGAGTTTTTCTTTTAATAAAGAATAGATCCTGTCCATTAATTCACCTTCTTCAAAAATGTAATATTGGAGGTGAATAAAATTTTCAGCTTTCTGTAATTCCTCAAAAATGGTATCAAATGTCTTCTTTCCATTTTGTAGTACAGAAATTTGGTTAGCGGGTTGTGCGGCAAACTTAGAGCTGTTTCTTAATAATTTAGATAGTTTTGCGCTCTTCTTGTTTTTAAATTCAACCTGTCTTTCTTTAACTAATTTATCTCGAAACTTATCTTCATATAAACGTCTTTGAACAGTTTTTTTAAGTTTAAAAATCTTAATCCTTCTTCGGTTAATACCAAAAACAACATATAAAAAAACACCAACAATAGGTAAGATTAAAACGATCAGTAACCAGCTCAATGATTTGGTTGGTCTAGAACCATACAGAATGATATGTAAAATAGCAAGTATAGTAAGAACTCCATAGAGAACGAGTGCAATAATCATATCTAATATTTTTTACAGGGTTAAGTTTTTTTACTATTTTAAATGAGTTACTATTTATCCGTAATGAACTACATCGATTACGTGAAAAAGAATAATTTTATTAAAATTAAAAATTTAAATACTATGGGGGTCATTTCAACAGATAAAAATAAAATTACTTTGATTTATAATTCTGAGAATTCTATTGGTAAGCAGACATTAGGTTATGTAAAATCTTCCAAAAAAAAGATATTATCTATTGATACTTCTAAAACTAACATTGCGAATACGCAATGGATCGAAATTAAAGATCGTTTAGGTATTGATATCGATGAATTGATAGATAAACAGCATCCAAAATTTAATAAGTCCTATGGTACTGATGCACGGCTAGAAGTCGATGATTGGCTTAAAATTATTAATAATCATCCAGAAGTCATTAGAGGTCCCATTTTAATATTGGGAGAAAAATTTTATCAAATAGAAAATCCTTCGGATTTTGTAAAGCTTATAGAGCCGGATAGCGCAGGCGTATCTAGAAATCCATCTAAGAAAGAGGAGTGATCAGGATGTAGTATCAAGCTAATTTCGTTAGTTAAATTATAGTCTCTTATTTTCAATACTTTTATCCTATGCGGTATTTTTATCTGATCGAAGAACGCTTTCTTTTAAATTCAGGTTTTCCAGAATTTGTCAGCGTGTTTCGTGATCTTTTAATGTTATCTCCAAATTTTTGATTCCTAATTTATATCTTATATAAAGATATTAACAAAATATATGCACATTACTATAAATAATAGTACAAAAAAGTGAATCGCCAATCGTACAACTTTTTTTGGTTGAAAATTCTTCATGCTTGTTTTTTTTCAACGCTATCGTATATTAAAAAAAAAACAGGTAATTGCCTACCTTTATTACCTGTTTTTATTGCAGAAATTTCTACAAATAGCGCTTAGTTATCATCTGTAGCATCATCTACAGCGTCTTTGACATCTTCTGCTCCTTCTTCTACTTCGTCTCCTACTTCTTCTACAGCATCTTCAACTTTTTCTCCAGTAGTTTTCTTTTCTCTACAACTTAATGTAGTGGCGACAATTAAACACATTGCCGCAAATGATATGATTGATTTTTTCATAATAATATTAGTTTAATTTTAGGTTATGCTTTAAATCGTTTGCCGAATATAAGTGATAATAGAAATAAAACTATAAACACAAAGAAAAGGATTTTAGCAATACTGGCAGCTCCTGCTGCAATTCCTCCAAATCCAAATACGGCTGCGACGATAGCTAAAATGATAAAGATTACTGTCCAACGTAACATAATTTATTTTTTTTGGTTTTAAAATGACTCTTCACAGAGCGATCTGATGTTCAAATCTTTCAATAGTAAAATTCCTTAAATTATATAGAACTTGTTAGCTGTATCACTTCTATTATTAACTCCTTTAGTTTTAATCATTTTTTTAAGTCAAATATTACATATTAGAAGTATCTTTATATGCTATTATTTTCTAACCAGATTAAATGAAAAAAAAGATACAGATAAAAGACGAGGATGTTAAGGACATTATTGCTGATCTGGCTACAGTCCTAGGTGTTGCGCATGAAGAGTCAAATCGTGAACGTTGTTTGCGGTTACCTGAAGAGTTCGGATCCGGATATGTGAAATCGTATCATTTTGATTTTGGAATAGGTGTCATAGAAACTGATTATTTGTTAAAGAAGGATTTTCGTTTTGAAATGAAGAAGGGTGTAATGCATCCTCTAAAAATTATGTTTAACAGAGAATCAAGTTTTTATTACAAGTTAGAGGATACTGAGGATTTTCAGGAGATAAGAAGACTAGAGAATGTTATGATCTCTAGTACACCAAAGAATAATCATATCTTTAAAATACCCTCAAATACACCAATCTGTATTTTCACACTTCAGATCGACCGGAAACAGTTTGAGGAGAAGATTGAGTCGTTCCTTCCAGATATGAATGAGGATCTGATTGAACTATTTAGGGATGTAAATGGGATTAATGAGTTTTTTTATAAAAACTATTATAGCCTCGAAATTTCTAAGTTTATTTCCGAATTTACAGAATGTGAACTTACTGGGTTTATGCGTCAGGTGTTTCTAGAAGGGAAGGCGTATGAGATTTTAACACGCTTGTTGCAACAATACTTAGATGACCTTAATAAACCAGATAAAAGATTAATACTCAGACAATCTACTGTAGAAAGTATAGAGGAAGCTGTATCAATCATCAAAGAAGAATTAGAAAGTGTGGACAACGTAATAAACTTAGCAAAACGTGTCGGGTTAAACCAAAATACGCTTCAGAATGGATTTAAAAAATTATATAAAACATCTGTAAATGAGTTTATCAAAAACCATAGAATCCATACGGCTAAAGATCTTTTAGAATCATCTGACCTTAACATTACCGAAATTACATATAAAGTAGGAATTAATTCCAGAAGTTACTTTTCTAAACTTTTCAAGAAAAAATATGGTGTTACGCCAAAACAATATCTGGATCAAGTAAGAAATAAAACAAGAAGTTCACAATCTGCTTAAAACTTTGGATCAAAAAAAGTTATAGCTTTTTTTCCTATTTCATCCTCTATTTGATTTCCTTCTATAATTAAAACTGACCAATTGTGTTAGTATAAGTTTCAAAATTGTTAATCCGTTTAAGCTAAATCTAATTTCTTTGTACAAATTGTGAAACCAAAGTTAGATTGAGCAGCAACATGCAAGAAATTGACATACGTAGTGTTGAGGGTACAAAAATTTTAGAACAATTACATAAGTATTTACGAGGGGATATTATTGAACAATGGGGTGAATCTGTTCTCGAGTTTGATAATGAACTTGGTAGCGGAACAATTAGAAGTATTGCTTTTGATTGGGGAATAACATTAGTAGATTATGATGTTCATTTTTTTGAAGATACCAAGATCATCTTCAATATCGAAAATGCAAATCCGATAGAGTTTGTTTTTATATCCGAAGGGAATTTAGATTATATCAATGATGCCAGTAAAGATTCATATTCTTTCGAGAGTTATCAGAATATCATAATATCCACCAGGAAACTATCAAAAGAAACTTATATTTTTCCTAGTGCAGTTACAGTAAAGGTTAATTTTATATACGTTCTGCCAGATGAATATTCTAAGAAAAAAAACAACAATCTTTCATACCTTGGTAAGGGTTTACAATCGGTTTTTAATCAAGAAGAAAATGCTTTACCTTTTAAGCATTTAGGTAATTACAATCTTAAAATTGCTGATCAAATTAGGCAATTGCAGGAAAGTCATGGCAGTGGTATCGTAAGAACACTTTCTATAGAGGGACAGCTTAATTTGATTATAGCCATGCAAATGTTAGAGCATTATAATCACGAAAATAATGAGAGTTTACCCGAATCACTGTGCAAAGAAGATATAAAAAAGGTTCATGATTTGTCTGGCTATATTATTGATAATATTTCTGAACCCCTTTCGGTTAGCTCATTAGCAAGTAGAGTAGGTATGAGTCCCAAGAAACTACAGCTTGGGTTTAGAGTGTTGTATTCTAAATCTGTTAATGAATATATCCGTCAGTTAAAATTAGAGATATCTAGAGACTATATAAAAAACACTGATGACTCTATTTCTGAAATAGTGTATAAAATTGGTCTTAAAAGTCGAAGTTATTTTTCGAAGATTTTTTTCGAAAAGTATGGTATTCTACCTGCAGAATACAGAAAGAAAATCAAAGTGAAAAAATCAAAGTGAAAAATAGATTTGATTTTTTGAATACCTCAAGGAGCTTTTATTTACATTTTATCGTTTCAAAATTGCTTGATTATCAGTAAGTAAATCTTTTTACTAATAGTACCATATAACCCCAAATTAAAAATAATGAATTATAAAAAGGCAATAGTGAATCTGAAATTCAAGTCTAATTTGTCAATGGAAAGTATTGGTGAGGTTTCTAAGGAGAAAAATCAAATGCTAAAAGATACCAAAGGATTGATTTGTCTATTTTGTTATACAAATAGGGAAACAAAAACCATTGGAGGAACTTTTATATTTAGAAATATAGAATTTGCCCAACAATATATTGGTAAATTCTTAACTGAGGGTTTTGGTCCAAGGTATGGAATAATACCAATGACCTTAAAAATTGATATAGGAACTATAGAAGAAGAAATTATAGGTGCTGGCTGATGCAGAGTGACTTAATGTTAAAAACTAGGGATACCTTCATAATATACTGGCGTTAACATGGAGTCATAGGAAATATCATTTTTAAAAAATTCTTTGGCAATGGGATGTGCGCACAAGTCAGGCATTTCCCAATTCTCTAAAATATAATCAAGCTCTTTTTTATCAGCATGAACATCCAGCCAGGTGTTTTGATATTTTTTCGGAATAACTAAAGGCATTGATTTATTCAGATTCTGAACATTTTCAATTAAACCTTTTGATTTAGTCATTAACATAGAGCAGGTGATAAAACCATCATCTAATACGTTATAAATTCCAGCAATGTAAAAAGGTTTTTTATTTTTTAAATATACATAATAGGGATATAAAGAACCGCGGTATAAGTGGTAGACAAAAAAACCGGTAGCTATAATTAGACAGCGCCTTTGGAGATAGGGTTCCTGAAATATTTCATCAGAATTCAAATCTTGTCTTGAAACATATAGCGTATTGCGAACCTTTTGAAAATCAGTCCATTCATCCATATAATCCTCTGGTAATAACCCCCAAATACCATAAGAAATGAAAGTAGGATCTTCCATAGTGATGATGGATAATGTACATTCTTCAGAACCATCAATTACCTGCATTGGAAAATGAAGTTGTGGAAATTTATATCGTATTCCTACTTCATTCTCAATCAATTCCCTTTCTGCTATATTAGAAATTTTTTTGTACATATCTTCTGTTAACCGATGCAATTAAAAAAAAATTGCTTATAAGCATTATCTCTTATAGATTAATTAATGACGCATTTAATAGGGAAAATATTATTTTTTTAAGAGTGCTGGCATTTGTTTCAAAAAAGTTAACCAAAAATCGTAAAACGATAACGATTCGAGTTTACATGGATTAATTTTGTAATGTAACTTGGTGTAACTATTTGCTATTCAGATAGGATACCTTTAATATGGGGCGGTTTGGAAAAAGTAAGAAACGAGTATAAAAAAACTCCATCTGAGTTAAAAGATCTTAAAGCTCACCTTTCGGGTAATGTCAGCGTGAAAGGTGATATACATACACTCGCAATAGCTCCTTCATTAGGTCAGGGACAAGTTCGATATTCAAGTCTTCAGAATGGTTTGCAGACCTATGATTTCAATCTAAAATTACATAGTGATATAGAAATTCCTGTATGCTCTATTACATCAAATTCTTTGCAATTTATATACTGTCTTGAAGGACATTGTTATCATCAATTCGAAGCTTATGAAGAGACTGCAAAAATAGAACAGTTTCAAACTGCCGTGGTTCATAGCGATAGTGGTTTGTCAAGTAGTCTGTTACTTAAAAAAAATATTCCTTTAATACTAAATATTATCTGCATCGATAAAAATCAATACTTTGATAACCTTGGTGATGAGAACAACCATTTTAATGAAAAAATCAAAGGTTTATTAATCGATATTAAGAGTAAAGCAAAACACTTTCATTTAGGAAATTATAATTTAAAAATTGCAGAACATTTAAAACTTTTATTTAGTGTAGAATATGAAAACGAAATATCTGAATTATTATCTCAAAAAGCAAGATACTACCTTGTTTTAGCAAAGCATATTGAACAATTTCACGGTGAAATAGAAAATAATTCCAACACTAGTGGTTTGCTTAAAGATGAACTCAAAGCAATATCCGAAGTAAGTGACCGAATAAAAGAACATCCAGAGGTGCAATACTCAATTAAGTCCTTATGCCTGGAATCTGGGCTATCTCCTGCTAAGCTACAAGAAGGTTTTAAGTTTATGTTTGATAGAACAGTTTCTGACTTTGTTCGAAATGTACGCCTAGAAAAAGCAGAAAGACTTATTAAAACCACAGAATTAACAATTTCTGAAATCGTATATTCTATTGGGCTAACCAGTAGAAGTTATTTCTGCAAAATCTTTAAAAAGAGATATTACTGTAGCCCAAAAGAATACAAAACCAAAAAGTAAAGCACTTCATTCATATAGCATTTATTTTAGGACAAGAAGTAACTTTTGTGGGATTTGAGATATTATGAGATATCTTTTATGTTTATCTTTAAAATTATTCTGACGAATTTTAAAATAGATGAAAAAATCAAAAAACAGAAACCTATTTAGAAAAAAAAGATTCTTTATTCCTTTTGTTATTATACTTATACTTATGGTTGCAAGACTATTGCTGCCTTATTTTGTGAAGAAACATGTAAATACAGTTTTAGCTACTATCCCAGGATATTATGGACAGGTTAAGAATATTGATATTTCGCTAATACGTGGAGCCTATGTAATTGATTCCTTGTACCTCAATAAGATAAATGGCAGCTCTCAAATTCCGTTTTTGAATTTTCCTAAGACTGATATTTCTGTTGAATGGAAATCATTGATTAAAGGAAAAATTGTAACCGAAATCATCATGGCCAAACCAGAGGTGATTTATATATTTGAAGATCATAAAAATGATAATGAGGATACAGAGTTAAATGATTGGACTACTGCACTAACTGACTTAGTGCCTATTGACATTAATAGATTACGTATCGAAAGAGGAAAGGTCGCATTTGTAGAGCTTTCTGCTAACCCAAATATTGATTTGTATTTTGATGATATTCTCTTAGAAGCAAAGAATTTGAGAAATGTGGTTCGTGCGGACGAAACACTACCATCTGTTTTAAATGCTAGCGCGGTTTCAATCGGGCAAGGATCAGTAAAACTTAATGGAAAGATGGATCTTATCAAAACCATACCAGATATGGACATTTCTTTTTCTCTAGAAAACTCTGATGTAACTTCGCTAAACAATTTTACGAACCATTATGCCGGTATCGATTTTACTAGTGGAAGCTACAGTATTTTTAGTGAAGTGGCGATTGCAGATGGATACCTTACAGGCTATATTAAACCGATCGTAAAGGATGCTAAGTTGCTCGGGAAAGAAGATGGTTTTTTAAATACACTTTGGGAAGGGTTCGTCGGGTTTTTTAAGTTTTTACTTAAAAATCATAAAAACAATACACTGGCAACAAAAATTCCTTTAGAAGGTGATTTGAATAAAGTACAAACTAACCTCTGGTCAACTATCTTTAGTATTTTCGAAAACGCATGGATCAAAGCTTTTGAAAATATCACAGATGACTCGGTTAAGTTTGAGGATGCTCTAAAAGCAGGAAATGATAAAAAATAAAAAGATCACTCTTTATATAAGTCTAAATGGGAAAAAAGACATAAACAAAGAGCGATCTTTTTGGATAACAAATACTTATTTTAATTTAAATCTTCCAATTTTTTAATAGTGGATAATCCAGTTTGGATTTTCTGTTTTTGATTAGCCAAAATAGTTTGAGTACTTACCGGAAGCGATGTTTCTGAAAGAACATCATCATATTCATCTACAGATGCTTTTTCTCCCTTAATTGCTTCCTCTAACATAGATTCTTCATCATCCATTGATAAGAATGACTTTATGTCCATCCAAGCTCTATGAGCACTTCCGGTCACACTACCACCTTTATCAACATCTTGTCCAAATGCTTTGATCTCGTTTTTTAATTCATGACCAAAATCATAACGTTCTTGCGCCTTTCTGTTAAAATAATTTTTTAATGAAGAGTGTTCTACATTTTCTGCAGCTTTTTTAAATCCTTTTTCTGCATCATACGTTTTTTCAAGTAAGTCGTTTAATTTGTTACCGACTGTTTCAGAATACGTTGCCATATTTTTTTGAGTTTTAAGTTTTACAGTATTTTTTTAAAGATGTTTACCGCTTACCATCTTATCACTTCCTTTTAATCTTTGGAAAATAGTTGTCTAAAATTAATTTTTATCTTGAATATGTTCTTCGAGATCATAACAACAACTCCAAGAGCAAATCCACAAATAAAAATTAGAAGTATTTCTAATTCCATACGTAAGTTATTTCTATGTTGATAAAATTAAGCAGCTTATAGCTAAAACAATTGTTCAAAAAAATGAAAAGTGGACTCATTTGAAAATTAACATTTTATTGTCAGCTCACTGTATACAATGGTTTGAGTCAATAAAATTTTTGATTGGATCAATTGATACTTAGAATTAAAATAATCTTGCAGTAAAACAATTATGATACGAAAAGGCAGTAAAGTGAAATGGAAATGGGGGCAGGGAACTGCTCAAGGAAAAGTTATTGAAACTTACGTGAATACGGTTACTAAAACAATAAAAGGAAACAAAGTGACGAGAAACGGAGAAGAAAGTAATAAGGCTTTATATATAGAACAAGAAGATGGTGATCACGTATTAAAGAGTGAAAATGAAGTAACGAGATTAGATGAATGATAATAACTATTTAAAACCTAGAAATTATGATAAAGAAGGGAGTGAAGGTTCAGTGGAATGAAGGTAATATTTCGCTATCTGGAATTGTAGAAGAAACATATGCTTATAAAATTACAAGAAAAATTAAAGAAAACACTACGGTGCGTTTCAGTAGTGCAAGTATGGCGCTATACATAAGAACTGCAGATGGATCTCACACATTAAAAAATGATTCTGAAGTCAATTTTGTAGGAAATTAAAATAGAAAAATAGAAACAATACTAACTAAAACAAAATACGATGTCATTATTAACAATTATCTTAAACATTCTTTTACCACCTTTAGCAGTTTTTTTAAAGCATGGATTAGGATCAACCTTCTTAATCAGTTTACTTCTAACAATTATTGGATGGTTACCAGGTGTTATCCATGCTTTTATAGTCAATGATTAAATGATGTGATGCATAGCAGAACTGAATTGCAAGAACTATTGAGTATGTTATCTGTAGCTGAGAGAAAATATTATAAAGCGGCAAAAGAGGTGCAGACTGTACCTCTTTCAAGGTTTCTAAATCACCAGAATGTTATTCGGAATAAATATTATTTTGAGTTAAGAGAAGTTTGCTTTTATAATAATATTTATCTCGAATCAGTGGTGGATGATAGTTTGGAAAATATCATAAAGGAGAAATATAATTTGAATATACATTCTGTTAATTTTCGTTACATTCCTTTAGTTAGTCGATGTTTGGAATATGATCAAGAGCTGATAGTTAAGTGTGCTGAACTCCTGAAAAATAAAATGATTTCAGTAGATATTCTAGAAATAGTGACTAAGATGATGACATATATTATTTTTCAAGGTATTGAAGGTGAGGCTATTATCGATAGAATCCATTTTGAAGAACTTCAGCGTAAAAGATTGATGCGACTGGATAATAGAAAATATTTAAATTAATTATCAGTTTGATAATTAATTAACAAAACAGCTCTTAATGAAAAGAGTTTTTTTGTTTTAACTAGTATTGTCAACTTTTGAACGCCACTTATGGAATACCGTCAATAGGAAATGAATAACATTTCTAAATTAATTCATAAGAGAGGTTTGTTTTGGTATTACTTTTGAAAGTATATTAGTAAAACTTTAAGTATTCATATTTGTGAAATACTTTTTTTATGATAGATTGTATGGTATGGAGTTAAATTTTAAGCAATTATTTGAACATAGTGTCTTATCAACAATTTTGATTTTCTTTTTCTTTTTAGAAATGAAGGGGCAGTCAGAGTTGCCAATTACCTTAAGTGACAATATTCAACCAATCAGGGAATTACAGAGCGAAAAATTACAACAATTATTAGAAACTGAAATATGCTCAAAACCTAGATGGAAAAAATTAATTGATAGGAGGAAAATGTCTATTGGTATTGTAGATTTAAGCAATATAAATCAAATTGAATATGCAGGTCTTAATGATGATTTTATGATGTATGCGGCTAGTTTGCCAAAAATTGCAATTCTTCTGGCCGCCATGGACGCCATGGACAAAGGAGAGCTAGAGGAAACTAAAGAAGTTTTAAAGGATTTAAGATTAATGATTAGTAAGTCCAATAACAGGGCTTCAACAAGAATGATAGATAGATTAGGGTATGAAAAAATAGAATCTGTTTTACGAGGTCCAAAAAATAAATTGTATGATGAAGAAGTTGGAGGTGGTTTATGGGTCGGAAAAAGATATGCCGCTGGAGGTAGAAGATATCCTGAACCTCTGAAAGGATTGAGTCATGCAGCAACCACAAGACAGGTTTGTAGTTTTTACTACCAACTGGTATTAGGAAATTTAGTAAGCACAGAAAGATCTGCTCAGATGTTAGAAATAATGAAAGATCCAGCTTTACATCATAAATTTGTGAATACGCTGGATAAAATTGCACCCAAAGCAAAACTTTTCCGTAAATCAGGATCTTGGAAAAGCTTTCACTCTGATTCCATTCTTGTATGGGGTCCTAAACGAAAATATATATTAGTCGCTTTGATTGATGACAATTATGGAGAGCAAATCATAAGAGACTTAGTAATTCCGTTAGAAAAAGTTTTGAAAAAGTCACGTTCGTAATAAATTAGAAAGTATTTTTGGCTTTTATGATAAGAGAATTCTTTAAAAAAGCTTTTGATATAAGAGATGGAGAAATATTCATCTCTTTTTTAATGCAGCTATATATATTTATCATCATTACAGTTTTACTAATTGTAAAGCCTACTGTAAATGCCCTGTTTTTATCAAATCTAGGAGCATCCCATTTGCCTTACGGATATTTATTAGTGGCTCTAATAGCCGTAGTTAGCTCCTATTTTTACAATCGTGCTATTCAAAAGTTTTCAATTAAGAATGTCGCTATATTTTCATTAATCACATTTGGAGTAAGTTTTTTAGTATTAAGTGCATTGCTATATTATACGGTTATAAATGCCTGGGTACTCTATTTTTTCTATACCGCAGTCTCATTGTTTGCAGTACTTGCTACTTCTCAATTCTGGATTTTAGCTAATTTGGTTTACAATGTAAGAGAAGCAAAAAGATTATTCGGGTTTATTGGTGCTGGTGCTATAGCCGGAGGTGTTTTTGGAGGATATTTGACTTCAATTTTAGCTCCATATGTAGGTAATAGAACATTGATCTTCATAGCATCAATCTTGATCGTTAGTTGCATACCAATTTTACAAATAGTTTGGAGAATCAGAGTTCATAAATTAAATGTCTATATAAGAAAACAACGAAAAGAAGAAAAAGTATCAGGATATAGATCTTCTTTTCATTTAATCTTAAAATCAAAACATTTATCTTATTTGGCAGCGATCGTTGGGGTAGGTGTCATTGTTGCGAAACTGGTAGATTTTCAATTTAGTGATTTTGCCAACGCAGCAATTCCTAATACCGACCAATTGGCATCTTTTTTTGGTTTTTGGTTCTCTACTTTTAATTTGATCGCTCTGATATTACAACTATTTTTAACAAATCGAGTGTTACGATACTTAGGAGTAACTTCATCTTTATTAATCTTGCCTCTTGGTATTGCCTTAGGAAGCCTATTATTTCTTACGTTTCCAGAGTTATGGGTTTTAGTAATCATCAAAGGTATGGATGGTAGTTTAAAACAATCATTAAATAAAGCTGCTACAGAGTTATCTATTCTTCCGATTCCTTCTATTATAAAAAATCAGGCGAAATCGTATATTGATATTGTCGTTGACAGTATCGCAACTGGTGTAGCCGGATTTCTTCTGATTTTTATAGTACGGAAAATGAATTTAAGCAGTTCATACGTTACTGTGATCATTCTATTGTTTTTATTTATTTGGATTACGTTGATCTATAAGCTTAAGGAAGCATATTTTGATTCATTTCGTAAGAATCTTCAAGACTCCGTTATTTTTGATCAGGAAAGTAAAAAAAATCTAGCCAAAGAAACCACACTTAAAACTGTAACCAAGATCTTAAATAGTAAAGTAGAGAGCGAAATACTAGTGCTTTTTGAACGACTAAAAGATCATAAGATAAAACCATTAAAACATTCAATTGTACGATTACTGGATCATCCATCAAATCGCGTGAAAGCTGCAGCTATTGGTCAGTTATATGCTTATGACAGAGGTACAGCAGTAGAAAAAGTAAAGAAGTTGATGTTGATAAAAGATCATGAATTGGTTTATAACGCTCTTATGTATTTAATCGAACATACAGATCATATAGCAGAAACTGCTTTTAGGTCGTACCTGGATAGTGAGAGTGATTACATGGCAAATGCTGCTTTATTGTGTCTCGCAAAAGAATCTTCGCGTAATCAGAAGTTGGCAGCTAAATATAATCTTATTTCCAGAATTGAAGCTAAGATAAAAGAGTTTAGTGCTCCCGAAATTGACCATAGAAAGGAGAAGATAGCAGAGTTATTGATTACAATAGGATATACAAGAATACCTAAATACTATTCCTTTATTTCTGCTCATTTTAATCATAAGGATGCTTATGTTGTAAAACATGCTATAAAGGCCGCGGGGCTTACTTCGGATATTGACTTTCTCAATATTTTAATAGATTTTTTAACAGAAAAGAAATACAGAAAAGCTGCAACTAAAGCACTAAAAAAATATGGGCATGAAATAGCTAGAACATTGTTTCTATTAGATCAAAAAGAAGATTTGCCGGATAAAGCAAGGAGACATATCCCAAGGGTTATCGAAAAATTTAAAACCCAGACTTCAGTTAAGTTTTTAATTAAATTATTAAGAAGTAGAGACATATTAATCCGATTAGAAGCTTCAAAATCGCTAAACAAATTGAAACGAGGTTCGGTAGATTTAAAATTTGATCAGCGTAATTTGACCAGTCTTATTTTAAGAGAAAGTATATTTTATAAAAATACGATTAGAGCAACAGCTATTTTGCAACATGCAAATGACGCCGAACTACAAAGAAATGAAAAGTCTGATGATTATGAGGAAAGGCGTTTGGCAAGAGAAGGACTCATTGAAATTTTGTCATTTCAAATGGAGCAAAGTCTGGAGTGTATTTTTAAACTTTTGAGTTTGAAATATGAAAAATCTGATATGGACGTAGTTTATTTTGGATTAAAAACAGATATCACAGAAACTAAAGTAAATGCAATAGAATTTTTGGATAATTTACTTCATCATCGGTTAAAATCAACATTGTTACCTCTTTTGGAGATATATACTTTACAGGAAGATACCACCACTATTTATAGAACTTTTAATCTTAATAGAATAACAGAGAAAAAGTGTTTAGCCAGACTTATTAAGAATAGAGGTAGAAGGATAAAACTGGCTGTAATTAATCTTATACAGTATTCAGAAGACTTGAACGATATAAAGTTATTGAGTAAGCTAAAAAAACATAAAAATAACGAAGTAAGAAGATTTACTAATATAGCTATAGAACGATTATCAGCGGATCCCGAGCTTCAGGTTTAATACGCTATAAAATATGGCAAACTTATAACCTTTTACTATTCTGCAGGTTATAATTTTGTAATTATATACATAAAAGCTCTAAGACTACTATCGTTTTAGAGCTTTTATCATTATGGATAAGTACTATTGTTGACTTTTTTTATTTGTCTAGGGTATTGATAATCTTATCAATGCTACCGGCTAAATACATATGAGCACCTGCAGAGTTTTTATTTAGAACGTTTGTCATGAGACATACAATGTATTTAGCTCCATTGGGCTGTTCGACTATAATAACAGAGTTCATATAGTTAAAAACATTTCCTGCATAACTACTACAGTTAGGATCTTTTACTCGATCACACTTGTAAAAACTACCAGATTTAAAATAAACAGCGGCACTATCCAGTCTTGGAGATTTGGCATAACGAATTCTTCTATCCGTAAGATATAATAACCTCTTCATCTCTAAGCTTGATTTTTCATCAATTATATTACCTTGCTCCAACTGAACTAAGTATTTCATCAATCCTACCGGAGTTCCTATGCTACCTCCTTTGTCTCCTACGTAACGATTAGATGCGCCAGTAAAAAAACTCCCTAATCTCCATTCATCTTCACTTATGCCAAGATCCCGCAAAGGTTGGTTTACAACCAAGTTTGCTAAATTTGTTAAAGAATCTCTGGGAGTTTCCTTGAAATAAGTTTCCGCTTCTTCTTCTGTAAGGTATTCATACTTATCAGAAAAAGCAGCCATTAGTAAGGCTTCTCTCCAAACGACACTCGCAGCACCATTATTGCTCACCGAAACCATATGATCTGTCCATTCATATAATGAAAATTCATCGCTGGCAATGACTCTTCTTCTCGTTAATTTATCACTTTCTATATCGTAGATTGGGATGGTATGATGATCTCCAGTTCCCCAATATCTTGCGCTTACTCTTTTATTTTTAAGTAACGCTGTGCGCGCATCCCAAGACAGGGGACATAGGTTACTTAACTGTGTAAATAACGCTGTCAAAACAGCTATTTTACCAACACTACCAGGTTGATACCCTGCATTCTCTCTGTAAGCAGCGTATCTAATACTATCGGGATTGCTGATATCAAGTACGGTTGCAGAATAGCCACTTCCCGGAAATAAACGATTGATTTCTTTAGCAAATTCTGGATCTTCCGTAAGAATATCATTTATACTATCGTCTTTTCTAGACAGTAAATTTAATTTAATATCTGAAAGTTTTAAATGAGCTCCATCAGTAATTCTTCGTATATCGATACTATCATTCAGCATTTTCTGAAGTTGATATAATCGAGCGATTCCTGTTGTTTCATATCCATCAATTGGATAATATTTGGTAAAACCAAAAGATAGTGAAATCAGAAGCAACAGACTAAATTTTAAAATCTTTGTCATAGTTTAAAGTTTTGATGATAGTGCAATTTTTTTATCGTAATTGATTTTGGGAGTAATAGATAACAGGTAATCAGAAGTCTTAGCCTTTTTATTTTCTACAAAAGGTCTAATTTGAAATAACCATAGCTTATCATCCTTAAATCCTAATTCTACATCATAAGCGCCCTCATATTCAGAATTTGTACTCTTAGGAATTTCTTTTCGTATCAATCCCGCTATAGTTCTAATCTCCTGGATGTTTTTAGCGTTAAGAATTGGTTTTTCAAAATTTGTGGTGTTCTTAGAAGTACCACCAGTTACCGGTAATCGAATAAAATCTGGTTGTCTGGCTGGAGCTAATAAACGATTGTCACTTTCTGTTATCAATCTGGTTTCAGCAGATTGTCCATCAACAGCACCACCGGCGCCACGACTGAAAGCAACAGTTAAATCTTTTTCATTCCCAACATTAATGCCCTTGGTAATCATAACACCAGAATAATCTACATCCACACTAGGAATGATCAATATAGAAGGAAAAACATTTTCTGGATTTAATAGATATTGTTGTCGCCATTTAAAACTTCTTTCTGTATATGGTGAGGCCCAAACATCTTTGATGCCCTGAATTATTTTTTCTTCAGACAGGATATTAAAAAGGGTCAAGTTGAGTCCAGCTCCCGTAAACTCTTTTAAGTCTTCCATATTGGTATCGCTTCTTAAAAAAACAGGTACTGCGCCAATCGAACTTCCAAATACTTCTTGAAACTGATTTCTCAATTCAGTTATAAATTCTTTGTCTAAGGGTATTTTACGAATTTCGTTTCTTAGAATTTCTAATTGTTTTAATTGGAAATTCTCTATTTCTTTCTCAGTAACATTGTTTTTTCTCTTTTTATCCGCTTCGGTAAAAGTGTCATTTAGGAATTTCCAATACGTTTTACTGGAGTTGGGCATTGTTTTATCCATGTGCTTTCTAAAAATTCCGAAGGGTATTACCAAGCCTTCTACAACATGTTCTGGAAACATGGATTTTAGTTGCCCCAAGTTAGCAGCTTTGGGACCACAAAGTTTACCAGAGTCTTCAGCATTCAATTTTGCCATATTCAAAATGTTTGTTTGATCCAACCGAATTTGATCAACAGGAACAGTAATTTTATTTTTGTTTCTTTCCTTTTTACTAAAAAGAGCTATTTCCGCCTGATTCATTGTATTCTCTGGTTTCAGAATTACATTTCCTTTGTTGGAAACTGCATAGAAGACCTTTTGCCCATTGTACGGCAAAAGTGCTTTAAGGTTCTCTCCAGACAATGCCGCATTTGGAATCCCTAAATTTCTAGCAAGTAATTGTACATGAGAAACAAGATTTCCTTCAGAAACGGTCAGTATTCCTGCAACTGGCTTTAGATCCGATGGTGGTTTTTGAAAAATGTATATATTTTTAGTATTTACGACTACATTTTCAGGAGAACCTTCGACAACGATAAGTGTTCCATAGGCAAATCCAGGGTTGAGTCCACGTATCGAACTTTGATTACTAATATCCATTACCGTATTGGTTATAGATGATTTCTTGGCAATATATGTTCCTAAACTGCTAACTGTTTCCCCAAAATTAAGTGCTATTGATGATCTGATTCTGTCATCAATAAAGCCGTATGCTTTTGGTTCGAAAGAAGTGTATATGTCAGTTATGTCCTGATAATTTCCTTTTACAAGGGCTGTACTCCACTCTACTACGCTTCTTGCAGTTGATAAAAAATCGTTTAATTCCCGAAGTGTTAGTTCGCTTTTTACCAAATATGATTGAAGAGTGGATTCCACAGATTCCCATTCCCAGATTTCTATTAATCCAGTTCCCATAGTTGCTTTTCCTAACGTAAATATTTTTGACAGACTTTCCTCAATCGTAATTGGATTCCAACCCTGAACATCTTTGAGGATAATATTCTCCAACTCATTAGAAATGTCCAATATTCTCAGTCGATCACTACTCTTAGGAACTGCAAGGATATCTTTTCTGATCATGCAGAGCAACTCGGTTATTGCTGTAATACGTTCTCTGTTAGTGTTATAACTTTCGATTTGATCCGTAAACAGCAGTAGATTTTTCTTAAGGTTGTTCTCGGCTGTAATCTTCAGTATTTCTTGTTTTAAAGCAAATGCATCTACAGGAGCATAAAATTTTCTCATGGTATTGAGCAACTCAGAAAAGTCTTTTTTCAAGTTTGACGTTAGCTCGTTTGAATATTTAGATTCAAATTTTTCAACTAATTGTATGTCTCCCTCATCTGGTTTTCCATGAATTTTTATTCTTACATCCATAAAATCTGGGAAGTCTTCAGCTATTGTCTTTGATTGACTTCGCATTAATTGAGCAAGATTATTATCGCCATTATGAGGAATATCTCTAAGGGATTGTCTGATTAGAAAATAATTTTCTTCTAACTTTTGATTATCCTTAAGTAACCATTGATAGAAGTTAACGCCCCATTCTTCTTCATCCTCTGATTGGATAGCACCTCTATAATATTGCCCTTTTCTCATGATCCAACCGTTATCAACACTGGATAAATATTTCCCTAATTGATATTGCTTTAACCGACTATAGAAATTAGATTCGTCCCAAAAATCTTCTTTTTGAGTATGTGCCAAGATATCCCCAAAAAACAGATGATGCTCTTTTCCAAGTTTTTTCACCTCTTCTTTATAACTGGCGTGTTGTATTCCTCCTCCGATATCATCTGGGCACGGATCCCTAGGTTCTCTAATAGAACCATCTTTACAAAACCATTTTATTCTATAATAAGGTCCTCTTCTATCAAGTTTATAATCAGCTATTTGTTTTTTAACATATTCGACTGGTATTTCCTGTCCTTTTATTAAAAATGTACTAAAAAACACGAATAAAATGAAGAGCACTTTTTTTTGCATTATATTGTTTTTAGGGTTGTCGAGGTTATTTACTGTTGCTAATAATGAAATAAATTTATGCGGTACAAACATAATAATCAGATCCCAATTAGTGACTCTTTTTCCAATAAAGGATAGTAAAAGAATAACTAATTGAGACCTGATCAGTAATTGCTAAAATTTAGAGTGATAGCAGTTTTTTATTAAACTTATAATCTTCTACCTGTAATCAATTTGTAAACTATCACAATTATCGCAATTACTAGTAAAATGTGTATCAAATTTCCTACCGGAAATACTGCGAACCCTAGTACCCACCCGATGATTAAAAGTACTACAATGATCCAAATTAAATCTTTCATGTCTATATTTTATTTTAGTTAGTAGCTATCTTTATACTATCCGAATTGATGTATAAAGAAATTATAGATAATAAAGGAAAAATTCTAAATTATCTGCATCAAAATTATCCTGAAATTACTAATAATGTGTGCTATATCGCAAGAGATTTAAGCTGGTATAAATAAGATCGGTAATTAAATAAGAATCTTGAGTTAAAATGATTTTTGTTTGGTCAAATACTAACTTAATTTTATTTCCTTTTGATTTCCGCTCTAGATTATAGTCGGTTTCTTATGATATGTTGCATCTTTTAACTCAGCTTTTAGAAGGTTTTATTTGAATTTCAACTTATTCTGAAAGCGCTTTTTCAATACTTCTTTCTGTTTCCATACATTGACAGTAGGAGAGGAGTTAGCAAAATAATGTTTTCCTTTTATTGAAAAAAGAGACCTGTAGTCGTCATTCTTATCAATAGTATAATTAAGATCTGTTTTTTTAGATATTTCTGTATTTCTTTTCCAAAGATTTACATACCTCTTCAGGAACTTTTATTTGGGCTACAATTTTAAAATCTACTAACAGCTAATTTGACAAAGACTTACTGAGTTTACATTGTTTTCCGAAAGTACCAAATGATGATAATCATAATATTTCACCTTTTTTATTCGAAGATTTACCGTATTCAGATTTATAAATCTGTACAACAATTAAGAATAAACTTATTAGTAATGGTCCAAAAATAAGTCCGATAAATCCAAATAACGGAACACCAACAATGACTCCGATAAGTGTAATAATTGGGTGTACATTATCTAATCTTTTTAATATATATAATCTTACTAAATTATCTGAGGATCCCACAATCACCAGTCCGTAAATGAGGATTCCCCATGCCTGAAACGTATTTCCTGCGGAAAGCGTTATTATAAAAACAGGAAGAAAAGCTATTAACGTACCAATAAATGGTATCATAGAACCAACGGTAACTATTACAAACCAAAAAAGAGGATCTTCTATACCAAATATTAAAAAACCAATTAGAGCAACTACCCCTTGTATGATGGCAACTAACGGAATACCCAAGGTATTGGATCGAACCATTTTTTGACTTTCCTTACCGATAATTTTTAAGTTATCGTCATTAATAGGTATATATTCAAATAAAGATTCTTTAAGCATTTTTCTGTTCGTAAACATATAGTATAAAAGAAAATACATAATACCTATGGAGATGAAAACGTTAAAAGTGCCTCCTGCAAAAGTTTGAAGGTTTTCAGTGGTCCAATTTGATATAGCTTCAGCATCCAATTGCGCGCCTAGGTCATAACCAATTTCGTTTCCCATGGACTTCAATCTACCTTCTAATGCTCTGATCACTTTTTCCGAATTTTCAGCAACATAGCCGATCTTATTACCCAACATCAATATTAAACCGGCAACAGGAACCAATATTCCTATAAATGACCCAATAAGTAAAGTGGCGGCGGCGAGATCCGGATGCCAACCTCTACGAACAAGAATCACCATCCATTTCCTTAAAATTACATATATAGTAATTGCTCCTAGGACTCCGGAAAGATAGGGCAGAATCTCTCTGAAAATAAGACCTCCTATGAGTATCATCATTAAAAGAACAAAGATTTGTCTAATAATACCTGGGCTAATCGTTTTCATTTATATTGATATTTTTCAAAAAGTTACTTACAATGTACAGTTTATTTGTGTACTTCTGGTATTCAAAAATGCATAACGTTCACAAATATTTTTTTTGAGCTACACAAGGTTCAAATGATATTATATTTTTAACAAAAAGTTTAATTATGAAATCATCATCCATTCTAGGTATCGCTTCTATTTTAGTAAAAGGCAAGAAATATAGATTACTCCTTGCAGGAGCTCAATTTGCTTATTTAGGCTTTAAATATTATCAAAAGAAAAAAAGAAAGCACAACATATCCAACACAACTCCTCCTGGTAAAGAAGATCTCATTTCTTAAGCAACTTTTCATATTTTTTAATCGAGGCTCTCATCATCATCATCATTATAAATTAAAGGATGATCGGATATTCCTAAACCAATAATCTTGATGATGCTCGTAACCGCATTATAAAGCATTAAAACAACACTTATCAATGCACCACTTAGGATGGCTGACAGAGAGAGACTGGTATAATATATTATAGAATACCAAGAGCTAGGAACATTATCTGCTTCAGTAATTGGTATGTTTAAGATCTGGAATACAATCATAGCAGATACAAATACAATCGTATCGATTTTGGCAATGATCAATACGTGTTTATAGTGTTCATCTTTTAATTTTGATTTTGTTCCTGAGCTAACACTTAACAATGTTAGTAACAACGCTAAGATTGTTGCAGAAGCTAAAACAATAGTATTACAAAGTGTATTGATACCAGGTAAGGATGATTTTATTAGAGATTTTGCTTCGTATCCGCTCAAACTACCAAGTAAAAAAGCTCCTACACCTGTTATTAAAGCTGCTATAACGCCTCCATACAAAGCTCTTTTATTATAAGTTGTTAGCTTCAAATTAATCATTTTTATCGGATTCTTTATTTTGATTTTCAATTGTTTTAGAAGCTTTATCTTCTTTTTGATTTAGATTAAAACCTTCAGGAAAATCCAAAGTTCGAATTGGAAATGGGATGTTAATATTATTCTCATCATACACTTCTTTTATTAGCATTATTGTTTCACTTTTGGCTTTGGCTACTTCTAATGCCGAAGTAGATTTGATCCAAAACCGCAACTCATAGTTAATAGAGCTATCGCCAAACTCTTTCCATAAAAACAGAACATCATCCTTATTTTCAACTGCTTTAAAGTGATTTACGACAGTTTCAATAGTAAGTTTTTTAACTTGTTTAAGATCCGATTTATACCCTACACCACATTCTAAAATTACTCGCGATTGAGCAGTAGTAGAGTAATTTTTAATTGGATTTTCTACTACTAATTTATTAGGTATGTATACAAGGTTGTTGTCAATTTGCTTTACGGTAACGGCCCTTAGATCGATATCAATTACCTCTCCTTCATAATCATTGGTTTCTATCCAGTCTCCATATTTTAGATTCTTGATATACGACAGAACGATACCGGAATATGTATTGGCGAGAGCCCCTTGCAGTGCCAAACCAACAGCCAGACCGGCAACCCCAGCACCGGCTAAGATAGTATTCAGAGCTTTTCCAAGATTTAATATACCTAGAACTAGAAACAGTCCAAAAAGTATCACAATTATAGAAACTAGTTTTGAGATAACTTTTTTCATGGAGCGCTGGAGACTGCTTTTATCCAAAAGTTTTAAAACGAGTCTACTTATATATTTAGATGCTATCAATGCAATAATAAAGACTATTAAAGCAATTAATAAATTAGGCAAGTTTACCACAATAGTATCGAGCCAAGACTCTAGTTTTGAAAGCATTTTGCTCCAAGCTTCTACTAGTTGATCATACATAATTGTTATATTTTTATTTGTGTTATTTTTATTTTAGAAATTCTGGCGTATAGTTTTTTAATAATGCTAAAATAATGTGTTCTGTACTAGAAAAATATTCTGTAGTATCTGGATTCTTGTCAACTTTCTCAAAATATTGTTGTAATGATCCATCAGTATAATGCGAAATTATCGCGGGATGTACATAGTATTTCCTACAAACATTTCTGGTGTTCCCTAAGCTCTGCGCTGCTGCATCATATGCAGCAAGAACATTTTTATGCAATTTTCTTTCGTTCTTTGCGATCCCTAATTCCATTAGTTTTTCAAACGCGATAGTAGTAGCTCCCCAAGTTCTGAAATCTTTTGCAGTAAAAAGTTCACCACCGATTTCGTGAAGATAGTTATTAACCATACTGCTTTCTATAGCGTTTTTGATACCTTTATCATCATAATATTGAAAAAGTTCCCATCCTGGAATCTCTTCACATCGGTTCACCAAATGTATTAATTTTTTATTTCGTAATGTAACCGCGTGTTTTTTCCCTCTTTTCCCTACAAAACTGAATTTAATTTTATCTTTTTGAATATTGACATGACGAGTTCTCATAGTGGATAAACCATATGTTTTGTTTCGTTTTGCATATTGCTCATTACCTATACGAATATGTGTTTCTTCCATCAACCGTATAATAAGCGCCAACACTTTGTTCTGTGGCCAGCCATTTTGTTCCAAATCTTGATCTACTTTTTTTCTGATTTTAGGAAGTTGTTTTCCAAAATCATACATTTTATAGAATTTTGTCTGATTTCTAACTGTTTTCCACAGCGGATGATAGCGATATTGTTTTCTTTTTTTTAAATCTCTTCCTATTGCTTGTAAATGACCATTATCCAAAGCGGCGATTCGTACATTTTCCCAAGCTGGGGGAATCACCAATTTTTTAATTCTATCAATATCGTGTTTAGCTGATAATACCTCTCCATTAAGTTTATAAATAAATTTGTTTCCTTTTTTATGTCGGTAAATGGTTAGTTTATCATCATTTAGATAAACAAGATCTAATTTATCAATCACCTTTTCTGGTGTCTTGATAAGTTGTTTTATAAATGTTGGGTTTGTTATGTTCGTAATCATCAATTAAATTACTCCATTTGTATTATCGATTCTCTTTGATATAAGAAGAATATTCGTCAGCTAGTGTTTGTTTTTGCTGTTCTGTTAAAACTTTTCCTGCCATTTGGAATATCTCATGCTCTTCTTCGTCCAAGTGATGTTCTACTTTTTCTTTAAGTTTCTTTGCGATTTGAAGCCAAACCGGAGATGAATATTCCGTTTTTTCTAATTGCTCAACAAGTTCATCGATTTCATGGTGTTCTGCAATACCGTGTCTTGACTTTTCCTGAGTGTTATCATCATCAATTAAGGGTACATAAAAATGTCGTTCTTCTGCATCCGCGTGAATAGATAATTCGTTTCGCAGTTTTTTAAAAATATCATCCCTTTTTGTTGTATCCCCAGAAGTGTTGACTAGATTCTTCAGTAAAGTCCGTTGTATTTCATGATCTTCTCTAAGCGCTTCGAAAATGTTCATTGTATTCTATTTTAAATGAAAATGATCTCGTTTACCAGAAGCAAAGAGACCATTTTCGGTTAAAAATCAACCATATCTATCGTTGATATTATCTAGTATAAATTACTTTAGTATTTTTTAGATCAGATTTAAAAGTGTTGATGCTATTTACATACTTATACTGATCATTAAAAACACGATCAGGTTTTTCTCCTATTATAATATGTTTTACGTTTAAATCAGGAGCATTTAGAATTACTCTGTCGGACACACGTAATTTTTTATCACCTAAGGTTTGATCAGTTTCTTTTAATTCAGAAATTACATATAATTTGTCACCAGTAGCAATAATCTCTTGTATTTGTATGGTATGTTCATTATCACTTACTTCCGCTTCTACGGTAAGGGTGAGTTCTTCTTTTTCATCATCATTGGGCATATCTACATCCACATAAGGTACTTCAACCTCTACTTCTTCCATCACAACAACAACTTTAGGAACGGTTACCATTTTTGTCTTGGTACCTACATTAACGTCTGCCCAATCTACATCATAAGTAGGTAATTGCCCAGCCTCTGTATCAACTTCTACATCAACTTCAGGTAATTTTGCTTCTTTTTTCTGTTGTACATCACAACTCGTTACAAGGAGAATGACTATTACGATTCCTATTAGTTTTTTCATAATTATAAAATTTTAATTTAGATTAAAAAGAGCTACTTATAGTAACATATTACATTTGCCCTAATGATATTTTACGTATTTATTTTTAGTAGCCCTTTTTACGATTTGTATTAATTTATGAATCAAAGGTAAGTTACATTAGTTTATAAGTTGTGCGCATATACACTTTTGGTTGACTGATTTAGTAGATACTGATAATAAAAAATCTGAGAATAATTTAAAAGTTGTTTGAGTTAACAATAGTGGCGATTGCGCACCTTTACTAAGTGTCAATTAGTGACCTTACCAGATGGTATTATAACTAATAACTCTCTCTACAATGAATAAGGATGTTAACAGCGATTTTTCTCATCTTAAAGCAGTTTATATTAACTGTACTTTAAAAGACACTTCTAAAAAAAGTCACACAGAAGGATTAATGAAGGTTTCTATGGATATTATGAAGGCCGAGAATGTGTCAGTAGAATATCTTAGGTTGGTAGATTATGATATTGCTTATGGATTGATGCCAGATATGAAAGAAGAAGGAAAAGAAAAGGATGATTGGCCAGAGATTTACAAAAAAATTATGGATGCAGATATATTAATAATAGGGACACCTATATGGTTAGGAGAAAAATCATCAGTGGCAACAAAATTAATAGAAAGATTATATGGGATGAGCGGAAAAACTAACGAAAAAGGTCAGTATATATATTATGGTAAAGTTGGCGGTTGTGTAATAACAGGAAACGAAGATGGTATAAAACATTGTGCCATGGGAATCCTATATGCTTTACAACATTTAGGCTATTCAATACCACCTCAAGCAGATTGTGGTTGGATAGGTGAAGCTGGGCCAGGTCCAAGTTATCTTGATGAAGAATCCAATGCCAAAAATAATCAATTTACGAATCGAAATACCACTTTTATGACGTATAACTTGTTACATCTGGCAACTATTCTTGGAAAAAAGGGAGGGTATCCGGCCTACGGAAACTCCAGGTCAGCATGGGATGACGGAACTCGATGGAATTTTGAAAATCCTGAATATAGATAACTAAACTCTGTTTGATTGATATGAAATTTTTAACTATGAAATCTACCTTTAAGTTTATCAAAAAATTAAAACGTACCATATTTCATAGTATTGCTTTTTACCCTGTTTTGATTAGTAGCGGATTTTTTTTTCTGGCAATTGTATTAATATTTGTAGAAAATCTTGAAGTAATTGATGCTATCAAGAAAAAAGTACCTTACCTTTTAGTACAGGATAACGAAACAGCAAGAACTATTTTATCTACATTATTTGGTGGAATATTATCGCTTACCGTATTTAGTTTTACGATGGTTATGGTGGTATTGAATCAGGCGTCTTCTAATTTCTCACCAAGACTGTTGCCAGGATTAATTTCTAATAAAAGGCATCAGATTATACTTGGGTTTTATATAGGAACGATATTATATACGATTATCGTTTTAATGTCCTTAGGAGCCTATGGTTCTGAGACCAACGCTGTAGGTTTTTCTGTGATGGTAGCCGCAGTACTAGGTTCCATTTGTATAGGATTATTCGTTTATTTTATACATAGTATTTCTCAAGCGATACAAATACATAATATTATCGATAAGATTTATGATTCTAGTTATCAATTGATTAAGAAAGAAATTGAAGAGCAGCAAAACTCAGAAACGGTAATTAAGCTTGAAAAGGAGAACTATTGGGAAACGATTTATAGTAGAAAGACAGGATATTTTAGATCATTTGATTCGTATTTATTAGACGACTCTTTAAAGGTAAAAAAGAATGTTATCGATATAATTCCATACGCCGATCAACATATTTGGAAAGGAGCTCCTATTTTAAGAATAAATACATCTATTTCAGAAAAAGAATTAGAGTCCTTACAGATCGGCTTGTCTATATTATCTAATCAGCATGAAGACGATAGCGGTGTAGGAGGAATGATTAAATTAACAGAAGTAGCCGTTAAAGCCTTGTCGCCTGGTATTAACGATCCTGGTACAGCAATAAACGCAATTTCTAAACTTGGACAACTTTTGCATGAAGCATTGCGGATCAGACCAAAAATAACTATCTGTGAACCTGATTCTGAGATATTAGTCATACATAATAAAATTTCGGCTTCAGAAATGATGCGAATTATCGTGGAACCGATTCGTGGATATGCAAAAGCAGATAGTGCAGTCTCTTATGAGTTATTAGATGCCTTAATTTATCTAAGAAATAGTAGTAAGATTATTCCTGAATATTTAGTGGCTGTAGAAAATGAAATCGATTCTTTGGTTCAGGATTTGAAAAACAATATTACAAATACTCAAGACCTAAAACGTATCCTAGGCTTACTAAAAAAGTGATTTAAATATGAGTTCAGAATCTATATTAATTTGTATACCAGATATTAGCGGTTTTACCGAGTTTATGAGTTCTACAAATATTGAGTTAAGTGCTGAGGTAGTTCCAGCTTTGTTAAATAAGGTTATTTATGCTAATCAGATTGGTTTGAAGGTGTCGGAGATTGAAGGTGATGCTGTTTTATTCTATAGATCTGGCAATCTTCCACCATTCACAGAACTTATTAATCAGTGTAGAAAGTTCTACGAAGAGTTTTATGTTCAATTAAAAATGTTATATGAAAAACATAAAGGAAATGAAGAAAGAAACCACATTCCAGATATGCTTGGTCTAAAAATTATACTTCACTATGGTAAACAAATAAGTGCTGTACCTATTGGTAAAAATATCAAACTAATGGGAGAGGATGTTATTGTAGCGCATCGATTACTCAAGAATGACGTTCCTTTTGATGAGTACATACTTCTTTCGGAAGCGTTGTTATCAGAATACAACGATTTGGTTATAGAACGTAATTTTGGGTGGGGCAAACTATATGATCACGAAACCAACTATAATCATATAGGCGAAGTCAATTATAGCTACGTGAACTTAAAGCCACTAATACCTTAGTATTTTATTATTTATTGGGGTATGACGGACTAAAAAAAGTCTTCTTGAATGATAACGTTAAGATTAATGGTATATGAGCAAAAGATCACTTTTGTATTATAGTATATTTGAAATGAAGCACTGAGAACAATATACTTGGTGTTTAGTTTAATAAAACAATTAATCTTACAAAACTATTATGAATTATTTAGATATAGAAGAGAAAAAGTTAGTGCCAGTCGTTTTAGAACTTAATGTTTTACTGGCAGACTATAACTTGTATTATCAAAAATTGAGAGGATTTCATTGGAATGTTTTGGGAAAAAACTTTTTTGATCTCCACGTTAAATTTGAAGAATTATATAATGATGCAAAAATTAAGATAGATGAGATTGCAGAACGTATTTTGACACTACAACATCACCCTGCAAGTCAGTTCAAAGAATACATCAAATTGGCATCAGTAGAAGAAATTACTCCGTTATTGAAAGATACTGAGATGATTAAAGAGCTTTTAGGTGACCATAAGAAAATATTGAAGCAAATGAGGGCGATTTTAAAACTTGCAGACGAGGCTAGAGATGAAGGGACCATAGATATGATTGGTGCCTATATAAGAGAATTAGAAAAATATAGCTGGATGTTATACGCTTGGTCAAAAAGCACTTCTGATAATTTAGACACGAGTTTAATAAAGCAGTAGTCGAAAATGAAAAATAATAATAACCATCAAATTTTTATATCATGAATATAACTAAATTAATAACAGCATTCCTTATTACTTTTTCAATAACTGGAGTTATTGCTCAAAGCAATTCCCAGATGATGAAAACAAAAACAACCAAATCGTTTGAATTTAAAAAAGACGGTAAAACAGTTCCATATCGTGTGACTGTATATAAATCAAGTAAGACTCCGCTAAAGTTACAGAAGGAGGAGAAAGGAGAATTAAATCAAGATAGAAAAATTACTTCATCCCAAGTGACAAAGTTAATTTATGTAGATAATGACATGTGGAGTGATTATGATAAATATATTGTATTGCGTTATGATAAAGAGGGTAATGATAGCTTTGAGTTGAAACCAACAGAAAGAGGTTTTATGGTTGTAGTAAATAAGAGAAACGTAGAGTATATTTTTGGAGAAGGATTGTACTTTGTGAATAATGCAGACCGGGATTTCTTTTATGTAGATGCATTTGATGCTATCTAGACATTAAGTAATAGAAAATTTTCAAAAACTCCTGTGCGCAGGAGTTTTTTTAATATGAAGTTTTTGGGTTTCAGTTGTTTAGTGTTTTGAAGATAGTCTTTTAACAAACTTTTATAAATTACCCGTGTTTTGTTCATTAAATTTGACATATAAGTTAAACAAAATTAAATTAATATCTTCCATATACCTATGCCATCAACCACAACCATAGAAATTAATATTACTGCAAACGATACAGCAGGAACTGTAAGACAAATTCAAGAAGTTATAGGTGGTGATATTGAAGAACGCTGGGGCGAATACATTCTTACAGTAAACAATCTCAACGCACATGGTTCCATTCGTTTTATTACATTTGATTGGGGAGTCAACTTATTAGAGTATGATATTATATTTCATAAAGAAGTTGTGCTTATTATGGACGCTTCAGAGTATAATCCCCTACATTTTTCGTACTGCCTCAAAGGTGAGTGTGAACACCGTTTTGGATTTCAAAAAGAAACTCACACTTTAGAACAATTTCAATCGGTTATCATCACCAGTCGAGATGGCGGTTATAATTATGGATATTTTCCAAAAGAAGAAAAGCTAGAGATCAATGTTATACAAATAGTTAGAAAAAAGTATCTAAAGAAAAGATTGAATAACGTATCACAACTTAATGAAAAGCTCCATAAAGTATTTGTTGATGAAGATCATGAAAAAGCCTTTGCATATTTTGGGACGTACAATCTTAAATTAGCTGATAAGATTGGAGCTTTACGAAAAATCAAACAAAAGGGTATGATTCGAATGCTCCAAATGGAGGGAATGGTTTATCAAATTTTGTCAATGCATATTCAACAACACGACAAGGACATGAAAAAAGAAGTTTTGCCAACCACATTATTAAAGAGCGAACTAAAAATCATTAGAAACCTTGCTAAGAAAATCATTAATAACGTAGCAAAAGATTATTGTTTAAACCAATTATCTGAAGAAACTAGATTAACACAAGCTAAATTGCAGGAAGGATTTAAGTTGTTATATGCAAGAACAGTTACAGAGTATATACGTCACGTAAGATTAGAAGCAGCCAGGGATTTGATAAGAACGACTGAAATGAATATCTCAGAAATCGTATATTCTATAGGATTTAGTAGTCGTAGTTATTTCTCGAAGATTTTTAAAGAGAAATATAATATCAGCCCAAACGAATTTAAAAACCGAACAGAATATCAGGTAGAAGAATTGCAGGCTATAAAATAAAAAACTATCTAAACAATCGTCGAATCAAATATAAAATCCCATATTTTTTAAGTGCACTTAAAAATGTCGAAACCCATTGGTAAGGCTGTAAATCTTCTTTGAAATCTGATTTAACAAGTTTTAATTCTTCTAAAGCTATTTTTCTTCGTAATGATAGCATTTGCAAGTCATTATCTATTTCATCAAAAGAATTATACATTTTAATTTTACTCATAATTACTAATATTAATCAAAAAATTCTTTTGATGTTTTACGAATAACATATTTGTCAATTTTTTTACGAAGTAAATATCCTACTAGGGCACATATAAAAAGGATGCCAGCGATAAGTAGACAAGACAAAATAATACTGCCTACTAATTTTCCCAACCAAATTGCTCCGGCGACAGTAATAAATATCAACCCTAGAAAAAATAAACTTCCTATTATTACCACCTTAGCTAGAGTACTAAAAGATTTCGTTAATTGCTGAAAAACTTTTAATTTGTAATAGTCTTTGGTGGTTTGGAAATATTCTTCTCCAGAGTCGATTGCTTTATTGGAAGTTTGATTTAATGCATCAAAAACACCCATATTATGATTTCTGTAGTTTTTTATTCTTAGCTTTCAGTTCACTTAATTTTTTTTCCAAAGTGGAAATAAGATCTTCTGCTTTGTAGCTTGCATCAGACACTAAAGATTCAACTCTTGTATCTAAAGATTCTTTTTTGGTAGATACCGTATCAGCAATTCTATGTTGCAACACCGATGCTTCACGAGACAAGTTATCTTTCGCGATTTGAGCTTCCTCTGCTATTTTTCGTCTTGTATTCTCGCCCTTGTCTGGGGCAAATAAAACTCCTATCGTTGCACCAATTGCTGTAGCCGCTAGGATACCTAATAATGAATTACTGTTATTGCTCATTTTTGTTATGTTATATTGTTATGTTATACAAAATTCGAAAAAAATAATTAACAACATTGACTCAAATCGTTGTGATGTTGACGTATTTGAAAATTTAGTAAAAGAATTAAAATTTATCTCAAATGCGTTCAGTGAGTCAATAGTATCATAATATCTTTGATTGTTAATTAATTTCAATGATTATGTCGAATAAAATTACAACAAAATATCCTTTCACTGGCGAAACTATTCAAGAATATAATGAATACAATGATCATGAAATTGATACTATTTTAATAAAAGCAAACAATACCTTTCTGGAATGGAAAAAAGTTTCCATAAAAGATCGAACAGAACACTTGCAAAAATTGGCAAAAGTATTGCATCAGGAAAAGGAAATGTACGCAAATTTGATCACACAGGAAGTAGGAAAGCCTTACAATGAAAGTATCGATGAGATTGAAAAATGTATTTGGGTAATAGAATTTTATGAGAAGAATGCTGAACAATTTTTAGCAGATCAACTCATTGAAACAGAAGCTCAGGAAAGTTTTATCAGTTATGACCCTTTAGGGTGTATATTAGCGATTATGCCATGGAATTATCCTTTTTGGCAAGTATTTCGTTTTGCTATACCAACAATAACTGCTGGAAATACAGCTTTGCTAAAACACGCTAACAATGTAACAGGTTGTGCTTTAGCAATTCAGGATATTTTTGAGGCAGCGGAATTTCCTAAAGGAGTTTTTCAAACATTATTAGCTTCACACGATCAAATAGAAGAAGTCATAAATAACGATATTGTAAAGGCAGTTAGCTTAACAGGAAGCGAAAAAGCAGGTAGAATTATTGCTAAAATTGCAGGTCAGAATCTAAAAAAAACTGTTTTAGAACTAGGAGGTAATAATGCTTGTATTGTTTTGAAAGATGCAGATTTGGATAAGCATATGGAGACCATTGTAAATGCAAGAATGCAGAATGCAGGGCAAAGCTGCATAGCCGCAAAACGTTTTATAGTTGCTGAAGAAATTTATGATGAGTTTCTCAAAAGATTTAAGGATAGGGTTGCTTCGCTGAAATTTGGTGAGCCATTAGATCCTAAAACAGAAATAGGCACTATGGCTAGAGTTGATTTAGCCGAAGAAGTAGAGCGTCAGGTTTTAGAATCTATGGAAAAAGGTGCTAAAGTTGTTGTTGGTAATAAAAGAAATGAGGCTTATTTTGAGCCTACTATTTTGACAAACGTAGAACCAGGTATGCCGGTTTTTGATGAAGAGGTATTCGGACCAGTTGCCGCAATTATAAAAGCAAAAAACACCAATCACGCTGTAGAATTGGCTTCAAAATCAAAATTTGGTTTGGGAACAATGATTTTTACAGAAAAAAAGGAAGAGGCCAAAAGACTTGTTGGTACTATAGAAGATGGAGCCTTTTTTATCAATGAGTTGGTTAAATCCGATCCCAGATTGCCTTTTGGAGGAACCAAATTATCCGGCTATGGTAGAGAGTTATCAAAAGAAGGAATCTTAGAGTTTGTAAATAAGAAAACAGTGTATATTAAGTAACTAAATTATAATTTTAAAATAGAGCAGTACCATATGAAATTCGTAAAAGACGACGAGGAAAAGAGAAGTGATTATATACTTCAAAAAAATCCAAAGACCAAATTTGGTGTAAAATTTATAGTAATCGTTTTGGCACTATTAATTGTAGGGGTAATAGTTTCCGGATTAATTTTAGGCTATTTCTAGAATTCAAAAGAAAACAAATAATGTTGCTGTTATAGAAATTTAAAAATAACTAAAAAATGGCAAAAATTAAGCAAGTAACGCTAGATAGAATACCCGAGTATGTAGAGGTTGATAATAGGAAGACAAATTCAATTATTGTGAATACTGAAATTGAATTTCATCCTATAGATATATCTGGAGATATGGAATATTTATTACATGTCTTTGTTTATGATGTTCATGGGATAAATGATGTTCCTGTATTAATTGCAAATTGGGATGATACTGAAATATCCAGAGTGGTAAAAAATGATAGAGAGGATGATTTTTTATGTAGAGAAAGTCGACTGATAAAATGTAATGAGGTTACCAAAGAGCAAGTGACCATCAAGACCCCAATGTCTGTTTTGTTAGGCAAACTGCAAGGAAATACTTCTGTGTATACAAGAAAATTTAAAGTATTCGCTACATTGATTCCGGCAGTTTATCGGGCATCAAAATGGTCAGAAACTTTTGAATCCCATTTGGTATTTTGATTTAGATCCACTAATAGGAGTACAGATTAATTAATAAAAGAAAGATAGAAGATGAATGTATCCGAACAATTACTAAAAATACTACAAGACGAAGGAGTGAAACATGTTTTTGGTGTAGCGGGTGATGCACTCAATCCTCTAGTCGATGCCATAGGAAGACAAGATGTGATTAAATGGATAGGAGTAAACCATGAAGGAAATGCTTCTTATGCTGCGTTTGCACAAGGAGAACTAAATGGTAATTTCGGTGTTTGTGCCAGTACGGTAGGACCAGGAGCTTTACATTTAATTAATGGTTTGTACAACGCAAAAAAAGAGAGATCTCCAGTCATTGCAATAACAGGGCAAATTCCTATTGAACATTTAGGGACAAATTATCATCAGGAAGCAGATCTCAAAAAGATTTATGATGATGTTTGTGAATATCAGGCAATCATAAGATCACCAGAAGAAGCACCTAGGGTTATTTTAAGAGCCATTCGTATCGCGGTTAACCATAAATGTGTATGTAGAATAGAATTGCCAGCAGATATTGCACAAATGAAAGCCGAAAATGGGGACTATGTACATACAGTTTTTAGATCCAATAGTACTATCGTGCCAAGTTATCCTGAACTGGAGGCAACAGTAAAACTTATTAATGAATCTAAAAAAATTGGTATTTTAGCCGGAGCAGGATGCAGAGAAGCCAAAGACGAGGTAGTTCGCTTTTCGAACTTGTTAAAAGCACCCATTACACATACCCTAAGAGCTTCAGATGTGTTCGATCATACGATCAATAATGTTGTGGGGTTGTCAGGACTTATAGGAAATCCATCTGGTTATAAAGCAGTGATGGACTGTGATCTGTTACTGATGCTGGGGACAGACTTTCCATACACTGATTTTCTTCCTGAAAATACGAAGACTATTCAAATTGATATCAGACCAGAGAATATTGGCAATCGTTCGTCCGTAACGCTTGGACTTCACGGAGATATTAAAAGTACCATTACATCACTTATTGAGTTATGTGCAGAAAAGCTTGAGGATAGCTTTTTACAGGAGTTAACCGAAGAATTCGAAGAATGGAAAACTTCTAATGATCAAAAAGCCGATCCCGCTCGTGATATGGAGCCTTTACATCCTCATATTTTTACAAAAGGAATTAGTGATATTGCTTCAGATAATGCTATTTTTGCAATCGATACCGGAACGGCGGCTATATGGGCTTCTAATTTTATGAATTTCCATTCTGATCGACGGATTATTGGTTCATTTAATCATGGTTCAATGGCTGTAGGATTACCTGCTGCAATCGGGGCACAGCTCCAATTTCCTGATAGAGAGATTTGGGGATTGATAGGCGACGGTGCTTTTAATATGTCGTTACAAGATTTTTCTACTGCAGTATATAATAAACTGCCTATAAAAATCATAATATTCAATAACGCTCAACTAGGTTTTGTTAAAATTGAAATGGAAGAAGCAGGATTGGCGCCTAATTTTGATGCCCTAAGAGTAGATAATTTTAATTTTGCTGAATATGCTAAATTATGTGGAGGAGACGGGATAAAAGTTGAACATGCTAAAGATATTCTTGCCGCAATACATCTGGCAAAAAATGCTACAAAACCATTTATAATCGATGCCGTAGTTACCAACGCAGAATTATCTTTACCTCCAAAAATAGGATTTGAAGAAGCTAAAGGCTTTGGAATATCAAAAGTAAAGGAGCTCTTTAGAGCTTTTAATGGAGAAAAAGAGCAATGGGAAAATATTAAACAAGAAATCGAAGCATATTTTGATTAATAAAATTTAGAGCTCATTTCAATATATTGAAAAAACAATTTAATAATTAACTATAAATATTTTAAAATTAATATGGAAAAATTGGGGCTTACAGAAGAAAATTGGGAACAATTTGTAGCATGGATTTGGGATTTTGTACCCGGAGTAATTTCTGCAGTTGTAATATTTTTTGTGGGAATATGGATTATCAATGTTTTTAGTCGAGGACTTCGTAAGTTCTTTAAGAGAAAAGACTACGATGAAACCTTAGAGAGATTTTTATACGATCTTATAAATATTGGTCTTAAGATTTTATTAATTGTTTTGGTAGTTACCCAGTTAGGAGTGCAAACTTCTTCCTTAGTGGCTATTTTGGGTGCTGCTGGTCTGGCAATAGGTCTCGCACTACAAGGTTCATTAGCTAATTTTGCGGGAGGAGTATTAATTTTATTTTTTAAACCTTTTAAAATAGGCGACTTTATCGAAGCGCAAGGTGTTTCGGGAACTGTAAAAGAAATTTCAATATTTACTACAAAGTTGAATACTTTTGGTAATCAGTTAGCAGTGATCCCGAATGGTAAGATTTCTAACGGAAACATACTCAACTACTCTGCAGAAAATATGAGAAGAGATAAAATAGAAATAGGGGTTTCTTACAATAGTAATATAAAAGAGGCAAAAGATATATTATTGGAGCTTATTAATAGTCAGGATAAGGTAATTAAGGACCCTGCTCCAGAGATTTATGTGTCTGAACTGGGAGACAGTTCTGTAACATTATCTTTGCGATATTGGGCAATGAATGAAGATTTTTGGGCTATTCATTTTTATACTATCGAAGAAGCTAAAAGACGTCTTGAAGATAAAGGAGTTTCAATACCGTTCCCACAGAGAGAAATTAGAATGATTGCCGAGCATACTACAAACAAGGCGGTAGAGAAGGATGAAAATAAAAACGAAACCCAAAAGTGATTGAAAACCTAATTAATAAAAAATGTAATTATAGATATGGGAGATATACCCAACATAAAAAATGAAGATCAATATGAGGCGCTAAAGAATCAGGGCTACAGTAAAGAAAAAGCTGCGCGTATAGCGAATACTCCTAACAGTGGTAAAAAAGGAGGAGCTGCCAAAAAATATGAAGATCGTACCAAAGCAGCCTTGTATAATCAAGCAAAGGAAATTGGTATCAAAGGCCGGTCGAAGATGGATAAAGAATCGTTGATAGAGGCTTTAAGGAATAATTAAATTCGAATTATGAATTATGTAATCATTGCAATGCAGGTTATTGTTGGATTAAGTATTCTAAATGTTTGGCTTATCCAGAATAAAAAGGAAACAAAATGGCGAGGAGGTAATGCTTCTACTATTATTGAAGAATTTGAAACCTATGGACTTCCGAAATGGTCGTGTTATTTAGTAGGATTTTTAAAAGTAGTCCTTGCCATTTTATTGATAATAGCTATCTGGTATCCATTAGTAAAAGAACCATCTGCTCTTGGATTGGCATTTTTGTTACTAGGATCTATAGCTATGCATTATAAAATAAAAGACCCTCTATATAAATCTTTCCCGGCATTTTTGCTTCTAATTATGTGCACATTGATAGCTGCAAGTAGTCATATCAAACTTTATTTTTAAATAAATCCAAAAGTGAAAGCATATTTGCACATGCATTTACCTTTATAAAAGTGTAAAAAAGGCGATACAAAAGTGATCATGGGTATAAGACTTTTAGTAGTTGAATAAGCTTATAAGAGCTATTTTATACCATTTCTTCATCTGTTAGGATAAATCAAAGAAATCAAAGGTTTCTAAAAAGAAGAAGCCTATAATAAAGAAATATTGTTATCTCTTTATAATCTAAAGAGAATTGTTCGAAGATTTATGAATATAGCTGGAGTAATTTTCTTCTTGGTGTATATACATAAAACGTACGGTTTGATAAAAATTTAAAAGCTGTAGTATATCTAATACTTCAGCTTTTTTAATATAAGCGTTTAGCGCGTACATATTTCTCCAGAAGAAAGTAAGGTGATAATAATAGCAGGTTATTTCTGTTAGAAGTTACGAGCTAATTGGTTTATACATCGCTCAGAAACCTTGTTATAGCTGTATTTACAGGATTGTATAAAACTATCTGAAAATTGTGTAACGGATTGTCGTCTATTGTTTTGGATATTTGTGTAAATGTAAACGCGATTGATTTAAAACACCTTTAAAACGAAGCCAAAATTAAGGGACTTGTAAATTATTAAAGGAAAACATCTTTTTCAGGTAGTTCCATCGTTTTAAGCGCCAATTTGGCGACAGATCATCATCAGGTATCGTATAACAATGTATTGTTATGCAAAACAATCCAACAAGCTCACCGTATAATTCTAAACTTAACATTATGATAGTTCTACAAGAACCTCAAGAAATAACTCATTTTTTTTATAATCTAAATGATCAGCTTCAAGGCAAATTATCCCAAAATTTTGGGGAATACGTAATAAAAGTTAACAATGCACTCGTAACGGGTACTGTCAGGGGAATGAAAATTCAAGAACATAAGATTTTCTTAGAGTTCGATTTACGATGTCATGAAGAATTTTCGCTAGAATTGACTGATTCTAACTTAAATCCTGTTCATTTTTTATATAGTCAAAAGGATCAAAGCTTGGTTAGTTTTACAGGTGTAACTAATCAATATTCCTTAGAAGAATTCCAAACAGCAATCATTTATAATAAATTTAAAAATTCTCAGCTTCATTTTCATAAAAATTCTCACGTAAAAATATGTGTTATCTCTGTATGTGCTCCCGAAAATATTAACATAGCTTCTCCACTTGTCCTAAACATACATTCATTATTTACGAATAACTTGGCAGAAGGGGCATTTGTATATTTTGGATCATATAATTTAAAAATTGATACTCAAATTTCAAAATTAAATGAAGTGACGGAAGAAGGGGTTATTAAAAAGTTATTTATAGAAGGGATGGTGCAATTGATTCTGGCTATGGAGATTCAGCATCATCAAGATGATATAAATTCTAATATTCCTGTTTTTGATTCGCTTTCAAAAAATGAACTTAAAATTATCAAAGATCTTTGTAAGCAGATTAAGGATCAAGCAGATGTACAGTATTCTATTGAGGCGCTAACACTTCAAACAGGTATATCCGCTGCAAAATTACAAACCGGATTCAAACACCTTTATGGTAGAACTGTGACTGATTTTATTAAAAACACTCGATTAGAAATTGCTGAAAATTTAATTAAAACTACCGATTTGAATATTTCTGAAGTGGTTTATAGTGTCGGGTTTAGCAGTAGAAGCTATTTTTCGAAGATATTTAGAGAGAAATATGGATGTAGTCCAAAAGTTTTTCAAGATAATGTCAAATACAGAGCAGTTTGCGCTTAAATTGATTTTAGTATACACCCTATTAAGTAAAAAAAAGAGCAGGTTAAAATTACCTGCTCTTTTTCTGTTGTTAACGCTAGTTTTAACTATATCAAACTTCTTAGTTTTTCAATAGGTTTAAAAGTTTTTCTGCCACTTCTTCAGAAGATGCTGGATTTTGTCCTGTAATCAAATTTCCGTCCTGTACAGAATACGACTGCCAATCATCAGCTTTACTGTATGTGGCACCATTTTCTTTTAACATGTCTTCAACTAAAAACGGTACTACATTGGTTAGTTCCACAGCTTTTTCTTCACTATTTGTAAAACCGGTAACTTTTTTTCCTTTAACCAAATACTCTCCGTTTGCTGTTTTTACGTTTTTTAATGCTGCAGGAGCATGACATACCAATCCTGTGGGTTTATTATTTTCATAAAATGACTGTATTAAATTAATAGAGTCTTGATCATTGGATAGATCCCACAAAGGTCCGTGACCACCTGGATAAAAAACGGCATCATAATCTTTTTCATTAACTTCAGAAAGCTTCAGCGTTTTGCTGAGTTTTTCTTTTACTTGATTGTCGTTATGAAATCGCTTTGTAGCTTCAGTTTGATTTTCGGGTTTGTCGCTGCTAGGATCGATCGGAGGTTGCCCGCCTTTTGGAGAAGCAATAATAACCTCAGATCCTTTGTCGGTTAAATAATAATAAGGTGCGGCAAATTCTTCAACCCAAAACCCAGTTTTTTCTCCAGTATCGCCAAGTTGGTCGTGTGATGTTAATACAAATAAAACTTTCATATAATTTTTTTTAATTAATAAGTTTTCATTTTATCTTTCCTTTTTTGCAATTGATCGTTGAGATCTCGAATCGTTTCGGTAATAGCTTCTTCAAAATTTGTTTCATCAGATGAAGCGTACAACCTTGGACCAGGAGCACTTAATCGAATACCGCAGACGTGCCCGGTATTATCATCTCTATTTTCTTTTTTTAGAAATATGTCTCCTCGAATTACAAACGGATATTTTTTGGATAGGTTATTTAATTTTTCTTCTACAAACGATTCTAGTCGATCACTTGCTGATACATTTGTATATTCAAATACTGTTTTCATATAATTTTTTAATTTTAATTAGAAGGCTTTTTTACGACAACGGGTTCTATTGGTTGATAAGTTGACTTTAACTTTTTATATAAATCTAGTTGGGGTTTTGTTAAAATATCACCCATATCTTTACTTTCATTAGCATAGTTTAATTTAAGTTCAGTAATTTTTTGTTCAGTTTGCAAGTTACTGTTTCTTATTTTTTTTGCATTGATCAAATATTCTTCCACTTTAGTCTCAAAGAGCAGTATTTGTTTGCCAGTTAGCCCTAATTGATCGTTGTACTTTTGAGTAAGTTCCTTAGCTTCTTCTTCGAGCTTAGGGTCTTCCATATTTTGAGTGATTGGATTTTGTGCCAGAGCTATTGCGCTCATAGACAAGGCAAATGCTATTACTAGATTTTTCATAATAATTATTTATATGTTAGTTTAGTAGATATAATTCTTACTGTATTTAGGACAGGACAATTGCTAATCGTCTGAGGCGATAGCCCCTGAAGTTGAAGAGTTTAACCCTGGTTCATTCATGTAATCACCATTAAAAGTAAACTCTCGTTGCAAGAGTCTCGTTCGAGTTGCGGGACTTTCATCTTCTCTTAAGTCTTCTGGTAAATCACTTACATCTCCTCCGTAATATCCGACGGCAACTGCAGTAGCTACGTGATATTCATCAGGAAATCCAAATTCTTTCTTAGCCTTTTCGTAATGTACACCGGCCATTTGATGTAAAGCAATACCAAGATGTTGTGCCTGTGCTGTGACGTTTCCCATAAATAAACCTAAATCGTGCAACGCGTGAAAATTATCTTTCCCTTCTTCTGTTGTTTTTTTGTATGCATTTAGCAAAAGTACAGGTGCATTACTGGCCCAAGATTGATTAAATTCATCTAAGCAGTTAAATATTCTTTCGTATGTTTTACTGCCTTTGAGCCCCCAAATCACTCGCCATGGTTGTCTGTTGTATGAGCTTGCTGCCCATCGTCCGGCTTCAAAGAGAGACCTGAGTTCGGGTTCAGTAATTGGTATATTTGAAAATACTCTGGGACTGTATCTTTCTTTTAAAATGGGAAGAATATCAAATTTAGTAGTGTTTTGGACTGTTTCTTTCATATATCTTTTTATTTTAAAGATACTTTTAACTAAAGAATAGTATTAACTCAAAACAATTAGTCCTTGACTCTTATACTGTATGGGTAGTTTTGATTCAATAAAAAGAACAGAATTTTTACTTTTTATACCTAAGTTAGAAAGGTAGATTGATACAAAAATTCTTGGAGCCTCAATCGATCAATTGCGTAACTCCTCATTGACACACTATTTATGTCAGATTTTTTTTGGTTTTGTGATTTTCCGGATTTTCTTTCTAGCATTTCTTAAAAATGCTTTGCTCCCAAATTTCTTTCTTCGCAATCCTGGTCTTTGTATGTTATCTTTATTTTTCATTTAGGTTTTTAAAATTTATTATTGGTTTTAAAAGAAGTAATGAGGTCTAAAATAATATAATTCGAATTAATTAATAAAAAATAATGGACATTTTTCAATGTCCAACTTTTCGATAATTATCCAAAGGAGTGATTGATCATGTAAGTAAAAAACTTAATGCCACGACAAACATACTGATAGAGGTGATGGCCAAAATCAAAAATGATCTTATCATAAAATGTATTCTCTTTTTTTCTTCAGATTCCATGTGTTATTTTATCGAAATATTGCATATCTACTAGCACTCGGCAATTCTTTTAAGAACTTGAAAAGTGGATTAAAGTAAATGTTAAAAAATCGGTAATAAGTATCCATAATTGTGTTTTTAGAATTAGATAATGTTTTTGTGTTGCTTCTCGTCAGAAGTGTATCACTTACTAACTGGTCTGTTTTTAAAATTTATAACAAATTTTTCGTAAAACTTTTATTTATAAAAGGTAATTAAGATAAGAAGCCGTTGCGACCATTTGAGAGACGAAATTCTTTATATATTCTTTAACTTACAGCGTATAACGTCGTTTTAATATATGAACCAAGAGGGATTTGTCAAGTGAATTAACGGGTTTTAACTGTTGAAAATGTTTTTTAACTTAAAAAATTGTTAAAATTATTTCTAAGGATTAAGTTATTTAACATTGTAGCCAAAATTTATTAAAGTCATTAGATAGTCTAAAAATGCGATGAATTTTTAAAAATTTTGATTTTATGATAAAAAAAAAGACCGATTCATAAGGAACCGGTCATATTCTAAGTACTGTAAGAATGTAAATTTTATGAAGGTTTTGACCAGGCAGTAAACATCCAATGTCTTTTTTCTAAACGTCTCATAAACTGTGTTGCTATTTCTTCAGTAGCAGAATCTCCTGCCTCCAAAGCCGAAGTCATTACATCGAGCAGAGAATCGTGTAATATTTGAAAATCTTTCAGCGCTTCTTGTACCATAGTTAACGGTGTTAATTCTCGCTCAATTTCTTGGATGCGTGATGCTTTGAGATGTTCTTTTAACGTCTTTTTTGGTTTTAAACCAAAAACACGTATACGCTCCGCTATAATGTCAGTTTGTAATTTCACCTCGTTATACTCAATTTCAAATTGTTCATGAAGTTCGAAAAAATCACCTCCTTCTACATTCCAATGAAAGTTCCTTAATTTGTGATAATGAACGATATAATTAGATAAAAGTCGATTTAGCGCTACCACAATTTCGGCAGTTTCTAAGTAAGTAAACCCTAGTTTTTTATACGATTTTTGTGTTTTATTTGCTTCTTTCATATCCATTTTTAAATCTATAATTATTTGATAATAAATTATTTTAATTTCAAATTCTGAATGTGAGTTTTTACGCCATTCAGAAAGTAATGATTTGGTTATCAGTTAATAGTTGCTGATTTGTCATTCTTAGCAAGATAAAAGAATACGCACTGTAGTATTAACGTATATGATATTATTGATATCGCAAACGAAAAACAGGATCAAAAAGTTTGTGAGGATCTAAGAATAGGAATGATGCTATTTAATAAAAATCAAAAACCCTATATAGCAAAATATAGGGTTTTACAAATTATCAATGATTATAAGAAGTCTCAAATTATCATTGATAAAATCATATCAATATTATTTTAAAGAGGTATAAGCAAACTTTTGCCCTCCGATAGATGCATCCACCATGAGTCCTTTTTTAGGAATAGCAAATACAGCAATACCATCTTTATATTTGGCATTAACAGCTGCTCCTGATTTTAAAACCACGGCAGATGCTTCGGCAGCAAACTCAAAATTACCTTCTTTAAATTCTTTGAGTGCGGATTCGGATTCAAAAAAGATAATTTCTGTAATTACTTGTCCACCAGCTTGAAGTCCTACATTTAATTTTTTCAAGTCAGCCATACCTACCACAGTACCGTTCTGAAAAACGGCTCCGTTTCCTGATGCTCCACCTACTATAAAGCCTCCTTTGCCAACATTTGGAAATATTACGTATCCAGCAGAATCATCAAAGAAGCGGTCTAATACACTATTTTTTTTCAATAATTCCTGTTTTGCCTTTTGGGCATCATTGATAATTTCCTGATCTTTTTTGTTTTGAGAAAATACCCCAAACGTTATGAATAATATCATAAGAATGGTTGATGATTTTAGAGTTTTCATGATTTTAAATTTTAAATTCTTCTAAAATTATTGAGATTTAGAAACCAGTAGTAACGCAATCAATATATTAATAAGATTTTAACGATACATACGGGTTAGAGAGCTTTTTTGTCTAAATAATTCAGAAAAACTACTTGCATTGCGGTAAAATTTAAGACTGTTTTTAGAAAAAGCAATTGTTTTTTATAGAAGTGTTTTTTGATAGAGCACATTTTAAAGAATTCCTTTTAAAGTAAGATTATTAGTGAGTTAATCTTTGTTTCTTTTGAGTCAAATAATTTATCATAAGTTATGTATCTATGGAATTAATACGATAAAAAATGTGATGTAGACCTGTTCATTTCATTATCACAAAACAGGATACATTTTAACGGATAAAAAAGAAATGATTATGGAAATTAAAAAACTGAAATTTACTATCGATACCACTGACAAAATATTCTATACTCACGTAGCAAATCGAAAGGCCTATATAAGATATCGAGAAGCTAGACCTGATATTCTTGATCTGAGAGAAACGTTCGTGCCCAAAGTAGCAAGAAACGAGGGGATAGCTAGTAAATTAGCTAAATATGCATTAGAATATGCAAAGTCGAAAGAATATTTGATAATACCAACATGTTCTTTCATCACTGATTTTCTTCAAAAAAATGAAGAATATCAATTTTTGATACATAAGAAATAGCAGTATAACATTTCGTTTGATTTTTAGTAAAAAAGCCAAACTAATAGCTATGACTGTTATTAAAAAACATGTTTACACAATTAATTTTGCACAATATGTAAAATCTTTTTCGATTTTTGATATGAGCTTACTGTACTTATGTGATTAAGTTATAATGTAGCCCTTTTTTTTATAGAGCTTTAGACAAAAGCTTACAAAGCTCTTATGAGTTCTCTGTACTCAACAGGAGCGCAACTAAAAGCGTTATAAAAAAGTTCGTAAAACGCACTACGTGTGGTAAACCCGTTTTGATATGCGATATCTGCTATAGTTAAATTAGGATTTTTCATCAATTTTGTAATGTTGTGTAGTTTTACCTTCTCTATTAGAGTAGGGATATCACATTTAAAAATATCTTTACAGCCAACACTAATTTTCTCTATTTCCATACCAGTTAACCTAACTAAACTTTCCTCGGATAGTTTTTTTCCAAGATTTTTAGAAATGATTTCAGGAATTTTGGCGATTTCTTCATAAACGAGATGATTTGGATTGCTGTTATACTGATAAATTAAAAAATGCTGGATATATGCATATTTTAATTCTTGTATAAAGGCATATTGTAAAACATCAAAATTTTGATGAAGCTTATATTTATTAATGGAATCTATTTTGTTTGCAATCTGTTTATCATAATAAAAGTTTTCTGCATAACTTATTGTACAAGTATCTTTCTTCCAATATTGTTTTAAAGATTTTTCTATAGGATTTTTGGAGTTATTTTTTAAACTTTTGATATCAATGCTCAGAATTGCAATATGTTGGTCAATGATGCTAGCTACACGAAGCGGGATGTCCTCATCACTTTGATTTTGTAAAAAGCTTACATAAAAAGGTTTGCATCGTAACTCTTGTGAGTTCCCAAATTCAATACTAAAATCAGAATGATTACAATAAATAAAATGTAATGCTTTTTTCTGTAAAGTACGAGTTATCGCTTCTGGATCTGAGCAATTTTTTTTACTAAAATTCAAATAAATAACATCTTTATCAGATTCTTTAGGGGATCGATCATTGTTTACTACCAAAGCAGAATTTAGAGGAACATCTTGATTTGGTTGCGAGTTTGATGATGTGTGAGAAGTTCTTTTCAAGTTAAAGAAGTTTTTTATAATTTATTGCAATAAATGACAACACTATGAAAATTAAATAAGTAAGTAAAAAGACCATGAACATGGAAGAATCAGAAAAAAGGATTAGCAAAGCCCATCCAATTAAATATAAAATGAGTAAATAGGGTAATGATTTATTCATAAGGTTGGTTTTAAAAGTTATTTTTTTGTCTTAACCTAGTATTAATGACACATAAAATGTCTAGAAAAGTAGGTTTATGAAATTAAGACAGAATTGGTTTAGTAAAGATATATATTGAATAGGCTCATCATTTATACAATTTCACCCTTAACTTACATTATTTTGTGTTTTGAGATAAAATAGTATTGCATTTATGCTGTATCGCATTTTTTTCTGAGCTCTTATTGTATAAGTGAAACAATACGTTTTCTGCATAATATTGGTGTTTTTTCTCAAATGTGTTATAACCGTAGACATTGCATTAAAAAACTGGAAAGAGATGAACATTAAAAAGTATATTGCAGAAAAAGTTAAAATTATACCGCATATAGTTCATATATTTATAATGAACTTGTTTATTTTTACCAAAAAATAGTACCAAATCTTATATTTTATGCTTTGATATTGTATGCCTCAGATTTATTAAAAACCAATAAAGAAAAGAAGTTTTAATCTTTTCATAGAAAAAGTTCTAATTCTGATTAAATGTTTTAATAATGAAAATACAAGTAAAATTTGATACTTTAGAAATTTGTAATAACGCATTAAAAGATAAGCTCGATTCGCTAAAACTGAAATATAGGTTAAATACATTTGGCGAAGTAGAAATATTAGAATCTTTAAGTCAGGAAGAGCGTGAAAATTTATTCGAAGTGCTTAATACTGGGGGGGTAGAAACTGTTAGCAATCATCAGATGATACTAGTAGATAAGATTAAAAAGTTAATTGTGGATCTGATTGAAAGTGAAACCAGTAAGGAAAAAGTTAACTTTTCAGAATATCTAGAGCAAAAATTACCGTACTCTTATGCCTATTTATCTCGAATTTTTTCGGATTTAACACATATTACTTTAGAGAAATTTATCATACTCAAGAAAATCGATTATGTAAAGGAACTACTAATTGAAAAAAACCTAAGCTTATCTGAAATTGCTTATAAACTTAATTATAGTAGTGTTGCTCATCTTTCAAATCAATTTAAAAAAACCACAGGCTTCAGTCCATCTAGTTTTGTAGATCTAAAACACCAACTTAATACACGCAAATAAATCGTATTTAATGAATATAGAGACTTTAAAAATTTTACTTGCTGATGATGACGAAGACGATAGAGCATTGTTTGAAAAGGCAATAAAGGAACTCGGTCTTCAAACCGACCTAAAATTGTTTATTAATGGAATGGAGTTGATTAAGTATTTGCGTCAGCCTGATACTGCTTTGCCAAACGTATTATTTTTAGATTTAAATATGCCTACGATGGACGGTTTTGAATGTCTTAAAGAGATCAAAGATGACCCTGGTCTAAAAGGTATTACTGTGGTGATTTATTCTACCTCTTCTTCAGAAAAAGATATAGAAGCAACATTTTTGAACGGAGCCAATATTTATGTTAATAAACCAACTAATTTTAATGATTTGAAAAATATTTTAAAAAAAGTATTAACTATTGATTGGCAGTATCATACATCTAATTTAAACCGAGAGAATTTTTTGTTTCGTTTATAAAAGAATTAGTAGTGTCATTATTTGATAATGGTATTTCAACAGGGTTCGTGGTAAACTGCACAAAAATCTTTTAAATTTCACAATTTCAATACGCGTACAAATGTCTAAAGATTTGAGAATTTTTGTTATTGGAGCATCTGCTGGAGGACTCAAGGCAGTAAAGACCATCTTAGTGGGCATACCACAGGGACTTAACGCAGCTTTTTTAGTAGTTGTTCACAACACCTTTAAATCGTCAAATTCATTTTTCAAAGTATTAGCGAATAAAATCAATCTAGAGATAAAAGAAGCAGAGAATCACCTTTTGATCGAACCGGATACGGTATATGTTGCGCGACCCAATCACCATTTATTTGTTAAAAATGATAATAAAATTGTATTATCTAAAGGCCCTAGAGAAAATCTTTTTCGTCCTTCTATAGATGTTCTATTTCGCTCGGCCGCTGTGGCTTTCAAAAATAGATGTGTAGGTATTTTGTTGACTGGCAGACTAAATGATGGAACAAACGGATTAGTTGCTATACAAAAATGCGGTGGATTAACGATCATCCAAAACCCAGATACTGCTGAGTTTGGGGATATGCCACTTTTTGCAAAAAGTACAATTGATATTGATTATATCGTTAATCTGGAAGATATGGCTGGAGTACTCCAGAAGATAACCGAAGAAGAGATTCCTGTAGAAAAAGAAATTCCGTTATCGATAATTAAAGAAAACGACATCGCTATGCGTTTTAAGAGTCAGGTGGGGTTACAAAAGGAATTAGGTCAGCAAGTCCCGCTAAGTTGTGCAGAATGTGGAGGACCTTTATGGAAAATGGCTGATTCTGATCCAGAGCGATACCGTTGTCATGTAGGGCATTCATTTACCCAGGAAGCGTTAGAGCAATCGCAGGAAGCATCATTAGAAGAAGCTTTATGGGTTTCTATTAGAACATTAGAAGAAAAGAAAACGCTGTTACGTAGAATGGCTGATGAATATGATAGAAAAAAAATGACGTCTTTATCCGCTTCCTATGCAAATAAAATTGAAGAAGTAACAGAACATATTACCAATATAAAAGCTGTTTTACAATTAAATGATTAACTAGTAAATTGTATTACAAACTTTAAGAAAAAAAAGAAAGAATCAATTATGTATATTGTTGGAGTAGGGGCATCAGCAGGAGGATTGGATGCCTTATCAAAATTTCTAAATCAATTTAATGGTACCAAAACTGAAATAAGTGTTGTTATCGTTATGCATCTTAGTCCCGATTACAAAAGCGAATTAGCTGCTATTTTGAACAAACGTTGCAAATGGCCTGTTCTCACGGCAGAGAATAATATGCAGATCAAACCTTTTCAGGTGTATGTAACTCCTCCAAATCATCACATCCATATAGAATCAGAAACCCTGGTATTAGAGAGCTTATCAAGAGATTATACTTCCTCACCATCCATAGATAATTTTTTTATTTCTCTATCTAAGGAAAAACAAAAATATGCTATTGGCATCATTTTGTCTGGTTTTGGTAGTGATGGCTCACAAGGTATTCAGTCTATAAAAAAGCATTTGGGTTTTACGATCGCCCAGTTACCAGAGACCTGCGAGCATAAAAATATGCCGACAGCAGCTATTGAAACTGGTAAAGTTGATGCAGCATTGCCACCAGAGCAGATGTTTGATGAAATTATTCAATTTATTAATAATAGTAAGGCAATTGCCTCTAGTGAGAATAAGAAAAGTGCTGTGGACGCAATTTTTGATTTACTCGAAAAAAGATCCGGAACAGATTTTTCGATGTATAAGCCTACTACCATTATGCGTCGAATTAATCACCGAATCAAAACACTACAATTATCGACCATACTAGAGTTTTATGAGTTAATTAAAGAAAACCCAAGAGAGTTAGATATTTTGTTTGATACTGTCTTAATAGGGGTTACCGAATTTTTTAGAGATTCTGAAGCTTTTGATAGTTTGAGAAAACAGTTAGAAAACATGCTTCAAAATAAGGAGTATGGAGATTCTATACGAGTTTGGAGCGTTGGGTGTGCCACAGGCGAAGAACCGTATTCGATAGCCATACTGTTACACGAACTTTTAAGACAAGAAGTAGGACATTATCATATTCAGATCTTTGCATCAGATATAGACGAAAGAGCCATTAATTATGGTAGAAAAGCAATTTATAATAAAGAAAGTTTGATCAACTTGCCAAAGGAGTGGATTGATAAATACTTTGATAAGAGAGATGAATTGCATTATGAATTGAATAAAGAAATAAAACAACATTTATTATTTACAAGACACGACATAACCAATGATCCACCTTTTGTTAAATTGGATTTGATAGTTTGCCGTAATTTGCTTATTTATTTTAATAATAATTTACAAAAACAAAGTTTTCAAATCTTTCACTATTCACTGAGGCCTAAAGGATTGCTATTTCTGGGAAAATCCGAAAGCGTAAGTGTTGCCGCCGATTTATTTACAAAGGTTAATAAAAATAAAATTTACCGTAAAGCAGATGCATCCCTTGGATATCAGTTAAAATTTTCAAGATTTAGAAACAGGAACCAAAACACACAAGGTGACGAGCACAACAACAATACGCAGGATATGAGTATTGTTGATATAGCCAAAGAAACTTTATACTACAAATTTGAACATCCCTTTGTCGTTATAGATGAACAATCAGAAATTAAAGAGGTTCACGGTAGCTTACGACTTTACTTAGAAATCAGCCAAGGTGCAATGAATGTCAATTTGCACAAAATGGTCAATCCAGAATTACAGACTGTCATCAAAGCTTTGCACTCTCAGGTTAAAAAAACCGGAATTTCTCATACAAGCCATTTGGTGAAATTTAAACTGTATGAGCAAGAACATTATGTGAGGGTTAAGATTATTCCGTTGGTCTACAGAATTAGTGAAGTGCAGTTTTATATGGTCATATTCGAAAAGATCGAACCCAGCGAACGGCATCTGGAATTGCATAAAAAATTAGAAACAATCGATTTCGAAAATCTTCGAATAAATGAACTAGAAGATGAACTTTCGTCTACAAAGGAACATCTACAGGTGTTTACCGAAGAACTAGAAGCTACAAATGAAGAGTTACAAACGATCAATGAAGAGCTACAATCAGCTAATGAAGAGCTGAAATCCAGTAATGAAGAATTAGAAACCAGTAATGAAGAATTACAATCGGCCAATGAAGAATTGAATACGGCCAATAATGAATTGAGGCTCACCAATGAATTAATGATTGAGAAAGAAGAAGAGCTGAAAGCTGAAAAAAATATAAGTGAGAAAAATGAACTTATTTACCGAACCATTGCAGAAAACATACCGAATGGAACAGTGGGTATTCTTAATGATAAGTTTGAAATTGAATATGTAGCTGGGCAAGGTTTAGACCAATTAGAAGCAGACGAAATAGTAGGAAAATACATGCCTGGTATTAATCCATCAAAAGAAGAAGAGAAACGACTTCATAAGCTGTGCGCCGATACATTACAAAAAGGATCAGGTAGATTAGGAGTTAGTTATAACGATCGTTTTTATGAAATAAAAACAGAGTTATTCAATTTTTCTTTCGACGATGGTGAAAAAATTCTATATCTGGTACAGGAAGTTACAGAAACTAAAAGAAGCAAGCGTATTCTGGAAACGGCCTTAGAAGCAGCAGAACTCATTGTTTTTGAATATAATTTTGAAGAAGATAGTTATCGTAATAATAAGGGGCTTTGTGAATTTCTGGGATATCCTTCAAACAAAAAACTCACCGAGAATGACCTTGTGGCAAAGATTCACCCTGAGGACATTATTATAAGAAAAAGAAGTTTAAAAAAGGCTGTTAAGACTGGTAACATATATCACGAACTTAGATTGATAGTAAAAAATATAACTAAACATGTAAGAGTAAAAGGTAAAATTATTTTTGATGAAAATAATGTGCCGCTGATAGCAGTAGCCAGTATATTTAATATTACGAAGGACAAAAAATTATTATACCGTATTCAGGAAAGTGAGCAACGGTTTAAAACGATAGCAAGTGCAGCTCCATTAACCATATGGATCACCGATAAGGATAAAAACTGTACCTATATAAACGAAACCTGGCTTAACTATACAGGAAGTAAACTTGAGGATAACCTGGGCGATAAATGGCTAAATTTTCTGCATCCAGAGGACAAAGAAAAGGCAATGGCCTTGTTTGCAGATGCCTCAAATAAGAGGCAACCGTATTCTATGGAATATCGGGTAAAAAAACATGATGGTACGCACGAGTGGTATTACAATCGTGGTATTCCGATCTATGATGATGATAATAATTTTCAAGGTCTGATAGGTTCGAATGTCAATATTAATGATAAGGTAGAATTTACTAATGAGTTAGAAAAGAGAGTGTTTGAAAGAACCAAGGAGCTTACAGAAGCGAATCAAGAGTTGACCAGACTAAATATGAACTTAGAAGAATTTGCGTATATGGCAAGCCATGACTTGAAGGAACCGCTTAGAAAAATAAGAACATTTAATTCGCTCCTAGAATCCAATGCAGCGGATAAAGAGGCTTTTGTGCTATATACAGAAAAAATTGAGAAATCTGCCGAACGAATGACGGATTTAATTAATAATATTTTGGAGTATAGTAGAATTGAAAAGAAAGTTGCAAAGAGGGAAACGGTCAATCTGGATGAGCTTTTAGAAGAAGTTATTTTTGATTTGTCAGTGCTTATTGAAGAAGAGAAAGTAAAAATAGAAATTGATGCATTAGGGGATATACAAGGAGCACCCGTTAGGATATATCAACTATTTTCTAACTTGATAAGAAATGGTATAAAGTTTAACAAAGAGGTTCCGGAAATTGAAATTTATGCAAAAATTATTAAAGGCGGTATGCTCCCTAAAAGATTGAATGCCAATAAAAAACTTGCATTTAAATTAATTACTTTTAAGGATAATGGTATTGGACTTGATACTGCTAAACGTGATTATATTTTTAAACCTTTTAAGCGGTTAAATTCTAGAAGCGAATATGCTGGAACAGGGATTGGACTCGCTATTTGTAAAAGAATAATGGATCTGCACGAAGGGTATATCGATGTTGAAAGTACCGAAGATAAAGGAGCTGAGTTTAAAGTTTATTTCCCGATCATTGAATGATCGGGATTTATAACGAAAAGTTATTCTACATGTGTTAGTTGATTTTTAAAAACTTCAAATAAATCTTTATAATTATTTGGCTTTTGTATGTAAAAATCACCACCATATTCGTGCGCTTTTTCTATATCCATATAATTATTTGATGTCGTAAAAACTACTACCGGAAAATGTTTGAGACGTTCAGTGTTTTTTATTTCTTTAAGACATTGAAAACCATCTATTGCAGGCATATTTAGATCAAGGAAAAGTATGTCAGGCAATTCATTGGAGGTATCATTTAGATAATCCATCAATTGCTTTCCATTCTCCTTTACTGCTATAGCAATATTTTGACTAATTTCGTTGATAATTCGAGAAAATAACTCACTATCATCTGGATCATCTTTTGCTAATAATAAAAATAATCGATCTTGATTCATTATTCTTAATTTATATGATAAGGTATAACTCCGGCGATCAACTAAATGGTCAAACCCTTGATTTGTAAAATCAGAAAAAAGATAATAAAAAAAGGGAAATATCACACTATGAATTGATCATAAATGATTGTTAATTAAGTTGTTTTTTCTAAGGGAACTGAGTTTTTTTAAGAAAAATATAGTTTCTAAAGAGTTTATTAATTGAGGTTTTCCAGTGTTTTAAGAATAATTTTTATAACAGAAAGAGGGTATCTATTGAAGAAAATTTTAAGGAGAATTTTCCCTTATAAAATTTAGTTAATTTGCTGTACAAAAATTAAGAGGTGTTTTTGGGTCAATATTCTTATCTTTTAGGTCAATTAATAACTAATAAATCTAGTTAATTGAAAAAAAAAGAAAATGTTCTATAAGCTTTCAAGTGACATAAAATTGGATTTTCTTGAGGAAGAATTTGGTGTTCCATTCAAGTATCCCAAATTATATGAACAAACTCCTATAATCAATGGTTTCAATGAAGAAAGCTTATCTGTCATTACAAGTAACGATCCAGATCAGGTATCTTATGCGATATGGGGGATGCTTCCTGAAGGTTATGAAGACACTTGGGAATCGTTTCAGGATAGCAAAAACACTTTGAATACAGATATTAGTACCGCTGGATTTGAAAAAGTAAAACATTATAAGAGATGTCTTATTTTGGTATCTGGTTTATTTATTTTGCGTGTTCATAATGGAGAGTTGTATCCTTATTATGTTTATTTGCAATCTAAAAAGCCATTTAGTTTGGGAGGGATCTATACTAGATTGGATGATGGTTTTCTAACGTGTTCTGTAATCGTAACTTCCTCTAATAACTTCATGTCAAAAATTAATAATTTGAGTACAACAATGCCGCTCATCGTTGAAAACCATCATAGAGAAAAATGGTTAGAACCATCGACTCCAACAAAAGATATCAAAGAAATTATGGAATTTACAAAAGATATTGATTTGTGTGCTCACACAGTTTCTAAAGAGTTCTATAAAAATAACATCCTTTTTGAGAATGTTCTAGAATGCGTATCTTATAAAGGCTTACCTTCTTACTACGATAAAGAAGGATGTAATAAAAGTGACTAAAAAGACTTTTTTTATACTATCTGTTGCTCTATACCACGCTTAACAAGGTTTGATAATAATTATAATCGGATTGTAAAAAAATCAGAATAGCTTTAGGTTTGCGTCATTTTTTTGTATGATAAGATTCCAATAATTTTTATAGGTATCGTTTTTAATCTTCAGAAATATCCGATTAATTGTTGTGATGGACGTAGTATCCAACTAAAAAAACATAATATTTTTACTTAGAGGAACTATTATATTTCATTAATTAGCGATTAAATAACTATAAACAAGTTTAGAACATATGAATATCCAATTATCAGGCAGAAGATGTAGTGTTTTTTCGTCTGCTACCAATGCATAGTGTGTTTAATCTGCACTTCGACCTGTGCTGCCAGCATAATTTGGTTATAAAATAAGCGTAAAGGGATTACTGATCTGCATAGATCAATATTTTGTTGGAACAAAGTGTATAGTTAATAAGCAAATAAGATAATAATGATTATTTTATTTGCTTTTTTTCTCTTTGATAGTATCCTTGTCCAGGCTTGGTCTTTTATTTTTTGATTTTGGTTTCCCTAAATCAGTTAATGGTTTTTCTTCTTCTTTTCTTTCAAATTTCTTTGCCATGATATAAAATTTTTAGATTTAAATTATTTAAAACAGTTTCTTTCTTATGAATCAAGATCAATATTTGCGGCGTTAGAATGCTGCTCCTCAGGTATAGATTTAAAAAAATCCGCAAGTTCTAGATTCCCTGAGGGACCGTATCCTGCAAGCACAATACCTTTAGAATTGTCTTCCATTTTTACAACATATAGAATAGACATATCATTAGGGTTGCTTGCACCTTCAAAGCGATGCTCAGCAACTACATGTACTTGTTTAGGATTGTATTCATTCTTACTTTCAGAATTGAATAGTTTTCCATCCTTAAAAATAAAGTTGGCTGTATATCCTTTATCCTGATATATCGTAATATATTCTTTTTCGCTTTTAGTGTTAGATAAATTCATTATTGTAGTTGTTTTTTATTGAAGTAAAATCGTAAAATTAATATGCTTTTATTTTTAAAGTATGAACGATTTTTTAAAGCACGGTTTAAATATGTTGAATTATTTAAACAAGGATTGACGCTATCGAAAACAATCATAATGCTTTTGCTAAAAAAATGCGTAATTATAGTTTTTTCTTGTTTTTTTGAAGTATCGATAACGAAATCCTACAAACCAACTTTGGAAAACGTATGATTATTTTGCAATTAATGTTTTGTGATAATATTATGATATTTAAGCTTTTAGAATGTTCATTACAGCTAAAAAAATTCTGGAAAACGTTAAGAAAAACAAGGAACTTTTTTAAATTATAGAGATCATAAAAAGAACCACTTAAGAATGAAAGTTACAACCGATATCATAAAAGAAATTAAACCTCCAAAAGAATTCATCTCAATTCAAGAAAGATTGAATGGCACACTTCTTCAAAAACAGGGTGGTTTTGAATTGATCCCTGATCCTGAAATTGGACATGGAAAGATTAAATATACGTATATCCAGCCTGGGCTGCATTCTTTGGATTTTAATGTAAAGATGGGTAGAGACATTAAATTACCAATTAATGCTTTTTCTACAGATGAATTAAACTTCATATACTGCCTAAAAGGATCGTGTTTCTATCATTTTCAAGATTCAGGTCAACCTTTAGAGATAAAAGAGTTACGCTCTGCAGTAGTCCACAATAAAAAAGAACACCAAGGTCAGGTTCATATCAAAAACGGTAAAAATTTAATTTTAAACTCGATATGTGTAAATAAAAGTGAATATCGTTATCAATACCAATCCATTCAAGATCATTTTACAAGGAAGTTTCAGATTTTAATAAGTGATATTGATAAAAAACCTAAACGTTTTTATCAGGGGAATTATAATTTTTCTATTGCACAACAAATAAAATCAATTGATAACCAGGATTTTAGAAATTTAATGCCAGATTTACTCTGTCATAGGGGGAGATATCTAATCATCTTAGCAAAACACATAGAACAATATTTTTCAGAAAAAAATGATAAGCATAACGATAGTGGATTATTAAAGGAAGAATTAAAAAAAATCACCCGATTGGGTCAACATATTATGCAACAGCCAGAAAAATCACATTCAATTAAAAGCTTATGCAAACGATCGGGATTGGCACCTTCGAAACTTCAGCAGGGCTTTAAATTTGTTTTTGATTGTACGGTCGCAAGTTATATAAGAGATATAAGGCTAGAAAAAGCAGAGCAACTGCTTAGAACTACAGATCTTAATGTGTCTGAGGTAGTGTACTCCATTGGTCTTACCAGTCGAAGTTATTTTTGTAAAATTTTTAAGAGGAAATATAGGTGTACCCCAAAAGAATACAAAACGAAGCCACAGAAAGATTAAACGCTACCTTCAAGAATACAAAAGTAAAACCTTTAAAGAGAAAAAAAATAAATTTTCAAAAAACAAAAAAGTCTTACTTGTGAAAGTAAGACTTTTTGTGAGCCCGATAGGATTCGAACCTATGACCGCCTCCTTAGAAGGGAGGTGCTCTATCCAGCTGAGCTACGAGCCCGTAACTCTCTAATATTAGTCGGGGTGGCAGGATTCGAACCTGCGACCTCCGCGTCCCAAACGCGGCGCGATAACCGGGCTACGCTACACCCCGAAGTGTAACTATTCAAAAATTCAACCATTAAAATACTAATAATAATTGAAATAATTGCGGAGAGACGGGGATTCGAACCCCGGCAACACTTACGCGTTGACAGATTAGCAATCTGCTCCATTACCACTCTGGCACCTCTCCTAAATTCAGAATTTGTTATGAACTTAGCATTAATATCTCAAATGCGGATGCAAATGTAGCTTTTATGACTCTACAATGCAACATTTTTTTGTCATTATTTTTGTTTTATTCACTATGTAATTTTAAAAAGTTGAAAATCAGTTTTTTCCTTACTAGTAGATAAATAAACAAGCGCTAAAACAGTTTAAAATTAAACGTTTCAATCAAGAATCATATATTTGTGTTACTTGACCTAATTATATATTGTATGAATCTCAATAAAAAAATAGCCGCAATGCAAATAAAACACATCTTACTTTTTTTAATGTTTATAAGCACATATTCGTTTGCCCAGAAACCTCTTCTTTCTGAGGACTTTAATTTTAAAATAGGGGAAAAGTATAAAAGGATTAAGAATCTCAATGCATATTACGTAGCTTCTGGAGACAGAATGGTGGCTGTCAAAAAAGGTCGGAACGATATGACAATCCAACGTTTTTCTCTAAAAGACCTTAAAGAAGAAGTTAAAAAAAGACAGGTTATAGAGGACAAAGGAGATTTTCAAACAGTTATGAACCTGAACGGAAAAGCAGTGGTGTTCTATACAGTAAAGGATAAAGCTTTTGCTCAAAAAATATCACTAACCGGGATCATAGCAGAGAAACCTGTACTTGTAGGTAGCGATAAAGACAATATCACAAATGATGTAGGTTTTAAAAGCACGTATGGTTTTGATGCGGGTGGAAGAATTAACAAATTCGTTTTTAAAAAATCTTTTGACGGCACAAAATTACTGGTACTTTTTAGAGTTAAAACCGCTGATGATAAAGCTGATAAGATAGGCATCAGTGTATATGACTCTAATTTGAAGTTACTGTGGAGCAGAAAAGTAAGATTGCCATATGCTAATAAATGGTTGGAGAACGAAGATTTTGCAATTGATAATGAAGGAAGTTTTTATATGACTGCGTCGGTATTTAACTCCAGAGCAGAGGAAAAGAATAAAGAAGAATACACCTACAGGACAGAGGTTTTTAAAATAAAGGAAAGCCCCAAAGAAATTGTTAAAAGTAAAATTGAGCTGCCTGGTAAATCAATAATGGATGCTGTCATTGGGTTAGATAAACAAGGTAAGATCAGGGTTTCTGGATTTTATGTTACTGATACTAATAAAATAGAGATGTCAGGTTTGTTTTCAGCTATTTTGGATGAAACAGGTCTTGTGAATTCAGTTGTAAAAACTGATATTCCGACAGAGATAATAAAACAGTATGCATTAAAAAGAGAAGAACGAATTAATGAGGGAACTCAGGATGATAAGGATAAAAAAGATTTTGAAAACATTAAAGTTAATGACATCCTTTATAATGAAGATGGTAGTTTGGTCATACTAGGGGAACAACGGTATGTAGAATCTTTTACAACATCCAGTTCTTCTGGATCCAGAACAACATATAAATATTTTTATAGAGATGTGATCGCGTCAAAGCTGTCTTTAGCAGCGCAGGTGCAGTGGTTCCATAAATTACCAAAATATCAAATGGGCGCAAGAGGGAAACGAAGTATGTCATACATCAACTTTAAAAATAAAGGAAAGCATTACCTTTTTTTTATAGATGACTTTACAAATCTTAAAAGGTCTTTTGATGAATACCCAACAAGATATTTTGATGGTAAAAAAGAATTTTTGTATTTAACTTCTTACACTATTGATGACGTTAGTGGAGAGGTGATTAAAGAACCTATTCTTACCGGAAGTGATATTAGAAATTCACGTTTGGACAACTTAGAAGTATATAAAGCTGCTACATTACCAAATCAGGATATGATTTTTGAAGCTTATGATGGTAAAAAGAATAATTTGCTGTTGAAGGTATCTTTGGCTGAATAAAATATAGCATAATAATATTGACATAAAAAAGGGAGGCATTTGCCTCCCTTTTTTATTTTATACGAATTATAAGACCTTATTATTCAGACATGTTTTCTTCCATTTCTACAAGCTTTGCCACATTTCTTACGATATGACTATGCTTTTTTACAAAAGGGTTGGTTTTATCCCAAACATATCCGGCAAGTACCGCACAGATTTGCTCTTTGAATTCTTCATTAGGTTTATCGTGAAAAATAATCTTTTGTAAGTTTCCGGTATACCATTCTTTTACATAGGTAGTAAATACATCAACTCCTTGTCTCATGTAATCTACAAAATCAGTTTGCCAATCAACTTCTTCATTATTCAGTTGTTTGATAGCTAATTTAGCAGATAAAAGACCTGTCTCAGTTGCAAAAGATACCCCTGATGAAAATACAGGGTCAAGAAACTCAGCGCTATTACCAGTTAGGACGAAACCATCACCAAATAATTTTGTTACATTTTTCGCAATATTTTCAACTTTATAAGGCTCGAACAAATAAGGAACATCCTTAAATTGTTCATAGTAGTAAGGAGAAGTTTTCATCATTTCTTGTAAAACTTCCGTTTTATTTCCTTCAAATTTATTAATCCATTCCATCGGCCCTACAAATCCAATACTTGTGTTTCCATTAGAAAAGGGAATGTACCAAAACCATACTTCGGTTTCGATGATTTCAAAAGTAATTGTTGTTCCTTCAACACCTTCAGGACGATTAACATCTTTGACCTGGGTAAAAATTGATCCATGTTCTGCAAGTTTAGAAGGTGCTTCAAGTCCTAGTTGTCGTGCGATCACACGACCAAAACCGCTAGAATCTATAATAAATTTAGCGTCAATCTGGCTTTCAGAACCATCTTTGTGCTTTACGGTTGTTAGTGAATCGCTACCGTTAAATTCTACCTGAGTAACTTCAGTTTCAAAATCAACGTTAACACCTTGTCTAATAGCTTCGTCTATAAGGGTCTTGTCAAAATGATCTCTAGGTACCTGCCAAGTCCAATCCCAACCTTCTCCATATTTTTTGCTGAAGTCAAAACATCCATGAACTCCATCTTTAATAAAACGGGCGCCATGTTTTTTTTCGTACCCTTGCTTCATTAGACAATCCAGAAGACCAGCTTCTTCAAAATTATCCATACATCTAGGGATCAAACTTTCTCCAACTTGGAATCGAGGGAATTTCGTTTTTTCCACTACCTTAACATTGACCCCCATTTTGTTAAGATAGGCAGCACTCACACTACCTGACGGACCAGCACCGATAACTAGTACATCTACATTTTCTTTTTTCATAATTTTTAAAGGTACATTAAATACATTACATTTGCCCTCTGTAAAAATAAAGAGTAAACTTGAATTTTTTTACAAATATTGGAAAAAACTTACTAATTCGCGAATGCTAATACTAAAAGAAAGATTAGAAATAAAAGATTTTCTGCGCATTATTTTTAATGACGAGGATCTTGCTGTAGACGAATCTATAGTGAAGAGAGTGGATGATAGCTTTAGATTTTTGGAAAAATTTTCTGAAAATAAAGTAATCTATGGAGTAAATACTGGATTTGGGCCAATGGCGCAATATAAGATTGATGAAAAGGATAGAATTGAACTACAATATAATTTGATCAGAAGCCACTCTTCAGGTACAGGCAAAGCGATGGAACCGGATTATGTAAAAGCATTAATGCTGGCTAGACTCAACACCTTATCTTTAGGTAAATCCGGTGTAAACACTTCAGTTATAGAAGGCTTGAAAAATCTTATTAATAACGACATTACACCATTGATTTTTGAACACGGAGGAGTTGGTGCAAGTGGTGACCTAGTTCAATTGGCACATTTAGCACTAGTACTTATTGGTGAAGGAGAAGTTTTTTATAAAGAAGAGAGAAGAAATACCTCAGAAGTTTTTAAAGAACTCGGTCTAAAACCAATAGAGGTGAAGATAAGAGAAGGATTGGCATTAATGAATGGTACTTCGGCTATGACCGGAATAGGTATTGTAAATGTAATCAACGCTCAGAAATTATTAGATTGGTCTATTTCTTGCTCTTCAGCAATAAATGAAATTGTAGAAGCTTATGATGATCATCTTTCTGAGGAATTGAATCATAGTAAACTCCACTTAGGGCAACAAGAAGTTGCTCGTAAAATGAGAGAACATCTTTCTGATAGTAAGCTTACAAGAGATCGTACAGAACACTTGTATTCTGGACAGAATGGGGATACCTATTTTAAGGAAAAAGTTCAGGAGTATTATTCGCTTCGATGCGTTCCTCAGATTTTGGGCCCTGTTTGTGATACTATAAAACACGTAGGCAGAATATTGATTGAAGAATTAAATTCTGCAAATGATAATCCAATTATTGACGTAGCAACAGAACACGTATATCACGGTGGTAATTTCCACGGAGATTATGTTTCTCTGGAAATGGATAAACTTAAGTTGGTTGTTACTAAATTATCCATGCTCGCAGAGCGTCAATTAAATTACCTTCTTAATTCTAAGCTTAATGATATATTACCACCTTTTGCAAATTTAGGTCAATTAGGATTTAACTTCGGGATGCAAGGTATTCAATTTACTGCAGTATCTACAACAGCAGAAAATCAAATGCTCTCTAATCCAATGTATGTACACAGTATACCTAATAATAATGATAATCAGGATATTGTTAGTATGGGTACAAATGCTGCTAATATGACAAAAACGGTGATAGAAAATACTTTTGAGGTATTAGCTATTGAATTGATGACTATTGTACAGGCATTGGAGTATTTAGATTTTGGAGATAAACTATCTAGCAGAACTCAAAAGCTGGTTAAAGATATCAAAAAAATTGTTCCTCCTTTTACCAAAGATTATATTACATATCCCTTCGTTCAACAGGTAAAGGACTTCCTGAAAAAAAACGATGCATATTAAATATTTTGATTAAGATTGTATTCAGAATAAACATGAGTAAAGCATGTTTACCTGTGCGGATATATGGGGACTAATAGATAAACCTTAAATATAAATATGATGAAAAAAGCACTTTTAATCACACTAACATTAGTATTTGGTTTACAAATATTATGTTCTCAAGAACTTGCAAAAGTTAGAGAAGACGGAAAATTTGGATACATCAATAAGAAAGTAGAATTTATAATTAAACCGCAGTTTAAAAAAGCCAATAGTTTTGCAGATGGCGTTGCATTAGTTTTAGATGGTAAAAAATGGGGATACATAAACCCTGATGGAAAGTGGCTTCTGGAACCTCAATTCGATAAAGCAAAAGATTTTGACGGAGGTGTAGCCTTGGTTGTAAAAGACAAGAAATGGATGTATATCGATAAACTAGGGAAAGAATTAAACTTATCCAGCGCAGAAAAATTATATCCTTTTAACGATGGTGTAGCTTTTATTAGAGCGGATAAGATGGTAGGTTTAATGAATCCAAAAGGAGAAGTTATCGCAAAACCAACCTATAAAATAATTAAAGGTTTTCAGAATGGGTATGCAAGATTTGCAAATCAGTCCGGCCAATGGGGTATCATAGATAATAAAGGAAATATAGTCATCAAGCCAGAATATACTTCTATCGGGAATTATGTAAATGGTGTTGCTCGTGCAGAAAAAGGAGAAAATGTGTTCGGTATTGCTACTGCTGAATCATTCAAAAAAGTTGATGGAGCAACAAAAATATGGGATTTTAGAGAAGGAGGAAGATACACCATTGCAGAGAAAAATGAAAAAATAGGCTTTGTTGATAAACAGGGTGCTTGGGTAATTGAACCTCAGTTCGAAAAAGCAAAAACTTTTGAAAATGGATATGCGGGTGTTTTTAATGGTAACAAATGGGGCTTTATTGATACTAATGGTAAAGTAGTTATAGAATATCAGTATGATGATGTTGATTTTTTTGACGTTAACGGACTTGCTCCGGTTAAAATTGAAGAATGGGGATTTGTAAATACCAAAGGAGAATTAGTTATAGAAACTAAATATGGAATTACTGCGGGTAGTTTTGGGTTTTTATCTGGGAGAGTAGCTGAAAAAGGATTTGTAGATGGTTTGGCTCGTGTAAAATATAACAAACAATGGGGGTTTTTAATGCCAGACGGAAAACTTTTAGGCGATAAATGGTTTGAAAATGCAGAGCCTTTTGTGAAAATTAAATAAGCGCTTCGTTTCCTGATAACATTAGACGTTTGTTAAAGTTGTTAGGAATCTTTTAAATTTGTTAATTAAATCTTAATTTGGAATAATTGTTGTTTCTGTAGATCCAATGATTGTTTTAATTTTAAAACCGATGTTGTAAATGAAATACGCCCTTGTTACTGGTGGATCCAGGGGAATAGGAAAAGCAATTGCCATAAAATTGGCAAAAGAGTTAGCATATCCTATTCTGATAAATTATCAGTCAAATGATGCCGCAGCTAATGAAACTAAAAAACTGATACAAGATGATGGAGGTCAATGTGAATTGTTAAAATTTAATGTTGCCGATTTAGAAGAAACACATCAGGTTTTAGATAGTTGGAAAAGTGATAACCCGGATGCAACAATAGAAGTTATTGTTAATAACGCTGGAATTACCAGAGACGGTTTATTTATGTGGATGAAACCGAAAGATTGGCACGATGTGTTGAATATAAGTCTAAACGGTTTTTATAATGTAACGAATCATCTTATTCAGAAAATGTTAACAAACCGTTATGGACGTATAATAAATGTAGTATCCGTTTCTGGAGTTAAAGGAACTGCCGGACAAGTTAATTATTCTGCAGCAAAAGGAGCTTTAGTAGCCGCAACAAAAGCATTAGCTCAAGAAGTAGCAAAGCGTAAAGTGACAGTAAATGCGGTTGCACCAGGTTTTATTAAAACAGATATGACAGCGGCAATGGACGAAAAGGAACTAAAGCGTATGATACCAATTAATCGTTTTGGTGAAGCAGATGAAGTTGCTGATTTGGTTGCTTTTTTAGCATCAAAAAAAGCATCATATATAACAGGGGAAGTTGTTAATATAAATGGAGGAATTTATTCATAAATGAGTATGCGAAGAGTAGTTATCACTGGAATGGGAATTTATTCCTGTATTGGTACTAATGTAGATGAGGTAAAAGAATCTTTGTACCAAGGGAAATCTGGTATTGTTTTTGAACCATCTCGAAAAGAATTTGGCTATAGATCAGCACTCACAGGAACTGTACCTAAACCAAATTTAAAAAAAGAATTAAGCAGAAGACAACGGGTGAGTTTTGGTTCGGAGTCCGAATATGCTTATATCGCAACAAAACAAGCATTTCATCAAGCTGGTGTTGATCAGGATTTTTTAGATAAAGAAGAAATCGGTATTCTGTTTGGTAACGATAGTACTGCAGAGTCGGTGATGGAGGCTATTGACAAAATAAGAATTAAGAAGGATACTACATTGGTAGGATCGGGAGGAGTTTTTAAATCAATGAATTCTACAGTAACGATGAATCTTTCTACCGTCTTTAAACTTAAAGGAGTTAACTTCACCATTAGTGCGGCTTGTGCCAGTGGTTCTCATTCCATAGGGATGGGATACCTTTTGATAAAACAAGGGTTGCAGGATTATGTATTGTGTGGGGGAGCTCAAGAAATAAATGACTATGCGTTTGGTAGTTTTGATGGATTAGGTGTTTTCTCAATAAACGAAGCGAACCCTACCAAAGCATCAAGACCTTTCGATAGTAAGAGAGATGGACTGGTTCCTAGTGGAGGAGGAGCAGCACTGTTTATGGAGTCTTATGAAAGCGCCATAAAAAGAGGGGCTACGATTTTGGGAGAAGTCGTGGGTTATGGTTTTTCTTCTAATGGAGATCATATTTCTACCCCAAATCAAGAGGGACCCGCAAGGGCAATGAAGCGTGCTGTGGAACAGGCTGATATAAAGCCTGAAGATATAGACTATGTAAACGCACACGCAACATCTACACCTATTGGAGACGCAAATGAAGCAAAAGCGATCAACGAGGTTTTTGGGGAGTCAAAACCATACGTAAGCTCTACTAAATCCATGACGGGACACGAGTGCTGGATGGCAGGAGCTAGTGAAATAGTATATTCATTAATTATGTTGAATAACTCATTTATTGCGCCTAATATTAATTTAGAAGTTCCTGATGAGGATTCAACAAAGTTAAATTTAGTAAAAGAAACGGTAGATAAAAAAATTGATGTATTTTTGTCGAATTCATTTGGGTTTGGGGGCACAAATTCTGCAATCGTCATTAAAAAGATTGAATAGAAAAAAATTACTAGAAAGATGATGGAAACAAGTGTAATTGTCGAAAAAGTTGATGAATTTTTGATAGAAGAATTTGAGGTGGAAGCAGATGAAATTGCTCCTGATGCGAACCTTAAAGAAACATTGGATCTCGATAGCCTAGACTACGTTGATCTTGTAGTGGCCATAGAAGCTACTTTTGGAGTTAAATTGGCAGGAGACGATTTTGTCGGTATAGAAAGCTTCAAAGATTTTTATGATTTGATAGAACGTAAAGTCAATATTTAGAGCATACAATGGCCCAATGGGAAGGTAAAGCTAAAGGAACACCTTTAGGATATAGGATTTTTATTTTTTTTATAAAGAACTTAGGTCTTAATGCTGCTTATTCTGTATTAGTATTTGTAGCAGCTTATTACGTTGTGTTTTCGTTTTCTACAACTAAGACAAGTTATTATTTTTATAATAAAAGACTCAAACAATCCTTCTGGAAATCACTGATAAGTGTTTATAAAAATTATTTTGTATTTGGTCAAACTCTCATAGATAGAACAGCTATATCTTTTGGTTTAAAAGATAAATTTACTTTTACCTATGATGGGAGGGATAAAATACAAAACCTTTTGGACAAAAAAGAAGGAGGAATTGTCTTTAGTGGTCATGTTGGTAGTTTTAATATCGCACGTTATTTTTTTGATGAATTTGACCTTACTAACACTGGAGTTAATCTAATAGTAACAGATCAGGAGAATGAGCAAATTAAGCAGTACGTGGGAGCGGTTTCTGACGATACTACAATGAAATTTATCGTGATTAAAGACGATATGTCGCACATTTTTCAAATGAATAATGTTTTAGCTAATGGAGAAGTTATTATTTTTGCGGCAGATCGATACGTAGAAGGGATTCAGTTTATAGAACATCACTTTTTCGGAAAACCTGTAAAATATCCCTCTGGACCTTATAAACTAGCTGCGAGAAAGAAGAAACCTATTCTTTATATGTATATTATGAAAGGATCAGGTAAGAAATATCATTTATATGCACGAGAGCCTGAGTTTTCAGAGTCCTCTGTAAAACCTAGCCATGTATTAAAAGAGTATGTTAGAAATACTGAAATTATGGTTAAAAAGTATCCCTTACAGTGGTTTAATTATTATGATTACTGGGATGACCTTAACACCTAATTTATGAAAAACATACTTGTACTCTATTATAGCCAAAGTGGTCAATTAGGTGAAATAGTAGCAAACCTTATAGAACCACTAAAGTTAGATGAAAACTGCTCGGTAACGGTTCGTGAAATTCAACCCAAAGAATCTTATCCATTTCCGTGGGATAAGAAAGATTTTTTGCAGGTTTTTCCAGAATCATATTTGCAAATTGCAAAACCAAATGCGCCTATTCCTAAAGAAATAAAAGCAAAAAAATACGATTTAGTTATACTTGGGTATACAGTTTGGTACCTTTCTCCTTCCATACCAATAAATTCTTTTTTGAAAAGTGATGAGGCAAAAGAACTACTTTCTAATACACCAGTTATTACGGTTAATGGATCCAGAAACATGTGGATTTTAACGCAAGAAAAAGTAAAAAGATTATTAGTAGATTGCAAAGCCGAATTAGTAGGAAATATTGCGTTTGTTGATCGGCATTGGAACCACATTAGTGTGATTACAATTGTCCATTGGATGATGACTGGTAAGAAAACCAAATATTTGGGTGTTTTTCCTAAACCCGGAGTTTCTGATGAGGATATTAGTGGGGCAGATACATTTGGAAGAATCATAAAAAGACATCTTTTTCAGAAAAATTTTGAACAACTTCAACAGGAGTTAGTAAGCGATGGAGCAGTTAGGATAAAACCTTTCTTAATTCGGTCAGATAAATCTGGAAATCATATCTTTAGTAAATGGTCAGCACATATATATAAGGTAGGGCTTAAATCACCAAAAAGAAGAGCAAAATGGTTAAACTTTTTTCAGTATTACCTACAATTTGCGATTTGGGTTTTTGTACCTATAGTTTTTATTATATTTTTGTTGACTTATGTGCCTTTTTACGCACGCATTAAAAAGGATATTAAATATTATCAATCAACAAGATTACGGTAAGTAATCATTATTTATGAAAAACGTTTACATAACAAAAACAGGGCATTTTTTGCCGAATGAGCCGGTATCGAATGATGAAATGGAGAAAAGATTAGGGATGATTGATGATCAACCTTCTCGGGCGAGAAGGATTGTTTTAAGAAATAATGGTATTAAAGAAAGATACTATGCTGTGGATAATGATGGAAATTTAACTCATAATAATGCCCAACTGACTAGAGAAACGATTAAAAATCTTTGTGATTCTGAATTTTCCGAAAACCAAATAGAATTACTTTCTTGTGGTACATCCACTCCAGATAATTTATTGCCATCTCACGCGTCAATGGTGCATGGTTTATTAAATACGAAGAATAGTATTGAGCTTAATACAGCTTCGGGAGTTTGTTGTTCAGGAATGAGTGCATTAAAATATGGGTTCCTTTCTGTTAGATCTAATAGCACAAAAAATGCGGTATGTACTGGTACAGAAAGGGTTTCTACTTGGATGCAGTCCAGAAAGTTTGATAAAGAAGTAGAAAATTTAAAATCGTTAGAGGAACAACCAATTATTGGTTTTAAGAAAGATTTTTTACGATGGATGTTGTCAGATGGAGGAGGTGCATTTTTATTAGAAGATGAACCAAGAGGAGAAAACCCATTGAGGATTGATTGGATGCAAGCATATTCATATGCACACGAATTAGAAGCGTGCATGTATGCTGGAGGAGATAAAAGTGAAGATGGAAGCCTAAAACCTTGGAGTGAATATGAACCCGAAGAATGGTTATCAAAATCTGTTTTTTCACTTAAACAAGACGTTAAAATATTAGATAAGCATGTGGTTCCTAAAGCCGTTTCTAGTATGAAAGATGCTTTTCAGAAAAATAATTTGAAGGAAGAAGAGATAAACTATTTTTTACCTCATATATCCTCATTTTATTTTGAGGAAAGATTGAATAATGAAATGGTAAATCAGGGAATTTCAATTCCTAAAAATAAATGGTTTACAAACCTGGAAAGAGTTGGTAATGTTGGATCTGCATCGATTTATTTAATGATTAATGAACTTAAAAATTCTGGAAATTTAAAAAAGGGAGATAAGGTTCTAGCAATGGTTCCTGAGAGTGGTCGTTTTTCGTATTTTCATATTTTACTCACAGTATGCTAATGGATAATCAGCTAGATGATAAGATAACAGATGCAAACTTCATCAAAAAGTTGATCCCGCAAAAAGATCCTTTTGTGATGATAGACAAATTGATACATTTTGATACAGAAAAGGTAATTTCTGGATTGAAAGTAACATCTGATAATCTATTGAGTACGGATGGATATTTTACGGAAGGTGGCCTTATAGAGAATATGGCGCAAAGCATTGCGTTACATAGAGGATATAGAGGCTACATAAATCGTGGTAAAGATCAAAAACCAAAGACTGGCTTTATAGGCTCCATAAAGTATGCGACTATTTATACCTTGCCAAAGGTTGGAACAGAGCTCATAACTACTGTAGAAATTATTGCGGAAATTATGCAGGTTTCTCTTGTGAAAATAGAAGTGAAAGATATAGAGGGTATTTCGATAGCGTCTTCTGAAATGAAGACCATTATTGTAGACTCTTAACACTTATCGATTTCCTTTATAACAACCTAAAAATTAATTAGTATGAAAAAAGAGGAAGTACCTCAGGACGAAAGTAGCCTTTCAAAAGCTAATATAAAGGAAGTAGTGTATGCTGTTGATAAAGATGGTAATTATGGAAAAGCACTTAGTTCTGGTTGGGATGCAAAGACGATTGCATTGAATGAGTCTCTAGAATTAATAGAAGAACAACTTCGGGAAACTATTCAAAAAATAAAACAGGGCGTATTGAGTCCAATCGCCTATTATATGGAATTACAGCGCATGGATGTCGTGGTCTTATCAGGGTATGTAGGTTTATGGCAATGGCGTGTAAAAAGACATTTAAAAGCAAAGACCTTTAATAAACTAAGCGAAAAAATACTAAAGAAATATGCCAAAGCTTTCGAGGTTTCTTTAGAAGAACTTAAAAATCCAAAGATTTGAAAATAAACTTCGAACACAATCAATCCGCTCATTGCGAAAATGGGGTGGTTTCTAATTTATTGAATTATAATGGACTAAAAGTAAGCGAACCCATGGTTTTTGGTATTGCTTCTGGGGTCTTCTTTATTTATATTCCTTTTATAAAAGTGAATTTTGCACCAATGTTTAGCTTTAGACCAGTGCCAGGGTTTATCTTTTCTCGGGTAAGTAAAAGGTTAGGGTTTAAGATCAAAAGACATAAGTTCAAATCCACAGATAAAGCGCAACAAACATTAGATGAGGAACTTTCAAAGAAAAACCCTGTTGGCTTACAAGTTGGTGTCTATAATTTAACATACTTTCCAGATGAATATCGTTTTCATTTTAATGCACATAATTTAGTCGTCTATGGAAAAGATGGTGATGACTATTTAATTAGCGATCCTGTTATGCCTGAGGTGACCACGTTAACTTCTAAAGAGTTAGAGAAAGTGCGTTTTGCCAAAGGACCATTTGCTCCTAATGGGCATATATATTATCCAACGCAATTACCAAAAGAAGTAGATCTTAAAAAAGCAATTACAAAAGGCATTAAAAAAGCCTATAGACACATGTTAGCACCTGTTCCAATTGTTGGGTTTAGAGGTATTAGATATGTGGCAAAGCGAATCCGTAAATGGCCCGAAAAAATTGGAGTAAAGAAAACAAATCATTATTTGGGTCAACTAGTGCGTATGCAAGAAGAAATAGGAACTGGTGGAGGTGGTTTTCGATTTATTTTTGCTGCATTCTTACAGGAAGCTTCCATTATTATGGAGAATCCAAGGCTTGCAGAGCTTTCAAAAGAAATGACTGTAATTGGTGATCAATGGAGAGATTTTGCTATTGATGCTTCTAGGCTTTATAAAAATAGGAGTAGAGAAACAGATGCATACAATAAGATTGCTGATAAATTAGATACAATTGCTCTGGCTGAGAGGGCTTTCTTTTTAGATCTTAAGAAAGCAATTAAATAATTAGCCATGGATACTACTCCGCTTATTCAGGTACAAAAAGTCTCTAAACAATATAAAGGAGCGGCTTTTCTTTCTTTAAATGATGTTGATTTACAAATAAGTAGAGGAGAAGTGTATGGTTTATTGGGACCTAATGGAGCTGGGAAAACTACATTAATATCTATTTTATGTGGTTTAATTAAACCAACTTCGGGAGATGTAATGATTGCTGGTAAGAATTTTAAAAACAATACCAAAGAAATTCAAAAAATAATAGGGGTGGTGCCACAAGAATATGCATTATATCCAAAATTGACAGCAAAAGAGAACTTGTTATACTTCGGAAGCTTGTTTGGAATGACAAAGGCTGAATTAAAACCTATTGTGTTATCACATTTGGATCAATTAGGGCTACTACCTTTTGCAGATAAAAAAATAAAAACCTTCTCTGGGGGAATGAAAAGAAGGGTAAATCTTATTGCAGGGATACTTCATAATCCAGAACTTTTGTTTTTAGATGAACCAACTGTTGGGGTAGATGTGCAGTCAAAACAGGCAATTACTAAAAAGCTTAAGAAACTCAATGAATCGGGTACTACGATAATTTATACGTCTCATCATCTTAGAGAAGCACAGGATTTATGCTCTTTAGTAGGCATTATAGATGCGGGAAAAATAATTGCAGAAAACACTCCAGACGCATTGATTTTAGACACAAAGGATGCAAGAAATCTAGAAGACGTATTTATTGTACTAACAGGAAGAGAACTGCGGGATTATGCATAGAATTTTAGCTTCCATACAAAAAGAGTTTCTTCTATTACTTAGGGATCCTGGTGGTCTGGTTATTTTATTTCTAATGCCAATAGTTCTAGTGGTGACCATAACTCTAATTCAAGATGCTACTTTCAAATCCGTTACCAGTAATTCTATAGAAATCCTTCTAGTTGATAAAGATCAAGGAAAGTTATCTGATGAAATTCAAAAAAGTTTTGAAGATATAGAGTTTCTAGAGCCAATTTCTGAAATAGACAATAGTCCCTTAACTGAAGAAAAAGCAAGTTTATTAGTAGCTTCCGGCAAGTATCAACTAGCAGTAATAATTCCTAAAGGATTAAGTAGTGATCTCCAAAATCAAATAGACAAAAATATTAATAAAATTCTTGAAGAATTCGAGGGGACAGAGAATGCTACGAAAGTAGCAGATGTCCAAGGTAAGGTATCTAGTAAAGTAGTGAAACTTTATTTCGATCCAATAACTCAGGAAACGTTTAGGAATGCTGTCATTTTTGCGGTGGATAAATTGGTGGCTACTATAGAGACCAAATCGATCTATGAAGCTTTTGAAAAAGAATTGGGGGAGTCTCAGAGCCTTACGTCTTTTAATAGGGATAATTTTGTAAAATACGAACAAATCAATCCGTCGTTATCTGGAGAATTGGTGATACCTAATTCTGTACAGCATAACATCCCCGCCTGGACATTATTTGCAATTTTTTTTATGATTCTACCTTTGTCATTAAATCTTGTACACGAAAAAGGTCAGGGAACCTTTGTGCGATTGCAAACCACACCGGTTCGTTATGTTACAATCATAGGTGGTAAAGCCTTTTTGTTCTTATTGGTAAGTTTGTTACAGTTTACATTAATTTTATTATTTGGGATATATGTGTTTCCTGAACTAGGTTTACCCATTTTGAACTTGGGGGATCATTTAGTATTGTTGTATCTTGTGGCTTTAGCTTCTGGATTAGCTGCTATTGGATTGGGTATTTTACTAGGAACGGTTTTTAATTCTCATGAACAAGCAGCTCCGTTTGGTGCAGTTTTGGTTGTCTTATTAGCTGCGATTGGAGGAGTTTGGGTACCTGTATTTGCGATGCCAGACACTATGCAAATTATAGCTAAAATATCTCCTATGAATTGGGGGCTGGAAGCTTTTTATGATTGTTTCTTAAGAAAAGGAAGTTTAGAGGATATTCTTCCTGAAATTGGTTTGCTAATTGGTTTTTTTATTAGTACTATCGTAATTGCTATATTATATTATGAAAAGAAAAAGGCGGTCTAAAGAAATTATAACAGATATCAAACATCTCCACGAAGTGAGAGTCAGGTTTAATGACTGTGACCCATTAAGCATCGTGTGGCACGGAATCTACATAACATATTTTGAAGAAGGGCGCGAAGCTTTCGGTAGGAGTCACGGAATTTCTTATCTACACGTTAAAGACAACGACTTTGTTACCCCTATTGTTAATTCTAATTGCGACCATAAATTACCATTAAAATACGGAGATATAGCAACGGTAGAAACAATTTATGTAGATAGTCCTGCGGCCAAAATGATTTTTAGATATAATGTATATAATCAAAATAAGGAATTAGTTTGTGTTGGTCAAACTACCCAAGTATTCTTAGATATGGATGGAAATATGTCTTTGAGCATTCCTGAATTTTTTCTGGATTGGAAACGTAAAGTTGGGTTGCTATGAAAAAAGTCTACTTAGTTTCAGATAATATAATTTCACCTCTTGGATTTTCTACTAAAGAGAATATACAAAATCTTCGCTTAAATAAAACAGGAATTAGAAAAATTGAAGATGATCAAATATGGTCAACCCCATTTTTTGGTGCTGTAATTAAAAGTGATAAACTTTCTGCTGCCTGGAAAGATATTTCAGATAAAGAAGGATATACCAAGTTAGAAAAGATGATGCTATTGTCTGTTTCTAAATTATTGGATGATAATCCATCAATCGATATAACAAAAAGTGGGGTCATCATTTCTACTACCAAAGGAAATATCAACAGCCTAAGAGCTCAAGAAAGCGAAAAATCATATTTGAGTAGTATTTCTAAAACTATACAACGATTTTTCAAACTCGATCAAACACCTGTAGTACTATCCAATGCATGTATTTCTGGCGGATTAGCCCTTGCGGTAGGAAAGCGCATGATTCAATCTCAACTTTTTGAAGATGTGGTGGTAATTGGTGGTGATTTACTTTCTGAATTTACACTCTCGGGTTTTTTTTCTTTTCAGGCTGTTAGTCCAGCACCCTGCAAACCATTTTGTAAATATAGAACCGGAATTAGTCTTGGCGAGGCAGCTGCAAGCGCTTGGCTTAGTGCAAACAAAGAGAATGTAACAGAATACGCAATAAGTATTACAGGAGACGCTTCGGCAAATGACGCTAATCATATTTCTGGACCCTCAAGAACTGGAGAAGGGCTTTTTATAAGTGTTACGAAAGCATTAAACGAAGCCGGTCTTGAGAGTGATCAGATTGACTATATTACAGCACATGGAACGGCAACTCCATATAATGACGAGATGGAGGCTATCGCTTTTAATAGAGCAGGAATGAAGCATATTCCAATCAATAGCCTAAAAGGATATTATGGACATACATTAGGAGCTTCAGCATTAATCGAAAGTATCGTTGCCAGACATTGCTTACTTAATAATGAGCTGTTTGCTTCTTTAGGTTTTCAAGAACTTGGAGTGTCAGAGGCGATTAATGTGATTACAAAAAATTACCAAAAAGATATAAGCAAAGTATTAAAGACAGCTTCTGGTTTTGGAGGATGCAATGTGGCGTTGATTATCGAAAAAGAAGAACTGTGATTAAGGAAAAATTATACATATCAGATTTTTGCTCACTCCGCGACCATAAAGTATTTAAAAATGGAGAACAATTATACGCAGATTCAAAATCTGATAATCTGAAAGACTTTACCAAAGGGATTTACAAATTTTTGGATATGAAGTATCCAAAATTTTATAAGATGGATGAGTTGTGTAAACTAGGGTTTTTAGCCTCAGAGATTTTATTGAAAGATATGAATGAGGTAGATGAGAATACAGCGTTGGTGTTATCGAACAAAGCATCGAGCCTTGATACAGACAGAAAACATCAAGAAAGTATTCAGGATAAGAATAATTTTTATCCATCTCCGGCAATATTTGTTTATACCTTACCAAATATTATCATGGGAGAGATAAGCATCAGAAATCAGATGAAAAGCGAAAATGCCTTTTTTGTAACAGAAAGTTTTGATACTAATTTGATAACTAAATATGCTGAAGTTTTATTACAGACAGGAAAAGCCAGTAATGTTATTTGTGGCTGGGTTGATTTGGATAATGATAAATATGACGTATTTTTGGCTTTTCTTTCAAAAAAAGGCAAAAAAGAGCTAACAAAAGAAGAATTAAATAAATTATATAATCAATAGTTATGGCTGAATTAAGAGAAGAGCTAAAGGAAAAATTAATAGAGCAACTAAGCCTTGAGGATGTAGAGGCAAGTGAGATAGGAGATGATGATCCGCTTTTTGGTGATGGTTTAGGGTTGGATTCTATTGATGCCCTTGAACTGATTGTATTGTTAGAAAAAGATTATGGAATTAAACTAAAAGATCCTAAAGAAGGTAAAGCAATATTTGAGTCAATTAGCGTCATGGCCGATTATATTTCAAAACACCGCACAAAATAATATGAATAAAGGCATTGCCATAACTGGTATGGGAATCATTTCTTCTATCGGAAACACGGTGGAAGAAAATTTTAATGCTTTAAAATCAGTATCCCACGGGATTTCTAGAATAGAAATACTGAAAACGCGTCATAAAGACGAAATCATGGTTGGTGAGATTAAGAAAACCAATAGCGATTTGGAAAAAGAATTAGGATTGGAACCAATGCATAGTTTTTCCAGAACAGCGATGATTGGATCCATTGCTGCAAGAGAAGCTTTACAAGATGCGCAGATTTCTGATATTAATAAATATAGAACAGGTTTTGTTTCTGGAACCAGTGTAGGTGGCATGGATACCACAGAAAAATATTATTTAGGATATACTGAGGTTGAGGATTACAGAAGATTCATTCAAGCGCAACACGCTGGTTTTACAACCCAATCTATTTCTAATTACTTAGGAGTAAATGGGTACGTTTCTACGATTAGTACGGCATGTTCTTCTGCAGCAAATGCCATTATGCTTGGTGCACGAATGATTCAAGCAGGAAAGATTGATAGAATGATCGTTGGTGGTACAGATGCATTATCTAAGTTTACTATTAACGGATTTGGAACATTAATGATTTTGTCTGATTCAGAGTGTACTCCCTTTGACGATAACAGAAAGGGATTAAATCTTGGGGAGGCTGCGGCTTTTTTAGTCTTAGAAAGTGATGAAGTAGTTAAGAAAGAAAGTAAAAAAGTATTAGGTAGGGTTGCAGGTTGGGCTAATGCTAATGACGCGTTTCATCAGACAGCTTCATCATCTGATGGAGAAGGTGCATTTCTAGCAATGAATGAAGCGTTAAAAATAGCAGATGTAAAGGCAAAAGATGTTGATTATATAAATGCACACGGAACGGCAACACCAAATAATGACTTGTCTGAAGGAGTAGCGATGACCAGAATTTTTGGAGAGGACAACACTCCGGTTTTCAGCTCCACAAAAGCCTTTACCGGGCATACACTAGCAGCAGCTGGTTCAGTGGAAGCCGTATATTCATTATTATCACTTCGTGAAAATCTTATTTTTCCTAACCTAAATTTCAAAACTAAAATGAAAGAATTTTCTTTGGTTCCACAAACGGCATTGGTTTCTAAGGAAATGACTACTATTTTGTCAAATTCTTTTGGTTTTGGTGGCAATTGTTCCACTTTAATTTTTACTAAATAATGAGTGATTGTTATATTAATGGTATTGCGTGTATTTCTGCACAGCCTACTACAGATCAAAATACATTTTTAGAGGAAATCATTCCTCATACGGAATCTATATTTAGATCTCACGATCCTAATTATAAAGAGTATATTAAACCTGCGGCTATGCGACGCATGTCTAAATCTGTAAAAATGGGAGTGACTGCTGCATCAATGGCACTCAACCGCTCTGGTGTAGAAATGCCTGATGCGATTATTACTGGTACCGGAATGGGCTGTAAACAAGACTCTGAAAAGTTTCTGGAAAATGTTCTTCATAATGACGAACAGTTTTTAACGCCTACTTTATTTATTCAGTCTACTCATAATACAGTTGGTGGTCAAGTAGCTTTAGGTCTAGGTTGTAAGGCATATAATGTGACCTATGTTCAGGGTGCTGCTTCGTTTGAAATTTCCTTAATGGATGCACAATTAATGCTATCCGAAGAACCTGAAAAAAACATTCTCGTAGGTGGTATTGATGAAGTAGCTAAAAACTCTACGTTACTTCATAAATTAGATGGTCAGATTAAGGCGGATAATATTGAAGTAGTTAAATTGTTGGATTCGGATACTTCGGGTACCGTGGCTAGCGAAGGTGCTACATTTGTAGTATTGGGAGCAAAAAAAACAGATAAAAGTGTAGGCAAACTTGTCAATGTTGAGACCGTAAGTACTGCGACACCAGATGAGATTAAAGCATATATTCAGAAATTTATGCTAGATCAGAATATTTCGGTAGATGATATTGATGCTGTAATTCTAGGAAATAATGGGGATGTAACATACGATAACTACTATAGGGATCTACAAACCACTATTTTTTCTAATACAGAACAACTTTGTTATAAACATCTGATCGGTGACTATCACGTAGCTTCCAGTTTTGGATTTTGGGTGGGTTGTAAAATTTTCGAAACGAATCGGGTACCTGCTATTTTAAAAGTTAATGATGTGGTTGCAAATAAGTACAAAAATATACTGTTGTACAATCAATATTTAGGAAAAAATCATACTATTGCATTGTTACAACGATGCTAATTAGAAAGATAGTTAATATTATATCCATTATTGCCGGTGTTCTTATGATTTCGGCAGTGAGTTTCAATAAACTTCCGTGGTGGAGTTTACTTGTACTGGCGTTTCTTTGGCTACTTATTACTGCCTATGGGGTAACAAATATAAGATCTGGATATTTTCTTAGAAGTTTAAGCGGTAATCCTGGTGTTAAGGGTAAAAAAATAGCAATTACTTTTGATGACGGTCCAGATGTGAATACATTAAAAATCCTAAAAATATTAGATGAATACAATGTCAAAGGGACTTTTTTCTGCATTGGTAAACAAGTAGAAAAACATCCTGAAATACTCAAGAAAATTATTGATGCCAACCACGTAATCGGTAATCATACTTTTTCTCACGATACGATGATCGATCTTTATAGTACTGATAGATTTATTGAAGAAATTGAGGATACAGATGAAATCATCAGAAAAATTTCAGAAAAAACACCCCTATTGTTCAGACCACCGTATGGCATCACCAATCCTAAAATTGCCAGAGCTGTTAAAAAAACAGGACACGCCGTAATCGGGTGGAATAAGAGATCATTTGATACTACGATTCCTTCAGAAAAGGTAATATTAAAAAGAGTTACCAAGAACCTTAAAAGTGGTGATGTGATATTATTACACGATACTAAAAGTATTACGGTGACAGTATTGGAACAATTGTTGCTATTTTTGCAAAGAAACAATTTTACAACCGTTACCATAGATGAACTATTTTCAATTAAGGCATATGTTTAAAAATTTAGTATATATCAGCTGTTTTTTCTGTTTTTCAATGCTTCAGGCTCAGGAAGCAGAACTTTCCAATACAGAAATTGATGCTTTTAAAGAAGGGGTAAGCTCCAGTGCTCAGAAATCTAAAACAATAGTAAATACCTTTGTGCAACTAAAGCATATTGATTTTCTTTCTGACGATATAGAGAGTAGTGGAGATTTATATTTTAGAGCACCTGATATTATCAAATGGTCTTATACAGAACCATATGAATATAGTGTGATTTTTAAAGATAAAAAGTTGTTCATTAATGATGCCGGTAAAAAAAGTGATATAAACCTCGCTTCTAATAAAGTCTTTAAGAAGCTAAATGATTTAATAGCTAAGAGCGTAAGTGGTGACATGCTTGATGAATCGCAGTTTTCCATAATGTTTTTTAAACACGAGAAACGATATATTGCAAAATTATCTCCAAAGGATCAAACGCTAAAAGAGATGTTTAAGGAGATTATTTTGAATTTCGAGTCAGACGATTATCTTGTATCCAGTGTTAAACTTGTAGAACCTTCTGGGGATTATACACTTATAAAATTTCAAAATACTTCTGTAAATAAACCAATTCCTGATGCGATTTTTTCTCATTAGCATATGCATTGTTTCTGTTTTCAGTTGTAAGGTTGCTACCGTAGAAAATTTTACAAAATCTGAACTTACAGCTAGAGACAAGATTGAAAACCCATATTTTTCTAATCAGAAAATTGACTATGTGTATAAAGCTGATATAACGATTTATGGGAATGAATTTAGTGGTATTCTTATTCTAAAAAAGATAGACCTGCAAAATCACCGTATGGTGTTTACCTCGCAATTTGGGAGTACATTTTTTGATATAGAATTTAAAAAAGGAGCGTATAAAATCAATTCGATTGTTGAACAATTGGACCGAAAAATAATTCTGAATACCTTGATTAGAGATTTTTCGTTGTTGGTTAAAGAGAAGGCAACAGTCGTAGAAATTTTTCATAATAAGGAGTATAACGTTCTTAAAAATCAAGAAGACAACCGTAGTAACTATTATTTTTATAATCAATCAGGCTTTGGGTTAGACAAAATAATTCACACGACAAAACGAAATGAAAAGTTTACCATACATTTTAATAATATTTCTGAAGATAAGGTAGCAAAAAATATACGTATTGATCATCAAAATATCAAACTGAATCTAGTATTAAACTTCTTAAAAAAATAATATGTTAATAGCCGATTTATACAAAATTAAAGTAGATGTTGTAAGGGATGGTATACAAACTACGACTATTGCTTTGAATCCCAATAGTAGCGTGTTTAAGGGGCATTTTCCTGGTAATCCAATCACTCCTGGTGTTTGTACCTTACAGATTATTAAGGAGCTAACCGAAAAGAGACTAGGGTGTTCTTTGTTTATGAAAAAAGCTTCAAACGTAAAATTCATGGCCGTTATTAATCCAGAAAAAACTCCGGATTTAATTATTACCAATGATTTTACGGATGGAGAAGATGAGATTAAAGTGAAAAGCATCGTAAAATATGACGACACTATAGCCCTGAAAGTTGTAGTGACTTTTGTTAAAATATAAATGAATTTATATGAAATTTCTAGTTTTATTTATCGGATTGTTGATTACAAATTCTACTGTTAGTGATGTCACACAAGTACGGGAATTGTATAGGAGTGCTAAAGACTCTAAAGTTAATACAGAGAAGTTTCTTGAATTTGTAAAGAATACAGATTACCAAAACGATTTGGTGTTATCTGCCTATTATGGATGCGCGTTAACATTAAAAGCATCTTTTTCTGAAAAAAGAGGAGATAAAATATCTTTTTTTAAACAGGGTAAAAATTTAATCGAAAATGCCATTGAAGCTGCTCCTGATAATATTGAATTAAGGATGATTAGATTAAGTGTGCAAAGCAGTGCTCCAAGGATTACCAGATATTATAGGGAAATAGATGAAGATAAAAACTATCTTATTAATAATATAGACAAGATTACATCTCCAAAATTAAAAGAATTTATAAAAGGTTATATGTCGAAGTCTACTATTTTTGAAAAGTAATCTTTAATCAATCTTTTAATATTCTGAACTCATTAATTCTTCTATACTATAATTATCCTATTTTTGCAACGGTAAAAATAGTATTGTGACCCAATCTACATTAAAAGATAATCGTTTCGAAACACTGAATTGTTGTGTTTTAATACCCACATATAATAATCAGAATACACTGGATCGAGTTATTCAAGGTGTTCTGGAATATACAGATCAGATTATTATTGTTAACGATGGAGCTACGGATGATACTGCTACAATTTTAGAAAAATACCAAGAAAACCTCACGGTTGTCACTTTTTTGAAGAATAAAGGTAAAGGAATGGCATTACGAGAGGGCTTCCAACAAGCACATCGCTTAGGGTATGACTATATGATAACCATTGATAGTGATGGTCAACATTTTCCTAATGACCTGCCTGTTTTTTTGGATGAGCTTGAAAAACAAAACACTAATACCCCATTATTGTTGATTGGTTCTCGTAATATGGATGATCCTTCTGTACCAGGTAAAAGTAGTTTTGGAAATAAATTTTCTAACTTTTGGTATTATATTGAAACAGGTATTAGGCTCAAAGATACCCAATCGGGCTATAGATTATATCCAATAGAAGAAGTCAATAGGCTAAGATTATTTACAACCAAGTTCGAACTAGAAATAGAGGTGATTGTAAAACTTGCCTGGAAAAATGTAGAGGTCCGAAACATACCTATTCAGGTTTTGTATGACGAAACAGAGCGCGTATCGCATTTTAGACCTTTTAAAGATTTTACACGGATTAGTATTCTCAATACCTGGCTAGTTACCTTAACCTTGTTTTTTTACTTGCCAAAGCGACTTATATATCGGGTTAAAAAAAAGGGTTTTAAGAAATACTGGAGAGAAAATGTCCTTAGAAGTAATGAGCCTCCATTAAAAAAAGCAAGTGCTATTGCTCTAGGTCTTTTTATAGGGATCGCTCCTTTTTGGGGTTTTCAAACAATTTTAGCAATATCATTGGCCATAGCTCTAAAGTTAAACAGACCTATCGCATTTTTGTTTTCTAACATTAGTATTCCACCGTTCATTCCTTTTATTATTTATGGTAGTTATCAAATTGGTGCTATTGCCATGGGAAAAGAAATGGATGCGACGCTAAATATTGAAGATATAAGATCAGGTGTTGATGTCTTTAAAAGCATTTGGCAATATATCTTTGGAAGTTTTATTTTAGCATCATTTGTGTCATTGACAGGAGGAATCATTGCGTATTTGTATTTTAGCTTCCGTAAATCCAAAAATAGTGCGACCGATGCATAATTTTTTTCTTTCAGTATATCAATATATCAGACAGAATAGATTAATCGCCTGGCCCATCATTGTAGGCTTTTTTGGAATCTTTGCATTTTTGGCTAGTAATATAAGGTTTGAAGAAGATATTACCAGATTAATCCCTAACAGTGACAAATCTGAAATCACACAGAAAGTTCTGAAAACCGTTTCATTTTCAGATAAAATTGTGGTTAACATTGCAAATAGAGGAAATGATCCAGATGATCTTACAACCTACGCTTCAGTATATGTAGATTCTCTAAACACACACCTTTCTAAATACGTAAAAAAAATTCAGGGTAGCGTAGCGGATGATAATGTGATGGAATTATATGATTTTGTGTATCAGCACCTTCCTTTTTTTCTTTCAGAAACTGATTACGAAAATATCGCTGCTAAGATTAATAAGGACTCTATTACAAAGATCATTGAGAATAATTATAAAACTTTGATTTCTCCAACAGGTTTGGTCACCAAAAAATTTATCGTAAAAGACCCTTTGTCATTAACACCAAAAGGACTTCAAAAACTGGCTCAGCTCCAATTAGGCGATAATTATGACTTGTACAATGGCTTTTTAATAACTAAAGACAGAAAAAACTTATTATTATTCCTTACACCTGAATTAGCCACGAATGAAACTGGAGAAAACACGTTCTTTGTTGAAAGACTGAAAGCGATAACATCCGAACTTAATAAGAAATATTCAGAACAAGCTGAAGCTACTCTGTTTGGCGCTACCTTGTATGCCGTGGCTAATGCCAAACAAATAAAAAGAGATATACAGCTTACTGTAAGTATTGCTATGAGTATTTTGTTACTGATCTTAATTTTGTTTTATCGAAAATTAGCAGTACCACTAATCATTTTTACACCAACCGTTTTTGGTGCAATCTTGGCCATTGCTATTTTATATCTGGTCAAGGGAAAAATATCAGCTATATCCTTGGGTATAGGTTCTGTGTTGCTAGGAATCACGTTGGATTATTCATTGCATATTCTTACGCATTTCAGAAATAACAATAGTGTAAAAGAGCTTTACAGAGATGTATCTATGCCAGTTGTTATGAGTAGTTTGACAACTGCTGTTGCTTTTTTATGTTTGATTTTTGTGAAGTCTGAGGCGCTAAATGATTTAGGGATTTTTGCTGCTGTTAGTGTCGTAGGAGCCTCTGTATTCGCACTTATATTTATTCCGCAGGTGTACCGGTTTTCAGAAAGTAAGAAAACCAAAAGGAAAACATATATTGATAAAATTTCTCAAACAGAATTTCACAAAAGTAAAATACTGATTTCAATAATTGGGTTGAGTTTTATTGTAGGATTGTTTCTTTTTCACAAAGTTGGGTTTAATACAGACCTGAATACAATGAACTATCAACCAGAAGAATTAGTAGCTGCCGAAGAAGATCTGGATAGAATTAATAACAATAAAGCAAAGTCTATTTATTTAGTTTCTTACGGTTCATCACTCAATGAAGCTCTAAATGCCAACAACAAACTGTTTGAAACATTACAGCAAAGAAAAACAGCTAAAGAACTCATTAACTTTAGTTCAGTCGGAGGTGTGGTATTATCACAAGAAACACAAATAGAAAAGATCAAACAATGGAATGATTTCTGGACGAAGCAAAGAATAGATACGCTTACTAATTTATTAAAAGAAAAAGGACGTCTCGTTGGTTTCAAACCTAAAACGTTTACGCAATTTTATACGACACTTAATAAAGAAATAAAACCTATTGGTTTTAATGAGTATCAGAATATCAAAGAATTGTATCTCGATGAGTTTGTTACTAGCGAAAAAGGTTTTTCGACCGTAGTTTCGGCCATAAAAGTAGATCATAAAGATGCTGATAATATAAGTGCTTCTATTGGTAAAGTGAGAAATACTGTCGTAATTGACAGAAAGCAGCTTAACGAAACATTATTAGGAAATCTCAAGAATGATTTTAATTCTTTAATAGGTTATTCTTTAGTAGCGGTTGTCTTATTATTATTGCTGTTTTATAAAGACCCAATGCTAACGTTACTAACAGCTTTGCCAATTGCAGTAACATGGGTAATTACCTTGGGAGTAATGAAAATTTTGGGAATAGATTTCAATATTTTTAATGTAATTATTTCCACGTTTATTTTTGGTCTTGGAGTAGACTATAGCATTTTTATCACCAATGGACTGATCAAAGAGTATACGTATGGAGTAAGACAATTATCTACTTATAAAACATCTATATTATTATCAGTAATCACTACTATTTTAGGAGTTGGTGTCTTGATATTTGCAAAACATCCGGCACTTCGATCTATCTCTATTGTGTCCTTAATAGGAATTATATCAGCGGTTTTAGTGGCATTTACAATACAACCGATGTTGTTTAGACTTTTTATTACCAATCGCGCAAAGAAAGGATTAACCCCGCTAAAAATTCGTCAAACACTATGGTCTCTTTTTAGTTTTGGATATTTTATAGTTGGAGGATTTATTGTTTCGTTACTTAGTAGTCTTATTATTCCTTGGTTTCCTGTTAATAAGAAAAGGAAAATGGCGGTTTTTCATAAGATTGTTTCTAAACTAATGCGGTCAGTTTTATACTCCAATCCATTTGTAAAAAAACGAATATTGAATCCTGAAAATGAGGATTTTGGTAGACACTGTATTATAATAGCAAATCATTCTTCATTTTTGGATATTATTGCTGTTGGAATGCTGTACCCAAAGCTAATATACTTGGTAAAAGATTGGGTATACAATAATCCGGTTTTTGGAAGAGCAGCTAAATTAGCTGGCTTTTATCCGGTTTCTTCAGGTATTGAAGGCGGAGTAGAACACTTGCGCGAAAAAGTAAAACAAGGATATTCTTTAATAGCATTTCCCGAAGGATCAAGAACTGATACTGCCAAGATGAGTAGATTTCATAAAGGATCTTTTTATCTGGCTCAGGAATTAAACTTGGATATAGTACCGGTGGTAATTCATGGAAATGCTCAAGTATCCCCAAAAGGGGATTTTATTATTCACGATGGAGCAGTTCAATTGAAAATTTTACCGCGAATCACCCTAGATGATAAAGAGTTTGGAATTGGTTACGCAGAAAGGACCAAGAAGACAAGTACTTATTTTAGAAACCAGTACTTTGAATTACAAAACGATTTAGAAGGAGTTGATTATTATAAAAAAGCATTATTGAATAATTATAGATATAAAAGTTGCTTTAAAAAAATTCAAAAAGATTATACAATACACAAGGAGAAATATTACAAAGCCGCAAGCTTTGTCAGAAATAATGATAGTGTGCTCCAATATAGCGATGATTATGGTCAGTTTTTATTGTATCTAAGCTTTAAAAGACCTTACACAAAGTTAAAGGGAATCATAGCCAATGATGAGAAGTTATCAATCGCAAAGAATTGTTATACTGCCAAAAGAAACAAAGTCGAATTTGTAAACGAACTACATTTGTCATCGATAAAATTTGATGTACTTTTGCTAAAAACAACCATACCGACGCAACCAGAATATTTAAAAGAATTAATATCTGAAGATATCAATAGAATTATTATATTTTCTGATCATAGTAGTTTTCCCGAATTACTAAAAGCTACTTTTAAAGTGGCGATTGATGATTTCGGGTTAATAGTTTTGAATAGAATAAAATAGATGCAAGAGAAATTTGATGTTATAATTATTGGAAGTGGATTAGGTGGATTGGTATCTGGAAACATTCTTGCCAAAGAGGGTAAAAAAGTATGTGTTTTAGAAAAAAATAATCAATTCGGAGGAAATCTACAGACTTTTGTTAGAGATAAGAGCATATTTGATACGGGTATTCATTATATAGGAGGATTAGGGAAAGGTCAGAATTTATATCAGTACTTTAAGTATTTGGATATCATGGATGATCTGAAGATTAAAAGAATGGATCTCGACGCATATGATGTTGTTTCTTTCGACAATGATGAATTAGAATATCCACACGCACAAGGCTATGACAATTTTGTAAAGCAGTTAGTGAAGTTTTTTCCAGAAGAGGAAAAAGGGATTCGAGCATATGTAAACAAAGTCAAAGATACTTGTTATAAATTTCCTTTATATAATTTGGAACATGGAGATCGATACTATGGAGAAGATTTGTTAACACTAAAAGCAAAAGATTATATTGATAGTGTTGTTAAGAATCCAAAACTAAGAGCTGTTTTGGCAGGTTCCAATTTATTATATGCAGGAGATCCTGAAAAAACACCATTTTATGTTCACGCATTATCTATTAATTCCTATATGGAGAGTGCTTGGCGATGTATTCAGGGCGGAAGCCAGATAGCTAAGCTACTAGTAAAAAGATTCAGAGCACTGGGAGGAAGAATTCATAAATATCAAGAAGTTAATCAATTTAGTTTTGAAGAAGGAAAAGTAGTATCGGTTAGTACAACTAAAGGAGATACTTTTTATGCAGATAATTTTATCTCTAATGTGGATCCAAAACTGACTCTACAAATTATAGGAAAAGAACATTTTAGGAATTTATATTATAAACGAATTCAAAATACTGAAAGTATCATATCTTCTTTCAGTTTATATATAGTTTTCCAAAAAGGAACATTCCCTTACATCAACAAAAACTATTATCATACCCATACACCAGAGAAAGTATGGACTACCCAAAATTATACAGAAGAAAATTGGCCCGAAGCCTATCTTATTTCTACAAATGAAGATCTCAAAAATCCAGGGTACGCTGAGAATTTAACCTCTATCGCTTATATGAGATTTGATGAGGTCGAACCTTGGGCGGATACTTTTAATACTGTGGCACAAAAAAATGATAGAGGAGAGGATTATGAAGAGTTTAAAGAGCGTAAGGTCGAAACATATTTAAAAGAACTAGAGAAAAAATTTCCAAACATAAGATCATGTATAAAATCGGTTCATACTTCTACGCCTTTATCTTACAGGGATTATATAGGTTGTTATGAAGGCTCTATGTATGGTTTTGCAAAGGATGCCGATAATCCTATGAAATCCTTTTTGTCGCCAAGAACTAGAATTCCTAACCTGCTATTTACCGGACAGGGCTTAAATATGCACGGTGTCTTGGGTGTCACTATAAGTGCAGTGGTAACTTGTGGAGAATTGGTGGGCAAGGACTATTTACTGCAACGAATTAAAGATACTTTGGTAGCAAAAGAATTGTCTGATTCATAATGAAAAATACTTTTTATTACATATTTTTTCTGTTTTTCGTTTTAACTGCATCATCTTGTGGTGTAAAGCGGTCATTGGCAGCCAGACCAGATATTACAGGAATTGAAAGTGTCGATACAACAAGAGTAAAACATAGCGAAACATTTTTTACACTCAACAATAATCTCCTTCGAAAGAATGAACAAGGGGTATGGGAAATGTATATAGAAGGTAACCCTTTAGAAAGAGGGGTCGCTGCGGGAAGCTTAGGTAGAGAATTGATTAAAATTCAGGAAGATGCGTTTATAGGAAAAATTACCGAGTTAATTCCATCAGAAACATATCTCAGGTTTTTAAGTAAAATTGTTGCCTGGTACAATCGTAAATTACATCTCAATGTACCAGAAGAATACAAAACTGAAATTTATGGTGTATCCAGATATGCTTCTGATGAGTACAATAACTTTGCGGAACCTTATGTGCGAATGTTATATGCACACGGAGCTCATGATATTGGTCACGCACTACAGGATCTGATGTTAGTAGGGTGTACATCTTTTGCAGCCTGGGATGATAAAACTGTAGACGGAAAGTTATTAATCGGACGTAATTTTGACTTCTATGCAGGAGATGATTTTTCTGAAGAAAAATTAGTCACCTTTATGAATCCTGCAGAAGGATTTAAATTTATGACCTATGGATGGGCAGGAATGATGGGAGCTTTATCTGGAATGAATGAAGAAGGATTAACCGTTACAATCAACGCTGGCAAATCTAAAATTCCGTTGATTGCCAAAACCCCGATATCTATTCTAACCAGAGAGATATTACAATACGCGTCTACCATAGAAGAAGCTATAGCGATTGCAAAAAAGAGAGAAGTGTTTGTTTCGGAGTCTATCATGATTGGTAGCGCAAAGGACAAGCGAGCTGCGTTGATAGAGGTTTCTCCGGATAACTTTGGAGTATATGAGGTTCCTAATTCAAACCAATTGGTGTGCTCCAATCATTTTCAAAGTGATTCGTATACTGAAGATAAACGAAATCAACAAGCAATCGAAGAAAGCCATTCGTTGTATAGATATAAGCGAATGACAGAGCTTTTATCAGAAAAAGATAAGCTAAATCCAGAAAAGGCAGTTGCTATTTTACGCAACAGAGATGGTCTGGATGATAAGCGTATAGGATATGGTAATGAAAAAGCTCTGAATCAAATGCTGGCGCATCATGGTATTGTTTTTCAGCCGGAAGAAAGAAAAGTGTGGGTTTCTACCAATCCATACCAGATGGGAGAATTTGTAGCATATGACTTGGATGACGTTTTTAAAAGATTTAAAGTGAAAAAAGAGGAAACTGTAATCGCTTCAACATCGCTTAATATTCCTGAAGACCCATTCATTCATACACAAAAATATACCAATTATGAGTCGTTTAGGGTATTAAGTAGAAAAATTGAAAGTGTCACAGAAAGTGAAGAAAAAATTTCTGAGGAAGAACTTAGAGAATATGAAATTCTAAACCCTAATTATTGGGCAACATATTTTATACTGGGCAAATATTATTATGTACAGCAAGAGTATAGAAAAGCTTTGATTGCTTTTAAGCAAGCACAGAAAAGAGAAGTAACTACAGTTCCTGACGTAAAAAACATTGAGAAATATATCAGGAAGTGTCAACGAAAAATATAAATTGCACGCGAGACCTGTCGGGTTTTCAAAACCTGACAGGTCTGAAAACAGTAATAAGTATAGGACTATCATAACATGATCCAGAACATAGAACAATCTACACAAACGGAAATATCGAACCTTCAGAATGAAAAACTTCAGGAGTTGGTAAGTTTTGTTTCGCATAACTCACCATATTATAAAAGATTGTTTGCTAATCTTGGTATTTCTAAATCAGCTATCAAAACTGTTGATGATCTTAAAAAACTTCCAATTACGACCAAGGATGATTTACAGGCGTACAACGATGATTTTTTGTGCATTCCTAAATCAGAAATTGTAGATTATGTAACCACTTCTGGAACCTTAGGAAAACCTGTTACGTTTGCACTTACTGAGAAAGATCTACAAAGATTAGCGTATAACGAAGCAACTTCTTTTGAAACAGCAGGAGTTACCAAAACAGATGTGGTACAGTTGACCACGACGTTGGATCGTAGATTTATGGCAGGTCTTGCCTATTTTTTGGGAACCAGAAAGTTAGGAGCAGCCATGGTTCGAGTGGGGTCGGGTATACCCGAACTGCAATGGGATTCTATAGAGCGTTTTCAGTCTACCTATTTAGTAGTAGTACCTTCTTTTTTACTAAAGTTAATTTCTTATGCAGAAGCACATGGTATTGATTATCAAAATTCTTCTGTTAAAGCTGCGATTTGTATCGGAGAGCCCCTAAGAGATCAGGATTTTAATCTAAATACTTTAGGAAGTAAAATTAAGGAGAAGTGGGATATAGATTTATATTCTACCTATGCATCTACAGAAATGAGTACGGCATTTACAGAATGCTCAGAACATAGAGGAGGACACCATCGCCCAGAGCTTATTATCGCTGAAATTTTAGATGAAGATGGTAGTGCAGTAGAAGAAGGAGAAGTAGGAGAGTTAGCGATTACTACCTTAGGTATTGAAGCAATGCCTTTATTGCGATATACCACAGGCGATATGGTACAAGCACATTATGAACCGTGTAAATGTGGTAGAACAACCATGCGTTTAAGCCCGGTTTTGGGTAGAAAGAAGCATATGATTAAGTATAAAGGGACTACTTTATATCCGCAAAGTGTGATCGAGGTACTCACAAGTTTCGAAGGATTGGGTATGTATATAATCGAAGTAGTTATTGGCGACTTAGGAACCGATAAATTATTGATTCATATTTCAGATTCTCTAAGTGCTTTGCAGCAAAAAGAGTTAAAAGAACATTTACGAGCAAATCTTAGAGTAGTACCAGATCTGGTATTGAATTCTAAAGAAGCATTAAAAGCCAAAAAATTCCCAGAGATGAGTCGTAAACCGATTTCTTTTATAGATTCTAGAAAGACTATTCATAATTCTTAGATTTAAGATCGAGATCTGACAGGTTTCCAAATTCTATTAGGTTGTAACATTAAATGACACAAAGGAACTTAAGTCACTAAAAATCATTACGATTACTTGTTTTACCATGTTTTTGTATTGCTCAAAATCATTTGAAATCTTCAAAGAGTGTTCTTAATTTTGATTTAAGATTACCATCATTTCTTTGAGCTTTAGTTTTCTGAATACTATGGGTTAGATTTCTATTCATTCTATTTATCTCAGAAAAATGAAAAATTCTTTATATGCAATTATTGCATTTATAAAAATTGACAACCTCTTGATCATTTTTCAGTTTACTTTCTACATATTTCTTCGACTCTTCCAAAGATAAAGTAGGAACTTGTATTTGCATTGATCTCAATGATAAATCTTTCTGCGGAACAATTAATATCATTTTCCCAATATTTAAATCAAAAATTCGATTATTAACTACGGCATAAGAATTTCGATCACCGGTTATAAGTGCAGTATAACTAATTACATTATTTTTTGTTTTACAGGTCCCTGCAGCCAGGTAATCTGGGTGATTTCTTGAAATTATGTCAGCTTCCATATGGGTTAATCTTTTTTTATCAATATAATCAGTAGAAACAGCTATTATAAAAAAGATATCTTCGTTTAAGTTAGCTATAAAAGGTTTATTAAATTTATTCCTTGTAGCAAAAAAACAATAATAAACAAATTCTTTATCATTAATTGTAACACCCAAATTAACGCCATCAAATCCTAATCCAACAAAACTTTTATCCCCAACTAAGTTGTATTTAGGAACTGGAAAGATACCTCCAGGTTTATTTAAATTTTTGAAATTTTGTAAGTCCATTTCAAAAATTTTTTGATTCCATGATAGTGAATCTCTTCTATACTTTTCATATTTGATTTTTGCTTCCTTATTCCATGTCAATTGGCTATATGACATTTCGCTATGAAAGATTATCATAAAGAAGATTAAAATATTCCTGCTTATACAAACTATTTTCATCTATTATTCGTATTTATTTTTGGGCTGAATCTAAACTTTAAATTCTTTGTGATTCCCAACTTTTTTCTTTATAATTTCGCCGGATAATTCATTCTATATTCCTTGGTATAGGTATCAATCTGCTCTTCAGTTACACCCCATAACTCTTTGATCGCAGAAAAACTTACAACTTGTTTACTTCAGGTATCAAACATGTTACCAAAACTTCTTTTCATTGTAGGACAATTCTTTACATTTCCACCCTGATCTGTACGATTTTTTGTTTAGGAGCTATTATACGATTTGTTATATTTAAATCTTAAATACTCGAAACATTAAAAGAATATAAGAATAAAGTTAATTTAAAATCTAAAAATATTAAAAATTAATAGTTCTTAAAAAATATAAACGTATATAGCTGATTTTTATATATTTAACATGTTGTAACATTATTTAAAACGTTAATACTAATCTTATCGATAGTTTTAAAATATCATAGACCTTTTTATATTATGGATCAACCATTTTTACCATTCTATTCCGATTCCAAGAAGTGTGGTTTTATAATCATAATAAATCATTAACAAGTATTATTGGCTATTTGAACTTTTATTAAAACCTTGTTTTTCATAAAGAAAGAGATAAATTATGTTGAGTAGATATAAATTAGCTCACAAGAGTCACTTAACAGGTCTTTTTTATTTAATAATTATTCATTCAGTGTTCTTGAAAAATTAACAGCTGTTTATTTGTCTGAATATGTTTTTTGTGTTTTTGAGGGAAAATATTCCTTAGAAGATGACGTAGTGTAAACTATGGGTGAGCTGTATTAATGGTAAAAGGATGGATATATTTTAGAGAACAGTCCTGACAGGTTTTCAAAACCCGTCAGGACTTTTAAAATAGAGTTTTTATAAATTGAGTATTTATTTTTCTGGTTTTCAGTAAAAAAAAAAAGGGCTTGTTATATGAAGTAAATAATTTTTCATACTTACGTAACGATTTAAATAGTATTTATCATAAATTTAAGGACATTTAATGTAAGTCTATTTATTAGAAGTATCTTTTAAAAGATAGCATTAGATGTTTATTTACATACCCATACTCCATATTTTGTAAACTTATTTTAATAATAATACTAATTTAAATCAAAAACAAAAATGAATCCAGACAAAAAACACAATCCCGACAAAACGAATACAGTTAAATCAGATGTAGCTGCAGAATGGACAGCAGCATGGAGAGAACAATGTCCTGATAATTGCAGAGCTTTTTTGATACCTGCTGTTGATTTAATCGAAGTATTAAACGAAATGGGTATTCTGGGTAATAAAGCAGCAGCAAAGGCTCAGAAAAAAGCTTCTAAAAATAGATTAGATGTACGAGCCTATATGGCGATCGGATCTGAAGATGGCGGTCCGGTAGAAGAGAGGCTATTAATCGTAGGTACACAAGAAGTGGACGGCGTGTATAGAGATATTATTGATGGAGAGATAGATGGGAAATCAGCAGGCTTAGCAGATGGCCCTAGTAGTGGTATTTATGATGTAACTGCTCCTTGTCCGCCTGCTTGTGATGATCTTAGCCCTCTAAATTAAAATATGAATGTTAGTTTTTAAATTTCTAGTTTATATTGGGAATATTTTCTTAATTTTTAATACTATTATATACGTGAAAGCTTTATGTAAAAATAAAGCTTTCCAAGTTTTTACAGTGTTTCTTTCGAGTATATCATTAATCCAGACTAGTATGGTAGTACTGGGGTTTATTATGCATTTGAATAATTTATTTCTCAACAATATTTTTTTGGTAGTACAATTTATTATTCTATCAACATTTTATCAAATTTTGTTAAAAAAGAAAACATTAGCATTTGTAACGTTAGCTGTTTTTTTGTTTCTATGTTATCAGTATGTAAATGATTTAAATTTATTTTATAGATATAATTCTATAGGTATTACTTTAACTCAATCTATTTTGATTGTTTATTCAATATATTATCTTTATAAATCTTTACAAAATGTAAAACCTCAATTCCTTTTTGTAAACATAGGATTGTTTCTATACCTTCTTGGTAGTACACTAATATTTGCTTCTGGAAATTTAGTTTTTAATGCGAATATTCCAGAAAAAACCTATTTACTGTTGTTGAAGTTAAATGCAATATTGTATATTATTTTTCAAATCCTAATCTTTATTGAATGGAGAAAGAATTACTACAAGAAGATTCCCAAATCATAGTGGTTATCTTAATTGCTATTATGGTATTGCTATTAATGGCGGTATCTCTGGTGCTTTTCTTTTTCTTTTCGCGTAAAAAAATAATTGCTGCAGAACTAGAAAAGGCAAATCTGGAGATCTCTTACCAAAAAGATTTGTTACACAGCACTATAGAAACGCAAGAAGAAGAACGTAAACGAATAGCACAGGATTTACATGACGCTATCAGCGCAAAATTGAATGTAGTAAGTCTTAGTACCAATGTATTAATCGATGGTACACTAAATAAAGAAGAGCAGGAACAGACGCTACAGCATATTCTATCGGTTACTACAAAAACCTTAGAAAGTTCCAGAAGATTAGCACATAATCTTTTACCGCCAATTTTAGAAAATTTTGGGCTTCAGGCGGCGATAGAAGAACTCTGCGATGAGTTTATAAGTAGTAAAAAGGTAACAGTAGATTATAAGATTATATATAATAATTTATTGTCTAAAAGAAATGAATTGCATATCTTCAGAATAATTCAGGAACTATTAAATAATTCGGTAAGACATGGTCAAGCCACTCACGTAATTTTAAATATTAAAGAAGATAATGAACAACTACATCTTACATATTCAGATGATGGAAAAGGATTCGACATAGCATCTGTAAGTAAAAATAAGGGAATAGGACTCAGAAATATTGAAAGTAGAGTAGACATACTCGATGGGAAGCTTTCATATCATAGTGAGATCGGTAATGGAGCAATGTTTACTATTAGCACTAAAAAACTTCAACCATGAAAAAAGACATCATTAAACTAGCGATTGCCGATGACGAAACATTATTTAGACAAGGAATCACTTTCATCCTGGACAAAGAAAGTAATATAGAAATAAGTATTCAGGCAGAGAATGGTAATGACCTCATCAAACAATTAAATCTAACCAGAGATTTACCCGAGATTATTTTAATGGATTTAAAAATGCCGGATCTTAACGGGGTAGAAACCACTAAGATTGTTAAGAAGAAATTCCCTGAAATTAAAATTATTGCACTAACCAGTTATTATAGCAAACCTTTTATTACGAATATGATGCAACAGGGTGCCGTAGCTTATCTGGCCAAAAATGCAACCCCAACAGAGGTGATAAATACGATAAACCACGTGGCAATTAAAGGGTTTTACTATGACGAAAGTGTGATGAGTATTTTGGAAGAAGCTTCTTTAAAAACGAATAAAACGTTCAAAGATGACGAATATTTAACCAAGCGTGAACGAGAAGTATTAAAACTAATTTGTGAGCAAAAAACTACTACAGAAATAGCAGAACAATTATTTATAAGTCCAAGAACTGTTGAAGGACACCGTAATAATTTATTGGTAAAAACAGGTTCTAAAAACATTGCCGGATTGGTAATTCACGCTATAGAAAATCAAATTTTTGTTAGGAATCAATATATCTGATATTACCTTAGTATATTGAAGTATTTATAATATCTGGGCTTGCAGATTTTTATTAATTAAAATAACATAAAAATTCCCTATTAACATATTTTTATGTTAATAAGACGTATCAAAGGTTAAAACCCGTTAAAGCCCTTGACAAAATCGCTATTCGCTATATATTAATAGTGTTGATTTATTAAAACAATGTAATCAGCATTTCGGATTTGATGGCGTAACGTCTTGAATTCGTTATAATTTGAAATCTTGAAGAGTTAAAGGATGTATAGTATAGACATTTTAATTGTTATCATTGTAATAGCAATTTTCGTGGCAAGTGCTATTGCCGATTAACTTTTTTCATTCGCTTATAGATTATTAGAGTATGATTCCTTGAAATAGGATTGGATTTTAGATTTTTTTCAAAACTAATTTTTAACATTTAAAACTAAAGTATGTCAAACAACAGTAACACAATAATCGGATTAGTAGCAGGAGCAGCATTAGGAGCAGTATCAGCATTATTATTCGCACCCGATTCAGGAAAAAATACAAGAAAGAAAATAAAGGTTAAAGTAAAAGATACTAAAGATGACTTAGCCGAACGAGCCAATAAAATATCAGATGAATTAACTTCAAAATTCCATTCTCAAAAAGCTGAGTTTTCGAAAGAAATAGATGGATTGGTAGGAGATATGAGTCTTAAAGCAGATGATGTAATCGTTACACTGGAGAAAAAATTGGAAACGTTGAGAAAAAGAAATGAAAAGATTAATGCTAACTAACGGCCTGTTAACGTCATTCATGATTTAAGTAGAATTAAGAAGAGTTAGTATTTAATAATTTCAAAAACAACCGCATGAAAATTTTTAATAAAATACCATTTGTAGTTTTATTATTCAACTTTGTAACTATTAGTGCACAGGAGCACAATATGGAAGTGATGAAGGAAACTACAGTAAAAACTTACAACTTAGATAAAGGAGATATGACAATTCCTTATGAAGTTACCATATGGAATAAAGAATTAGATCCTATTAAGTTAGAAAAAAATGATGAAAATAAAGTGAATCAAGGTCGAGCTGACACTCAGGAAAGAATTACTAAGGTGATCAAAATTGATGATCAGTATGACAATTCTTTTGATAACACCATTCAAGTATCATACTTAAAGAAGGCAGATAAAGATTTTAAAATTATGCCAACTGACGAGGGGTTCATGATTATGGTAAAGGGTGAAGAACTTAGATATTCTGTTAGAAATAAGGATTATAAAGTAAAAGAATCATCTAAAAAGGATTTCTTTACAATAGAGAAAATGTCAGACTCTAAATAAAATTTTTAAAAAATCTTATATTGATTGAAAGTTCGGGTTGCATTTAAATTAGTTTTGAATGTTGACCCGGATTTTTTTACATACCAATACTACTCTCTCATTCAGGCAATTTATAGTAAAAAATAAAAAAATATCCCCACCATCTTTTATTTTGAATTTTTTGCGTATTTCCGAAACACTTTCAGGAAAGTTACGTGTAGTAATATTTGCCTTTATAAACTTCTCTTTCTTTAAAACTTGTTTTCGATAGGGCAGAATTGATATTATTTGGAAACTTCTTCCTGGAAAAATAATCAACTCATTGGATGTGTATAAATGTGAATGTTGATGAAGTTTTTGTGCGCTAAGAATCCTTGTGACACTTTTGAAACCTCCAGCTTTCATAATGGCGGCATTTGGCTCGTAAAGGTACTTTTTGGGTAAAGATAATTCAGCAGAAATATTGTTTTCGTTTTCTAACAAAAAAGAGAACTTTTGGCTGTGACTATCTATTATATTAATAGATTTAATCATAACCGCATCTTTAATATTTTTTTCTAAAACCCAGAGTAATTCTTTTACTTCATTCTGTACAGCTACAACGTGAATTTCTTTTACGAATTCTAACGAATTTAATCCTGCTCGAATATCCAATAGCGGAGAGGTTTTTATTAATATTTTATTAGACTTAGAAAACAAAAAATCTAGGTTTTTGGGTACATTAGGCAAACAATCTTCCATAAAAAAAACTTTACCTTTATTATCATTTCTTCTAGATGGATCTATATAAATCCATTCAGCTTTACTAAGGTTTTCAAGAGTTTTTAATCCGTCTCCCAGTATAGTCTTTACACTAGTCGATCCTAAAACTTTAAAATTATGAGAAGCTATTTCGTTTAATTCCGCGTTTAGCTCACAATGAATAACCTGCGTTATTTTTTTTGAAAAATAATAGGCATCGATGCCAAAACCTCCAGTAAGATCTATTAGCAGATCACCAGAAACAAGGCTACTTTTATAGATTGCAGTAGCTGCAGAAGAAGTCTGTTCCAGGTTTAGGGTTGGTGGGTAATAAATACCTTTTGTTTGGCTCCATATGGGAAGTTTTTTTTTTGCTTTTAACCTACCATTTATTTGTTGTGCCAATTCCTGAGGACTTACATTATCAAATGGGATTCCAGAAAGAATTAACTTTGTAAGATCGATATTTGTTTCAGATTTTTTAAAAATATAATCCTGTACTTCTGTATGTAGAATTTGGGTATTCAATTACTATAATTCTTTAGTCAGTTGTTTTACGATCTTATATTCAGACAAAAATTCTTTGGCAACAACTTTAATTGCAGTATAAAAAGGCACTGCCACGATGAGTCCTCCAATACCAAATAAAGCTCCAAAAATAAGAATTGCTAGAAAAATTTCTAAAGGATGTGATTTTACACTATTTCCAAAAATTAACGGTTGGTTGAGGAAATTATCAATTAATTGTATCACAATGTACCCGATGAGAATATATGTTAATTTTGGTAAGATTATGGATTGAAAATCATATCCCAAATTACTGGTGGTAGCTAAGGTCAATACCAAAGCTCCACCAAACAGAGGTCCAATATATGGAATCAAATTAAATATAGCAGCAATTAAGGCAACAGCAATTGCATTATTGACTCCGAAAATCAATAACAAAACTGAATATAGTAAGAACAGGATTAATACCTGAAGTAACAGCCCTACAAAATAACGAGATAAGAGATCTTTAATTTTATTAAATGCTCTTCTAAATCGCGTTTCATTCTTTGACTTTGCAAAAACCAACATACTATTCACTAATAGTTTGCTATCTTTTAATAAGAAAAATGAAATAAACAAAACAGAGAATAACCCTATTAACACAGCACCAAAACCACTTAAAAAGGTATTAATAGCATTAGGTATTGCTTTCAAATTTAAAGATTCGATAAAATCGGTTTGTTTCATCAACTCTTCAAAGTTTAATTTTTCTATATTAAAATAATCGCTGATTTCCTGATTTAAACGATCTAGATCATCACTCACTTCGTTAATGTCTATAGTACCAATCAATTGACCTTGTTCCGTAATAATGGGAACGAACAGTAAAAAAAGACTTAAAAATAACCCTATTGTGATAAATAAAGCAAAGACTACTGCTAGTGTATTATGGAATTTCAATCGCTTTTTTAGAAATAAAACGAGCGGTCTCCCCATAAGAGAAATTACTGCTGCAAAAGTAATGTAGAGCAGAATAGATTGTATTTTATATAAAAACCAAAGTAGTGCCAAGATACCAACAATTACGGCAATAGCTCTAAGAATACCGTATGCGATTGTTTTAGAATTCATATGTTACATGTTTTCAGGTAAATGTAAATTTTTCTAGAGTATATCTATTTCTATAATTATTTTTCATGACCCATCAACTGCCTGGTGATCTCATAAAGAGCCACACCTGTTGCTATGGCCACGTTCATACTACTATTGGTGCCATACATATTGATATGTACACATTTAGTAACTTTTGCTAAAATATCTTCAGAAATTCCTGAGTTTTCTTCTCCAATGACCAAAGCAATTTTATCCTTTGAAGAAAAAGTATACTTGGCAACCGGAATACTATTTTCGGTAATTTCTAAACCAATAATCCTATAACCATCAGCAATTAGGGTATCGATCACTGGTAGAATAGCATCTGTGGTCTGATAAGGTATGATCTCGTGAGTGGCTCTTGCCGTCCGTTGCATTCTTTTACTTATTATGGTGATATCTTCTCCACAAAAAATGATCTTTTCAATACCAAAACTATCAGCAATCCTAAAAATACTACCAATATTAGCTGGAGAATTGACTCGGTCGCAAACCAGTGTAATAGGAAATTGTTTTTTTACAAAAGTTGTGGTATCGTGCTGTAACTGTTCTGCCATTTAGTTAATTCTCAAAAGCGTATTTGATAATGTTTGCTCCCATTTTTAATGCTTTTTGACGCACTTCTTCAGGGTCATTATGAATCTCAGGGTTCTCCCATCCATCACCCAGATCACTTTCAAAAGTAAACAACAGAACTAGTCTTCCTTCGTGTATGATTCCAAACGCCTGAGGTCTTTCTCCATCATGTTCATGTATTTTTGGCAACCCTTGTGGAAAAGTATAATTAGCTGAAAAAATAGGATGTGATGCAGGTAATTCTATCAATTCCTTCTCAGGAAAAATCTTTACCAATTCCTTTTTGATATATGGTGCCATCCCGTAATTATCATCGATATGTAGAAACCCTCCGCTTAGTAGATAATTTCGAAGGTTTTCTGCATCTTGCTCTGTAAAAAACACATTACCATGACCCGTCATATGGATATACGGATACTGAAAAATGTCTAAACTTTCTGGTTTTACAGTTTTTGGCTTCGGACTTATTGCAGTACGAATATTCTGGTTACAAAAACTAATTAGGTTTGGCAATGCTGTAGGATTGCTATACCAATCACCACCGCCATTGTATTGCAATATTGCAATATCTTGGCCAAACATAACTCCCGAAAACAACAAAAGGAAAATAAACCGTGTAAGCTTTGTGATCATCATCGTCTAAATAATAGAGTCTAAAAGTACTAAAATAAACGAGATGATAAGAAACCTTTTGATAGTATTAACGATCACAATTTATTCAAATACCACTGCTCAACACGATAGTAAATCGATTGTGGTTATGGAATTATTCACCTCTCAGGGTTGTAGTAGTTGCCCTCCAGCAGATGAACTATTAGATGTTATAAAAGATACATATGAATATAATAATGTATTTGTTTTATCGTACCATGTAGATTATTGGAACCGATTGGGATGGAAAGATCCTTTTAGTACAGAGGTATTTAGTGATTATCAAAGAGATTATGCGGAACAGTTTAAAAGTCGATCGATTTATACTCCTCAATTAGTGGTCAATGGCAGCGAACATTTTACAGGATCTAATCGCTCAAAAGCATTAGAAGCTATTGATCGGTATTCAAAATCCACACCAGGTAATTCCATCAAATTAATGAATCTTAAAAATGATGACCAGCAGATTGTTTTAGAATATGATATTGAAGGTTCTACGTTTGATCAAGTTACCTTCGCATTGGTAGTATCGAAACGAATTACAGAAATTAATAGAGGAGAAAATAGAAACAAAACACTTAGCAACTCCAATATTGTAGCCAATCGTTTGGTTATGAAAGATGCATCTGGATGGGTTACCATCCTAGTCCCTAATTGGATTGACGAAAAAGATAAATTGTCGATTATTGCGTACACGCAGAATAACGAGTTGGAAATTACGGGAGCAAGCAGTACAAACATCTAATTAAGAAAAGTAATAGCGTATTAGAACCACAGCGACTTGTTGTGGTTTTTTGTTAATAGAATTTTCCTTTTCTTTAAAGAAAATATATTTTATCTTGGATGAAGTATTTATGAACTTGTTTAATCAATGACTAACTAATATACTTTAATAATTAATTTATAGATAAGTTATATAGCATCAAAATCAATGAATGTAACGTCCAGTTTTCAGAAAAGTTTAGCAGTATTTGGAATACCATTGTTTATTATTGGATTAATGATTGTAATTGTTAAGTCATCAATATTCAGAAATAATCCAGATGAATTAGCTATTGGTATAACGTTTGACTTACTGTTAACAGTTCCTCTGGTATATTTCTTATTGATCAGAAAAACTAAAATTCCAAAAATAACGATTGTCCCTTTTTTGGTTTTAGGTTTAATCATCTGCACATTAGTACTTCCTTCAGAAAATCATTATTATCTCAATCTTTTTAAGACTTGGGTTTTTCCAATTGTGGAATTATCGGTTTTATTGTTTGTAATCTACAAGATTAAAAAAGGGATTAAAAACTACAAATTAATTAACACCGCATCTCTTGATTTTTTCAGTACTTTGAAAAATACCTGCTATGAAATACTTCCTAAAGGACTTGTAATCCCTGTTGTTACTGAAATTGCAGTTTTTTATTATGGATTCGTGTATTGGAAAAAAAGAAAGTTAAAAGAAAATGAGTTTTCTTACCATAAAGATAGTGGTACCATAACATTATTTATCGCAATCATATTGATTGTCGCGATAGAGACAGTAGTACTTCATATTTTAATCGCAAAATGGAGTGATATCGCAGCTTGGGTTCTGACAATTTTAAGTATATATTCTGTAATTCAAATATTTGGATTTTTAAAATCGATGTCTAAAAGACCAATTGCAATTGATAACAGTAAACTTTATCTTCGATATGGTATTATGACAGAAACGACTATCCCCTTAAAAGATATTGATAGAATAGAAATTTCATCAAAAGATATGGAGCTCAACCAAGAAACAAGAAAGTTATCAGTCTTGGGTTCATTAGAAAGCCATAATGTTATAATTCATTTGAAAAATGATAATGAATTGATTGGACTTTACGGAATAAAAAGAAGATATCGTATTTTAGCATTATATGTCGATGATAACATTGAATTTGAGAACCAAATAAGGTACGGTTTACAAAAACTTGTATAGTGAACATTCTATAGGATTATAGAAGCAAAAGTACCATACAATAGCTATTCGTTTTAGCACTAATTGCAAAAATAGAATGTGATGAAAGTCTTTTTTCAAACTAATTCTATTTTTATGATTTTTTAAAATAAAATTATTACAAGACAATTAGAAAAATAATACAAATAAAGAATTGGAATATAAAGCTATCTAAATTCCAAGAATAGATAAAGATCCGGAACCAATAGAAGTAACAAGTTGAAACTGAAAAAACGTGTCTAGTTTTAGCATGACGTATTATACAAAACAGTTTCTATCAAAATACTTTTAATAAGTTATCTAATAAAAATATATGACTCTGAACAAAATTATAGTTTTCTTTTTTGTTATTGTATTGTATACAAGTTGTCAAAAAGAAGAAAAAGATAAAGCAAACGATGAAATCACTCACTCACTGGATTTCGAACAAGAGAAGCACGCCATTTTGAAAACATTGCATAATGAAACTAAAGCAGCTTTTCAAAGGGATTTTAAAAGTTGGCGGTATCATTGGATACAAGATTCAACTATCTACAAAACGTACATAAATTTTGAAAAAAATAGTTTTTCAGAATCTATTGGATGGAGTGAAATTAGCAGTTTTGTTAAGACATTTATTGAAGAACATCCCGAACCAGAACCAGTTCCAGAATTAGTGAAAGATATTGAAGTTCGATTATACAATAATGGCGCATGGGTTACCTATGAACAACAAGACTCTATACGCGGTCTAAAACGCGAAACGAGACTTATGGAAAAAACAGATGGAGTATGGAAAATTGCCGGTATGCATACGACAATTTATGGATTGAAAAAGAAAAAATAGAAAGTTGTTTTAATAAAAGAACATGGTTATGTACTGTACTAATGGTTGAGAGTTCAGTTCTATTATAAGCTTGTTTGATTACTATCTTAGTATATCATCTGAGGATGACCATCAATCATATCCACACATAAATTACTTAGATATTCTGGAAGAGATTATAGATGTATTTTTTGATAGAGCATTAGTGAGGAGTGGAAGCTAAATAAACGATTAAACACCGAATTGGGAATATTAATATGTTATAGGTAGTCTTACATAAAAAGTTAAAAAATGGAGAAAATAATGAATCTTAAAGAGAACAAAAAGAACGCTGTTGCTTTTTATAAAACAGCGTATGAGGGTAACCCTAGAAAAGCAGTGGAGCAATATGTTGGTAAAGCATACATTCAGCATAATCCAGATGTTTCAGATGGAATAGATGGGTTTATATCTTATTTTGAAAGAATGCAAAAAGAGTATCCGTATAAGTCAATAGAATTTGTTAGATGTATTGCCGAAGAAGATTTAGTTGCCCTCCATACACACCAAAAATGGCCTGGGAATGATCAATATATAACCATGGATTTCTTTCGCTTTGATGAACAGGGTAAAATATGTGAGCATTGGGATGCTATTCAACAGATCCCAAAGAAATCAGCTAATCCAAATACAATGTACTAAAAGAATCGAAATTTAGGAATAAAAAAGAGCATTGTTGATTCCAACAATGCTCTTTTGGTAATTGTAAAAAATGCTTATTCAATGACTAATTTCTTAGTTACTGATACATCATTTTGGTCCAACCTAACAATATAAATACCATTGTTAAGATTAGATATATTTAAAATATTTTCGTTTAGCGTTTGCGAAAACACCTGTTTTCCTAACATATCAAATATACTCACAGTTACCACAGCATTGGATTTTGTAGCAATATTAATAAAGCCTGTGTTTGTTGGATTAGGGAACATGGTAAAGTTTTCGGATAGCTCATCAAATGAATCAACTGATAGCACTGTGTTGTCATTTTCTTCACCTGGAGTACCAAGGTCACCGCTGCCAAAAGGCGAAACAGCCTCTAACCAGTTAATACCATCATCGTTATCTGTACTATTGAGATGATTTATAGATAACTCCATGCTAGCTCCTGTTGGATCAGGAAACGTGGCTCCATTATCCCATATAACCTCATCGATAACTGCAGAATTACATTCTATAATTATACCATCGGTACCATTACCTAAAGAAAAACCAGTAGCATAGGCATAGTCTGGCGTGATTCCACCGTTAGGAGTAGCAGCATTTGCAAGTAATACATACCCCATTGCAGGTACAATTACCGAGCTAGCTATCACATGAGTTTCTCCAGCTTGATTATCATCTTTGATAACCCAGCTTTGAATATCAATCGGGTTTGCTGTAGTATTGTATAACTCAAAATATTCTCCGTTAGGATCATTTCCCGCGGCAGCAGGGTTTTGCATTACTTCGGTTATGATAATATCCCCAACATTAGCACATACTGCCACAGGTGATACGATACCATTTAAACCTAATGTTTGATCTGTAGCACCAGCTGATGATGCTGTAACATCTCCAGCATACGAATTGGCTGTCAGACCAGCTGCCATTCTTACAAAAATTTCAGTAGCATTAACAGTTCCCATGGATGGTGTAATTGCTACAGTAGATCCAAAACCTGTTCCCGTGGTAAGCGACACTTCAAAATTCATCGGAGCCGTAACCGTAAGGTCGCCAGTAAGAAATAAACCTTCCACATTGAAACTGTCTTCTGCAGAAGGGCCTGATCCTTCAAAATAAGAAAAATCCCCAACAAAACCTGTAACTGTAATCTGAGGATCATCTGGTGTTACGATTCCGCTTAATGAAACTGTTTGATCAGTTACTCCTGTTGAAGACACTGTTGCATCACCCGCATACGAATTCACGGTTAAACCTGCTGCCAAACGCACATATACTGTTGTCGTCGCCACAGATCCCATATCAGGAGTAACATTTACTGTGGTACCAAAACCACTTCCAGAGGTCAATGAAATCTCAAAATTGGTTGGAGCAGAAACTGTTATGTCAGCTGTAAGATTTAGTCCGGAAACCGTAAAGGTTCCTTCATTGGAAGGGCCATTTCCTTCAAAATAGTCCAAACCTGAAACTGCTCCACTAACATTTATTGTCGGAGTCGTAGAAACAGTGGTAGAATATGTACCAATACCCCCAATTAGTGTTTCGAAGGTATCATTTCCTCCATTACAAGTTCCTAAATTATCTAAAGTATTAGCCCCTGAAAAAGTCCAGTTTAATCCGGTAAAACCCGCATCAGGACCTGTACCATCTACACGTTTTGCAAATGAGTCGAGATATTCCCAAGATTGTACTGTTCCATCTTGACCATCAACACCATATTGATCAACTGTAGCACCTGAACTATCTAAAATGATTCTAACTCTATCATCACCATTAACATTGAGTGCTCCAGAAGTGATTATATTAGCCATAGATAAGGAAGGAAATTCAGAGCTAATACTTGCGGCACTTCCCGTAGTAGTAACATACACAAAATCATCAGTAACTACACCGAACCCAGCAAGATTCTGTGTATTTCCCCAAGTAGTATTAGCATTGGTTTGATTTTCTATTGAATATAATGAGAAGTCAACCGTTCCATCCGCGTAAATCTCTAATAATTTTGGATTTCCTCCAGTGCAGGTTCCATCTACAATGGCCGTAATAATGGGACTTTGCCCAAATGAAGCAAACGAAAATGTAATAGTAAAAAGTAAAAAATAAAATTTTTTCATAATTGTAATTATAATTGAGTGAAAATTGATATGCAATATACAAAGAAATCGGTGTGGTAAAACCATAGTTTGCAGGATTTTGTAATTCTTAATTATAACTTAACAATGGTGCATTTTTCTGATATTATCGTTAATTGAAGTTATTTATTAATAAAAATTAAGGGAGTATCCTAAATTCAATCAGTTAGTTTAATTGTGGAAACAATGTAGTAAAGTTATTATCAGAGATAACTAGCGGAGATGTACTGAAAAAAATAGCGTGAAACAAAGGAGTATACGGTTTTTCTTATCTTAGCTATTAACCTTATATATATTGGTGCTTACTTTATGAGTTAAGAAAAGAAACACTATGTGCTGCCACAATCGCGGCAGTTTCTGTTCTAAGTCTCGTTTCACCCAAAGTTACTGGTAAATACCCTGTTTTTACTGCAGTTTCAATTTCTTTACTAGAAAAATCTCCTTCGGGACCAATTAAAATAGTTGTATTGCGCTGCACAGTAAGTACATCTTTTAGGGATCTTTTTGTAGATTGCTCACAATGTGCAATCAGTAATTGATCTATACTTTCTTTCTGTATAAACTCAGCAAAAGAAATCGCTGGATTCAGTTGTGGTAAAAAGCACTGTAAAGATTGTTTCATAGCACTTTGTAAGATACGTTCAAAACGTTCTAGTTTAATTACTTTACGTTCACTGTGATCACAAACAATAGGAGTAATTTCATCAATCCCGATTTCTGTTGATTTTTCTAAAAACCACTCATAACGATCGTTCATCTTGGTAGGGGCTACTGCCAGGTGTAATCGGTAATTTCTGGAAGTTTGTAATTCTTTATTTGCTAATGTTATGATGCATTTATTAGGGCTTGAAAAAGTAATAATTCCTTCACATAAAAATCCTTTTCCATTGGTGATATGAAGTGTGTCCCCCTCTTTTTTTCGCAATACTTTAGCGATATGTTTACTTTCTTCTCTTGAGAATTCAAACTCATTAGTAGTCTCAATAATATCTTTACTATAGAATAATTGCATGTTTCAGTTTTCAGGTTTCAGTTTTTTCTGATTGAACTAAAGTAATCTAAAATTTAGCAATCAAATAGTCCGATCAAAACATTATATCCAATTCGGACGCCTTCATAGTTCTCAGTTTATATTAATTACTTATTGCTACATTCAAAACTTAATTCTCGCTTTAGCGACAATACTCATATCAGCAAAATCTTTTTTAAGGTATTTTAAATAGCCTACAATTCCAATCATAGCAGCATTATCAGTTGTATATTCAAATTTTGGTACAAAAGTTTTCCAGCCATATTTTTGTTCCCCATCCTTGAGAGCTTTACGGATTCCTGAGTTCGCAGAGACTCCACCGCCAATAGCGATTGCTTTTATTCCAGTTTCTTTAGAAGCTTTTTTCAATTTATCAATTAATATATTAATAATGGTATATTGAATAGATGCACATATATCCTCAAGATTTTCTTTTATAAAGTTTGGATTTTCTTTCACTTGTTTTTGTACAAAATATAATACCGCAGTTTTAAGACCACTAAAGCTAAAATTCAATCCACCTACTTTTGGTTTTGTAAACGGAAACGCTTTGGGATTTCCTGATTGGGCGTATTGGTCAATTAATGGTCCTCCAGGATAGGGAAGCCCTAATATTTTTGCACTTTTATCAAAAGCTTCTCCAACCGCATCATCTAAAGTTTCACCGATGATTTCCATATCAAAATGGTCTTTTACTTTTACGATTTGGGTATGCCCACCACTAATTGTTAAGGCTAAGAAAGGAAATAAAGGTTTGTTAAATCCTTCTTCCTCTATAAAATGAGCAAGAATATGAGCCTGCATATGATTAACATCAATAAGTGGAATATCTAATGCCAAAGCTAGTGATTTTGCAAAGGATGTACCAACCAACAGAGACCCCATCAAACCAGGACCTCTTGTAAAAGCAATTGCACTTACATCGGATTTGTCAATATTGGCTTGTTGTACTGCCTGATCAACTACCAGAACGATATTCTGCTGATGTGCTCTAGAAGCCAGTTCGGGAACCACACCGCCGTATTGTTCATGAATTTTTTGAGAGGCTACAACATTTGATAATACGATATCGTTGCATAATATAGATGCAGAGGTATCATCGCAAGAAGATTCGATACCTAGAGTGTATACATTTTGTGAACTCATTATGAGGAAAAGGGCATAGAAATTGTTAATATTGTCAACAAAGTTAAAACAATAAAACGTATCAAAAAATTCGGGAAAATATTGAAGAGGGTATTGCTTACCCTTATTTCACTTTTTATAGTACTGGTGATCCTATTTTCTATTCCTGCAGTACAGACTTTTTTTGGTAAAAAAATCACTACGTATCTTCATGACCAATATAATGTAGATATCAATATAGGAAGAGTAGGGCTTACCTATTTTGGTGATGTTGATTTAAGAGAAGTATTTGTCAGAGATCATCATCAGGATACTCTAATATACGCAAAAAGCATCGCCACTTCAATTCTTAATCTTCGGGAAATTTCTAAAGGTCAACCAGAGTTAGGCAATGTCTCGATAGATAGCCTAACATTTAGAATGAAAATGTATAAGGATGAAAGTAGTGACAATCTTATGACCTTTATCAGGAAATTTAATACTGGTAACAAACCTACATCCAGTTCAAAGTTTGTACTTACTACTGGTAATGTAACTATGGAGAACAGCAAGTTTAGTTATATAGATGAAAATTTAAGTTCTTCTAGAGTAGTAGTGCTGCGAGATATTAGGCTGGATGCCCAAAGTTTACGAGTAGATGGAGAAGATTTTTATATAATAACTAATCTACTTTCATTTAAGGATTATAGAGGTCTAAATGTTTCTAACCTTACAACCAATTTTTCTATTACCCCCACAGAAATGAAGTTTAAAGAGTTGTTGATAGAAACAGCAGATTCTAAAGTCGAAGGTGAAATCGTATTTTCTTATGAAAGAGGTGGTATGATTGATTTCGAAAACAAAGTAACTATTATTGCTGATTTTAAAAAAGCTACAGTATCTACTAATGATTTGATACCATTTTATAAAGAATTTGGAAATAATGAAGAGTTGCTACTTAAAAATACGACCGTAAAGGGAACTCTTAATGATTTTGAAATACTGAACTCAGATATTTCTGGGTTAGACAGATCAATAATTAAAGGGGATATTAGAATACGAAATGCGGTAACAAACGTTTCAAAATTTCGATTAGACGGGGATTTAAGAAACCTTACGACCAACTATTATGATCTCGTAAACCTTCTGCCCAGAATTTTAGGTGAATCATTACCAAAACAACTATATCAATTAGGAAGCGTAAAAGCTGTTGGGTCTACAATAGTGACAATAAAAGATGTCGATGTAGACATGGATTTTTATTCTCAACTAGGAAAAATAAATGCTTTTGTACTATTAGGGGATCTTGATAACGTGAAAGAAGCAACGTACAACGGAAATATTATATCTAATAATTTTAATTTAGGTCAATTATTAAGTAAAAAAAATCTTGGTAACGCAGCTTTTAATATACATGTAGATGGAAGTGGATTTACATTAAATAATCTTGATACAAAGCTAGAAGGAGATATTACAAAACTAGAATTCAATGGATATACCTATACGAATCTTAATGTTGTAGGGAATCTAAAAGACCCTGTTTTTGATGGAAAACTTGTTTCTGATGATCCAAACGTGAAATTTTCTTTTAATGGAGTGGCTGATTTGTCAAAAAAGATCAATAATTATGATTTTACAGCAAATGTGGATCATATTGATCTAAATCGATTAAATATTTTTACAAGAGATAGTGTGTCTGTATTTAATGGGGATGTTATTATGAAAATGAAAGGAACTGGTATCAATGATGCTTTTGGTACAATTTCTTTTGAAAAAACATTGTATAAAAACCAAAATGCAAGTTATTATTTTGATGATTTTAATATTACTTCGAGTTTTGATGAACAAAATGTAAGAACTATCACCGTGAACAGTCCTGATATCATTGATGGGAGTGTTAAGGGAGTGTTTAGATTTGAAAACGTATATGATCTGTTTCGCAATTCGATAGGTAGTTTATATACCAATTTTGAACCGACAGAAATTACGGATAATGAGTTTATGGAATTTAATTTTAAAATCTACAACAAAATTGTAGATGTGTTTTTTCCAGAAATTGAATTTGCGTCAAATACTTTTATTAAGGGTAAAGTAGAAAGTGATGATTCTGAGTTTAAACTTACCTTTAAATCCCCTTCTATTAAAGCGTTTGATAATCTAATGATGGAAGTAGATATACAAGTAGATAATAAAAACCCTTTATTTAATACATATGTAGCCATTGATAGTATCGATACACAGTACTATGATGTGTCTAAATTTAGTTTAATTAATGTAACACTAAAAGACACGTTGTTTATGCGTTCAGAATTTAAAGGGGGAAAAAATAATGTAGATAATTATAACCTTGAGTTTTATCATACAATTAATGAAGATAATAAATCCGTCTTGGGGCTTAAAAAATCTGACTTTACCTTTAAAGGATATACTTGGTATGCAAATCCAAACAGAAGCAAAAGCAACAATAAAGTTATTTTTGATAATAATTTTCAAAATGTAGATATACAACCTATCTTATTAAAACATGAAGATGAAACAATCAGTGTTTCAGGAACGATGAAAGGCAAAAAAAATAAAGATATTAAAGCTAATTTTAAAGATGTTGACTTAAACAAGATTACTCCGTATATAGAGAATCTTAAATTATCAGGTATAGTCGATGGAGATCTTAAAATACTTCAAGATAAAGGGGTTTATTTTCCTAGCTCTACAGTGATAATAAATGATCTGGCAGTAAATGAAACAGATCTGGGAGAATTACGTATCAATGTTTCTGGTAATGAGTCCCTAACAGAATATAATATAAATACCAGATTGGTAAACAAAAAAAGTGTAAAAACACTTTCTGCAATTGGATCTATAGATGTTTCTGATCATAATCCCAATATGAATATCGATCTAAATTTGGATCAGTTAGACATGTCTGGATTTAGCGCTTTGGGTGGGATCGTCATATCAGACCTTAGAGGCTTGGTTACTGGTTATGCAAAGGTAACTGGTAAGTATATAAACCCTACGATGGATGGTGTTTTAAAATTAAACAAAGCAGGTTTGAAAATTCCATACCTCAATGTCGATCTTGATCTTGATGAAGACTCCAGAGTTATCTTAAATAAACAGCGCTTTAATTTTGATAACGTAGATATTACCGATACAAAATACAAAACCAAAGGAGTTTTAGGAGGGTTTATTGGCCATCAACGCTTTACAAAATGGGAGTTAGGACTCAATTTAACCGTTAATGAAAGGTTACTGGTGTTGGATACAGAAGAAGATGAAGAATCATTATATTATGGAACAGGTTTTATCAGTGGTGACGCAACTATTGAAGGTCCTACTGATGACTTAGTGATTAACGTAAATGCAACAACAGAACGAGGAACAGTTTTTAAAATCCCTTTAAATGAATCCGAATCTATCGGAGATAACTCATATATCCATTTTTTAAGTTCAGAAGAGAAACAAGCCAGATTAGATGGTAAAGAAATTGTAATAGATGATATCAAAGGTTTATCGCTTAATTTTGATTTGGATGTAAATGATAATGCATTGGTAGAGGTTGTGGTGGATAAGAAAACAGGTAGTTCTCTAAAAGGCAGAGGAGCCGGAACATTACTAATAGAAATTAATACAAATGGTAAATTTAATATGTGGGGGGATTTTGTAGCCTATGAAGGAAGCTATAATTTTAGGTATGGAGGGTTGGTTGGAAAGGATTTTACAGTTAGATCAGGAGGAAGTATCAATTGGGATGGTAGTCCAACGAGAGCTAAACTTAACTTAAGTGCGGTATACAAGACAGAAGCAAATCCTGCCGTACTTTTAGAAAATGCAACCATTAACCGAAAGATCCCTGTTGAGGTCGTAGTAGATTTAAATGGAGAGTTAGCGCAGCCTGATCTTAATTTTAATATAGAATTACCTAATTTAAGTTCTGTTGCCAAAAGTGAGTTAGAGTATCAGTTAGAAGATCAGGCAACCAAAGAGCTTCAAGCGCTGTCACTGGTAACTCAGGGACAGTTCTATAGCGGCAACCTAGATCCGACTTTTATCACTGGTAACCTCGTGGAGCGTGCAGCGGGACTAGTGAATGGTATATTCTCTGGAGATGATGACAAATTTACAGTGGGCGTCAATTACGTACAAGGAAATAGAAATATTGATCAAGAAGCAGCAGATCAGTTTGGGGTTACTGTTTCAACCCAGATCAATAACAGAATCCTAATTAATGGGCGTGTTGGAGTTCCTATTGGAGGCGTTAGTGAATCTGTAGTAACAGGAGATGTAGAAATAGAATACTTATTTAATGAAGAGGGAACGCTAAAAGGGAAAATTTTTAATCGTCAGAATGAGATTCAATATATCGGTGAGTCACAGGGATATAAACAAGGTATAGGTATTTCTTACTCTGTAGATTTTAATAATTTTAATGAGCTTTTGGAAAAGGTTTTTAAATCTAAAAAAGAAAAAGATACATTGATAGTAAAAACTCTTGATACAACTAAAACTGAAACTCCTGAATTTATTAATTTTACAGATAAGAATAAGTAATTTGATTAAATTTAACACAGTATATGGCCAAACAAATTAAGACTATTGGGGTAATGACTTCCGGAGGTGACTCACCAGGAATGAATGCTGCTATCAGAGCTGTCGCTCGAGCCTGCACTTATTATAACGTAAAGTGTATCGGTTTTTATAGAGGATATCAGGGAATGATAGAAAACGATTACTGTGAGTTGAATGCCAGAAGTGTTCGTAATATCATAAGTGCAGGAGGAACCATTCTTAAATCTGCTCGTTCTGAAGCATTTAGAACACCAGAGGGAAGAAAAAAAGCAGCAGAAAACTTGAAAAAGGTTGGTGTTGATGCCATGATATTGATTGGAGGTGATGGCACTTTTAGAGGCGGCAAAATTTTTAGTGAAGAGCACGATATTCCTGTAATAGGAGTACCCGGAACTATTGATAATGATATTGCTGGAACGAATTTTACAATCGGATATGATACAGCACTCAACACTGTTGTTGAAGCAATCGATAAGATTAGAGATACTGCCAGTTCTCATGACCGTTTATTTTTCATAGAGGTAATGGGGCGCGATGCCGGCTTTATCGCATTAAATACTGGTGTAGGAGCAGGAGCAGAGGAAATTTTAATTCCTGAAGAAAATTTAGGATTAGATAGACTGCTGGAGTCTTTAAAAAGAAGTAAACGTTCTGGTAAATCATCAAGTATTGTAGTAGTTTGTGAAGGTGATAAAATCGGAAAAAATGTCTATGAACTTGCCGATTATGTAACGGAAAACTTACCCCATTATGATGTGAGGGTAACAGTATTAGGGCATATGCAGCGTGGAGGTTCGCCTTCTTGTTTTGATAGAACATTGGCAAGTAGACTTTGCGTAAACGCAGTAGAGCTATTATTGGATGGAGAAGAGAACGTAATGGTAGGTTTACTTAATAACGAAATTGTTGCCACTAATTTTAACGATGGGCTAAAAGAAGATCATAGTATCAATAAAGAGTTATTGCGTATTTCGGATATACTCTCTGTTTAATAAATAATTATGACAATCGCAATCATTGCTCACGACGGTAAAAAAGCAGAAATGGTTCAATTTCTGAATGAACATCAGGAAACTTTGCAATCCAAAAACATAAAACTTATTGCTACAGGTACTACTGGCGAAAAAGCAAAACGAGCGGGTTTTGAAGTAAACGCTTTGCTTTCTGGGCCTCTGGGTGGTGATGCCCAGATAGCTTCTGGAGTAGCAGAAAGAAAAGTGGATATGGTCATATTTTTTAGAGACCCATTGGCAAAACATCCTCATGAACCGGATATTTTTATGTTAATGAGGTTGTGTGATGTTTATGATGTGCCTTTAGCGACCAATCCAGCGACAGCGCAATTACTATTAAAAGGATTGTAGATTTAATAGGAATCATTTATTATAAATATTCTTTACTTTCTAACGGCTCTTATCCAAAAAAAACTCCAATAATCTCAGATGAGTTATAAGTTAATTATTTAAAAATCAAATATTTATAAAAAACTAGAAATTTTTTCCAAGTTTACTATTGCATATGGTGTTAAAGAAACTATTTTACCGCAATTACTGAAATTTCTACATTTACAAATTTTGGTAAAGCTGCCACTGCAACCGTTTCTCTTGCAGGTGCTGTGTCTTCGTTGAAATAACTTCCGTATACTTCATTTACTTTAGAGAAAGTATTCATATCATTTAAGAAAATAGTTGTTTTGATAATATTTTCAAAAGTCATTTGTACTTCTTCCAATATGCCTTTCAGGTTTTGCATAACCTGTTCAGTTTCTACCGTAATGTTATCCATTACGAGTTCGCCAGTATCTGGATTGATTGCAATTTGACCAGAAGTATATAGCATATTTCCACTCATAATAGCCTGATTGTAGGGGCCAATTGGAGCTGGTGCTTTTGTGGTAGTTATGATTTTTTTCATGATGTATAAAGTATATTGTATAATTTGATTAAGAAAACAGTTATTAAATCCTTCAAAATTAACCTATAACTGTCTGTCTGGTTCCCGCCTTTTGTCATATTTAATATCACTCAGTACCGAAGACTTGATCCCAATAAAGAAATTCCAAGAGGTACGCTCACTAAAAGGTATCCAATTAAAATTCATAGTCCAACTATCCAGGTCCCTCTGAAATCTCAAATTCGTATAGGTAAACCCTGGGTTTTTTAAATCATATCCAGAAGAAACTCCAACAGTCCATTTTGGTGCTAATTCTACATCGCCAGAGAACATAATTGAATGTGATGATATTTCGTTTTGTCTGGCATTGTTACTGTAATTTACAGTGTATGATAAACGCAAAGACCACGGAATTTTATAATTGTAATTGGTAACATCGTTCTTCTCATTATTTGTGTTATCCTGTTGGCGATATGATTGCTCCTCTCTAAAATCAGTTCCTCCACCAAATAAATTATCTGGTCTACCACCATTTTGTAAAGTTTGATTGGTTAGTGGATCTAAATCAGTTTTACCTTTTTCAAAATCTTTACTGGAGAAAGAATACCCAAAATTAGCACTAGCTCTTGTTAGTCTAAAGAGACTTCCTCCATTATTAATATTCCAAACATCAATTTTACGATTATTATTGTCCAATGCGTATGGATCTAACTCTGCATTAAAATTAATATCTAGTTTATTTTGGATAATTGGTATATTTCCAGTTACGGATAATGGACTGAATTGAAGAGAATCTCCTGCAATATTATAGGCGGTTCTAAAGTTCAAATTATTTAACAGCACTACTTTTCGAGGTTCTAAATCTGTCGTATCTTTACTTTGAACCTTTGCTTCTAGATTATTACTCAAAGAGAAGCCAATACTACTAGAAAAGGTATTGCTCGGAGCACCAAAGTATCCGCCTTGAAAACGAGAATATTCAACCACTTCACGTTCATTAATATCCACCGTACTTTGATCATCAGGTATAATATATTCATCATAGAATTGATCAAAAGCAGGATTAATACTATAACTAACCGAAGGTCGCATCGTATGTCGAATCGCCTGTATTTTTTTATCTTTCTTAAAATTAAAAGTTCCGTATACAGTGGTTCCTAAACTAGCAGAGAAATTATATGTTCTAAAGGCATCAAAGCCAGCAATGGTATCTCTTACTACTTCTCCGGCGCCATCGTTGGCATCTTCATCATAACTTTGTTCAATCGTCTCAAATACCCAGTTTTCCTGAAAACTGGTTCCCATAGTAGCACTTAAGTATTTAAAAATCTTAAAATTAGTACTAATTGGGATTGAGTGTTGCATCCCAATTCTGGCACCCTTGAACATTTCTGCAGTAAAAAGTTCCTCGTCTGTAGTAGTAATTCTGTTTTCCCCTCTAAAGTTGTATTGCGTATTAATATTATGGATAATTCCTTTTTTAACACCTACTTTTGGAGCAAAAGGAAATATTCTGGACATACTGGCACTAACATTAGGAAGGGATAGATTTACTACCCCGGTATTCGTATTAGAATTATGCGTAGCAGCTACATTAACATTAACCTGAGGATCTCCTTGAAAAGTTTTTGCATAAGAAATTGAAGAACTAAGCTGGTTATTTAAGAAGTTCCCTGTATTAAGTTGATTCGTAGATTGCTGAAAGAAATCACTACTACCAAAGTTTACCGAAGCTGAAAACCTAGAATTAGGATTGGCTTTGGCATCCTGAGAATGAGTCCACTGAATGTTATAGGTAGTTCTTTGTGCAAAATCAGGAAAACCTCGCTCACTAGTCAAGTTATTTTCAAACCTAAAACGAAGATTACCTCTGTACTTATATCGTACTGCATATGCCGATTCTGTAAGAAGGGTATAACTACCGTTGGTATAATAATCACCAGTTACAGTTAAATCAGCGTAATCACTTAAGGCAAAATAATATCCGCCATTTTGTAAAAAATATCCTCTATTGTTCTCTTCTCCGTAACTAGGGATAATAAAACCGGAAGTTCTTTTTTCTTGTAATGGAAAATAGCCAAAAGGCAATCCAAGAGGTGTAGGCACATCTGCAATAAACATGTTAACAAGACCAGTAACAATCTTCTTTTTAGGAACCAATTTTATTCTTCTTGCATAAAAGTAATAATCTGCATTGTCCACATCTTCTGCAGTAGTAAACTTTACATTACTCATGTAAATAACAGAGTCATTTACGCGCTTCGATACTTCTCCTTTAACATTCATTTCTCCCTGTTTTGTTCGAGAGTTATAAATAAGTGCTTTTTCTGTATCAAAATTAAAACGTATAGAATCCGGTTCTACTACATTCTGAGCCTGTTTAAAAACAGGTGTTTGGCTGTAGTCGCCAACAGAATCTTTAATTCCGTATGCATATACTTCATTTTTGGCATTGTCTACAATGATAAGACCTGCATTAATTTGCATTTCACCATATATAATCTCGGCTTCATTGTAGAGAAACATTTTGTTTTCTCTGCGACTTAACCTCATATAGTCCGTAGACTTATACTTCACTTTATCAGTAAGTAATTGAGGTGGTTCTACAACGGTGTCCTTTTTCGTAGTATCCTGATCTTTCTCATTTTGGAGTACCTCTGATTTTGGATTTGCTTTTTTCTCGGGCGAATTAAGAGAATCTTTCTGAGCGGGAACTGGCTTCGCAGTAGTTTTATCAAATTCTTGTGCAGTTGTATAACAAATACAAAATAGTGAAAAACTTAGTGAATAAAGTATGTTACGTACCGTTGTTTGCAATGGTTTAAATCCTATTTTTGTAAAACTATGGCTTAGTTTTTGAAGTGCCAAAATTACATATATTTTTTATGTAGAGATTGTAAATGATAAAAAAATAAATATTTATATCAAATACAGCACTCTGACGTTATTTTAAATAAAAACTTACATAGTAATTCATAAGATCATAACCATATGATTTTAGAATTAGTATACTAAATACTGAAACTATTAAAGAATGTTTCAAGTTAAGTGATAATTTTGCATAATTATGAAGAAGAAAATAATATATAGCTCCTTGTTGATGGTATTAGTATCTGTACTATCCGCATTTTCGATATCCCCTAAAGGAATCAGTACTAAAGAAAAGTTTGTCGTTGTTTTGGATGCTGGCCATGGAGGTCATGATCCAGGAAATAGAGGAAATGGATATAAAGAAAAGGATATCGCTCTTAAAGTAGTGCTGGCAGTTGGAGCTGCTTTAGAAAAAGATGACCGTTTTAAAGTTGTGTATACCAGAAAGACTGATAAATTTATTGAATTACATGAAAGAGGAAAAATTGCAAATAAGGCAAAAGCTGATTTATTTGTATCCGTTCATTGTAATTCTCACCATTCTCAAGCATACGGTACAGAAACATTTGTTCTTGGTCTGCACGCTAATGAAGAAAACTTTAATGTGGCAAAGAACGAAAACTCGGTTATATTATTAGAAGATAACTATCAGGCAAATTATGATGGTTTTGACCCTAATTCTCCAGAATCAATCATTGGACTTACCCTGATGCAAGAAGAATATCTCGATCAGAGTCTTATCTTGGCAAGTTTTGTACAGAATAAATTTAACAAAGCATTAAAAAGAAAGAGTAGAGGAGTCAAGCAAGCTGGATTTGTGGTGTTACATCAAACCTATATGCCTAGTGTATTGATAGAACTTGGTTTTCTTACTAATAATAAAGAAGGTAAATATCTGAATTCTACAAAAGGCCAAGATGAAATGGCAAAGTCCATCATAACCTCTATAGTTGATTATAAAGAGAGTTTGGATGCTACGTACTATGTACCAGAAACAAAAACTCCAGAAATTCCTGAAATGATCCAGAATGACTCGATAACAAACAATGTGGAAGAAGACTTGTATGAAGGAATAACTTTTAAAGTTCAGATTGCTGCGGGTTCTAATGACATTAAATTAGAGCCAGCAAACTTTAATGGTCTGGATCAATTATCCAAAGTTCAGTTTGACGATTTATATAAATATTACTTTGGGAGTACGTCTAATTACAATTTAATCAAGGAGTTAAAAGACGTTGCAGTACAGAAAGGATATCCCTCTTGCTTTGTGGTTGCTTTTAAGGAAAATGAAATAATTCCACTTGCCGAAGCATTAAAAACAGATACTTCATCGAATTGATCTAAATAAATACTGATAATTCGTTCGTTAATAATCTTTGGAAGTATATTTTTTATTCTAAATTTGTGTTCTAAATATATACTATTTTGAAATTTACTCGAGAAGTTAAAACAGGAATTTTAGCGCTATCTGCTATAGCACTTCTGATTTTTGGTTATAGTTTTCTGAAAGGTAAAAACCTTTTAGAAGACGACCGAACATTTTATGCGATTTATGATAACGTAGAAGGGCTAATACCCTCTTCTCCGGTAACTATTAATGGCTTGGTCGTTGGAAAGGTACTATCTATTGGTTTTGCAGACAAAACAGGCAAGCTTATTGTAAAGTTTAATGTGGACAGCGAGTTTTCGTTCTCTAAAAACAGTGAGGCAAAAGTTTATGGAGGCGGATTAATAGGAGGAAAGTCCTTAGCAATAATCCCCATTTATGAGGCGGGTTTGGAAGCAAAAGATCAGGATACATTACCTGGACGAATCGAAGCAGGACTTTTAGAGCTAGTAAATGAAAAACTTACTCCTTTACAGCTCAAGCTAGAAACTGCTATTTCTGATGCTGATACTCTATTAACTTCAGTCAATGGCGTATTATCCACAGATAATAAAAAAAATCTAAATTCGATTTTTAATGACCTAAGTGTCACAATGAAGAATTTTAGAAATGTTTCAAACTCTTTAAATACTGTGTTGGCAGGAAATGAGAAAAAATTAAATACAACGTTTAATAACCTCGAGGAAATGTCTTCAGAACTTAACCAATTTACCAATTCATTATCAAAAGTTGATGTAGAAAGACTAGGGAATGATTTAGAAACCGTTTTAACTAATATTAATAAAACAGTTACTAGTTTGGATCAAGGAACCGTTGGGAAATTAATAAAGGATGATAAATTATATGATAATCTAGAAAGAGCAACCTACGAACTGGAGCTATTATTAGAAGACGTGCGATTAAACCCTACTCGATATATTAATGTATCGGTCTTTGGTAAAAAGAATAAACCATATGTACCACCGACAGATACGATAAACTAACTATTCCAAACTATGCAATATATTCCTAATATCGTATTCATAATTGCTTTAATAGCAGGGATTGGATATTTTACTAAAAACATTCGTAAGGTCATTCGAAATATTCGATTAGGTACGGATGTAGATCGCACAGACAATAAAAAAGAGCGTTTCAATAATATGATGTTGATTGCTTTTGGGCAGTCTAAAATGGTAAGAAGGCCAATTGCAGGGATATTGCACGTCATTGTCTATTTAGGATTTATTATTATTAATATTGAAGTTCTTGAAATTATCATAGATGGTATTTTAGGGACACATAGAATCTTCAGCTTTTTAGGAGGCTTTTATGATTTCTTGATTGGTTCTTTTGAAATTTTAGCCCTTTTAGTTTTAGTAAGTGTTTTTATATTTTGGATTAGAAGAAATGTGATCAACATACGACGGTTTAAAACGTTAAAAGGGTGGCCTAAGAACGACGGTAATATTATTTTATATTTTGAAGTTGTTCTCATGACATTGTTTCTCACCATGAATGCTGCAGACTTACAACTGCAGAGTCTGGGTGCAGCGCATTATGTAAAAGCAGGAGCTTATCCTGTTAGTCAATTCATTACACCTTTGTTTAATGGGATGGAAGAAGGAACATTAATTCTTATAGAACGAGGAGCTTGGTGGTTACATATTATAGGGATTTTAATATTTCTTAATTATTTATATTTCTCCAAACATTTACATATTCTTTTGGCATTTCCTAATACCTACTATGGAAGTCTAAAACCAAAAGGACAAATGGATAATCTTGAAGCAGTGACTAAAGAAGTTATGCTTATGATGGATCCTAATGCAGATCCATTTGCTACTCCTGCCGAAGAAGAAACAGAAGCAGAGCCTTCAACATTTGGTGCATCTGATGTAATGGATCTTAATTGGGTTCAGTTACTAAATTCATATACCTGTACAGAGTGTGGCCGTTGTACCAGCGAATGTCCAGCAAACCAAACAGGTAAGAAGTTGTCGCCTAGAAAAATTATGATGGATACCAGAGATCGCCTGCAAGAAGTAGGAGAAAACATTGATAAGAATGGTAGTTTTGTGGATGATGGAAAAAAATTGTTGAATGATTATATAACCACAGAAGAATTATGGGCGTGCACAAGTTGTAACGCATGTGTAGAAGCTTGTCCTATAAGCATCGATCCATTATCGATTATTTTAGATATGAGAAGATACTTAGTTATGGAGCAAAGTGCAGCACCATCAGATCTTAATAATATGATGTCAAATATAGAAAACAATGGAGCTCCTTGGCCATTTAACCAAATGGATAGATTAAACTGGAGTAAGGAATAATTTTATTGTTTAATTATTATTTCTATTAAGCGTTTTGATTTCAATAATCAATATGAAAAGAAGTAAAAATTAATAATTAAGAATTTATAACGATTTTAATTAACCATAACTATTAACCAAAAGTTTTAAAAATTAAAGAGAACTTAGAAATTATGAAGAAGGAAGAAGTAGAGAAATTATTACACGATAAGGTAGAAGAGGGTGAGCATATTAGTCCTGTCTTACCAGAAGGTATTAAAAATTATCTTATTGACATTGATGGAACCATTACCGAAGACGTACCTAATGAAGAGCCAGAAAGAATGGTTACTTGTGAACCATTTCCAGATGCATTAACTACATTAAACAAGTGGTATGAAGAAGGACATATTATATGTTTTTTTACCTCCAGAACAGAAGACCATAGAGAAGTAACAGAAACGTGGTTAAATACACATGGATTCAAATATCATAGTCTTTTAATGGGTAAACCAAGAGGAGGAAATTATCATTGGATTGATAATCACCTCGTAAAAGCTACTCGCTACACTGGTAAATTTACTGAATTAGTAGAACGAGTGGTAACTATCGAAGTTTTTGATGATGGTAAACATGATTAGATACAGGTTTTTGGTTCGAAACTTTTCAAGCCAAAAATCCATTTACATATAAATAGTATATACATATGAGTGAAACAGTAAAGGTGCCAACAATGGCAGAGTACATGGCAGAAGGAAAAAAACCGGAAGTTTTATTTTGGGTTGGCTGTGCTGGTAGTTTTGATGACAGAGCCAAGAAAATTACGAAAGCTTTTGTTAAGTTACTTCATAACGCTAATGTAGACTTTGCTGTATTAGGTACAGAGGAAAGTTGTACTGGTGATCCTGCTAAAAGATCAGGGAATGAATTTTTATTTCAGATGCAGGCAGTTACCAATATAGAGGTAATGAATGCTTATGAAATCAAAAAAGTGGTTACGGCTTGTCCTCATTGTTTCAACACATTAAAAAATGAGTACCCTGTATTAGGTGGTGATTATGAAGTTATGCACCATACACAGTTCCTAAAGTCTCTTTTGGATGAAGGAAGGTTATCTGTCGAAGGAGGTAAGTTTAAAGGAAAACGAATAACATTTCATGATCCTTGTTATCTGGGCAGAGCCAATAGTGTATACGAAGCTCCCAGAGATCTTCTAAGAAAACTAGAAGTTGAGCTTGTAGAAATGAAACGTTGTAAACGCAATGGTTTATGCTGTGGAGCAGGAGGAGCACAAATGTTTAAAGAGCCAGAACCTGGTCATAAAGATGTTAATATCGAAAGAACTGAGGATGCACTGGAGACAAAACCTGATATTATTGCAGCTGGATGTCCTTTTTGTAATACCATGATGACAGACGGTGTTAAAAATAAAGAAAAAGAGGATAGTATAGAAGTGATGGATGTTGCAGAACTGATTGCTAATGCTCAAGACCTTTAGAATATTTTTATATAATTTATACAATAATGAAGGAGTTGATATGTTTGTTCATATTAACTCTTTTTTATTACTAAAATTAGAAATAGTTTTTGTTATTTTAGAAAATAAAAAGAAAGCAGATGTTAGTAGATTTTAATGAACTTTCGGATACCTCAAGAATTTGGATATACCAGGCTAACCGATCCTTTACGATAGAGGAGTTAGATGAAATAAAGGACAAATTAAATACCTTTATTACCGCCTGGACCGCACACGGAGCTGATCTCAGAGCAGGATATGATATAAAGTATAAACGATTTATTACCATTGCGCTGGATCAAGAAATGAATCAGGCAACGGGTTGTTCTATAGATGCTTCAGTACGTTTTATACAGAAACTGGAAAGCGATTATAATGTAGACTTAATGGATAAGATGAATGTATCTTATAAACAAGGAGAATTTATTGCCTATAAGTCATTAATAGATTTTAGGAAGATGGCAAAGAACAAATCGGTATCTCCTAACACTATTGTATTCAATAATTTAGTCACTAATATTGCCGAATATAAGACAGATTGGGAAGTTCCTGCTAAGGATAGTTGGCATAATCGTTTTTTAAACTAGTTATTTGTGCAATATATTTTTGAAAAATATTTTTCCTTTATAATTTTTATTTTCACAGTATCTCTTTTTTCTCAAGAATCTGATGTGGTAAAGAAAGATACTGTTGCAGGAAATAAGACTGACTCGCTGACATTAATTCTTAAAGCACACCAAGTACGATTAAATCCGCTTGTGGTCGAAAAAGAATATGATGCGCAAAGATTATGGGTAGATAGTATTTACAATAAAATGACTTTAAAGGAAAAAGTAGGTCAGTTATTTATGGTAGATGTTTTCTCTTCAAAACCTAAAAAAGATACAGATAAAATAAAAAAGCTAATTGAGGAGTATCATATAGGGGGTGTGATCTTTTCCAAAGGAGGACCACAACGACAGGTTAAATTAAACAACGAGTATCAAGCATTATCCAAAGTTCCTTTGCTTGTCGGGATGGATGCAGAATGGGGGTTGGCTATGCGATTGGATTCTACTAAAGCATTTCCTTGGAATATGACCTTGGGTGCAATTCAGGATAATAGTTTAGTAGAAGAAACGGGTAGGCAAATAGCAAAACATTGTAAACGATTAGGAGTTCATATGAATTTTGCTCCGGTTGTGGATATAAATACGAATCCCAAAAATCCTATCATAGGCAATCGTTCGTTTGGAGAAGATAAAGACAATGTCACAGAAAAAGCACTGGCCTTTATGACAGGCATGCAAAAAGAAGGGGTACTGGCCAGTGCAAAGCACTTTCCAGGTCATGGCGATACCGACAGTGATTCTCATAAAACATTACCAACTATTATTTTTGATCAACAAAGAATCGATAGTATCGAACTATATCCTTACCGAAAATTGATTGCGGATGGGTTGTCGAGTGTTATGGTCGCACATCTTAATATTCCGAGTTTAGAAGCCAGATCGGGATACCCATCTTCAATTTCTGAAAATGTAGTGACTCGTGTTTTACAAGATAGCCTTGGTTTTAAAGGATTAATTATAACAGATGCATTGAATATGAAAGGAGCTTCGGATTTTAAAGCTCCCGGTGATATTGATCTGGCCGCACTAAAAGCAGGAAATGACATTCTTTTAATATCTGAAGATGTTCCATTGGCGTCTCAAAAAATCGTTTCAGCTTATTATGCAGGCGAAATTACCGAAGAGCGTTTATCAATTTCTGTTAAAAAAATTTTGCTGGCCAAATACAAAGCAGGACTTCATACATATAAGCCTATAAAAACAGAGTACCTAAATGAAGAACTTAATAGTATTGCTAATGAAGTGCTTCATCATAGGCTAGTAGAAAACTCCTTAACACTAATTAAAAATAAACATGGAATTCTACCTGTTAAAAATTTAGATTTAAAAAAAATAGCCTATGTTTCTCTGGGTAGTGATTCCGGAGAAGAGTTTTTAAAAGAATTGAATAAATACACTAGAGTAGACTGGATTAAAGGTAATCAGCTTTCGGATATTTTGGATCAGTTGCAAAATTATAATTATGTTATTGTTGGTTTGCATACATCAAATGATAACCCGTGGAAGGATTATAAATTTGAAGATAAAGAATTGGTGTGGCTTTATGAAATAGCCAGGCTTAACAATACTGTGCTTAGTGTTTTTTCTAGGCCTTATGCTATGTTAGACCTACAGACAACCACCAATTTTGAAGGAATCTTAATGGCATATCAAAACAGTACTGTGACACAGCACAAAGCTGCACAATTACTTTTTGGCGCAATTGAGGCTAAAGGAAAGCTTCCTGTAAGCCTGGGAGCCGATTTTCCTATAGACACCGGACTGGAGACTAGGTCTTTGAAACGCCTTACCTATGGTATTCCGGAGACAGTAGGTATGAATTCTCATAAATTAGAACGGATTGATTCTATAGTTAATATCGCACTAAGAGAAGAAATGGTACCAGGATTGCAGCTTATTGTCGCGAGAAAAGGCAAAGTAATTTTTAATAAAAATTACGGATATCATACGTATGCAAAATCCAGAAAAGTTAAGAGTACAGATATTTATGACCTTGCTTCTTTAACAAAAATTCTTTCAACATTACCGCTCACGATGGAACTCAAAGATAAAGGTATTTTATCGTTAGATACTCGGGTAGGAGAGATGCTTCCTTCTTTTAGTGATTCCAATAAAAAAGATATTACCGTGAGATCGATGCTGTCTCATTACGCACGATTGAGAGCCTGGATTCCTTTTTACTTAAAAACCCTAGACACAATAACCTCAAAACCAGATAAGAAATATTATAGGTATAAGCGTTCTGATGATTTTAATATTAAAGTAACCGGCAATCTTTATCTGAGAAGTGATATGAAGGACTCGCTGATGTTGCGAATAAAAGATAGTGAATTAAGAAGTAGGCTAAGTTATAAGTATAGTGACCTTCCGTATTATCTTATGAAATCATTTATAGAAAAACACTATGAAAATAATTTAGATGCACTGACACAGCAACACTTTTATCGAGTAATGGGAGCAAATAATATGGGCTATTTACCTTTAAATAAATTTGATAGAAAACGCATTGTTCCCACTGAGAATGATCAAGCTTATAGGAAAGAAATTGTTCATGGATATGTGCACGATCAGGGAGCAGCAATGTTTGGGGGTATTGGTGGTCACGCAGGGTTATTTGCGAATGCAAATGATGTTACGAAAATGATGCAAATGTATCTTAATGAAGGATATTATGGAGGTAAACAATATATAAATAGTCAAACAATAGCAGAATTTAATACCTGTACATACTGTGATAAAGACGTGCGAAGAGGTGTTGGTTTTGATAAACCCCAATTAGGTACTGTAGGACCAACCTGTGGTTGTATCTCCATGAATAGTTATGGCCATAGTGGTTTTACTGGCACATTTACTTGGGCAGATCCAGATGAAGAAATTATTTATGTGTTTTTAAGTAACCGCACGTTTCCGGATGCTGCTAATCGTAAGCTGATATCAAATGATATTCGATCAGAAATTCAACGATTGATTTATGAAGCTATAAACTATTAGTAAGTTGTTTTTTTTTTGAGTGCCATCAAAAATTTAAAAGAGAATGAATACAAAAATTTCAGAAAATGGACCGATATTTTCCAAGATTGTAGCAGGTTGTATGAACTGGGGTGTATGGGGAGCAAATCTTACAACTAATCAGTCACAAAAATTGATAGAAGATTGTCTTTCTATTGGGGTGACTACATTTGATCATGCTGATATTTATGGGCATTACACTACAGAAGCCCTATTTGGGAATGTTATAAAAGGGAATATTGCATTAAGAGAAAAGATGCAATTGGTCACTAAATGTGGTATAAGACTTGTGACACCTCATAGACCGGATAATCAAATAAAATCATATAAGACTACTAAGAAATATATCATAGAATCGGTAGAACAATCGCTCAAAAATTTACAAACAGACCGTATAGATCTATTGTTAATTCACAGACCAAGTCCTCTAATGAATCCTTCAGAAATAGCAGAGGCTTTTGATAAATTAAAATCTAATGGAAAAGTATTACACTTTGGAGTATCTAATTTTACCACTTCTCAGTTTCAGATGTTACAAGCTGTTTTTCCTTTGCAAACAAATCAGATTGAAGTTTCTCCTGTCCATTTAAATCCCTTTACTGATGGCTCTTTAGACCAATGCCTAAACTATAATATCAAGCCTATGGCATATTCTACTTTAGCCGGAGGTAAATTCTTCTCAAAAAACCCAAGTGAGCGGGTAATACGAATTAATAACGTTGTTAAAACGCTAAAAAACAAGTATGGTGTATCGGCAGATCAAATACTAACCTCTTGGTTAGTAAAACATCCTTCTCGGATAATACCTGTTATTGGATCCACTAAAATAAATCGTATTCACTCTGCAGTTGATGCTTTGTCGCTAGAAATTACAGATGAAGAATGGTTTATGATATGGGAAGCATCAACAGGCGAAGAAGTAGCCTGATTACTTTGATTTATGAACTCAAAAAGAGATTCTATCGGTAATTTTATGAGTAGGTACAGATAGGAAGTAAAAATCATTGTTAAATATTGATTTTTGTGCGTCGTAATAAGTCAAAAAAAAATAGAATATCAAGGTAACAAAACAATACTGAACGACACATGTATAAAGTACTTGTTTCGTTTGATCATAATGGTAGGCATTTAATTCAGATGAACGTTACTAAAAAATCCATGGTTATGGTTGTGTAGGGATATGTGTGCCGTAGCTTGATTTTTATAAGATGTATTGGTAGTCATTTCAATAAGGTTGTGAGTAATTATGTGTTAATTGTTAATAAATTACGGTTAAACTATTTGTTTTATTATTTTTTTGTACATTTAACTGGCTTAACAAACGACCTCTATGATTTTATCCAGAATTATTAAAATCATAATGTACTAAAACAAACACAAATCGTCATTACTTTAAACCTCGTAACCCCGCTAATGAACAATTACAAACTTACGATCATCGGATTATCTATATCTGTGTTCGTGTATTTCTCCGCTATTTTTTTAGAAATCGATCTTTATGAGCGTCTATTACTATTTCTAGCCACGTTAGAGCAGTATGAGTTTGATAAGTTTATCATTCCTTTTTTGATATTCTCTATCTTCCTTGTATTGGATATGCGCAGACGTGTTAAAAAAATCAAATTAGAAAATGCAAAATTGAAGATTTATAAGGCAATGCTTTCTTCTAGTCATCATATCCTTAATAATTTTATCTATCAGATGGATATCTTTAAAATTACCGCAGAAGATACTCCTGGTTTTGATGCAAAGATATTGGCCTTTTATGAAGATATTATTAGCAATACTTCACATCAGATCCATTCGCTCAGTAATCTTTCCAGTATAGATGAATATTCGATACGGACTTCTGTAATGACGGGATAGGTTGTTATCCTATCACACTGCTTAGTTTAAACATAGGTAAATACATAGCAATCAAAATAACTCCTACGATAATCCCAACCATTATAGTTAAAACAGGATTTAAAACGTTTGAAATCAATTGGGATTGATGTTTTACCTGTTGATTATACTGCTCATTAAGCTTTTGAAAGATAAATTCAGTTTGATTAGTTTCTTCAGCTACTCGAATCATAGCGATTAATTTTTTATCAAAAATTGGACTTTTTGCAAATGCTGTACTTAATTTATCTCCTGCAATAACAGCTTGATTAGTTGTGTGCAAACCTTTTTGTAGGGGATAAAAATTAATCATATTTTTCACTAAATTTATACTATCCACCATAGGAACTTTTGCGTAGGTTAATAAAGAAAGAGCCTGCGTAAATTGAGCCATATAGATTCTTCTAAAGTAATTTCCAAGGATAGGTATTTTAAGCTGTAGATTTCCTAAAAACTTGCGATACCATTTCTTTTTAGATACCAAAGTAATTGACACTATTCCTATAACGATACCCCCTAATATAAGCAAGCTGTGATCGGCAGTAAAATTAGAAAAGTTAATAATCGCCTCTGTAATCCAAGGGAGATCCACTTTATTTTGTTTAAAAATATCAACAAACATGGGCACTACATATCGTAGCATAAAAAAGATTACTATTAATGCTGTAAGCAGTACTATAATAGGGTAGGTAAGTGCAGAAATGATTTCTCTTCGTAAATCATTTTTTCTTTTATAAAACTCGCTTAACTCTAATGTAATTTGTGCTAATTCTCCAGTTTGCTCACCGATTTTTACTGCATAATATTCGTAATCAGTAAAATTTTTATCTGCTTTTAGTATTTCGGAAAAAGCGCTACCATCGATGAGTTTAGATAGCATTGAGGTCATTAATTTTTGATCTTTTTCTTTTTTTTGGGTTTCTGACAACAATTCTAAACCACTTTTTAGATCAATTCCGGATTTTAATAAAACACTAATCTCCGCATACCATTGTTCCTTTTTTTTACTGCTAAAGGCACTTCCAAATAAGGTAATTTCTTTCGTGAGAATTTCCGTCATATTAAAAGAGTTGTTCTTTTGTTTTGTGTTATTTGTATTTTCAATTTTAATTCCCATGTTCAGAAATAGATTGTCGGATCATTATGTTTGTAAATAAAAATACGATGTAAGTCAGTCGTTTTATCAAAGGTAAGTTTTATAGCGTCTATATCTCCAGTAGTTACTTCCTCTCCTTCAAAATAATAGATGATGTCCTTGGTTTTTAGTATAAATAAATCGATATCATTGGAGATGCTGTCAGAACTAAATGTATACACTCTTTCTTGAATGGGTGACGAAAACCTTAATATATTTTCATTTGGATTCAGCTGTATTCTAGGGTATCTATTAAAATCTACTGTCAGGGCTACTTCCAGAGATTGTATTTGCGATTTGTATTCATAATTATTTTCAATACTTCTCATATTGTTTTGAACAATTCCTAAAATAGTAAAGGCCAAACCGACTACAATGGCAGAAAGCACGATAACAACCATCATTTCGGTTAAGGTAAAGGCTTTTATTTTATGAGAAGCATTATTCAAGTATACTTAATTGTTTTTCGTAAGTACTATCCCCACTACTATATACTACAATATTTTTATTATTTCTGGTAATAATTTCTATTTCCCAAAGACCAAAATCTTCTGTATATGGTAATGTTAGGTTATCGTGAATTATATGATATTTTAATTCTTTTATTCTGTTTTCTATGGCACTTTGATCCCTTTTTAAATGGTTGGTGAATATGTTATTAAAACTTAAACTAGCGATCATAAACACAATAATAATCAGTACCGAAGCTGTTAGGGTCTCAATTAAAGTAGCAGCACGTATTTTTTTTAATATAACCATTTTGCTATACTCTTTTTTGAGTTTTTAAACGGAAGTCCTGCATACTTACGAATAGGGTTTACAAGAACTTTACCGTTATATAAGTGATTAAGATACACCGACCCTGATTGATGAGCTATGAATTGTTGGGTATATAAAGATCCTTGTACAGTGCCCAAAAACTCAATATTACCTTGGCAATAGACTTCACCAATTATTTTAACGTTGCTTTCTACTTTTAAATGTGTTTTAATTCGGTCTCGGATAGCTGATTTCTTTTGTAAGTAGCTTATAGAACCTTCAATAATTGTATTTTTATCAATACTGAAGTCTGGGATTCTGTTTTGAGAACCATTCGCCTGATTTACTTTTGGAGTACTATTTTTATCTAAAAGTGTAATCGAAGAAGGGTAAGAGAGGTGGCACTGTTTTCCAACTTTAATTTTTTTGGATGCAATTAGTTGAAATCGTCCTTTTGTATAATCCTGAACAATAATGGTTGGGGCAATCAATACAACGTCTGTCAATTGAGAAGCAGCGGTAATTATGATGCTAGATGCTGATTGTATGATCACATTTCCGGATATTTTTTCATCTCCCAGAATAATAGATTTTTGACTATAAATAACCTTCGGAGTGTTATGAAATGAGTTTTTAACTTCCTTTTCAAGTGAAATCATTAGATCTTCTTTGATATACCCTCCTTTTAAAAGGGATTCGAGGTAGGAGTGCCATTGATTATCCAGCTCCGGAATTATTTCTTTACTCTCTATCGTGCGTCCATAATACAAACTGGATCCCTGATAATAAGTGCCTGATATATTACCTGCTTTGATACCTTGTTTTGGAACATAACTAATGCCCTCTAGTCGTGTATTACCTACTACTACCAGTGGAGCATTTTTATTAACTAAATATAGGTTGGGTGTTTTTTGATTTAAAACAGCTCCAGAAAAAGCAACCTTGCTAACTTTTCTTTGTCTTAGGATTACTTCTGAAAATGTTTTTGTCCAAGCTCCGTGATAATCAGTAGTTAATTTTAAAGTTTTTGTATCTAGAACAGTACGAATAGTATCGTTTGATATAGTTGCCGTATCCAGGGATTCGAATATTTGGAGGTTAGCTAATTCCGTAGTTTGGATTAACTCTTTAGATTTAATCCTAAAAAATGACTGTACGTGGGTAAGCAATAAAAAAGCACTCAATATGATTGCAATAATTACAGAAATGAGCAATGCAAACTGCATGGCTTGCGCTTTTATTTTGTAGAATATTTTCAATTCAAAATTTGAAATTGCTTGGTTTCACCTTTGTAACGTAGTTTTATCGAGCCAGAAGAACTTTTGATAAGTTTGATTTCAGAAAATGAATCTTTGATTTTCATCAATTGATCCGATCCGTTGATTTCTACCAAAAATATTACGGTAGCATTGTTTTGATCAGCCACCAAACCTTTATAACGGATAGATGGCCAGACAACCTCTTGTTTTTTTATGATGGGCTTTGTACTTATTTTAAGTATCTTTTTTGGGCGATAGATAGTTCCTAAAAAAGGATCTCGATCTACTTCTCCAATAGTAAATTTTTCTCGCTCTTTGGTTTCTATTGCTGCAAAAGATACCTTTGTAATATCAGAAACAACAGGGTCGTCATCAGAAAATGCATCTACTACCTGAAAAATGATAGCTCCCCAGATAAATACCACGAGTGGTAATAAGATATACAATCCTTTTTTTCCTTTTAACATCCTGCTAATTTATTGTAAAACTGAAGGTATCACTGGCTTCACTTTGATTGGACGCTTCATCAAAAGCTTTGACGAACCAATAATAGGTGTCACTCGCATCTAATGTAATATCTGCAGGAGAAGTCACCTGATCTTTAGTCGCCAGATCTGTTAATTGCTCATTACGGTATACATAAATACTGTCTAACTCTGTAGTACCTTCCAGGGTTTCCCTAGTCCAGGAAAAAGAAACGACGGTATTGGTTACTGTTGTCTGGTTAGCCGGTGCTGTCGCAACTGGTTTTAGAGGGTTCATGGTGTCAACCGTAAGTGTCCTACTAAAATAGAGTGTACTTTGGGTATCATTTTCCGCCCGAACCTGCCACCTGATAATTCCTTCTGGAAACACACCCTGAATAGAATTCGTAGCACTTGTACTTTCATCAATCACCTGATCATTATCATTCAATAATTGTATACGATACGTTATGGCATCCGTTACTGGTTGCCATTGTAACGTAACAGTCGTATTATTTGTAATCAGATTATTTTGTGGAGCTGATAATAGTACCTCTCTGGCAGAAAAATCTTCACTTTCTATCACATTAAAACCTGCAGTCGTGTACGTGGTTTGTGATGCCGAATTCTGAGCACGTACACGCCATTCATACTCGTTTTTTACCAGGCTAACACTAAAATTAGTGTTTGTTACTGTAGTATCTTCTACAATTTGTACTGCGTTCTCAAATGTGGGTTTCGCAATCTGAAGTCGGTATGAGGTAGCCTGATCTACAGCATTCCAACTAAAAGAAACTGATGTGTTTTCTACTTGCGATCCATCAGAAGGAGCAATCAAGATAACTACAGCATCGGTTATGTCTTCTTCAAACAAGATTTCTTCGCAACCTGGAACAATTGCCAACAGTGCTAAACTATATATAAAGTGTTTTTTCATATTTATCTTTTTAGTAATACTTGTTCATTTTCTTTGTTTGCCCAAATAAAACGGAACCAAAATAAAGCACTTTTTAAAGATGTTTTTTAGTTTCACTGAAAACCAGATTTTTCACTAAAATCTTTCCAAGGCTTCATGATTTCTTAAAGTAAAAGAAATCTTACACTGGAAAAAAAAGATTTTTAAAGCGTTGTTTTATAACGATTATCAATTCTTTTAAAGAATACATTGATTACAACTTACTATATTTATTATCACTTAAAATAATTTATTTTTTCTTTCGCTTTTTCAGCATTTTTATAGGTATGTTTTGGGCAATTATCATTTTCATCTACAATGTCAAAAAGCGCTGCTCTTCTTTTATCATTTTCTCCCCAGCAGAAATAAGATAATCGGTATCCAAATATGGTAGTATCTGCAAAATCGATGGTTTTATAGGTTTTACCATCTTTTACCAAAGCTAATCCATATTGTTTGTAGTTTTCGTTTACTAAGAACACTGCTTCTGCTTTTTGTATGTCAGTAATAGTCTGTTGGGACACTGCTATAGAAACAGAAGAGATTATTTCTGCATCCGCTTGTCGTTTTAGATATGCTATAGTTTGTTGATTATATTCTTGCTGAAGTTCTGCAATAATGGTGACCCAATCAATCAATTCAATTTTTAGAAACTCTGGTTTAGTTTCTAAAGAATCTATGTAGACAATTTTTTGATTGTCATTAGTTGAAGCCTCCAGATATGCATTGTAAGTAGTTTTATTAAAACCTGTTGCAGTAATTCCTACCCGGATTCCTTTTTTATAAATCGGTATGGCGGTTACCTGAAAATTGGTAGTACGCATATGATTTTCATGTATCCCGATAACCCCTATTGCTACCGGAGTTGTGGTAGCAGTGTGCATAGCAGATTTGTTCACGGATATACTACGACATCCGGCAAAACAGATAACACTAATTACTACTAAACTATATTTTTTGAATTGCATAAACTATGTTTTGTATCTACCACAAAATGAGCCGCCAAAGATAATAGAAGACAGCTAATTATACTAGTAAGGCGCTGATTATTATGAGTATTATGACCGGTACCTGTGGTTTCTTATTATATAGTGTCAGTTTGGTGTAAAATGTTACCCCTGTTTTGATTAAATTTTTGGTTTGGGTGTTTCGTATTGGATGTTGCACGTCGGATGTGCGAGGCTAGACGTTCAATGTTTTATTATTTTGTTAAAAAATTAACAATCCGTTGTGCTAAAGGGGGCACTTCATAAGTACCCTTTCCCTACCTCCAGAGCACCTAGGGGGCACTTATATAAGTGGGTTTTGAGTATATTTCTACGATTTTTGTTATAGAAATGTTAAATATTTATTTTAAAATTCGTATCAGAATTACTAGAAACTAGACTTTTATTTTGGAAATCAAAGAGAAAATCAGACTATACTATTAAGTGTTATTAATGATGCGATCCATCCTGAAGGCTGAGGCTTTCGAAGTTCGATAAAACATTAACAATATCCTATAAAAACATCAACAAGCTATTTTATAAGATCGTTACTATTTCTAATATGTTTTAGATTTTTAATTCAATTCTGTAGTGAACGAGATTTCAACAAATTTCTTGCTGCCTGAACTGCTTCTTTTTGATAACTACCTTCATTAAGTATAATATTTTCTAGTTCTTCTTGAGATTTACTTTTGAATTTCGACATCAAAGCATTAATCCTTTCATTGTTATTGTTTTCTTTTCCTTGTCGTATAGAAGAACTGGAAGAAGATAAATCAATTAAAGGAAATAATCTTCTTTTTTCAACTATCAGATGACTAGGTATGAATTTCTCAAATTCATCACATAATAAACAAGTCACAACTATTTTTTCTCCGTTTTTTAATCGCACAAGGGCATAGTAGTATTCATCCCAAAAAAATAATCTAACATTGTTATAATAGAGTGGAAAGGATTGATTAAAAACTACTTTGTCAATACTCTCTACTCTAAAGGTGAAAGAATTTAAATTTTCCTTATTGTTGTAATAGTGAATATTATGGTTTTCAATTTTTAAACTAATGTTTCTATTTTTTTTCCTATAGTTAAAAAATAATATCAATAAAGGGAGTAGATAAACTAATATCCCCCATAGCATAGTAACCTGAATACCTCTAAGCGCTACTGACTCAGAACTACCTACTAGAACAAATGATAGTATTCCTAAACTTATTAATATCATTAATATCAAGGGTTTGTATAGAAATACTTTTTTATATGGTAAATTGGAATACTCTTGCATCATCTTTTTAATAATTAACGAAACATACTAAACCCTCTATTTATATTAGGAAAACTAAAGTTAAAATTTAGATTTCCTTGAACTGGACCATCAGGATTAACGAAAACATCATATCCTTTTTCAACCGTTGCTGCTCCTACACCAAATAGTGCTCTCGGTCCAGCACTTTTCTGTGGATTGTTGATAATCCACGGTTCTATTTTTTTAAACTAAAGCAATAGAAGTTTTGCACAGTAACATAGCACTATGCAGCGATTATATCTTAAAACTTTGTTATTCTTCTATTTTGGGGTAGCAAGAAGAAGAGCGCGAGTATAGTGGTTTAAGGCAAAACCGTAAAGGGAATTTTACTATTGTTAATAAATGCTTAAAAATGTTAAGAAGTAATCTTTCGATACTCCACGTAATACCAATATTGCTCATATAATTTTTAATTTAGCTACTGTTAATTTTATCTCTTTTTTCTTTATTATATAAGTAAGTGTCATTATGTCTGATTATGTTACCATAGAAATTTGATTTTTTCCATTTTTTTCTGATTTGGTGTTGGATTTCAGAGGCTGGATGTCGAAATTCAGAGGTGGTCTGTAAGAGGTTGAGTTTAAATATTAAAAAATCAGCTATTTAAAATTAGATGTAAGTGGCTGAATGTCGTAAGTCAGATGTTGGAAGTGTAAGAAACCAACTTACGGCTGAAGAGTTGGGATTTCACTATTTAGCGCTTTATAAGCTTGGTGATAGTCAAAGTTATTGCTTGTAACTCTTAATGAATTCTCTGTAATAAAAGACTACATTGCAAAAAACTCTTTCCTGTTCTAAAATTCTTTTTCTTTTCGAAATTAACGTGGATCACATTACCAAAACTGTATTTTTGTTCCAATGCATACACTACCTGAATTAATGACTTGTAATCTCCCTGTAAAGTAAAGTTATAAGTGGTTGTGGTTTCTTTTGATGTCTCGTCGTAATAGGTATGAGGTTCTTCAAAAGTGATGATCTTGTATTTTGAATCTCCAGACAAGGTGTTGAGTACTTTTAGTATACTATTTTGCAGCGAGTTTCCTTCTACATTATTTTTTTTCAGGATTTCATCCAGTTGCCGTTCCTTGTTGGTTAATGCAGCCAGTTGAGCGGGAGCAGATTGATATGCTTCTTTTTGACTTTGTAGGGCAACCATTTTGTTGTGTATCGCAAAAGTTTTGGCAAAACCAAACTGATACGCCACATACAAAACCAGTAATAAGCTTATAACTAATAGTATGTTTTTATTTCTCTGTGTCATTAATTAAAAGTATTGCCAGTTCGAATGCAGATGTGTTTTTTTGATCCCATCCATAATTAATCGTGGTAGTCTGTACAAAAGATACATCTTCAATCGTATCTACCCAGGCAGTAAAAGCAGCCTTATCTGATGAGTTTCCTGTAATTAGTAATGTATTCTTTTTTATCATAATTGGTTTATCATCTCGTATTGTTTTACCAATCGGTTGATATGAAAATGATTTGAGAATAACTGTGGACGGAAGAGATTGTATAATTTGATCAATATAATAAGAACTCTTGGAGAAACCAGTGGTTAGTATGCTGGTCACAATGGCCTCTTTAGTATGTACTGTAGATTTACGCTTTTTGATATGCTCTTTTTGTATAGCATAAATTTGTTCTTCTTCCTGAAGCCCTTGCCAGGTTTTATAGGAGCTGTTAAAAACGAAAAAATTAATCAATAAAGAAATTAATAAAAAGCTAATTCCGTATTGCAAGGTATTTTTGAAAAATAGAGATTCTTTATATACGTTAAAGAGTTCTATGTTTTTTTCTTCAGTATTACCAGAAATAGCCGATTGACCGGAGATCGTATCCAGAATGCATGAAAAAGGTAACGTATGCGTGCTGGAAATAGTCGTTGTACCAATTTTATAATCTTCTTTTACATCTTGATGTGGCTGAATAGAGAGAATCTTTTCTTGATCGTTTTTGATAACTGCAGTATACGTGATTAATTCTGTATTCGATAAATACGATAACAAAGACGAGGTTGTAAGGTTACCCAAATCAATTTTAGTGATTAGTATATTTACCTTTTTATACGCATCTACTAAGCTGTGAATATACTGTTTTCTACAAAGCGCAACGAACGATTTCGTATCTGTTTTTAAGATTTGATAATAAAAATCATCAAGGTCAACATTTGGATAAGCATCCGCAAGAATTTCCTGATCCGTACCTGTAGTATGTACTTCTTTACTAAGAATCTTACTATCAGTAATCACTAAATTTGCTCTTATAGAAGATTTACAATATTCTGAGATATTACCAATGTCATCAACTACAAAATCTTGAATGATATCTAATTCGTCATTATTTTGTTGTACTTCAATTCCAAGAATTACAAGATTATTTTCTTGCTCGGAGTGTTCAAAAGCAAAACTTTTCTTTTTTAATAGCTTATATTTTGAAAATGGTGCTCCCATTAATAGAATACTGTAGGTTTTATAATTACATTCAATTTTTTCCTGGAGTCTTCTCTTCTTCTTTTACTAAAAAGCCATTTTAAGATCGGTATACGGGATAATAATGGAACTCCTGATCCGGAATCATTTTTTACTTTTTCTTCGATACCTCCTAAGATGGCAACGTCATTTGCCTGCATTCGCATTATTGAAGAAAACCTTCTGCTGTTAATATCTGGTGGTGCATCTTCTGCAATGCGTTCCCCACTAAAATTAGATTGTATAACTTGTATGTTTAAAGTGATCTGACCATCTCCAGAGACAAAAGGTTTAAATTCCAATGCTAATTCTGCATCGATAGGTTGATAATTTACAATCTCTGATGTTTGTGGGTTTTGTGATCCAAAAATATTCTGACTGGTTATAGCATAATACGTAGTCTGCCCACTTGATAAATATGCTTTATGACCATTGAGCGTGCTTAGTTTTGGAGTGGATAATATTTTTACATTTCCATTAGACTCCATGGCTTTAATATCCATATAAAAATTAGGAACTACGTTACCAAGGTTCAGTGATCCAAATCCATCAAATCCACCTATAATTCTATTGATTGTTTGTGCGCCCAAAGTAATATTTGCATTTGGGTATGTAACTCCTTCTGTTGTAGAAGGTTCTTTGCCGATACCAAATTCCAAGCCAGCTTCTACCGTAGCACTTTTGCTTACCTCCAAAATCATAACCTCTATAAGAATGAGTGGAACAGGTTTGTCAATATAAGTTACAAACTTTTTAAACTTTTCTACCCGGGTTCCGGATCCACTAACGATAAAGCTGTTCAGTTCTGTATCTATTTTAATATCTAATCCCTGGATTACAGATGCAGGAAAAATATCAGAAATAGACCCAGCTTGTGTATTTCCAGACCTATTAGATGAAGCATTTCTTGAAACACCTGTATTGAGTCCTCTTTGATTTGTGGTATTTCCTCCATTTTGATTAAAATTAGAATTTCCTTGGTTACCAAAAAAGTTAGTCCCTCCCGTAACAAAACTATTATTTCCAAAACTATTTCCTCCTAATCCTCCTGCCGGATTCGCATCACCCAGCATTGCGATAGAACGATGCATCATTTGTACAATTTCTACTTTCTTAATGGTTAATTGATTTTCTGTACCAAAATAATAAACATTACCTTCTTTTTTGAAAGTAAAATTGGTTGATGTTGCAGTTGCGGCATTGTTTTGAAAGCCTCTCTGTTGACTCGGGTTGTTATTATTTCTGCTGTTCTGGTTGTTTGTTGTTGAATTTGGTGCTACGGCGTTGGATTTACTTTCAAAAATCTTAACAAGTAAATCATCAAAACTTATCGCTTCTGCTTTTACGGTTACCGTACCGGCATTCTCTAAGGGAGAAGCTGTAAAAATATTAAGGTTTAGATCTTCTGATACATCTTGAATAAGTGTCGCTACATCAGCATTCTTTAAATCAACTGATAAAACGCTATGCAGCGTATCTACTACCTTGTAATTAGAATTTCTTCTACTTCTTCTGTAGTTCGAACCAGTATGGTTAGAACCATCATTTAAACCTGGGATACTTTCAAATTCGTAGAATCCGTCTCTTGTTTTATTATAGTTTAAATTATTTGTTTCTGCTAGTTTTTGTAAAGCAACTTCTATAGGTACATTACGTAAATATAGTGTTACGTTTTTTGAATTTAATTCTGGAGTGTAAAGCAGGTTTTTTCCAGAAACTTCAGTGATTTTTCTAAATACTTTAGGTAAAGGGTCATTTCTGAGGTCTGTAGATAAAGTTCCAGCTACCAGATCATAATTGATAATCAGTTCTTTTTCTTTTGGAATTTGAACAGGAGGTATGTACTTCTTTATTGATAATATATTGCCGGTAAATTCGATATCTAATTGATATTCTTTCGCTAAAAATAACAGAAGATCCTGCACATTAACATCATTAAAACCATTTACGATCGTAATCGTGTTGAGTTCATCAGAAAGATTGATATTCATGTTATGAACCTGTGAAACTGCTCTTAAAAAATTGAGTAACGTAGTATTAGAAATATTCACATTTACTTTTTCTCCCAGACCTGGTACTTCTAAACTGAGTAGCCGCAGTTTATTCTCTAATGTAGCAATTCTGGTGTTACTTTCTGATTGCGTTTGAAACGTATCCTGAGCGTAGGAGAAGGTTCCAAGATTTAAAATAAGATATATTAAAAAGATATTCTTTTTCATAGCATTAGTTGTTTGCCAATAATGCATAAACTTCTTCTGCAGAAGTTACACCTTCTTTTACAAGGCGTATCGCATTTTTTTGGAGCGTATCGATATTTTGGGTCGCAATGTAGTCATCAATTTGTAGGTTGTTATGACGTATTGCAGTTTCTAATTCTTTAGTAATAGGTAACAATTCATAAATTGCCTTTCTACCTAGGTATCCTGTTTGATAACAATGATTGCAACCGGTTGGGATATAGAGCCTTATTATATTTTCTGGAATATCAAATCCCAAAGGAAAATCTTTTGCTTCAACTATTTTTTCTTTCTTGCAATGAATACACAATTTCCTTACCAATCTTTGCGCAATGCTCATTGTTAGGGTGCTGGCTAATAAGAAAGAGGGAACTTTCATGTCAATTAATCTGGAAATAGTTGCCCAAGCTGAATTAGTATGTATGGTAGATAATACCAAATGCCCGGTTAAAGCAGCCTTAATTGCCATATTAGCTGTTTTATCATCCCTAATCTCACCAACCATGATGATGTCTGGGTCTTGACGTAAAAAAGCACGAAGAGCCGCAGGAAAATCAAATTCGATATCTTCCCTTAATTGTACTTGATTAACTCCTTCTAAGGTGTACTCTATAGGATCTTCTATAGTTAATATATTAGAAGTTTCTTTATTTAATTCTTTTAAAGTAGCATATAATGTTGTTGTCTTTCCAGAACCTGTTGGGCCAGAAATAAGAATAATTCCCTGTGGTTTTTTTGTAGCTTCTCTATACAGATTAAGCTCTTTATTGGTAAAACCAAGATCGTGGAGTTGCACATCCTGTGTGTCACGGTTTAACAGACGTAAAACGATTTTTTCTCCATAGAGGGTTGGCATTGTAGAAACCCTGATGTCAAATTCTTCAGTGCCATTTTTAAATGTAATACGCCCGTCTTGTGCCAGTCTTTTTTGAGAAATATCCAATCCTGATCGTATCTTAATTTGATTGATGAGTTGAGGGTATTCTTTATTACTAATTGTGTATTGTTCTTTCAGTTTTCCGTCCAATCGTAATCGTACCCTGCAAAACTTTTCGTACGGTTCCATATGAATGTCACTACTTCCAAAATCCTTGGCTGTCGTGATTAACTTCTGTAAAAAATTATCTTCATAATGTAATTTACTATTGGAAGCAGCGGTAGTTTTCCGATAGTTTAATGTAAGATAAGATTGTAAGTTTTCCTTTGTTTCAGGAATGAGAACAACCGTTTGATTAAGAATAATAGAAAGCTCTTTTTGCAGCATTGAAGGGTTTTCTGAATCAGTTTTAAAACTTACAATGTCATTCTGTTTAGAAAATGGAATTATTCTATAATGAAAAGCTTGATTGGGAGTAATCAATTGTTTTATATGAACCGGTATTTCAAAGGAATTTATTTTCATTAGAGTGCATATAGGTTAATTGATGTATAGATCCAACTACCGGTGTAAATTAATATCAAAAAAACTGACATATATCCAGCTAGCGGTATTGTCTTATGCTTAGAATACTTTTTTTGAATCAACCATAGTATAAAAGAGAATAGTATGGAGAATACAAATAGAATTGTAAAGTTTACTGTAGGAAAAGCTACAGCAAAGACTAAAAAAAATAGCACATCACCGAGTCCAAATACCTCTTTGAAAAATGGTCTTCTAATCCTGATTGTAGCGTAAATATAAAGTATAACCAGTATGGAGGTTACTAATGCTATATTTATTAAAATTGCATTTTTGAAATGAATCAGTAAGACGGTATCATAATGAAGAAACCCAGACAAGATTAGTAGACTTAAAAACAAAAACCAATAAACTTCGCGATGAAGTAAGTCTTGCCCAGCGATATAACCAAGGTTAAAAAGTATGAGTCCTTTCAAAATAAGCATTAATCTTTAGTGATTTGTTTAGGACTTCCGCTTTGGTCAATTTCCCATACGTTAAAAACCCCATCTCCATCAAAATCAATTACAGCAGTTGCTCTTGCCTTGAAGTTTGAAATGGAAGCTTCAATAATTTCATAACTATAGTTCGCTGTACCACCGCTTTTGACGGTAACCGGAGATTCATAATTTATTTCATTAAAGTCCAAGGAGTATTTAGAGTTAAGATATCTATATTGGGTTTGCATATTACTAATAGTCTTTAGTTGTATTTTAGCCTCCTGTGCCTTTGTTTGTGCAATAAGAGGCAAAAAATTAGGTAGTGCTATCAATAATAATATTCCTATAATTGCCAAAACCAAAAGCATTTCCTGAAGATTGAATGCTCTGATTTTGTGTATGTTGTATTTCATGTTACGTAGGCGTTAACTAGTCTTCTGTTTTTAGGTTTGCAAAAATATACTTTTTTTGATTTACTTAGCTGCCTGATATTCATAATATTGATAATTTATAAACACCCGACGTATATACTAGTGTCATGAAAGCAGATTTTGTTACCATGTACATTTGAAAAATTATTGTTCTTTTAAGTAGTACCTAATCGATTATAACAATAAAATGTAAGGAGAAGATGATTGATTCTCTGATTATATAGCGTGAAACGTACTATACCGGCACTAGTTATAGTGGTTATTTTGTAAAATATAATAAAGGTTTGACAGCGATGTAGGGTTTCTCATAAGAAGAAAAATAAATATATAGCAGGAATATTTTAAACAGAATGTTTATGCTGGATAGCTACGTTGAAAAGATTTATATATTTGGTTTTTACTAAGTTATGTACTTTTCCGAAAGTAGAGACACTACCATTATTAAAGTATTTTTTCTTAAAAATTCTAAATACTTAAAGTAGTTTTAATAAATAAAGGAGCCAAACTTTCGGTAAGACTCCTTTAGACACACAATAATATTTCTTTTAATTAAACTGACATACTTTGTATGACGAAAAAGGAGAATATCGGCATGAAACATCTCCAGGTCCTAAAAAAGGAGAAAGATTCCAACAGTCTGCATTGGTATTACAACGTGTTCCGGCGATATTTCCTCCATTGATTTCTTTTTGTTGTGCTCTCGTTAGAGATGCTCCTAAATCTTTGATTTTTTTGATCATAATGTAAATTTTACGTATTAGATTTCCCTAATATAAATTTGTAATCATTACGAAAATGACTGTTGTGGAGTTTCGACAGAATTATGTGGATAAACGGTTGTTTTTTATTAAAAACTGAGTTTGGATTTGTTCCTTTAAAGATAATCAACAGGTTTTTTCGAAAAAACTAAAAACAGATCCTCCATATTTACGGGAATTCTTAAAATTGATTACATCATCTAATGTAGTATGTTTGGAATGTTCGATGATTAAAACACCATCTTCATTAAGCAAGTCATGTTCAAATACCAAATTGGCTATTTTTGCAAACTGCTCATTTGTGAAATCATATGGTGGGTCAGCAAAGATAATATCTGATTTTTTCTTTACTTTTTCCAGATAACTGTATACATCACTTTTAATAGTGTCTATAGTAAAATCAAGTTCTTTAGCAATACTTTTAATATAGCCTACGCATCCATAATGTGTATCTACTGCAGTAATATTTTCAGAACCTCGAGAAGCAAATTCATAACTTATGTTTCCGGTTCCGGCAAAAAGATCGAGTAATGTGACTTGAGAAAATATATAGTGATGGTTAAGAATGTTAAATAACCCTTCTTTGGCCATATCTGTGGTAGGTCTGACCGGTAGTTTTTTAGGCGCCTGTAAACGCTTTCCTTTATATTTTCCTGAGATAATACGCATATTAAAAGTTACTTAATAAAACAAAATGCTGATGATCCTCCATAGGAGGTAGATCATCAGAGATGTTGAGGTTGCTATTTCTTTCTCCAAAACGTACATTACGAATATAAGTATGAGCAATAGTGCAAGTAGTACTATCTTTAGAGATATCCCCTAAAAAAATTAATTGAAATTCTTCTGGGTTCAATCGTAATTGTTCTGCAGCAAACATCACATAATACAAAAAATCTTCATGCGTTTCATATACATAAGAATTACCCAATAATAACTTTCCTTTTCGAGTTATTACCAAATCAAAGGATCTGGCACTCATATGGGCAAATACGCTGATAATTTCACTGTTTTTTTCCTTTGTTAGAATACTATCGATAAGTATGGTTGTGGCATGTTTATAAGTAAAAGTACCAAAGGTTTCAAAAAAGAAATTATTAATATTAGCATACGGAATATAAACAATTACTATTTCGTGTTGATCTAATTCATCATAAGCTATGAAATCATTTTCTAATACTTTGATAGTGTATTTCAAATAATCTTTTAGAGATTCACTGTCAAATAAAACTTTGGGGACACAGGTGTATAAATCGTTTTGATAAATTACTTCTACCGTATCAAAATCATATTGAAGATTCGGGTTGTTATCAAAAGTGTATTTGATTTTTTCCAGAACCTGTTCTGGAGATAAATAGACTCCAAAATTATCCTGTTCTAAGGCAGTTATTTCACCATCAGTATTTACCGTGCAAAAAGAAAGTCCATTCAGGCTTACCTGAATGGACAATGTATTTTTTGTAATACCTGAATTATTACTCTTGTTTTGTATTTGAATCATACGTTTTAGGCCAGTTACCAGTGGTGTTAACTTCTTGCATAGAACCTACGGACAAAAATGGTCCATCTACACCCTCTACAGAAACCACTTGCTTTTCCTGATATAATAAATCCTTATCCAGATCGTGTAATAACACATCTTTAGAAACTTTAGCTTCAAAAACACTGATTCTGATTCCGTTTTTATCAATAAAACCAGCATCCAGATCAAATTTAGCATCGACTCCTTCTATTGGAACATTCATCATTGTTTTATAACGATCGCTTCCTCCAAATAAAGAATCTTTAATTGACGCATAACCAAGCGTATCTACTACAACAGTATCTCTCGGCTCATCAATTTTCAATATTTTATTAAATCTGATAAAACTAGAATCTCTACGTTGAACAAGTGTAAATTTAGCAGTATCTATAAAAGCAATTAATTTAGCAGGATCTTTTTCAAATCTCCCGACTACTGTATTATGCGCTAGCTCTGCTTGTCGAATATCTCTTAGGTTTTCAATGGCTTTTTCATAACGAACTTTTTTAATCTTGTTAAATCGTACAGGACCCATTACTGAATTGTATACCATGTAACCCAAGGCTGCGATAATTACCCATAGAACTAGTTGAAGAACAATTTTCATTTTATAATTTAGCTTTTAGACATTAGTGTATACGCAAATCTACAATTTTTTTTTAATCGTAAAAGTTTATAGCCAAAAAATCATTACTATCTTTGATTTATTAACAGATTAACGCAGTAAAGGAATACAATTTTTCATGAGAGAAACAGAGTTTTATCAATTGCTTAGAGATGATTTTCCTTTTGAACCTACACTAAAACAGGATATTGTACTTCAGAAACTTGCAAATTTTATCTTATCCGATACCAGAAACAGTCTTTTTTTGCTTAAAGGGTATGCAGGAACAGGAAAAACAACTTTAATAGGCACTTTGGTCAAAAACCTATGGAAGGCCAAGCTTCATTCAGTATTATTAGCTCCTACGGGTCGTGCAGCCAAAGTAATTAGTAACTATTCTGGTAGACCAGCACAGACGATACATCGAAATATTTACTATCCAAAAAAAAATAGTAGTGGAGGACTGGCTTTTCAATTAAAACAAAATAAAAGCAGAAATACAATTTTCATTGTTGATGAGGCTTCTATGATACCGGATACGCCAAGTGAAAGTAAATTGTTTGAGAATGGTTCTTTGCTAGATGATCTAATGATGTATGTATACTCTGGTCATAATTGCAAAATACTGTTTATAGGGGATACAGCGCAGCTACCACCTGTGAAATTAGAGGTAAGCCCCGCGTTGGATTCGGATACATTGTCCTTAAATTTTGATAAAGAGGTAACTCAGATAGAATTAGATGAAGTAGTAAGACAAGCCGTGGATAGTGGAATTTTAATGAATGCAACCTCCTTAAGAGAATTATTGAACGATGGGTTTTATGAATCTTTCCAATTTAATATTTTAGGATATCCAGATATCATTCGGTTAATTGATGGACACGATATTATGGATGCATTAAACGATTCGTATGCTAGTAAAGGTCATGAAGAATCTGTAATTATACTGAGATCTAACAAAAGGGCCAATATTTATAATCAACAGATTCGATCCAGAATACTTTTTCAGGAGGATGAGCTTTCTGCCGGAGATTATTTAATGGTTGTAAAGAACAACTATTTCTGGTTAGATACTAAAAGCGAAGCTGGATTTATTGCCAATGGAGATATTATTAAAATCCTCGAAATTTATGCTATAAAAGAGCTCTATGGATTTCGATTCGCCGAGGTTAAAATATCCATGGTAGATTATCCTGATCAAAAATCTTTAGAAACGGTTTTAATTCTAGACACCTTAACTTCTGAGAGTCCTTCTTTATCCTATGAAGAGTCTAATAAACTGTATCAGGAAGTGTTGAAAGATTTTGAAGATGAAACATCAAAATATAAGAAATTTATGGGAGTGAAAAACAATAAGTTTTTCAATGGATTACAAGTAAAATTCTCGTATGCAATTACGTGTCATAAATCGCAAGGTGGACAATGGGATACTGTGTTCATAGAACAACCTTATTTACCCGAAGGTATGAATAAGGATTATTTACGTTGGCTGTATACCGCAGTGACGAGAGCCAAAGAAAAATTGTATCTTATAGGATTTAAAGACGATTCCTTTACCGAAAATTGATAAAAGAAGCTTTTTAGTTTTTTTCATTATAACTAAGAATAAGATAATAGTGGTAAAGTGAAAGCGTGTTAATTGAGTTGATTTTGAATGCAATATGCAAGAAACAATTTTAAGTATATGTCTTGGAGTCGGATTAGCCGCTTCTGTAGGGTTTAGAGTGTTTTTACCGCTATTGGCAATGAGCTTGGCGGGTCATTATAATATAATTCCACTAAATGATAATTGGCAATGGGTTGGAAGCAATACGGCATTAATTGTATTATTGGCGGCTACACTGATAGAGATTTTAGCCTATTATATTCCGTGGTTTGATAATTTACTGGATACGATTGCAATTCCGCTGGCTGCCATCGCCGGAACAGCCGTTATGGTATCTACTGCTGCTAATTTAAGTCCTGTAGTAACCTGGGCATTAGCTATCATTGCAGGAGGAGGAACAGCGGCAACTGTAAAAAGTACCATGAGTGCATCCAGATTAACTTCTACAGCGACAACAGGAGGGTTGGCTAACCCTGTTATTTCTACAGCAGAAACAGGAACTGCAACGATTATGTCTGTATTGTCTATATTCCTTCCCTTATTGGCAATAGTTGTTTTAATAATTTTATTTTTTGGTTTAAGAAAAGTTTATAAAAAACTATTCATTAGCTCTTCTTGAAAATCGATTTAAAAAAGTTATTTTTGACCCTGCAAAAGCAAGCAATTTTGAACAAAACGAACCTGAAAACCATCGCAATGATCCCTGCGAGATATGCTGCATCCAGATTCCCTGGAAAATTAATGCAGGATCTTGAGGGCAAATCTGTTATTTTACGTACGTATGAAGCAGCGGTTAATACATCATTATTTAATGAAGTATACGTAGTTACGGATAGTGAAATTATATTCGATGAAATTACATCAAACGGTGGTAAAGCAATCATGAGTATCAAAGCACATGATTGTGGAAGTGATAGAATAGCAGAGGCGGTAGAAAATATGGACATCGATATCGTAGTCAATGTTCAGGGTGATGAACCTTTTACAGAAAGAGAAAGTTTAGAAAAGGTGTTGGAAGTTTTTGAAGGAGATGATGCCGATAAGATAGATCTTGCAAGTTTAATGACTCCTATAAACGATTGGGATGATATCGTGAATCCTAATAGTGTAAAAGTGATTGTGGATAAAGACAATTATGCTCTTTATTTTTCTCGTGCTCCCATACCTTATCCAAGAGATAAAGAAATACATCATACGTATTTTAAACATAAAGGAATCTATGCGTTTAAAAAGCAAGCCATTCTGGATTTTTATCGCCTACCGATGAAAACACTAGAAGCTTCTGAGAAAATAGAATGCATACGATATCTTGAGTATGGTAAGAATATTAAAATGATAGAAACACATCATGAAGGTGTGGAAATTGATACCCCGGAAGATTTAGAAAAAGCTAGAAAACTAATTAACAAACAAAATCTTTTGAATATAACAGCTACAAAGACTCCTAAGGTGAAGGAAGCTCTTCATAAAAATTTCCCTATGGTACCAAGAGTGGTTTTTGGTAAAGGTTCTTTTGACCAATTAGAACAAATCCTCTCTTCTCAACGAAAAAACGGAGCTCCATTTATTTATCTAATTGATGATGTTTTTGAACAGAATAAAGCATTCATTGAAAATAGAATACAGCTATCAGGAAATGATAGAATAGTATACGTCTCTACCAAAGAAGAGCCCAAAACATCACAGGTTGATATGCTTGTTTCAGAATTTAGGAGCAACTATAGTTTTGTACCAAGTGGTATTATTGGTATTGGAGGTGGATCTATAATGGATCTGGCAAAAGCAGTTGCCATAATGATGAACAACACAGGTAGCGCTACAGAATATCAAGGTTGGGATCTTGTTGGAAACAGAGCGGTGTACCATGTTGGAATCCCGACAATTTCAGGTACCGGTGCAGAAGTTTCGAGAACTACAGTATTAACTGGTCCTGAGAAAAAATTGGGTATTAACTCTGATTTCACCCCATTTGATCAGGTAATTTTAGATCCTGAGTTGATTAAAGATGTACCAAAAGATCAGTGGTTCTATACAGGAATGGATTGTTATATACACTGTATAGAATCCTTAAAAGGAACATATTTGAACGCTTTTAGCCAAAGTTATGGAGAAAAAGCACTCGACCTTTGCAAAGAAATTTTCTTAGACGAAACACTAGACAAGGAAGAAGCAGATGCAAAATTAATGATGGCTTCTTGGCATGGAGGGATGAGTATTGCATATTCGCAAGTTGGAGTAGCTCATGCAATGAGTTATGGACTTGCCTATGTATTAGGAACGAAACACGGTATAGGAAACTGTATTGTATTCGATAAATTGGGCGATTATTATCCTGAAGGTGTTGCACTCTTTAAAAAAATGAAAGAGGTACATAAAATAGAACTGCCAACAGGAATTTGCGCTACAATCACTGAAAAACAACTAGACACTATGGTATCTGTAGCCTTAGGTTTAGTGCCATTATGGGAAAATGCCTTGGGTAAGAATTGGGAGGATAAAATAAGTGCGGATATATTAAAAAAGATTTACCGAACTTTATAGCTGATTTTTCATAACTGAAATTACCATGACAAAACTAGCATCTTTTATATTTTATAAAATCATGGGATGGAAGATGATTGGTGACTTCAATAGTAAGACTATAAAAAAATGTGTCGTTATTGCAGTTCCTCATACAAGCTGGCACGATTTTTATCTTGGATTATTAATTCGGAAGATACAACAGGTAAAAATTAGTTTTATGGGAAAGAAAGAACTTTTCAAATGGCCATTTGGTTGGTATTTTAGAAAAGTTGGGGGGATCGCTTTGGATAGAACACCTGGGCAGAATAAAGTCGAAGCGATCGCAAAAGAATTTGAAAAACGAGATGAACTAAGATTAACACTGGCTCCAGAAGGCACTCGAAAGAAAGTGACTACTTGGAAAACAGGATTTTATTATATTGCTAAAGCTGCCAATGTTCCTATCATTATGGTCGCCTTTGACTTTGGAAAAAAAAGAGTAGTAATTTCTTCTCCTTTTTACCCAACAGATGATATTGATAAAGATTTACAGTTTATGTATAGTTTCTTTAAAGGTGTTAAAGGTAAAATTCCTAAATATAGTTTTGAACCAGAAGCCTAGAATTTTCGAGTTTCCTGTTTTTTAATAACTTCTTTTTTAGTTTTTTCTTCTTCTAAAGACCCAGCACCAAAAAGTAATTCTGTGCTGGTAAATGTAGTTCCAAATGTTTTTGCAGCCAAATATACCTGAGATAATGCGTTTTCTACTTGTTCGACACTCAATTCTTCTAGTGGATGAACATATGCCGACCAAAGAATTCCATTAGAAATGGCATATTTAACATCCAGCGCCGAATGAAAATTAGCTGTCATAGCATCTAATAATAAATCTTTATCAAGATGGGTTGACTCTATGATAGGTGCAATGATGCGCATTCTGTTGTTTTTTGCATCAGTAATACAAAGCATAGTAGTTTGCTTATAAACAAACTGCCAGTTCCCTGATATTCCACCTAATGTATCTGCTTTTTTAGTTATAATTTCGCCTAAAATATCATTATTCATGTCTTGTGCTTGAGCAACTAATCCAAAAAAAAGAAATACCAAAAAAATCCAAGGTTTCATAATCGTGCTGATTTTTAGTTAAGTCGAAAACATATTTTAAACTTAACAAAAAAAGACTGCCTTTTGTTGGCAGTCTTTTTATAAGGTATTGTTGTTAATTTAGCTATCCATCAGAAGAGGACTCTTCCATCGTATGATATACGTTCTGAACGTCATCATCTTCCTCAATTTTTTCCAAAAGTTTTTCTACATCTGCTGCTTGTTCTGGTGTGATTTTTTTTGTTACCTGTGGAATTCTTTCAAAACCAGATGATAAAATTTCGATCTCCCGACTTTCTAATTCTTTTTGAATGGTTCCAAAACTTTCAAAAGGTGCATAGATCAATATTCCATCTTCATCCTGAAAAACTTCTTCTGCTCCAAAATCTATAAACTCTAATTCTAATTCTTCAGGATCAAGACCTTCTCCATCAATTCTAAAGTTACAGGTATGGTCAAACATGAATTCTACCGACCCAGATGTGCCTAGGTTACCATCACATTTATTAAAATAAGATCTAATATTAGCGACGGTTCTATTGTTGTTATCAGTAGCAGTTTCTACTAGAATAGCTATTCCGTGAGGTGCATACCCTTCAAAAAGTACTTCTTTATAATCTCCCTGACTTTTGTCAGAAGCTCTTTTAATAGCACGTTCTATATTGTCCTTTGGCATGTTTACAGATTTAGCATTCTGTATAACCGCTCTTAACTTTGAATTGGAATCAGGATCGGGACCTCCTTCTTTTACCGCCATAACGATATCTTTGCCAATTCTAGTAAATGCTCTGGCCATTGCAGACCAACGTTTCATTTTTCGTGCCTTTCTGAACTCAAAAGCTCTTCCCATAATCTAAATTTAAAATCAGAATACAAACATAAGTAGAAACCAAAAGTTTCACAAATGCATATTCATTTCCATTTTATCTTTTATTCTTCTTCTTCTACAATTCCATCGATGGCTTTGGCAAGTTGAAAGTCTTTTTCAGTTACTCCATCAGCATCATGTGTTGATAGGCTTATAGTAACAACATTGTATACATTGGACCAATCAGGATGATGATTTAAAGCTTCGGCTTCAAAAGCAATTCGAGACATCGCTGAAAAAGCATCTTTAAAGTTTTCAAACTCGAATGAAGTATGAAGCGCATTATCCTCATATTCCCAACCTCCCATTTTTTCTAGACGTGATACAATCTCATTTTCAGTAAGTTTCATAATTTATATAATTTTGTTTATTTAAGGTTATTATTTGTAAAGTTATTAAAGCCCTAATTCTTTTCGGAGTACTTTATCTACATTACTATTTTTATTCCAGTAAGGAGATTTCATGCGCTTTATCTTGGTAGCTTTGGTAGTTAATTCTTTTACATTTGCACCAAACCCACTTTTAAAGGTCTCCGTCCAGCTTTCTATCTCGTAAGGGAAATCACTATTGAAAATGACACCAATACTTCTGTTCAACGATGGATAATCTATTGTATAGGTGTATAAACTATCGCTTTTTTGTAAAGTAGCTTTGGCAGAATATGCTTTGATCTCTTGATGCTTAAGTCGGCAATATTCTAATGAAGGAATAATTTTTAGGTCTCCCTCAGGAAGATTATCAGGGTCAATTCTGATTTTTGTCCATAATTCGTTCTCAAGAATTTCTTTTTCTAATGTAAACGCCTGATCCGCTTCTCCCTGAAAATAAGAGTGAGACATAATATCAAAGGTTTCTCTATTGTTTAATTGTGCATACACATGACCACACCATTCTTGTATAGAGCTCGATACTTTGATTGCATGCTGGTTATCTGCTACAGGGTAAAAAGTACTTTGCATAATGGAATATGGATAAATTCCTGTAGTAAACTTTTTAGTAGCGTTTAGTTTTAGAATCGGAATATTTGTATCGTTCTGGTGATCAGCTTTTACCTGTTCTTTTGGCAAAAAATCTTCAGTTACATAAATAAGAACAGCTTTTCCCTGTCTGATTTCACCATATCTGGCTTGTTCTAGTGTGTAGGAAGTGATTTCGGCATTACCGGCATACCAGTATTCTTTAAAAGCTGGAGAAAGCTCTTTAGCTTGTTTTACAACCGGATCTGTATTCTTTACTACTGTTTTTTTTGTATTTCCATTCTTTTTATCTGCTTTGATATTGCTGCAAGCAATAAATACCAAAGCACCTAATATCCCTAATAGGAACAATGACTTCTTCATAGTTTTATTTTTTGGTATTCGTGTAATTTCTTATAAAACCTATAGGTCGAATGTATAATATAACACTTCCCTATTTTATTGTTAAACTAAAGTACGATAAAGCTACGATCCGACAATTTCTCTTAACGTTTCATAAACAAGTTGTACTGGTAATCCCATCACATTAAAATAACTACCTTCAATATGGGTGATGCCAATATAACCGATCCATTCTTGTATACCATAGGCGCCCGCTTTATCAAAGGGAGTATATGTATCTACATAGTAATTAATTTCTTGAGAAGTTAACTCTTTAAAAGTTACTTTGGTTGTTTGATGTATAATTTTGGTCGTTGTGGTTGTCTTAAAACAAACAGAGGTAATAACTTCATGCGTTTGTCCTGAAAGTGAAGATATCATGTTTTTGGCATCCTTTGCATCTGTAGGTTTTCCCATGGCTTTTTCATGATGCCAAACAATCGTATCACTAGTAACCAGAATATCTTTGGGTTGAAGTTCTGTAAACTCATCCGCTTTCAGCTTTGCTAAATAATCAGGTATCGCCGAGGCTTTCAGGTGATCTGGATAAATTTCTTCAATTTCCTTTAATTGAATGGTGAAATCTAAATCTAAATCTTTGAAAAACTGTTGTCTCCTGGGTGATCCTGAAGCTAAAATAAGACGGTGGTTTTTTAATAATTCTCTAAGCATACCCCTATAGTAAAATAAATTGATACAGTAATAATGATAAAGAGGACAGAAACAAAACTATTTTTAAAATAAGTCGTAACGTTTTAAAATCTTTGTTGTTATCTGCATTCCAGCTCCTAAACATAAAATATAACAACGGCGCCACCAGTAAACCTAAAACCAATACCACTGTAACAGAATTGCTGAAAAGATAGGTATATACATAATAAATGATCAATCCAACAGGAAGTATGGTCAATCCACTGATAAGTTTGGCAGTGCGATCTTTTCCTAAGGCAATTGGAATGGTTTGTAAACCAGTATTATGATCTTTATTAATTGTAAGACAGTCTTTTACAATTTCTCGTATCGTAACTAGAACGAATGCAAAAATAGCGTAGTCCACAATAATTAAAAAGATAACTTTCTGTGAAGCCCTGTTCTGTTCAGTAATAGCCGGTAGTAAATCAAAAACAGCTACAGCGATCAATCCTAACGCCATTAAAATGCCTATAAGTAGATTTTTGACAATTAAAATTTCTTTTAGGTATGTGGCATAAATATAAAATATACCAGAAACCACAACAAACAATGCCGCTAATTTTGGTTTTCCAATAATGTTCGCTAGATAAAAGCCCATACCCACACCGATTACATTAAAAATTATAAAAAGGCGATTAGCAGTTTTTTCTGATATCATCCCTTTTGTGTTTTTTTTTAAAGTAGTATGTTCCTTATTTTGGATATACAGCATAACATTTGCAGCTGCTACTAATAAAATTGTAGAGAGGATCAAAAGGGAAATTCCAAATCCATTTAAGGTAATGTCAATCTCAAAAGGCTCAAAAAGACCGTATTTAATACATAGTTGTGCTATCGCAATCAGGATAAGATTATCAAATTTAATTAGCTTCAAATAAGATTGCATATGCGATTTGTTTGATTCGTTCGCAAATGTAATAATTAATACTTTTTATTAGGGTATTAACTTAACTTCTTACATCCATTATTTAATAAAGAAATTAACACATATTAACGTTAACGGTGGGTTAACGATGTTGAATTTTTCGTTTTGATTGCAGGGATCCTCTACATTTGATTCCATCAACAATCAAAAAAAGAATAGTAATGTTACGAATCATCATCATTTTGTTTGTAGTTTCTAGTTCATTTGGACAGACAAAATATCAAAAAGACTTTGATTATTATTGGAAAACGGTAGATCAATACTTTGCATATTTTGATGTCCAAAAAACAGACTGGGATGAAGTAAGAAGGATTTATCAACCTACGGTCGATACAATTAAAAATGATGATGATTTTATTCGTTTATTAGAGATGACCAATAACGAATTGTACAATGGGCATATAAGTCTGAATACTAATTTGGTTTCTTCAACCAGGTTAATACCATCTGGAACAGATATCTGGGTTTCTCATAAGGATAATGATTTTATTATAACTGCTATTAGGGAAGGTTTTCCTGCTGAGGAATCGGGTTTAAGAATTGGTATGAAAATAACAGCATATAACGGAGTTCCAATCTCAGAAGCGATGAAAAAGTATTTACCGAAAAGTATAAAGAAACATACAAATTCAATCTACGAATACGCGGTAAATCTTTTGATTGCTGGTACGCACAACACAAAAAGAAGTATCTATGTTAATGACTCATTAACTTTCAATATAGAAAATGTAAAAAATGATAGCCAAAAAGAATTAGTAACATCAAAAATTATTGACAATACAATCGGTTATATAAAAATTAATAACTCTTTAGGAAATAATAACACCATTGAAGCTTTTGATATGGTTATGAATAATCTACAAAATACCAGTGGAATTATTTTAGACCTCAGAGATACACCTGGCGGAGGCAATACTACAGTGGCACGAGCTATTATGGGATGGTTTAGTACAAAAGAAATACCTTATCAACGCCATAGTTTTCCTTATGAAGAAAAGCTATATGGAATTAAGAGAAATACGATTGAATTGGTTTCTCCCAGAGGAAAAAGTTATGAGAAACCGCTAGTCATTCTTAGCGGAAGATGGACAGGTAGTATGGGAGAAGGAATTACAATTGGATTTGACGGGATGAACAGAGCAGCAATTGTGGGCACGGAAATGGCGGGCTTATTAGGAGCAATTTATAACTATACAGTAACAGAAACAGGTATTGGGTTTCAGATTCCTGTAGAAAAGTTGTTTCATATTAATGGAACACCCAGAGAGAAGTTTAGACCAAAACATTATATCTTAGATACCAATGATCAATTGCAAAAAGCAATTGAAATTATCAAAGCATCCTTCTAATGAAAAAAAAGATAAAGATACTGATCATCACATCTGCAGCAGCCTTAATAGCACTATGCGCCATACAAGCTTATCTAATACACAATACGTATCAACTTAAGAAGGATGTGTTTATTCGAGAGACAAAAAGTGCTATTAGTGATATTGATAACACTAAAGAGATGGATTCGCTAGCAGAACTTTGGTACACCTATTTAAGTGAAAGTCTATTAGAATATAAGAAAAATAATATCCTCAAAAAAGAAGCACTCAATAGTTTTAAACCGAAAACAGATTCGTTAAATGGTTTGTTCATAGCGTATTATAAAAAAGAAATTGCAAACCGGAATTTAGAATACGATATACAATATAAAAAAGATATTAAAAGCATCGTGATTTTTGATAACGAAGAGATGGACTCTATTTTTTCAGCAGTAGATGGAGAGAACAGGTACGCTTTTGGAGAAAAATTTCCCAAAAAAGATGAAGTTGTAATGAGTAGGGGACGCTGGTTTACTGATTTTGATTATGAAAATGAAGTTAATAATGATGTAATCAATGTCTCATTAAATATAGAGATCAAAACAGTAGATTATATCAATATTATAGGTTGGAAACAGATCGTGTTTAAACAGATGGCGACGTTATTTATATTTTCAGTGTTATTATTTCTTTTTGTAGTGAGTCTAATGTTTTATTCCATCAGAAACTTGATTCGACAGAAAAAATTAGCGGATATAAAAACTGATTTTATTAATAATATCACTCATGAATTGAAAACTCCGATGGCGACTTTGGGAATAGCTTCTAAAAGTTTGAGAAAAACAGCGATACAGAATGTTCCGGATGCATTTTCGAATACACTAGACATTCTGGATCGTCAGAATAACAGGCTACAAAAACTAGTGGATCAAGTAGTGACGAATAGTTTGGGTTCTGAAGAAATAGAGCTCAACAAAGAAGAAGTATTGGATGACGTTTATTTTCAAAATGTTTTAAAGGATTTTGAATTATCTGTTCAAGATAAAAATGTGAACATTACATCAAAAATTGAATTCAGAGAAGTTCTTTTGAGTATAGATAAATTTATGTTTACCACAGCCTTGTTAAATATTTTAGAGAATGCTGTAAAATACGGTAAAGAACCTGTAGATATTGTTTTTAGAACATATCTTAAAGAAAATCAATATGAGATATCCATTCATGATAACGGAATAGGGATTTCTGAAAAAGAACAACGTAAGATTTTTGAAAAGTTTTATCGTATTACTAAAGGAGATGTTCACGATGTAAAGGGTTTGGGATTAGGGTTGTTTTACACAAACCAGATTGTGAAAGCACATCAAGGGACAGTTACGTTAGAGAGTAAATTAGATTTAGGAACTACGTTCACTATAACAATACCTGTAAACGAATAATTATGAAGCATATATTATTAGCAGAAGATGACTTTGATTTTGGTAGCATTTTAAAGCAATATTTAGAACTTCATGGATATAATGTGATTTGGGCTAAAGACGGTAAAGAAGCTTTGCAGGTATTTTCTGAAGAACAATTTGATATTTGTGTTTTTGATGTGATGATGCCAAAAATGGATGGTTTTACATTAGCAGAAAAAGTGATCGATATGAATCCTGAAACTCCATTCGTTTTTCTTACTGCAAAAAAAATGAAAGAGGATAAAATCCGTGGATTAAAACTGGGAGCTGATGACTATATCGTAAAACCTTTTGAAGCAGATATTTTGATTTTGAGACTTCAAAATATTCTAAAACGATCCCAACGGATCATGGCAATACGCGAAGAAATAATATCTGTAGGGGATTACAAATTTGATGCAACTAATCATTGTTTAAAATTAAATGGAGAACGTCAGAAACTTACAGAAAAGGAAACTATCTTAATTCAATATCTATATGATCATAAAAATACCCTGATAAAGAGAGAGAATCTATTAAAAGAAGTTTGGGGTAATGACGATTTCTTCTCCGGTAGAAGTATGGATGTATTCATCAGTAGATTACGAAAATATTTTAAAGAAGATAAAAAGATAAAAATAGAAAGTGTGAGAGGAGTAGGGCTTACATTTTATTTAAAATGAATTTCATCAATCATCAATCATCAATCAAAAAACGAAAAATATGAGAACCATTAGTTTCATTTTATGTCTTACAATCTCTTTTTGTGTGAATGCACAATCATTAGAAGATCAGTTAAATGAAAAAATAGACTCCTTATATAAAACTAGTAATATAGCTGGTTTAGGAGTGTCTATATTAACAACTGATACAATACTTTACAAAAAAGGTTTTGGTTATGCGGATATCAAAACAAAGAAAAAATATACCGTAAATACGACACAAAACATTGGTTCTGTTTCAAAGACTTTTGTTGGTGTCGCTTTAATGAAAGCGATTGAGGATGGTAAAATAACAATCGATACGCCTATCAATAATATTTTGCCGTTTAACATCAATCATCCAAAATATCCCGAAGTTGCTATTACGGTAAAGCACCTGGCAACCCATACCTCTTCTATTTTGGATACCGATGCTTATGAAAAGAGTTATGTGATGGAAGATGGAATAGTACTAAATGAAGGGAATTTTACAAAAAAAGAATGGAAAGAGTTGAAAGCAATGAGAGCTAATAAAGATGATAATCTTGAAAACTTTCTAAAAAATCATTTGACTCCAAAAGGGGAATGGTACAAAACAAATAATTTCTTGAAGTATAAACCAGGAAGTAGGTACGAATATTCTAATATAGGATGTGCATTACTAGGATATATTATCGAAATAGTGACAGATACTTCTTTTCCCGAGTACACGCAAAGACATATCCTGGAACCTTTAGAACTAAATAATTCTGGTTGGTCATATAAGGTCGTTAATAAAGAACAATATGCTTCTACTTATACAGAGACAGGAAATAAAATACCACGATATCATTTAATTACTTATCCCGATGGAGGATTTAAAAGTAATATAGAAGATTTGTCCAAATATCTACAAGGCTTAATGAGAGGATACTACGGCGAAGATGCTATTCTCAAAACATCATCCTTTCTGGATATGATGTCACCTAAGTTAACTAAAGAACAATTTAATACTAAAAAAGAATTAAAAAATAACTACGGGTACTTTTGGGAAGTATCTCCTACTGGAAAAATGGGGCATAGCGGAGCTGATCCTGGTATATTAACATTAATGTATTTCAATAAAGATGAAAAAGTAGGAGCTATATTTTTAATGAACACAAGTTTAGAGGGAAATAAGGATATGCTTAAATCAGTCCGAGACATATGGAATGTAATAAAAGAATATAAAAAACAATACATCAATATTATATAGAAACATCAATCATTAATCAGTCCTCCTATGGAGGATCAAAAAACGAATATTATGAGAACATTATTTTTAATTATTACAAGCTTGATTATGGGCTTGTTCACAGTAAAAGCCCAAACAACAACTAATACATCAACATCTTCTTCTACCAAAGTATCTGTAAGTATTGATGGTGATACAGAAAAAGAATCATATTACAGATCGTTTGTCACACTAGATATGGACAATGATTATAAAATTAAGGTTCGGTTTATGAAGGATATGAAATCTGATGTAAAACTCTATTTGATCGATCAATTTGGAAAAGAAAATATGGCTGCAAAGGATGGCACATACGCTTGGTATAAAAAAATAGACGAAGAAGAGATATATGAAGTGAGATTAAAAGGTACTAAATTAAAGATTCATTTAAACAAGGGGCTTGCATCTGATGCGCTTCTTAAGAGATTTAAAGCAATAGGTAAAGAACTAAAGTCTATTACTTCAAACTCAGAAAAAAGCTAATTCTAGAATAATCAACATCAATCAATAACCTGTCCGCCTAAGGTGGATTATTAATCAAAAAAATGAATAGTATGAAAACCATCATTATTATATTATGTATGATATTTACTATGCCGATGATCAATGCACAAACGAACGCTACTTCTAAAGTAACAGTTAAGTATTCCAATAATGATGCTAGCGAGAATGGATATAGAATAAATATTTCTATCTCTAATACCAATGATACTTATACTTTGAACGCAAAGTTCCCATCTCACAAAACCGAAGAGGTGAAGCGGTTTTTAAACGATCATTTGGATACAAAATTTTCTAAGAATTATGGGGCTTATACTTGGAACTATCATAATACCGGAAAAGAAGTATATACCGTAAAACTTAGAAAAGGAAAGTTATCCATTTTTTTGAATAAAGAATATGCATCTATCGACCTTGTCGAAGATTTGCTAGATGTTTTTGGAGATTTAAGGGACTTAATAAAAAAGGAGTCATAATTTTTTGAAACAACTACGAGTAACAAAAAGTCTGTTAGGTAATCAATCAAATAATTAAATATGAGAAAAATATTCATTTTGCTATTCGTATGCATTGGTTTCTTGTCTTGCTCAAAAAGTGAAGAAGACAAATTAGTATATGAAATATCGCATAGTGTAACAGATAGTATTTCTTTAATCAAAATCAACATGAAATTTAAACCAGATCCTGGCAAAACAACAACACTTCGGTTTCAGAATGATGCTTGGGGAGAAAAAGATCTTCATAAAAGTATTCATAAAATGAACCTGGTAAACACAAAAGGAAAAGCGGTTAAAAACAGCGATAGTAACTGGATACAGATAACACACCCCAAAGGAACAAAGGAGATTCATTTCGAGTACGTTCTTAAACAGGATTTAAGTACTGACTTGGTAGCTCAAAATAGATATAGACCAATAATTGACAAGAACTATTTCCATATTTTTTCACATAACTTGTTTATGCTTCCAAATCATCTTATTCGACAAAAGGAAGATACATTTGATGTAGTTTTACATTGGAAGAATTTTCCAGAAGACTTTATCATTCATAATAGCTTCGGAAGTAAAAAGCGAAGACAATACATAGAGGATGTAACAGAAGAAGAATTTCATTCGGCAATTTTTGTTGGAGGCGATTTTAGAATCTATACCAATGACATACAAAATAATCAATTAATATTTGCCACCCGAGGAAGTTGGATACCTTTTAATGACTCTATTGTATCTGATTTACTCTACAGAACGGTCAAGGCCCAACGTAATTTTTGGAGCGATCATTCACAAGAGTATTTTACGGTAACTATGATTCCATTTCCCCAAAAAGAAGGAAGCAGCTTTGGCGGTACTGGATTGACCAATTCATTTGCTACTGCAGTTTCTAATAATGATCAAACATCTATTGAGCAACTAAGTTATTTGTTCAATCACGAATTGATGCATAACTGGATTGGTCAGGCTATCAAAAACGAAAATGAAGAAGCACAATATTGGTTTAGTGAAGGCTTTACAGAGTATTATACACAAAAAAATATAGCTAAAAATAAAATACTAGGATTCGATGAAGAGAATTTTATTAGAGAAATGAATAGTACGATCAAAAATTTATTCTCATCACCGGTAGCAGATAAACCCAATAGCGAAATTAACTACAATAATTTCTGGTCTGATCGAGATTATGAAAAGCTCCCATATTATCGAGGTTCAGTGTTTGCGTTTCTTTTAGACTTAAAAATAAAAAAAGAATCTAATGATCAATATAGTCTTGATAATGTAATGAAGACTCTTTTTGAGCAATCAAAAAAAGGTAAAAAACTGAATTCAAAAATGTTTATTGAAACAGTTAGTAAATTTACATCAAAGCGTATTGATTCCTTTTTTGAACGACATATTATAGAAGGCCAATTGTTTGATCTAAGCGTTATTTTTAATGATTTGGGTTTAGAATATAGTTCAAAGGCTAAAGTTTTTGATCAAGGCTTTTCTTTTGATAAAAAAACGAATACTGTTAGAAATGTTGATGATAGATCAGCTGCATACAAGGCAGGTCTTCGGTCAGGTGATTTGCTAAATGGATGGAGCATACATTATGGCAATATCAAAAAAGAAGTAGAACTTAAAATAGATAAAGAAGGCAAAGAAAAAATGATAACCTATGTACCGGTTAAAGAGATAGCTGTTCCGCAATTACATGTTAATGAAAGTACTAGCAAAAAAATTAACCTATAATTATCGATGATGATAAGGCTCATTTCTTAAAATGGTAAAGCCTCTATATAATTGTTCTATAAAAAACAACCGAATCATTTGATGAGAGAATGTCATTTTAGATAATGAAATTTTACCATTCGCTCTATGATATATTTCTTCGCTAAATCCATACGGTCCCCCAATCACAAAAATTAATTGTTTGATACCACTACTCATATGCTTCTGTAAGAGTTCAGAAAAACCGACCGAATCAAACTGCTTTCCCTTTTCATCCAATAGAACAAGAACATCAGAAGCAATAGTTTTGTTTAAAATTAGTTTGCCTTCTTTGTTTTTTTGTTGGGTTTCGCTCAGGTTTTTAGAATGTTTTATATCCGGAATAATTTCAAAAGTAAATTTCACATAAAACCCCAATCTTTTGATATATTCAGAAATAAGATTTTCTAGTTGTTGATGATCGGTTTTACCGATTGCGATTAATTTAATTGTCATGGATATGGTTTCTTTAAGTACTTTGTACAGCCAACTTCGTACTTCTAATTTCTTTTCCTACTTTAGCAAAAATAACCATTCAATATGATTACAAAAACTCAATTTGATACCGAAATTGAATTAATAATTGCAAATGCCATCAGGGAAGATGTGGGGGACGGGGATCATAGTTCTTTAGCCTGTATTCCAGATACCGCAACTGGAAAAGCTAAATTGTTAGTCAAAGATGAAGGAGTTTTGGCAGGTGTTGATTTCGCAAAGAAGGTATTTAGTTATGTAGATCCAGAACTGAAGGTTGAGATACTGATTGAAGATGGATCAAAAGTAACATATGGAGATATCGCTTTTTATGTGTCTGGAAGTTCTCAATCCATTCTAAAAGCAGAGCGATTAGTGCTCAATGCAATGCAAAGAATGAGTGCTATCGCTACCAAAACAAATAAATTCGTGCAATTGTTGGAAGGAACAGGAACTAACATTTTAGACACAAGAAAAACAACACCCGGTATTCGTGCATTAGAAAAATGGGCGGTAAAAATAGGAGGAGGAGAGAATCACAGATTCGCTTTATACGATATGATCATGTTAAAGGATAATCATATTGATTTTGCGGGCGGTATTACGAAAGCTATAGAGAAAACAAAAAAATACCTCACAGATACTAATAGAGATCTTAAAATCATTGTAGAAGCTCGTGATCTTGATGAAATAAAAGAAATCCTAAAAACTCCGGGAGTATATCGAATACTGATTGATAATTTTAATTATGAAGATACCAGAAAAGCAGTAACGCTTATAGGAAATACGTGTCTTACTGAATCTAGTGGTGGAATCAACGAAAAAACCGTTCGTAGGTATGCAGAATGTGGAGTAGATTTTATAAGCAGTGGTGCATTAACCCATTCGGTATATAATTTAGATTTGAGCTTGAAAGCAGTATAAATTATGTCAAAAGTAGTTGAAGATAAGCTAAATAAAATACCAATTATTAATATTTTAGTAAAAATTGGTAAAAGGATTATTCTTCCTGGCTTTGAAGGACTTTCACTCTATGATCTGGTAGAAATTTATACTATTGGAATCTTAAAAGGGACTTTTTCGGCAAGAGCAAGTTCTATTTCTTGGAGTTTTTTTTTGTCGCTGTTTCCTTTCCTATTATTCTTATTGAATCTAATACCTATTATACAAATTGAAGGTTTTCAGGAAGATTTTTTTGAATTTATAACCTCTGCATTACCAAATCAATCTAAATTATTTTTTGAGGGTATTTATCAAGATATTTCGGCAAATCCAAGGACAGGTTTATTATCTACGGTTTTTGTGCTTTCCTTGTTTTTAATGACAAATGGAATAAACGCAGTGTTTTCTGGATTTGAGTACTCCTATCACGTTACGTTAAATCGAAATTTTGTAAAACAATATATTGTAGCTTTAGGTGTTTCGTTAATTGTGGCATCGTTATTGTTAATCACAGTCATAGTAACATTGTATTTTAGTTATTTGTTAGAAAATTTAAAAGAAATGGGCGTTATGGATAATACCGTTTTCTGGTTACAAGTTGGGAAATACGGATTGTTCACACTGATGATTTTTTTAGTTGTAGCAACTCTTTTCTATTTTGGCACCACAGAAGGTAAGATGAATCGATTTTTCTCACCAGGAGCATTTATGACCACCATACTCATAATGATAACTACCTACCTGTTTGGAGTATATATTGATAACTTTTCTAACTATAATAAATTATACGGTTCTATAGGAGCAATGCTAATTTTAATGGTTTATATATGGCTCAATGCAAATTTACTTTTGTTAGGGTTCGAATTAAATGCATCTCTTATTAAATTGAAGAAGAATTTTTAATATTTTAGCAACATACAAACAATTAATTTAATAAAAATGAAAAAATTAAGCTTATTATTTATTCTTTTAATAACTGTTGTAGGATCTACTGCGCACGCACAGGTTAAGGTTGGAGACGCTACTTTGCCAAATAAGGTAACTTTTAGTGGTGAAGACTTAATGATAAATGGAGCAGGAATGCGAGAAAAGTTTTTTTTCGATATATATGCAGGAGGATTATACCTTAAGAAAAAAAGTGCGAGTGCAAGTTCAATTGCTGCGGCAGACGAAACCATGGCGATTAAATTACATATTTTATCTGGCATGATGTCTAGAAGTAAAATGGAATCAGCGCTAAGAGACGGCTTCAAAAAATCTACTAATGGTAATACTGCTTCTTTAAATAAACGAATAAATACTTTTGTTGGATTTATAAAAGATGAAATAGAAGAGGGACAGATTTATGACATCGTTTATGAGAAAGGTAAGGGAAGTGTAATCTATAAAGATGGAGTAGAAAAAGGACATGTGGAGGGATTGGACTTCAAAAAAGCCTTATTTAATATATGGATAGGAGATAATCCTGCCGATAAAGGATTAAAAAATGAAATGTTAGGTGCTTTTTAGGATAAAAAGCATTATTTTAGCGGTGAAATACACAAATTAACGTTTTTTTTTCGGTTGTTGCTATGCGCGCATAACATATATTTAGTACTTTTGCAAAAGAAGGAAAAATTTAATATTAATACACCCCAGATAAAACTTTAACAAAGATGAAAAAAATTACTTTACTAATTGTAGCACTTATTTCTTTAGCTACCGCTACAGCACAAATCAGAGTAGGTAAAGCTGTATTACCTTATGAAGAGAATTTCGGGGAAACAGATCTTAAGTTAAATGGGGCAGGGATGCGTGAAATGCTTTGGATCGATTTATATGCTGGAGGACTTTATCTACAGGAAAAAAGTAAAGACCCAAGAGCAATTCTGGATGCAGATGAAACCATGGCGATAAAACTAAATATAGTATCTGGTTTTGTAACACAAAAGAAAATGATCAAAGCAGTACAGGATGGTTTTGTAAAAGCAACATTTGGTAATATCAAACCATTAGAAGAGCGAATTAACAAATTTATTATGTTTTTTAATGAGCCGATCGTGAAGAATGATATTTTTGATATTGTATATATAAAGGATAAAGGAGTGAAGGCTTTTAAGAATGGAAAGGAACTAGGAGTTATCGAAGGAAGAGACTTTAAATATGCTTTATTTAAAATTTGGTTAGGCGATGAGCCCGCGAGTGAAGGAATTAAAAATGGAATGCTTGGGCTTCAATAATTCAGTTACCTAAAAAACATAAAAAAAAGCTATCTAATTTTAGATAGCTTTTTTGTTTTTATCATATTTTCTATATTCACAAAAAATAAAAAATTAGTTCAGATGAATATATCCAAAACCTTTACCATAGTACTAATATTTTTGGTAAGTATTATAAATGCCCAAAGTGAAGTCATTGGTAAGTGGAAAACTATTGATGATAATACAGGTGAGGCCAAATCCATTGTAGAAATCTACAAAAAGGGAAATAAGTTGTATGGTAAAATTGCTAGAATTCTTAAAGAATCAGACAGGGATAAATTATGTGTAGCTTGTGAAGGGGATGATTATAATCAACCAATCGAAGGAATGGTTATTCTAAAAGGCTTACAAAAAGATGGTGATGAATATGAAGATGGAACCATTATGGATCCAGAAAATGGGAAAGTGTATAACTGTAAGATTTGGGTTGATGAAGACGATCCTAATACATTGAATGTTAGAGGGTATATAGCGTTTTTATACAGAACTCAGCGGTGGGTTAAGGGATAGTTTATCCATAAATCTTTTTCTTTTAAATGAAACTTTAACACTTTTACTGTTAGTTTTTTAAAAGTTATGGAACTAAGTTCCTATAATTTCTTAAAAACTAAATCATGAAAAAAATAGTTACACTATCCATTTTATTAGTCCTTACCACCATTACCACGGCTCAAATTAGAGTAGGAGAGGCTGTTATACCATACAAGGTTACCTTTGAAGGAGAAGAGCTTACACTTAATGGGGCAGGTGTCCGAAAAATTTTAGGTGTTGAGACTTATTCAGGTGGATTATATACTGTTAATAAATATACAGATGATGGCGCTGTTTTAGATGCAGACGAGAGCATGTCTATTCGTCTTCAAATCAATAATAAGAGAGTGACCAATAAACGAATGGTAAAAGTGTTTAAAAAAGGTTTTGACGATGCGATGTTTGGTAATACCCAAAGTCTGGATGCAAGGATTGATACATTTTTAGAGCTTTTTGATACGCAAACACAGATCAACGACTACTATGATTTAGTTTATATCAAAGGAAAAGGTATTAGAACTTTTAAAAATGGAGAAGAAGTGGGGTATATAGAAGGAAGAGATTTTAAATATGCTTTGTTTAAAATTTGGCTAGGAAATGAACCTGCTTGTAAACTAATTAAAGGCGGAATGCTTGGACAGAACGGATAAATAAATTGTCTTTAAAATAAATAAAAGCCTGATCAATTGATCGGGCTTTTGTTGTATGTAATAAAGTTAATCATGTATTTTTGTTTAGAATCAAAAGTATCAATGACATATTTTATAGATGTAATTCTTCCTATTCCTCTTGATAAAGAGTTTACCTATTGTATTAATCAAAATGAAGCTTCTTTCTTGAAACCGGGAATGCGGGTGGCCGTACAGTTTGGTAAAAGCAAGGTCTATGCGGCATTGGTTATCAGAGTGCATCAAACTCCGCCGCAAATGTATGAAGCTAAAGATATAGAACATATTTTAGATGAAACTCCTATAGTCACCGATGAACAACTAGGACTTTGGACTTGGATTTCAAAGTATTATATGTGCTCCAAAGGAGAAGTGATGCGAGCTGCTTTGCCCAGTGCCTTTTTGTTAGAAAGTGAAACTATTATTTTAAAAAACCAGAAGGCATCTATCGATGAAAATTTGCTCAAAGATGATGAGTTTCTGTTGTATGAAGCGCTACAGCATCAAAGTTTGCTTCGGATACAGGAAGTAATGGATATTATAGGTAAAAAAAATGTACTTCCCGTCATTAAAAGATTAATAGAAAAACAGGTAATTACGGTACAAGAAGAAATCTACGAGCAATACAGACCGAAGTTAGTCAGGTATGTTAAGTTACAATCAGAATACACTGATGATGCTGGTTTACAATCATTATTAGATGATTTGACCCGAGCACCAAAACAAAGAGATGTGCTTATGCATCTATTTATGTTGCAAGCTCAGAGTGAAAAAGCAATTAAGGTGAGTGAGCTAATAAAGGCGGCAAGTAGTAATGCTAGTGTTATTAAAGCCTTGATTGATAAAGAAATATTAGAAGAGTACCACAAACAAACCGATAGGGTACAATATGAGTTTAGTAACGTAGGAGCTACCAAAGATCTCAATACATATCAAGATAAAGCATTACAGGAGATCAAAGAATGTTTTCTGGAAAAAGATGTTTGTCTGTTTCATGGAGTTACATCATCAGGAAAAACAGAAGTCTATGTTAAATTAATTGAAGAGCAATTACAAAAAGAAAAACAAGTTCTGTATTTATTACCCGAAATTGCGTTAACCACACAACTGATTGTTAGGCTCCAAGAATATTTTGGAGAAAAACTTGCTGTGTATCATTCTAAATATTCTGTAAATGAAAGGGTAGAAGCCTGGAATAATGTGAAAGAAGCAAAGTCCAAAGCTCAAATAGTGATCGGAGCAAGATCTTCAATCTTTCTTCCTTTTACAAGTCTTGGATTGATTATCATAGATGAAGAGCATGAAAGTTCCTTTAAGCAATACGACCCTGCACCAAGATATCATGCCAGAGATACTGCGATAGTATTGGCGAATATGTTTAAAGCAAAAGTAGTGCTTGGATCCGCCACACCTGCTTTAGAATCATATTATAATACAGATCAAGGAAAATACGGGTTAGTGGAATTGAACAGGCGTTATGGAAATGTATTGATGCCAGATATTAATCTGGTAGATATCAAGACTAAATATAAAAAAAAGGAGATGACGGGGCATTTTAGCGATACCCTGTTATTAGCTATTCGAGAAGCGCTAAAAGAAAAAGAGCAGGTTATTTTATTTCAAAATCGAAGAGGGTATTCTCCAGTGGTAGAGTGTAATACGTGCGGACATTCGCCACAATGCCCTAACTGTGATGTGAGTCTTACCTATCACAATTACCGCAATCAGTTGCGATGTCATTATTGTGGGCACCATATAGCGATGTTGCAAAAATGTATGGCGTGTGATAGTCACGAATTGTCTACCAAAGGGTTTGGAACGGAGCAGATAGAGAATGAACTTAGAGAATTGTTTCCTGATCATAACATGGGTAGGATGGACCAAGATACTACCAGAGGAAAACACGGATATGAGAAAATCATAAACAAGTTTGAAGATGGAGAAATTGACATTTTGGTTGGGACACAAATGCTTACAAAAGGATTGGATTTTAGAAATGTGACTTTGGTAGGAATTATGAATGCTGACAACCTTCTTAATTTCCCGGATTTTAGAGCCCACGAGCGCAGTTATCAACTGATGCAACAAGTAGCAGGTAGAGCAGGCAGAACAAGTAAGAGAGGAAAGGTGTTGATCCAGACATATAATCCATTTCATCAAATTCTTCAACAAGTATCAATCAACGATTATATAGGAATGTATAAAGATCAGATTGAGGAACGGTATCAATATAAGTATCCGCCTTTTTACAGAATTATTAAGATCACAGGACGTCATAAGGATTACAACAAAGTTAATGAAGCGACGCATTGGTTTGCAAAATCTCTGGCAATAACGTTTAAAGAAAATGTACTAGGTCCAGAATTCCCTCCAATTTCAAGAATAAGAAATCGGTACAATAAAAATATTTTAATTAAAATTCCTAGGGGACAATCGTTAATCAAGACAAAAGAAGTTATTAAAAAAATAGAAAGTTCTTTTAAAAGCATTAAAGAATTTTCGGGGGTTCGTTTGATTATTAATGTAGATAATTATTAATTTTTCAAATAAAAAATCCCACTTACAAAAGTGGGAGGAAGATATTTTATGAATAAATGTTTTTATCCACTTAATGCTTCGATTAAGGAATGTTTTTTATGTCGACTTAGCGGAATCTTTTCATCTGCAATCTCAATATTACGACTATTATAGCGCTCTACTTTATCGAGATTTACGATATATGATTTATGTATTCTAAGGAAACGATCACTTGGCAATTCAGCTTCAAAAGATTTCATGGTTGCTAACACTACAATTGGGTCGCCATCTTCCATAATTAATTTTACATAATCACCTAAAGCCTCAACATACTTCAGTTGACTTAAAAAAATCTTTCGCTTTTTTAGATTACTTTTTACAAAAATATAATCATCATCCTCAATAGATGCCTGCTCCGAGTTTAAGCGTGACATACTGATCGCTTTTTCTACCGCAGCATTGAATCGATCTTTTTTAAGCGGTTTTCTTAAATAATCAATTGCATCATAATCAAAAGCTTTAAACGCGTATTTTGTTTTTCCAGTAACAAAAATAATATGAGGTTTGTTTTCAAGATCATCCAAAAGATCAAATCCAGTAAGGATCGGCATTTCGATATCTAAGAATAACAAATCTACCGGAGTATCTAGTAATCCATTTTTTGTCTCAATAGCATTGTTCCACTCAGCCACTAATTCTAGTGATGAATGTTCATCTATTAATTTAACAATAGCCAGTCTTTGCAGACGAGAATCATCTACTACTGCGCATTTTAATTGAGATTGTTCCACTTGCATAGGTTAATATTCTATACAATATTAATGAATATATATTATTTCCACAAACATTTGAAGCTTTTTATCGATAAAAGATGTGTTTCATCGAAGTGGTTTTTAGTTTGAAAATCAAAAAAATAATGTTACTTTTGCAGCCAATTTAATTAAAATAGATTTTTTATGAATCATTATGAAACTGTTTTCATCTTGAATCCCGTTTTATCTGAAGAACAGATAAAGGAAACAGTTAAGAAATACGAAGACATTCTTGTTTCTAACGGTGCCAAGATGATATCCAAAGAAGACTGGGGGCTGAAAAAGCTTGCATATGCAATCCAGCACAAGAAAAGTGGTTTTTATCACTTATTTGAGTACACTGTACCAGGTGAGGCTATCAATACTGTAGAAGTAGAGTTCAGAAGAGACGAAAGAGTAATGCGTTACCTCACTGTTCGTCTAGACAAGCACGCAATTGCTTGGGCTGAAAAAAGAAGAAATAGAAACAAACAAAAAGCTTAATTATGTCATCTATAGAACAACAAGCTAAAGGAAAAAAAGATGGAGAGATCAGGTATCTTACTCCATTAAATATAGATACTTCAAAAGCAAAGAAGTATTGTCGTTTCAAAAAATCAGGTATTAAGTATATCGATTATAAAGACCCTGATTTCTTAATGGCATTCGTAAACGAGCAAGGAAAATTATTACCTCGTCGTCTTACAGGTACTTCTTTAAAATACCAACGTAAAGTAAGTGTTGCAGTTAAAAGAGCAAGACACCTGGCCTTAATGCCATACGTAGGTGATTTATTAAAATAAAATTGGTCATAACATTATGGAACTTATATTAAAAAAAGATGTTGAGAATCTAGGATTCATCGACGATGTAGTAGAAGTGAAGAACGGTTATGGACGTAACTTTTTAATTCCAAGAGGTTTTGCTGTTTTAGCAACTCCATCTGCTAAAAAAGTATTAGAAGAAACGTTAAAACAACGTGCTTTTAAAGAGAAGAAAGAAATCGAAGATGCTGAGAAAATAGCTAAAAAAATCGCTGGACTTGAAATTAAGATTACTGCCAAGGTAGGATCTGGTGATAAGTTATTCGGTTCTGTATCTAATGCAGATGTTGCTGAAGCTTTAGCTAAAGAAGGTGTAGAACTCGAGAAAAAATTCATCACCGTACTAGGTGGAACGATTAAGCGTTTAGGTCAGTATGAGGCATCTGTTCGTCTTCATAGAGCAGTTATTACTCCATTAACTTTTGAAGTTATAGCGCAAGCTAAATAAATATTGATTTTTAAAACCGGTTAATAACTGGTTTATAAGAATATAAAAAACCGTTCTTAGGAGCGGTTTTTTTGTTTAATTTCATTGGAACTCACACAAAAGTATTAACCAATGAAAAAAATATTAATCACCTTAGTTTTTGCGCTATTAGCAACTACTTCTCAAGCTCAGGTAACTACATCAAATATTTCTGGTTTAGTATATGATAACAATAATCAGCTATTGCCTGGAGCGAACATCACTGCCATACATTCACCAACAGGAACTACCTATGGAGGAACTACTAATTTTGACGGTCGATTTGATCTTATCAATTTAAGAGTAGGAGGGCCATATCGAGTAACCATTAGTTATGTTGGTTTTAAGAAAAAAGTATACGATGATGTTTATTTACAACTAGGACAAACATATAACATAGATGTTGTCATGACAGAAGATGATAATCAACTGGAAGAGGTTGTTATTACGACAAATAAGAATGCTACTTTTAGTAGTGAAAGAACAGGAGCAGAGACAAGTATTGGCAGTAGAGAATTAAAATCTTTGCCTACCATTACCCGTTCTGCGGCAGATTTTTATCGTTTAGAACCTACAGCTTCCAGTAATGGGTCTTTTGGAGGGAGAAATGATCAGTTTAATAACTTCAGTTTGGATGGTTCAATTTTTAATAATCCTTTTGGACTGGATGCTGCAACTCCAGGAGGTCAGACCAATGCACAACCAATTTCTTTAGATGCAATTGATCAAATTCAAGTTTCTACAGCGCCGTATGATGTTACACAAGCCGGATTTACGGGGGCATCCGTTAACGCAGTGACCAAAAGCGGGACTAATGAATGGAAAGGAACTGTATATGGTTTTTATCGTAATGAGGACTTAACAGGGGATAAGGTAGGGGATGATGATATTATCGTGCCAGATTTGACACAAGCACAATACGGATTGAGTGTTGGTGGCCCGATCATCAAAAATAAATTATTCATTTTTGGAAATTTTGAAATTGATGACCGCGAAGATTTAGGATCTAATTTTTTAGCGTCTAGACCTGGATTGACTGGAGCTAATGTTTCGAGAGTAACGGCAGAGGATTTGGACTATGTTTCTCAACAATTAAGTTTGTTAGGGTATGAAACTGGACCCTATGAGGGATACACGCATAACACAGAATCAACTAAAGGGATTTTAAAATTAGATTGGAACATTAGCGATCATCACAGGATGGCGTTGATTTATAACTTCTTAGATGCTTCACGTGATCTTCCCGCCAATCCAGAAGCTGTAGGAAGAAGAGGTCCAGATCTAACGACACTTCAATTTAGAAATGCAGGGTATACTATCAATAATAAAATTAATTCTTTCTTAATAGAATTGAATTCTAATTTTGGAGGAAATATATCTAACAAATTTCAAGCAGGATATACATTTTTTGATGACAGTAGAAATCCTTTTTCAACACCAGCACCACCCATTAATATCGCACAAGATGGAGTTCGATATATTGTAGCTGGTCATGAACCATTCTCTATAAATAATAGATTGGAACAAAAGGTATATCAAATAACCAATAATCTAAATATTGTTGTTGGTAAGCACACAATTACCTTAGGTGGAAGTTTTGAACGTTTTGAATTTGATAATTCATTTAATCTTGGTGTATACACATATTTTAATGCAGATGGTGGAGTGGGTACGTTTGCACCTGATTTTGATAGTGTTCGTATAACGCCTGGTTCTACGAATAGCTTTGAACAAGCTATTAATAATGGTCTTATCGCAGAAGCCTTGGCAAATGCTCAAAGTATTTTTGATACTAATAATACAACTGATAATTGGGCATTGGCCGAAACAAATGTAGGTCAGTTAGCATTTTATGCCCAAGATAAATGGAGAATGAATGATAAATTTACGATGACTTATGGTATCCGGGTTGATCAACCACTTTTTTTTGATACCAGAGACAAGATTGCTGAAAATATAGAAAGAGCTGCTGGTGGCGAATTCCCTGATGGGGATTACCAACCGGGTATTACCTATTTTGATGAAAACGGAACCCCCACAAACTTAAACAGCTTGGATTTACCTTCTAAAAAGTTGTTGATTTCTCCAAGGTTGGGGTTTAATTATGATGTAAAAGGTGATAAAACGATACAGATACGCGGTGGAACTGGTATTTTTACAGGTCGTCTTCCTTTTGTGTGGATCGGTAATCAGGTGGCGAACCCTAATTTCTTTTTTTATACCACATCAGCACCAGATTTTCAGTTTCCTCAGGTATTTAGAAATAGCTTAGGAGTTGACTACAAGTTTAAAAATGGTCTTATAGCTTCTACTGACATCATTTATACAGAGGATATCAATGCGCAAATGGTAAGAAACTATGGATTGTCAACTCCTTCCGGAACGCTAAGTGGAGCGGATGATAGGCCAATATATCTAGCTTCTGACAGGGCTGTGGATGAATTTGGAGGTATTACCAATGCCTATGTTTTCACAAATACAAACGTAGGGTATTCATTTAATTGGTCTTTTAAATTACAAAAGAATTTTGAAAATGGAGTATTTGCTAGTGTGGCTTATAATTTTTTGGAAGCAGAAGATGCCAGTTCTTTGGATGCCGAAATTTCTAGCGATGCTTATGATAGAAACCCTGCGTTTGGTAATGTGAATCAAGCAGTTAGTACAGCATCCAGATATGGAGATAAGCATAGAATCGTAGGACAAATTAATAAATCCTTTACGTACGGAAAAAATAAACAATGGAGAACTTCGCTTGGAGCTTTTTATGAGTATGCACAAGGAGGAAGGTTTTCATACACCTACTCTGGGGATATTAATAATGATGGTTCTGTATTGAATGATTTGATTTATATTCCGACTGAAACTGAATTAGGATCTTATGATTTCAGTGGCACTCCTGCAGAACAAGCAAGCCAGAGAGCTGCGCTAGAAGCATATATAGAACAAGATGAATATCTAAGAGAACGTAGAGGAAATTACGCTGAGAAATACGCTATTTTAAGTCCGTGGAGAGGAAGATGGGATGTAAAATTATTACAAGATTATAATTTCCAAATTGGCGATAAAACAAACACGATCCAATTAAGTGTTGATATTCTAAATTTGGGTAATTTATTAAACCCTGACTGGGGTGTGATCGAAATACCTGTGAATGATCAACCTATTGGAGTTACCGTAGATGCGACCAATACACCAACGTATTCCTTTGATACTTCCCAGACAAGTACATTTGCAAATGATTTTAGTTTGGACTCCAGGTGGCAGGCACAGGTTGGGCTTAGATACATTTTTAATTAAAACTGTATATTTATAAGAGATTTAAAATCCATTCTTAATTTATAAGGATGGATTTTTTATTATTACTATTTTTGCTGCCAATTTTACCAGAAAGCATGAAATATAAAAGACTTACCAAAGAACAGTTAGAAGAATTACACCAAGAGTTCATCAATTTTTTAGCCACGCAATCTATCACAGCAGATGAGTGGAAAGAAATTAAAGAAAATAAACCTGAAGTTGCAGAAGAGGAGTTGGATGTTTTTAGTGATTTGGTTTGGGAAGGCGTATTAAGTAGTGCCAAGTTTTTAGAACATTTTTCTAAAGATCAAATACATCTTTTCTACTTAGGAGAAACAGAAATGAATCTAATAGCCATTAAAGTGAATGCTCCTGATATAGATATTACCACACAAGAGGGATATGATTGGTTACGAAATAATCTATTGGATGATCAAGTTGCTTTTTATAATGCTAACAAAGAATATAGTGAGGACCCTAATACGGATAAGTTTAAACTTATCTTACAAGGAGCTAATATTACCAAAGGTGAATTATATCAGTATTTTGAAAAGTTAATTAGTAATAGAGCCTAAGGTAGCTAGACTGTTTTTTTAAGATATTAGTTATCATATCAATACATTGTCTTTATGAACTACTTTATTCAGTGTCCACTACTCATACCTTAATGACTCAATAGGATCTTGTCTTGCGGCTTTTACAGCAGGATATGATCCAGAAACTACTGCGGTTAAAAAAGACGTTACCACAGCAGCAAAAATGGCTAACCAGGGAATGCTGAATTCAAAACCTGAAACAGTAACTATGATTGCACCTATAGTTATGCCTAATATAATACCTACAATGCCACCAATTTGTCCTATGATTACAGTTTCCATAAAGAATTGAACGGATATCGTATTCTTTTTGGCGCCAAGGGCTTTACGAACTCCAATTTCTCTGGTTCGTTCCGTTACAGAAACAAGCATGATGTTCATCAATGCAATAGAAGAACCAAAAATAGTGATGATACTTATGATCCAGGCTGCCCAATATAAATAAGAAGTAATACTAGAGATACGATTGATCAAATCATCACTTCGTTCTATCCCAAAATCATTTTCTTCTACAGGATTTAAGCCTCTTATCTTTCTAAAAGTAATAATCGCTTCATCTTGCGCACCTTCCAAAAATTGTTTGTCATCTACCTTTACACTAATATTATAATTGATGCTTGGTAAAGTATAAATAGAACGGGCAACTTGTAATGGTATCAAAACTTTAAGATCCTGATTATCTCTAAAAGTAGCTCCTTTGCTTTCTAATACGCCAATTACTTTAAATTTAACACCTCTTATGCTAATTGTTTTGTTGAGTGGATTTGTGTCTTTAAATATATTTTTTTTGAAATCAGATCCTATTAAACAAACATTAGTATTATTTTCTATATCAAAAAAAGTAAAACTTCTTCCGAATTCTACTTCAGTCCCTGTGTTTTCCAGATAATTTTCGTTCACGCCAACAACAGAAGCTTCAGGATCTGTCTTTTCGTTTTCATATTTAACTTCAGCATTTCGCGTTCCGGTAAAAGAGACAGAGGTTTTAGAAAATGGATATTGAAACTTTTCTTTAAACTGTCTTACATTACGATAACTAATAATAGGATTTATTTTTTCTCTTTCTCCACTACCACCGCGCCTGGTCGTAAATTCATAACGTTGGATATTAAAGGTGTTTGAACCCATCGAGGCAAAATCACCAGTTATGGTCTTTTCCAGAGCGCCAAGAAATGTTAGGATACCAACTAATGCGGTAATACCGATAGCAATAATCAAAACAGTAAGAATCGTTCGCAAAAGCTGCCCTTTGATAGAATCTAAAGCAATACGGATATTCTCTCGAAAAAGTGAAAACATAGTAGGTAAATTAGTTTCGTTTGCAGTATAAGACTACAAAATGAGCTTAAAGTTACTTAAAAAAGTAAATTTTATAGATATATGTAAAACTCTTTATGCTTTTCCTGTAAAATTTTAATGCTTTTTAAGATATTTACATCCGTAAGAAATTGATAATTGTTGGTGGTTTTTAAGTAACAGGACACCCATCATTAACTAAATTATAGAATAAGATTATACATGGCACAAAAACCATCCATACCGAAGGGTACACGTGACTTTTCTCCTGTAGAGGTAGCAAAGAGGAGTTATATTATGAATACAATCAAAGAGCAATTTCAGTTGTTTGGATTTCAACCGATAGAAACTCCAAGTTTTGAGAACAGTGAAACCCTAATGGGAAAGTATGGAGAAGAAGGAGATCGATTAATTTTCAAGATTCTAAATAGTGGGGAATATCTTAATAAAGTAGATGATGCCTTATATGAAACTAAAGAGACTGCGAAGATCACTTCTAAAATTAGTGAAAAAGCGCTTCGTTATGATTTAACAGTTCCTTTTGCTCGCTATGTAGTACAACATCAGAATGAAATTAGTTTTCCGTTTAAACGATATCAGATACAACCCGTTTGGAGAGCAGACCGACCACAAAAAGGGAGGTTTAGAGAATTTTATCAATGTGATGCTGATGTAGTAGGGAGTGTCTCTTTGTGGCAGGAGATTGATTTTATTCAGTTATATGATAAAGTGTTTAGCAAACTTGGTTTAGAAGGAATTACTATCAAAATGAATAATCGTAAGGTTCTTTCTGGTATTGCAGAAGTTATTGGAGCCAGTGATAAATTGATTGATTTTACGGTTGCGTTGGACAAGCTTGATAAAGTAGGAGAGGATGGGGTTAAAAAAGAAATGCTGGCTAAGGGGATTTCTGAAGTTGCAATCGAAAAAGTACAGCCGCTTTTTAACTTTTCAGGGAGTACCTCTGAAAAAATCAGTAAGCTAAAAGAATTATTAGCGTCTTCTGAAGAAGGAATGAAAGGGGTTAGGGAGCTGGAGTTTATAATTAATACGATTATTAAACTCCCCTTGGATACAGCCACCCTGGACTTGGATGTTACCTTGGCTCGCGGACTAAATTATTATACAGGGGCAATTTTTGAAGTATCCGCACCAGAAGGTGTGAAGATGGGCTCTATTGGCGGAGGAGGAAGATATGATGATCTTACTGGGATTTTTGGTTTGAAAGACGTAAGTGGTGTTGGGGTTTCTTTCGGATTAGATCGTATATATCTGGTATTAGAAGAGTTAGGGCTGTTTCCTGAAACGGTAGCACCATCTATAAAAGCATTATTTATTAACTTTGGAGAAAAAGAGGCGTTATATTGCTCAAAAGCGATAAAGGAATTAAGAAGTAATGGGATCATATCAGAGTTATATCCCGATAGTGCCAAAATGAATAAACAGATGAAATATGCCGACAAAAGAACAATCCCTTTTGTAATTCTTGCGGGAGCATCAGAAATGGAAAACGGTCATTTTACTGTTAAAAATATGGAAACCGGTACTCAAGAAACCAAAAACATAGAAGAATTAAAAGTATTTTTACAATAGGCAAAGTTGTATGAAACCAAGCTAAAAAATAATTATTATTTAACTACCCTAAAATTGAAATTATGAAAAATTTCGTATCGAGTTCGCTGGTGTGCTTGTTATTGGTATCAGTAATATCTTGTAAAAAAGACCCTAAATCTGATAAAGAAGAAGTAATAGAAGAAGTAATAGAAGAAGTTACGGATTCAACCGATGTTGTAGAAGAGGTTGTCGAGGAAAAAAAAACTGTTGTAAAAAAGAAAAAGAAGCCTAGAAAAAAGAAACCAAAAAGTAATGTTGTAGAGGTTCCCGCTGGAGCTCCAATTTTTGAAAGTATGGCAGCTAGAAAGTATATTAGAGACTACGAAACATATGTATTAAAATATAAAAAAGCTGTGGAGTCTAAAGCGGATATGGATGCTTTTTTGAAGTTAAGTGAATCCAGTAGTGACCTAACGAAACAGTATAGAAAACTAATTTCTACGCTTCCTGCCGGTGAAATTGAAAAAATGAGTAAGTATATGCAGGAAAAAACAAAACAGATTGATGCGCTGAGCAGACAAATGTAAATATATAATATTTTAGAACCATCCACTTTTGTCGGATGGTTTTTTGTTTACGGCTTACAGATGTATTATTACATTTAATTAACTAGAATTCTTCCATAAAACAAAAAAGTCCTTAAAAATAATGGCTTTATCGAATCAACTGTAGCGAGAGGGGGGCACGCCCATCCGCCTTAGGCGGATATGAATCTTTACTTCAGTTGGTCAGTTTGTTTTTGACCCATTCTCTTCCTTTACCAGATTTCAAGAATTTCTCTTTAATAATTTCTTTTTTTTTAGTTTTAATAAATTCCAGATAGACAACTTTCCAGGGTCTATATCGTACTGTAAACCCTTTTGTTGCAAATTGATTATGAGATCTAAAACGACTAATTAGGTCAGCAGTATATCCTGTATACGTTTTGTTATACTTTTCGGAATATGATCTATAGACTACGAACTCTTCCATAAAATAAAAAAGCCCTTAAAAATAAGGGCTTTATCGAATTAACTGTAGCGAGAGGGGGGCACGATCCCCCGACCTCTGGGTTATGAATCCAACGCTCTAACCAGCTGAGCTACCTCGCCAAATAGATGCTACATCCTTTTAATTCGGGTGCAAATATAAAAACAAAATAGATTGTAGCAAACAATAAAACAGAATTAATTTTTTTCAAATACTTTTAAAGTCAATAATTAATCTATATATTGGCTTACTAACAATTTCAAATATGTCTGAAAAAATAAAGTACGAACTAGAATTCGTAATACAATCCTCTCCTCAACTGTTATATCAATATATTTCTACACCATCAGGGCTTTCTGAGTGGTTTTCTGATAATGTAAATTCTCGTGGTGAAATGTTTACGTTCATTTGGGATGATAGTGAAGAAGAAGCAAAACTATTAAGTAAAAAAAGCGGAGAAAGAATTAAATTCAGATGGGTTGCCGATGATGAAGATGGGAGCGATTATTTTTTTGAAATGCGAATTCAGGTAGATGAGATTACCAAAGACGTATCCTTAATGGTTACAGATTTTTCTGATGACGATGAAATCGAAGAAAGCAAAATGTTATGGGATAATATGATCAGTAATTTAAAACAAGTTTTAGGTTCTGCATAAATCCTTTATTTTATAATGTATATTTGCCCCGCCCAATAGCTATTGCTAATAAGGGGCTTTTTTATGGTAAATATTAATGGAAAAATAATAGCAGATAATGATGCTATGTTATCTACTGCTAATAGAGGATACGCATACGGAGATGCGTTGTTCGAAACGATACGCGTAAATTCTGGAACGGTTCTTTTTTGGGAAGATCATTACTTTAGATTGATGGCTTCGATGAGAATTTTACGGATGGAAATTCCAATGAACTTTACACCAGAGTTTTTACAACAAGAAATTCTTGAACTCATTGAACAAAATGGTTTGATAAATTCTTCAGTGAGAGTCAAAATAAATGTGAATCGAAAAGAAGGTGGTTTATATACTCCATTAATGAATACAATTGACTACTGTATCTCGGTCAAACCTCTGAGTACAAAGTTTTTTACGCTTTCTGAAGAGGACTATGAAGTAACCTTATACAAAGATCATTATGTTGCTCCTGATTTACTTTCAACGGTAAAATCGAACAATAAATTAGTGAATGTTTTAGGAAGTATTTTTGCAAAGGAAAATAGTTTTGATAACTGTTTATTATTGAATACTAATAAAATGGTGATTGAGGCATTAAATGGTAATCTGTTTTTAATAAAAGGGAATATGATTAAAACGCCACCCGTAACTGATGGTTGTTTAAAGGGTGTCTTGAGAACCCAATTACTAAGGATTCTTGAAAAATTACCAGAATTTCAACTAGAAGAAACTTCCATATCTCCATTTGAATTACAAAAAGCAGATGAACTTTTTATAACTAATGTAATCACTGGATTACAACCGATTACTAAATTTAGAAAAAAGCACTATACTTCAGAAATAACGCGTAGGTTATTAGGGGTCTTAAATGCTAGAATACGAATTCGGGATTAATTATAGGTGGGATCTTCTGGAGCGTTAGACCATAGTAAGTATTCTCCGCCCAATTCTATCATTTTTTCTTTCCAAAAAGTGTTATACGATTTACTAATAATGTTTTTTTCATAAGTGTTTTTTACGATCACCCAGGAGTTAGCCTCTAATTCCTGCAGCAATTGTTCTGCATCCCATCCAGAATATCCTAGAAAAAAACGAATTTCCTTAGAAGTAATTTTATTTTCAGCAATTAATTTTGATACGACAGAGAAGTCCCCACCCCAATAAATTCCGGACGAAATTTCTACACTGTTAGGTATTAAATCAGGGATTTTGTGAATAAAATATAAATTGTCTTGTTCTACAGGTCCACCATTGTAGATTTTAAACTCTGCTTCTATCTCAGGAACAAGATCAGATAGCACATAATCAAGCGGTTTATTCATAATAAAACCAATAGATCCCTGATCGCTGTGATCTGCGAGAAGTACAACCGAGCGATTAAAGGAAACATCACCGATAATGGATGGCTCTGCAATGAGAAGATGTCCTTTTGCGGGTTGAAGTGATATCATTGATGGTGTAGTTTATATTAAAACTAAATAATTATTTCTAATAATCAAAGCAGTTGCCCTATTTTTACGAGTAAGACATAAAAAAAGCTTCCTAAAAAAAAGGAAGCTTTCTATAATATCAAAAACTAATTAGATTAGTTAACTGAACTCGATAAATCTGCACCAGCTTTGAACTTAACAACGTTTTTAGCAGCGATCTTGATAGTTTTACCTGTTTGAGGGTTTCTACCTTCTCTTGCAGCTCTTTTAGAAACTGACCAAGAACCAAATCCTACTAAAGAAACACGGTCACCTTTTTTAAGAGAACCTTCAACATTTCCCAAGAAAGATTCTAAAGCTTTCTTTGCTGCTGCTTTTGTAATTCCAGCGTCAGCCGCCATTGCATCGATTAATTCTGTTTTGTTCATAATTCTGTTTTTAAATTAATTGTTGGTTAAACCAAATTTTTGTTAAACGCTTTACAAATTTATACGGATTTATGATTCATGCAAGGATTAGCCCAGTAAATACGGGGTTTTGTTGATAACTCAGGGCGATTGTTAATAAACAAGTAAGATTTTTATGAATTTTCTTACTCTACTGATAGCAAGGGCTCAGCCCATTTTTGCATCTTTATAAAAGGTATACCCATTTAAGAGCGCTTTAGACTCCATAGCTTTTTTCCCTGGTAGTTGAATTTTACTAATAATGATATATCCATTATTAACGGCCACTTTTATTAGAGAATCTTCTACAATAACTTTTCCAATATCGAAATTATGTTCTTGATTTTCCAGCGCTACTTCGTATATCTTTACAGATATTTTTTCTCCTTTATTGTATAAATAGCACCAAGCAGAAGGATATGGACTTAAACCTCTGATAAGGTTATAGATGGTTCGCATATTCTTATTCCAATTGATCTTGGTATTATCACGATGTAGTTTATAAGCCGTTTTAAGTTCACCTTCCTTAGGCTGCTCTTTTGTGGTAACAGTTTTATTTTCTATCGACCTTATTGTATCTATGACTAGAGAAGCACCGGATTTCATTAACTTATCATGAAGAATCCCAGCAGTATCATGTTCCTGAATTTCGATTTCTTTCTGTAAGATAATATGACCTGTGTCAATTTTTTCATCGATAAAAAAGGTGGTAATACCTGTTCTTTGTTCCCCATTAATAATAGCCCAATTAATTGGTGCAGCACCTCTGTAGTCAGGTAATAACGATGCATGAAGATTAAATGTTCCATACTCCGGCATATCCCAAACGATTTTTGGTAACATTCTAAAGGCGACGACAATATGTAAGTTGGCCTTTAGTTGCTTTAGTTGTTCAATAAAACCTTTATCTTTCAAATTAGTTGGCTGTAAAACATGTAGTTTTTTAGCTAATGCAAATTCTTTAACTGCAGAAGCCCTAAGCTTTCTGCCTCTTCCGGCAGGTCTATCAGGAGCAGTAATAACACCGACTATATTATAATTATTTTCTACAATTGTTTTTAGGATTTCTACCGCAAAATCTGGAGTTCCCATAAATAGTATTTTTAAGTCTCTCATTGTATGTTATAGTAGTTGATAGTTATTATATGGATCGATTTTTATGATGTTATGTTCGTTCAACTCCCTTAAAACCTCTAGCACATTTTCTTCGGGACAGGATAATTGTGTCATAATCTCTCGTGAGGATAAATGTTGTTTTTGTAGAAGTGCAATGATACTATTTTTAATTTCTATAGGGTTTAGTATTGCTTTTTTATTTCTTATACAAACGCTGCAGATGCCACAGTCTTTAGATTTATTTTCTCCAAAATAGGTGAGTAGCTGTCTACTTCTACAAACCGATTCATTTTGCACAAAATCAATCATTGCTTTAACCTTATTAGTTTTGGAAGTACTTAATTCTTTAATATAAGGTTTTACTCTGTTAATCGTACGGTCATCTTCTCTTGGTACTAAAAAAATAATATCTGCATCAGTTAATTGATGATCGAACTTTAGTAATGCTACGTCTTGCAGTTTTTTTAAAACTTGGATCACGTTTCCTTCCGTGGTATTAACTTTTGAAGCAATTAGCGATATGTTAATAGGCACCTCTTCATCAAAAACACCACTATAGGTACGTAATATAGCTTTGGTAATCAATTCTAAGTGCGAGTGCTGTTCTAAATATTTAAGGAGATGATTTCCTGTGGTGGTAATATGGACAGTACTTTTTTTTGTGAAGCGCTGTGTAAAGTTGATAACACTACAACGATCCAAAAATTGCAATGCATTATAGGTTATCAGGGTATTTAGGTTGTAAGTTTTACAAAAAACATTAAAATTGAAACCATGTGTAGATCGTTCTCCTTCTCCGTATGATATTCTGAAATAATTGGACAACTTACGGTAGACTAGTTTAATAAAATCTATATCAGGGAGTACCTTTATAAATTGATTTTGTACTCGTATGATATCATTTTCATTTTTTAGGAGAAAAGCATAGGAGGTTGCTCCATCTCGTCCAGCCCTTCCAGCTTCCTGAAAATAACTTTCGATACTCTCAGGAATGGCGTAGTGTATAATGGTTTTTACATTGGATTTATCAATACCCATCCCAAAAGCATTCGTAGCGACCATAACTCTAATTTCTTCTGTTAGCCATTGCTGGAACCGTTTCGTTTTTTCTTTAGCATCAACGCCTCCGTGATAATATGTAGCAGCATATCCGCTTGCATTCAGGAAATCACTAATTTCTATCGCTGCTTTTCGATTTCTAACATAAATGATGGAACTTCCTTGATAACGCTCCAGAATGCGGATGAGTCTATCATTTTTATCTAACGTATGATACACCATATACCCCAAATTATTTCTATAAAAAGATTGCCGGAATATTTTAGGTTGAAAAAGATCAAGTTCTTTAATGATATCATCTACCACTTCAGGAGTAGCAGAAGCCGTTAAGGCGATTATGGGTACAGCAGGTTTAATTCCCCTTAAGATTTTGATTTTTTTATAAGAAGGTCTAAAGTCATTACCCCATTGTGAAATACAATGCGCCTCATCAACTGCAATCAGGTTAATCTTCATTCTTTTAAGTCGCTCTTTTACCAAATCTTGCTGAAGACGTTCCGGAGAAAGGTATAAGAATTTATAATTACCATAAATACAATTATCCAACAATGTATCCAGTTCAGAATACTTAATTCCACTGGTAAGTGCAATCGCTTTAATCCCTTTTTGCAGCAAATGCTGCACCTGATCTTGCATTAACGCGATGAGTGGCGAAATCACAATACAAATTCCCGGTTGGAGTAATGCGGGTATTTGAAAACAAATAGATTTGCCGCCACCAGTTGGTAGTAATGTAAAAGTGTCATTCTTTTCAATTACAGAATTGATGATTTCTTCCTGCAGTGGTCTGAAAGTATCATAATTCCAATTCTCTTTTAATAGTTGTATTGGGGTAGTCATCAATACTATATTACATGTTGTAATATAAAGGTACTACGTTCTTTTACATTTCCAAAAGGAACTTCTACACAATTATATCCAAACAAGGAATAGGTTTCTAATAAGTGGCTGTAGATAAGTTGTGCTTCTTCAAAACTTTCGTATCGTTCATCATCAGATATATAGATTTCTTTCCAAGGAGGTAGTAAAAAGACTTGATTGTAAGAGTGGTCGTTACACGCTTGCACAAATGTTTTATCATATTTTTGATTAAAAAGATCCATATATGCAAGCACATCTGGTATTCCTCTATCATAGAAAACAATTTCTTTATCATCAGCAACCGGATCTTTATATTGTCGTATCCTGCCATTTAACAATTGTATATTAAAATCGTAAGGATCAGCAACAGAAACTATTGGATTAGAAACAATCGGTGTAGCGTTTTTGCTTTTTGCTTCTTGAGTGATACTTCTTATAAATTCATGGAAACAAAAGAAACCTTCTTCTTCAAGTCTTTTAATAATGGATGTCTTTCCTGTAGAGGGACCTCCTGTAATAACTATTTTACGTGTTGCCAAAGAAATAATTTTAGCTTCAAATTACGGAATTATAAAGCGATTTTAAAAATACTTTAGTGAGTATACTATAAAGCTCTGTTAAAATTAGATTTGCTAACCGGTATTTTTAGTAACTTCAGAGGCCAAATAGTGATTTATATGCTATTTAAACTAGTTAAATACAAATCCTAAAAATTAAACTCATGCCTGTTTATAATCTTCAAGTAAATGGTCAATCACTCTCTGTAGAAACTGATGAAGACACTCCTCTTTTATGGGTATTACGTGATCATTTTGATCTGGTGGGAACTAAATTTGGTTGTGGTGTCGGACAATGTGGAGCGTGTACGATTCATGCAGATGGAGTCGCAACAAGAAGTTGTTTGTTAAAAGTTTCTGTAGCAACCGAAATGGACATCAAAACAATAGAAGGTTTATCGAAAAATGTTTCACATCCGGTACAACAAGCTTGGAAAGAAATAGATGTTCCGCAATGTGGATATTGCCAAGCAGGTCAGATTATGACAGCAGCAGCTTTTCTGGAACAAAACCCTAATCCGAACAGAGAAGAGATTCGAAATGCTATGAGTGGCAATATTTGTAGATGTGCTTCTTATAATAGAATCGAAAAGGCGGTGCAACAAGCTGCAAGTAAAATAAGCTAACCAATTTAAATCCCACGATAATGAAACGTATAACAACTCCTTCGGTAAGTAGAAGGTCATTTATAAGAACATCCGCGTTAGCTGGTGGAGGAATATTGATTGGTTTTAACCTATTTCAGGCGTGTAAACCTGAAGTTGCTCCTCCTACAGATGTAATAGATATTGCCGATCTGAATTTCAATGATTTCAATGCTTTTATAAAAATTGCGGATAACGGAATGGTAACTATTTTTTCTCCAAACCCAGAAATTGGTCAAGGTGTTAAAACTTCTATGCCTATGCTCATCGCAGAAGAGTTGGATGTTGCTTGGAAAAATGTACACGTAGTTCAGGGCGCATTAGATACTAAAAATTTCACACGACAAGTTGCTGGTGGAAGTCAATCACTTCGACACGGGTGGGAACCACTTCGACAAACAGGAGCTACTGCTAGACAGATGTTAGTTAATGCCGCTGCCGCGAAATGGGGTGTAGATGCTTCAACGTGTAATACAGAAAACGGAGTAATCACAAATAAAAATGGTGACGAACTTGGATATGGAGAAGTGGTCAAAGAAGCAGCCTCTTTAAAGGTGCCTGAAAACGTAAGTTTAAAGAATCCAAAAGATTTTAAAATTATAGGGAAAGATATTCCTAATGTGGATGTTGATAAAATTATTACCGGAACACCTTTGTTTGGTCTGGATTATAAGGAAGAAGGTATGGTTTATGTTTCTGTTGTTAGACCTCCTGCTTTTGGTAAAAAATTACAGGATTTTGATGCTACCGAAGCAAATGAAGTTTCAGGTGTAATAGATATTTTTAAATTTGGAGATAAAATTGCCGTACTAGCCAAGGATACTTGGTCTGCGATGAAGGGAAAAAAGAAGGTGAAAGCAAAATGGATGATTGATACTACGCTTGAAAACACAAAAGATCACGATAAAATATTGGTTGACCTTCTAAATGGTAATGAATTCAACACTATGCGTGCAGATGGTGATGTCAAAAAGGCATTTGCAGCAGCTGATACGGTGTTAGAAAGAGTATATGAGTCTCCATTTCTTCCACACAACTGTATGGAACCTATGAATTTCTTTGCTCACGTAACAGATAAGAAGATTCGGTTAGTTGGGCCAATTCAAACACCAGCAGGAACAGCCAGAAGAGTTGCTGAATTGTTAAACAGAAAGCCAGAAGAGGTTTCTGTAGATATGACAAGAATGGGTGGCGGTTTTGGAAGAAGATTATATGGTGATTTTGCTTTAGAAGCTGCTGAGATTTCTAACATATCAAAAAAACCAGTGAAGGTGGTATACTCTAGAGAGGACGATATGTCTGCTGGAATTTACAGACCCGCAATCAAGTATAAAATAAGTGCTGCGATTAAGGATGGCAAGTTAACAGGATATCATCTTAAAGAAGCCGCCGTTAACTCTAATATGTATGGGCTGATTCCTAATTTCTTTCCGGCAGGAGCTGTGGAGAATTATCAGGTGGATGTCGCAAAGTATGATAGTAATATCACGATCGGTGCTTGGAGAGCACCATATACTAACTTCTTAGCATTTGCAGAACAAAGCTTTTTTGATGAGTTGGCAGATGTGATGAAAGTTGATAATGTTCAACTTCGATTGGATTTATTACAGAATGTTAAAGGAAATACAGACGATAGGATACAGTATTCACCAGAGCGATTGGAGCAAGTAATCAAGACTGCAGTAGAAAAATCGGAATGGGGTAAAAAACCCGATGGAGTGTTTCAGGGATTTAGCTCCTATTATTGTCATAACACTCATGTTGCTGAAGTAGCGGATGTAGTTCTAGAAAATGATCTGCCGGTAGTTAAAAAGGTAACTTGTGTAGTCGATTGTGGAATCGTGGTAAATCCTTTAGGTGCAAAGAATCAAATAGAAGGAGGAGTAATCGATGGAATTGGTCATGCGATGTATGGTGATTTCTCTTTTAAAGATGGTGAACCACAAGATACAAATTTTGATACCTACCGTTTGATCCGTATGAATGAAACTCCGATTGTAGAAACTCATTTCATAGAAAGTGATATAGCTCCTACAGGGTTAGGAGAACCTACGTTGCCACCCGCTGGCGCAGCAGTTGCTAATGCTATCAAAGCAGCAAAAGGTATCAGGTTAACTAAACAACCTTTTGTCAAAAACATGGACAATAAAGCAGTTTTGGGATAGTATATGACACATGAGTTTAAAGAAATAATTGCATCATATCAACAAGCACGTCAAAAAGGATATCGTGCTGTCATGGCTACTATAGTAGATATTGACGGCTCTTCTTACCGGAGACCTGGAGTGGGAATGTTAATCTTGGAAAATGGACAAATGACAGGTGCAGTAAGCGGTGGCTGTGTAGAAAAGGAAGTTTTTAGGCAGTCACATTCAGTTTTTGAAACTGGAAAAGCTAAGGTAATGACCTACAACGGTCGATATCGTTTGGGGTGTGAAGGGGTATTATATATACTGATCGAACCTTTTTCGATTAGTAAGGATGTAATTACATCAATTCAAGAATATTTGATTTCCCGTGTTTCTTTTCAGGTGGTATCTTATTTTATAAAAGATGAGGAGTCTGATAGTCCCATGGGGTCTATAGTTTCGTTTGAAGACGATCACCAATTTAAGTTTTCCGATCATTTTGATATGAATATGGTAAAGCAAAATGTTCGTTTGGATTGTTTTGACCGTAGTATGCAACCTTGCTTTAGGTTAGTTATTATTGGATCCGAACACGATGCAGTACAATTAAGCAGTATAGCAAGAGCAACTGGTTGGGAAGTTGAAGTGGTCAACTCTCCTAAGACTCCAAAAAAGATATCTGATTTTCCCGGTGCAAACAAAGTGCTCAATGAATCTCCCGAAAATCTAGTAATTGATAAGGTAGATAGACAAACTGCAATTATTCTGATGACCCACAATTTTGCAAAAGATTTATTATATCTGCAGGCTATTAAGGATGAACAACCGATATACATTGGGTTGTTGGGGCCTTCAAAAAGGAGAGAGAAATTATTGTCTTGTTTTATAGAATATGTACCAGATGTAACGGATGAATTTATGGATTGCATCCGCGGACCTGCAGGATTAAATCTGGGGGCAGAAACACCTCAGGAGATTGCTATTTCAATCATTGCCGAGATACTTTCCGTTGTTCGTGACCAGAAACCAATTCCGTTACAAGATAAAAAAGGAGGAATACACGTGGATATGCGAAAGAAAACAATCGATAGTATTGCAAGCAATCAGTAAGAAAATCGGACATATTATCTTAGCAGCAGGATCTTCAAGTCGTATGGGAAGTCCGAAACAGTTATTACCGTGGAAAAGTAATAGTTCCTTAATATTACATGAAATAGAAAAATCATTATCACTGAAAAAGTTGACCACTTTTGTAGTGCTAGGCGCCAATTTCGAAATGATCGAAAAAGAAATAATCCATTTGCCGGTAGAAATTCTTTACAACCAGCATTGGCAATCAGGAATGGGGACCTCTATTAGTTGCGGATTACGACATATTCTTCAGGATGAAGTTAACGTTGAAGGAGTATTGATAACTTTAATAGATCAGCCCATGATTGACGAGAATCATCTAAAAAGTTTAATTTCGAAATTTGATAAGGGTCAAGAAGGAATTGTTGCTACTATAACCAACGAACGAATAGGTGTTCCAGCTATTTTTTCTAGTCAATATTTTGATGAGTTATCAGTTCTTAATAATGATTATGGAGCACGGCAGATCATCAAAAAATACAAGAAAGATATAAGTACCATTAATGGAAAGGGGAAAACAGATGATATTGATACTATCGAACAGTATAAAGCGCTATTAGAAAGGGTTAAAGAGTAGGTAAAACAATTCTGATATATGAGTAAGAAGGTGTATCTTTGTCACAAAATTTGTGATCCATGAGTGATGCTCCTAATTCTGAAGAATTTTATAAAAAATTAAAAATACAATTAGCGGACACCGCATTGTGGCCAACAGCGTATTTATATAAATTTATTGTACCAACAGATAGAGATAAGGTAGATCAAATTGAAGGTATATTTGACAATCTTGGAGCGGTAATTACTAAAAAACAATCCAAAAATGGCAAGTATACTAGTGTATCTATAAATGTACGAATGAAAAATCCAGACCAAGTAATTACGAAGTATAAAGAAGTAGCAGTAAAGGTTGAAGGAGTTATTTCCTTATAAACAAAATATTTTAAGCACTTCAATAAACATACTAATTTTATTTTAGTATTTTGCAAAATAATTAATGAGCTACTAAAAAGTCTACACTTTAGCAAGTCTGTTTCATAACTTACCATTCTTTTTTAGATAAGCTCATGCTACAATATATTTTATGGACGTTAATAATTATATGGAGATTAATAATTTAGAATACAATACAGAGCGTGATAAGCTCATTATACCTGAATACGGTCGTCATTTGCAGAAGATGATTGATCAAGCTGTCGAAATTGAAGATAAAGAAGAAAGAAATAAAATAGCAAAAGCAATTATTGCTGTAATGGGAAATTTGCAACCTCATTTAAGAGATGTACCAGATTTTCAACATAAACTGTGGGATCAGTTGTTTATCATAAGTGATTTTAAACTTGATGTAGATGCACCTTATCCTATCCTTACTAAAGAAAAACTGGAAGAAAGACCAGAACCCTTAGAATATCCTCAAAACTTCCCAAAATACCGTTATTATGGTAACAATATTAAAAGGATGATTGATGTAGCAAACAGCTGGGAAGAAGGTGATCTAAAAACGGCGTTGATATATACCATTGCCAATCATATGAAAAAATGTTACTTAAACTGGAATAAAGATACGGTAGACGATCAGGCAATTTTCAACCATCTTTTTGAGTTAAGTAATGGTAAAATAGACTTAAGAAATAGTTCAGAGGATTTAAGCGCTGCTACAGACTTAATGAGAGGCAAGAAAAAAAATTACCGTTCGGGCGGTTCCGGAAAAAAGAATTATCGTGGCGGAGGAAGCAATCGCGGTAAGAAACGTTATTAGCCAATACCAAAAACCTATAACCATTCAACTTTTATGAGTACTTTTCAGATAGAAGGAGGGCATCAGCTCAAAGGTGAAATTACGCCTCAGGGAGCCAAAAATGAAGCCTTACAAATCCTTTGTGCCGTATTATTAACCCCCGAAAAAGTGACAATCTCTAATATTCCTGATATTCGGGATGTTAATAAATTAATAGAGATTCTTAGAAATCTCGGTGTTAGCATCCAAAAGTTGGGTAAAGGAAAATACACATTCAAGAGTGATGAGCTTAATTTAGAGTACCTAGAAAGCGAACAGTTTAAAGAAGAAGGCAGTAGTCTTAGAGGATCTATAATGATCGTCGGACCTCTGCTAGGAAGATTTGGTAAAGGGTATATTCCACGTCCAGGAGGTGATAAAATTGGACGTCGTAGATTAGATACACATTTTGAAGGTTTTATTAACCTTGGAGCAGAATTTAGATATAATAAAGAAGAACGCTTTTATGGAGTAGAAGCACCTGAAGGGCTAACCGGAACTTATATGTTGCTGGACGAGGCTTCTGTGACAGGTACTGCTAATATCGTCATGGCTGCAGCGCTGGCGAAAGGAAAAACTACCATCTATAATGCTGCTTGTGAACCATACTTACAGCAGTTATGTAAGATGATCAACGCTATGGGTGGAAAGATAGAAGGAGTTGGTTCTAATTTGTTGACTATAGAAGGTGTAGAATATCTGGGAGGTTGTATGCACTCCGTATTACCAGATATGATAGAAATTGGTTCCTGGATAGGATTAGCTGCGATGACTCAAAGTGAGATTACTATTAAAAATGTGAGTTGGGAAAATTTAGGTGTAATACCAAATACCTTTAGAAAATTAGGAATCACATTAGAGCGCAAAGGAGATGATATATATATCCCTCCGCATACCGAAGGATACCAGATCGAAAGTTACATCGATGGGTCGTTTATGACAATTTCTGATGCTCCTTGGCCAGGTTTTACACCTGATCTATTAAGTATTGTATTGGTTGTAGCAACACAGGCTAGAGGAGAAGTGATGGTACATCAGAAAATGTTCGAGAGTCGCTTGTTCTTTGTGGATAAGTTAATTGATATGGGAGCAAAGATTATTTTATGTGATCCGCATAGAGCAACTATCATAGGTCACGATTTTCAGTCCACATTAAAAGCTACTACGATGGTATCCCCTGATATTAGAGCAGGAATTTCTTTATTAATTGCAGCATTGAGTGCTAAAGGAACGTCTACAATACATAATATCGAACAAATAGATCGTGGTTACGAAGATATAGACGAACGCTTGAGAGCCATTGGAGCAAAAATTATTCGAGTAAAGGCTTAATTTTGATTCTAGGCAATAAGTGAAAGAATACAGCTTATTTGGATATAGTTTTTCTCTTTTTTTTCTGAATAAGAAATTAAAATAAATGATGGTATCCCGAATAAGATTGTTTCCATTAAAATGGAAGGGTATATTATAAGTTCGAGAAATTAGTGCTGTATTTCAACATTGATTAGATCAACGAAACTCGTACTTTTTTCTTTTTAAGTTTAGTATTTGTGACTTGTTCGATAACCTTTTTAGCTTTGCTTGCTTTTACCCCTACAAAGGCGCAGTCTGGTTTAATTTCGATGATCCCCAGCTCATTTTTACTTAGTTTACCTTGTTTAAAGAAAAGCCCGGCAATATCTCCTTTAGAAATTTTATCTCTTCTTCCTCCTGAAATAAATAAAGTCCTCCAATCAGATGATGTTGGAATAGGAGCTTCTTTTAGTTCTTGTATTTTAGGGATACCAATAAAATCGGGTAGTTCTTCATTTTTCCATTGTAAAATATAAGCATTTCCATCAGCATTCATCCTGGCGGTTCTTCCATTTCTATGAGTAAATTCCTGACTTTTAAGCGGCAGATGATAGTGAATAATATATTTGATTTCAGGAACATCAATACCTCTTGCAGCCAGATCTGTGGCAATAATAATTTGATGAGTTCCATTTCGGAACTTGATCAAAGCTCGTTCTCTATCTTTTTGTTCCATGCCTCCATAAAAACAACCATGATTGATCTTATGTTCTTTTAGATAGTCACTTACTCGCTGAATCGATTCTTTATAGTTGCAAAAAATAATTACAGGTTGATTACCGATATGGCTCAATGCTTTTACCAATGTCGGTAACTTGTCTTTGGTTTCGGAAATAATAGTTTTGATTTGTAATTGCGAAGAACTTTGATCCAGATAATCAATTTGAACGGGGTTTTGTAACCCTACAAATTCTGGCACAGCTACTTCTTGAGTTGCAGAGGTTAAAACTCGTTTTTGGATGTTTGGTAAAGCAGCTATTATTGCTGTCATTTCTGCTTCGAAACCTACCTCTAGCGATTTGTCGAATTCATCAAGAACGATCGTATTAATATTATCTACCGAAAAATTATCTCTACGCAAACGATCTGCAACTCTTCCAGGAGTTCCAATAAGAATTGCAGGGCGATGCCTAAGGTCTAACTTATCCTGTGATCCAGATCGACCTCCATATACGGCGTTGATTTTGTAACCGGTTCCCATATCTCGAGCCACTTGCTCGATCTGTATGGCAAGTTCTCTGGATGGCACTAAAATCAACGTCTGGATGTTATTACAATCAGGATCTAAATGATCGATAATTGGTAGTAGAAAGGCAAGGGTCTTACCCGTTCCTGTTGGAGATAGTAATATTACATTATCGCTAGAAGAAATTGCTAGTTTTGCTTCTTCCTGCATAGGATTTAACTTTTCGATCCCTAGCTTTTGTAAAATAAGCTGCTGGTTTTTTGGTGTTTTTGACATCCAACAAAGGTACAGTTAATAGAAAAATATTCCAGTGCTTTTTATCATTGGACTATGGAATAATGTATTTAAACTTTTTTGTACTGTTTTGAAACCTAATTCCCTAACGATATGATACTATTCTATAGTAATCAACAATATAATGCAGTTTTTTGAGCTTTTCTTCCTCAATTTTGTTCATAACCAAGGTTATTCACAAATTTTTGTTTATCAAGGATGTGTTTTTAATAATTTTGTTTGGGTTATTAACATTTTTTGTAGGACAAAAAGACTTATTGTTATTAATCTGCAAAAATTTAATGTTTTTAATCGGTTAATGATGCTTTATGTATAGTTATTAATAGTACTTATCTTAAATTGTTGATTATATGTTAATAACTTAGCATATTTACTATAGTTTAATCTTACATCACACCGTCATGAATCAGTTTTATTCTTCTATCGATTTTATTTTAAAAAATGTTTTAGATTTCTTAAAAGACCTTCCCGGCGCATCCAGTTATGCGATCCGTAAATAATAAATTGTTTAGTGTAGTTAATGAATGTTTAAAGAGATTGATCCCATAAGCAATCTCTTTTTTTATACACTTCTGTTCCACGAAACCTTAAGAGTATATTTGGTGTAAGATGATGTGACGGATTGGTTTATCTAAATATGATTAAATAACAAAAACAATATTATAATCTGAATTATAACTTTTATCACGCTTGCCCAATACCTAAATATTTTGTTCTTTCGCTAATACAGCCCAATATCTTGAAAGATTTAGAACAAAAAATACGCTCCTTTACACCTATTAGTGATTCTGATATGGAGTATGGATTGCAATTTTATAGGAAAGAGACTTTTATAAAAGGAGAATTCATAGTACGACCGGGTCAGTACCTTCAGAATTTTTATTTTATGAAACAAGGCTGTGTCACCTTTTATTCTATAGAAGAAGGAGTTACTAGGGTCATGGAGTTTTTTACAGAAGGTTCTTTTTTCACAGACTTGTATCCCTATATACAGGAAATTCCTTCTGAATCTTATTTAGAAGCCACAGAAGATACCATAGTTTATACCATTTCAAAAACAGACGCTTTAAAAGCTTTTAACCATTCACATGCCTTAGAACGTTTTGGAAGATTGTCTATGCAAAAAGCATTTATCAATAATTTTCAACGAATCAAACGAATCAAAAACCTATCTAATCAGGAACGATATCTACAATTGCTCGAGAAACGACCATCCCTTTTTCAACGGGTGCCACAATATCTTATCGCTTCCTATTTAGGATTAACACCAGTGGGGCTTTCTAAAATCCGTAAAAGATTAAGTGAACAATAGCTAATTTAATTACTGTATCCTTTGTCATTTTGAGCGGAGTTAGGAGGTTTCGATGTTCTTCTTAAAAATTATAATCTATACAGTTGTTTTTCTGTAAAAACCAAAGAATATCCTAAAAATCAATTTTTATTAAACCAGTTTAATGGGAATTTCTTAAATATTCACGAAATTTATTGTATTGTTAATAATCATCTTCTTAAAACTTCTCACAATGGCCAAAAAATATGTAGATATAGATACCCTAAAATACCTTTTATATGATGTTCATCAACTAGAAGAGATTTTACAGCAAGAGCGTTTTGCAGATCACGATGAGGCATCCCTAAATTTATTTTTAGATTCTGTTAAAGAATTTTCTGACCGGGAATTGTTTCCATATTTCAAAGAAATGGACGAAAAACCTGCGTATCATAAAGATGGTGGGGTAGTTGTACATAAACAAGTAGAAGTAATGATGAAAAAAGGTGGCGAGATGGGACTCATTTCTGGTACTTTTGATTACGAAGCTGGAGGATTGCAATTGCCGATGATGCTATATACAGCATCTGCTTTTATTCAAGAAGCAGCAAATAATCATCTACCTGGCTATGTTGGATTAACACTTGGCGCAGCAGAATTAATCGTTCATTTTGCCAATAAAGATTTGAATGATACATATGTTCCCAAAATGCTTTCGGGAGATTGGGGTGGGACTATGTGTCTTACTGAACCACAGGCGGGTAGTTCCTTATCTGATGTGGTAACCAAAGCAACACCACAAGAAGATGGTTCTTATAAAATTTTAGGACAGAAAATCTTTATCTCTGGTGGTGATCATCAATATGCAGAGAATTTTGTGCATCTCGTGTTAGCACGTATTGAAGGAGCACCTGCAGGAACAAAAGGAATATCTCTATTTATTGTACCTAAAAAACGACCAGATGGAAATGGCGGTTTGGTTGCTAATGATGTAACCACAGTTGCGGATTTTCAAAAAATGGGGCAACGAGGGTATTGCACCACACATTTGGGTTTTGGCGATGCGGATGATTGTAAAGGGTGGTTAGTAGGAGAACTGCATCAAGGTTTAAAATATATGTTTTTGATGATGAACGGTGCTCGTATTGCAGTAGGAAGAGGAGCAGCGGCAATTGCTACAGCTGCTTATCAAGCTTCATTACAATACGCAAAAGAACGCCCGCAAGGCAGAAAATTAGCCAGTACTGGTAAAAAAGATCCTGAACAAGGGCAAACTCTTATTATCAATCATCCCGATGTGCGAAGAATGTTATTACTACAAAAGGTAATAGCAGAAGGTTCATTAAGTCTAGTGCTTTTAGCTTCAAAATATTATGATTTTAAAGAAACACTCCAAGATAAAGACGAGAAAGAAAAGTATTCCTTATTACTGGAATTAATAATACCCATGGTTAAAACGTATCCATCTGATATGGGGGCACACGCGGTTTCTAATGGATTACAAGTATTGGGGGGCTATGGATTTTGTTCAGACTTCATTTTACAACAATATCATAGGGATATTCGTATTTTTCCAATATATGAAGGTACAACAGGAATCCAATCTCAGGATTTATTAGGAAGAAAACTTTTAATGGAAAATGGAAAAGCTCTAGAATTACTGAATAACGAAATAATGCAAACGGTACGATTAGCTTCATCATTTGATGATCTAAAAGGATATGCCAATACCCTTGGTGAAAAATTATTATTAACTCAGAAGGTAATTGGTTTCTTGGTAGGTTTTGCAAAAAACGGAGACTATGAACGTTTTCTGTCTGATGCTACACCATTTATGGAATTCTTTAGCAATATTACGATTGCCTGGATATGGTTAGATATGGCTTGTAATGCTAAAAAAGCGATCATCACCGGGAAGAAGACCTATTCTGAAGATTTCTATGAAAGTAAGATTCATGCTATGAAATTCTATTTTAGATATGAATTACCAAAAACCAGTGGTCTCGCAGAGATTTTAATGGATGAGGAAGCATTAACTATCGCTGGAGAGAAGGAAGTTTTCAATTAATCTATCAAATTATTTACTAATTTTTATCATCATAATATTAATTCATTAACAACCTAATGAACAGTATAAAACAATCATTCAATTTAGAAGGAAAAGTCGCCATTGTTACTGGCTCTAGCAAGGGAATCGGAAAATCAATAGCACAAGGATTAGCGGAACACGGGGCCAAAGTAGTTATTAGTAGTCGAAGTCAGGAAGCTGTGGATAACGTGGCAACCGATTTCAAAAATGCAGGTTTAGAAGCAATAGGTATTGCTTGTCATATTGGCAAAACAGAGCAACGGCAAAAGCTTGTCCAAAAAACAATAACACATTATGGCGGAATAGATATTTTAGTCAATAATGCTGCAATCAATCCGGTGTATGGTCCTATCCAAGATGCAGAAGAGGAAGTGTTTGATAAAATCATGGACATTAATGTAAAAGCACCATGGATATTGTCTAATCTTATTTTACCTTCTATGCAACAACGCGGTGGTGGCAGTATTATTAATATTGCTTCAGTAGAAGCACTGCATCCTGGTGCAGGATTAGGATTATATAGTACGAGTAAAGCTGCTTTATTGATGCTTACAAAGAATCAGGCTAAAGAATGGGGTCAGTATGGAATTCGTGCCAATGTTTTATGTCCCGGATTGATTAAAACCAAATTTAGTGCAGCCCTATGGCAAAATGAAAAGTTACTGAATAAGATAGAAAAAACTTTACCAACTGCCCGTATGGGAATGCCTGATGAAATGGCCGGAATGGTATGTTTATTAGCATCAGAAGCAGGTGCCTATATGACCGGAAGCGTATACAATGCAGATGGAGGTTATATGATTTCCGGGTAATTACCAATACAATAGTAAACTAAATATTATTTGACTGTATAGTCAATATATCACAAGATAGATACACATGAATTTTGATTATTCAGAAAAAATGATAAAACTCCAACAAAAGCTTACGGCTTTTTTTGAAGAACATATCTTTCCAGTTGAAGAAGAGGTAAATACTTTTCTCTACAATCCCGATAACCGATGGAAGTCTTGGCCAGGAATGGAAGACCTGAAAAAAAAAGCAAAAGAGGCTGGTCTGTGGAATTTGTTTTTACCAAAAGGTTATGGAGACTTAAGTCCGGGATTGACAAATCTGGAGTATGCACCTTTAGCAGAATTTATGGGGTGTATTTTATGGTCGTCAGAAATATTTAATTGTAGCGCTCCTGATACTGGAAACATGGAAGTTTTAGCCAAATATGGCTCTAAAGAACATCAAAAACAATGGTTAGAACCCTTAATGAATGGAAATATCCGTTCTGCCTTTTTAATGACAGAACCTCAGGTTGCTTCCTCGGATGCAACAAATATCGAGACTTCTATTATAAAAGATGGCGACGAGTATGTTATTAACGGTACCAAATGGTGGTCTTCTGGTGGCATGAATCCTGACTGTAAAATCGCTATTGTAATGGGTAAAACTGATCCCAATGCCCCAAGACATCAACAGCAAAGTATGATATTGGTCCCGATGAATACACCTGGGTTAAAAATTATTAGGCCTTTATCGGTATTTGGATTCTATGATTCTCCAGAAGGTCATGCGGAGATCGTTTTAGATAACGTAAGAGTTCCGAAAGAGAATTTGATACTAGGCGAAGGTAGAGGTTTCGAGATTGCACAAGGACGATTGGGACCAGGACGTATCCATCACTGTATGCGTTTGATTGGTATGGCGCAACGTTCCTTAGAATTAATGTCTAAACGCGCCGCAGAACGTATTGCTTTCGGAAAAGCATTCAAAGATTATAGCAGTATCCGTCAAGAAATAGCACAGTCACAATGTGAAATTGAACAAGCAAGATTGTTGACACTTTCGGCAGCAGATAAAATGGATAAGTTAGGGAATAAAACGTCCAAAAACTTAATTGCAATGATCAAGATCGTAGCGCCTAACATGGCGTTAAAAGTAATTGACCGAGCTATGCAAGTACATGGAGGAAAAGGAGTAGGACCCGATACACCATTAGCACATTTCTTTGTTGCAGCCAGAATGTTACGCTTAGCAGATGGTCCGGATGAAGTGCATATGTACCAGTTAGGAAAAAGTGTAATTAAAAAATACTCAGAATAAATATGCAAAACGTACGCAAAGGTGAAGAATTAAACGAAAAGAACTTAAAATCATTCCTGTACGAAGAAGGATTGATTGGTGATGATCAGAGCAGTTTGCAAGTGGATCAATATGCGCATGGATATTCTAATCTCACATATTTATTAAAAATAGAAGATAAAGCGTATGTATTACGCCGTCCTCCCTTTGGAGCAATAAAACGAGGTCACGATATGGGTCGTGAGTATACTGTGCAATCAGGGATGTATAAAGCATTTCCCAAAGTACCTAAAATGTTTGCTTATACAGAGGACAAAAATATTTTAGGCTGTCCTTTTTATATCATGGAAAAGGTAGATGGTATTATTCTAAATGCTCAAGAGGCCAAAAAAAGGAATATTTCTGCAAGTAATTTTAAAACAATTGCAGATACTTGGTTATATACTTTTGTAGAACTTCATCATATAGATTATGAAGCAGTAGGACTAGGAGGTCTGGGTAAACCTGAAGGGTATGTAGAGCGGCAAGTTGAAAATTGGTCGAAACAATACCTCAAGGCGGCCATTGATGATGTGCCAGCTTCAAAAAAAGTAATGACTTGGATGCAAGAACATCAACCTAAAAAATATAGCTATAGTCTCGTTCACAATGACTTTAAGTATGATAATGTGGTTTTTAAAGATGATAGCTGGAAAGAGGTAAGTGCAGTATTAGACTGGGAAATGGCTACCCTTGGTGATCCATTGATGGATTTAGGAACTTCTTTAGGGTATTGGACCATGAGTACTGATCACGAATTTGTTCAAAAAGGGATCCCATCACCAACAATTATGGAAGGAAACCCGAGCCGAAGTGAGATGGTTACGTTATATGAGCAAAAAAGTGGAAGAGCGGTTGATCATCTTGTTTTTTATTATGCTTTTGGGCTTTTTAAGATTGCCGTGATTGCGCAACAGATTTATTATCGATATCAAAAAGGATTAACTAAAGACCCTCGTTTTGCTCAATTAAATAAAGCAGCAGCGTTACTTTGTAATTTAGCGTGGCAAGCTATTCAAGAAAAGAAAATAGATTAAAAATAATACAATGGACTATGTAACTGAAACATTCTATTTTGATTATGAAACCGATGAAATCCAAGATCTCATTGTAGAATTTAATAGAGACACCCTAACAGATAAAGAAAAAGCTACACTGTTATATCTTAAGGTTAGGGATCACTGGCGCTATGATCCCTATCACATAAGTCTTAAAAAAGAAGCATATAAAGCAAGTACTATAGCTAAGAAAAATAGTGGGCATTGCCTCGATAAATCAATACTCTTGATTGCCTGTCTAAGAGGGTTAGGGATACCAGCTAGAATTCATCTGGCTAAAGTAAAGAATCATATAGGAGTAGAACGATTGATAGAAAAGTTTGGCACTAATGAATTAACGCCGCACGGTATGATTAATGTTTACCTAGATGGGAAATGGCTGAAAGCATCACCTGCTTTTAATAAGGCATTATGCGAAAAATGCAATGTTGCACCACTGGAGTTTGATGGAGAACAAGATTCTATGTTTCAGGAATATGATAATGACGGAGGTGTTTTCATGGAATATATCGAGGACTACGGTCATTTTGAGGATGTACCTTTTGATTTTATATTACGTAATTTAAAAGAGCATTATACCACAATCCTTAAGCAATATGAAGGGCTTACGGAAATCAGATTATAAAAACAACCAGTATGGATATCACATATACAGGAATTACTCAAAAACAGTTTCATGATTTTATGGAGTTACCGATCGATGGCTCTTTTCAGATGATTAATTTATTAAAATTTAAAGAGAACGTAAAAGAAACAGGAACCACCGGAGCCCAAGCGTATGCAGAATATATGAATGCGATCATACCTTTTTTTCAAAAGACAAAAGCTAAAGTGGTATATCAAGGGAAACCCATATTTGGTTTAATTGGTCCTGAAAATACTGTAGAATGGGATAAAATACTTATAGTCGAATATGAAAGTAAGCAAGAATTTATAGAAATGATTACTAAAAAAGAATATCCGGCAGAAATGCGTAGCCGTGCTTTAGCGGATTCCAGATTGATTATGTGTACGTCAAAATAATAAGGAATAACCAACTTAAATAAGTTTATGCAAGTAAAGAATAAAATAGTTATAGTCACAGGAGCAGGCTCGGGAATAGGAGCAGCTACCGCAAAACATTTTGCAAAACATCAAGCAACTGTTGTGGTTTCTGATATCAAAGAAGAGAAGGCAAAGTATATTGCAGATGATATTAATAATGAAGGTGGAAAAGCAATTGTTATTGCAGCCAATGTAGCTAAATTTGAAGAAGTAGAACAATTAGTAGCTAAAACAACAGAACAATTTGGACAATTGGATATTATCGTAAACAACGCCGGAATAGGTCCAAAAAACATGTCCAAAACTGCCGAATATACGCTGGACGATTGGGATAGTGTTATTGCAGTAAATCAAACTGGAGTGTTTTATTGTATGAAATTAGCATTACAACAAATGATGAAGCAAGGACACGGAAATATAGTTAATATCGCATCTTTAGCGGGATTAAAAGCTTCTTTAAACAATCTTTCTTATTGCGCCAGCAAATTTGCAGTGGTCGGAATGACAAAATCTGCAGCTTTAGAATACGCAACAAAAAATATAAGAATTAATGCAGTATGTCCTGGATATACAGAATCTGCTTTATTAAGTAAATTGTTATCAGTACGACCAGATATGGATCAAATGCTAAAAAGTGTGATCCCAATGAAACGATATGGGTTGGCAGAAGAAATAGCAGAGGCAGTTGTTTGGCTCGCTTCAGACAGTACCAAATTTATTACAGGGCAAACGATTACTTTAGATGGAGGAACATCCTTATAGCATATAGAATTATTTATAAAATTAGCCTAAAATCTTAGAGATATTCTATTATAATATAAAGAAAACAATAGGAGCTCATTGCATTGACTTAGAAGTGGTTTAACCAAAATCAGAAACCAATTCTGAGATTGTAAGTACCAAGTAAATTTTGTAAAGATTTAGAACGTATGAAAGAAGTCTCAAAAAGGTGAACTTATATTGAACCATTGCACTATGATGGAAACCAAAATAACGATAGAAATAAAGCGTAAATTAGGAACTACTTAGAAAATAACTCATTAAAAAACAAATAAAACAGTACACAATGAATAAGCAAATCATCTTAAAAAGCCGCCCGGAAGGATTACCGGACAAACACACTTGGGGACTACACGACAATCCAATTCCTGAACCCGCTGAAGGAGAGATATTAGTTAAGCATCATTATATTTCACTTGACCCGGCAATGAGAGGCTGGATGCGTGAAGGCAAGTCCTATATAGAACCTGTAGAGCTGGATGACGTGATGCGTGCAGGCTCTATCGGAAAAGTGATAAAATCCAATAATCATCCCAAGTTTAAAGAAGGAGATTATGTAACCGGTTGGGGAGGTGTGCAACAATATGCTGTTACTAATGGAGATAATTGGTATGCAGTTGATGCCGATTTAGCACCTTTACCAGTATATATTGGCACCTTAGGTATGCCTGGAATGACAGCATATTTCGGAATCTTAGAAGTTGGAAAAATTAAAGAAGAAGATACGGTGCTGGTTTCAGGAGCCGCCGGAGCAGTTGGAAGTGTAGTGGGACAAATTGCAAAAATCAAAGGTTGTCGTGTTATCGGAATCGCAGGAGGAAAAGATAAATGTGATTATATAAAGAATAAACTTGGTTTTGATGGTGCAATCGATTATAAATCTGAAGATATCTATGAAGCTATAAAACGTGAGTGCCCAAAAGGTATTGATGTCTATTTTGATAACGTTGGTGGAGAAATTTTGGATGCTGCATTATCAAGACTTCGTATGCATGCACGAATTGTGATTTGCGGAGCTATCTCTCAATATAATAACAAGAAAGATGTGCAAGGACCTAAAAATTACTTGTCATTATTGGTAAACCGTGCAACGATGCAAGGAATGGTTGTTATGGATTATTCCAAAGATTATGGAAAAGCAGCCAAAGAAATGGGAGGTTGGTTAGCCCAGGGAAAGCTTAAAAGTAAAGAAGATATTTATGAAGGTATTGAAAACTTCCACGAAACATTTTTACGTTTATTTTCTGGTGATAAAATGGGAAAATTAGTCCTGAAGGTTATTGAAGAATAGATCTGAGTCTGTAAAAGTATTTGGATTTATTAATCTCGGTCATATGGAAATGAGTCAAAAAGAATGATGAATCATGTATTTCTTGACTCTGCTCAAAATAAAAGAAACGTATTTATATAACTCACACATAAAAACTCAAAAGCTAACGATGAAAGCGATAATATGCAAAAAATATGGACCTCCATCTGATTTAGAATTAGAAGATATTGAAAGTCCAAAACCAAAAAAAAATGAAGTAATAATTACAGTTAAAGCTTGTGGAGTCAATTTCCCAGATACGTTGATTATTCAGGGTTTGTATCAGTTTAAACCAGAGCTGCCTTTTACTCCGGGAAGTGATGTTGCAGGTATTGTAAAATCAGTAGGATCAGAGGTAACCCATCTTGCAATAGGTGATGAGGTTTTTGGTTTTGTCATGCAAGGTGGGTATGCAGAAGAAGTCGCTGTGCCCGCCAATGTTTGCTTTAAAAAACCACCACAAATGGATTTTCCTATTGCAGCATCCTTCATGATTGCCTACGGTACATCATACCACGCGTTAAAAGATAGGGCAAAATTAAAAGAAGGAGAAACGTTGTTAGTTTTGGGCGCATCAGGAGGTGTAGGACTTGCAGCAGTAGAATTAGGCAAATTGATGGGAGCTAAAGTAATTGCTGCCGCCTCTTCTAATGAAAAACTGAAGTTATGTAAAACATATGGAGCTGATGAGGTTATTAATTATACAGCGGAGGATTTAAGATCTAGAATCAAAGAACTAACTGATGGTAAAGGTGCTGATGTGGTATATGATCCTGTGGGTGGCAATTATTCAGAATTTGCTTTACGTGGTACAGCTTGGGAGGGAAGATATCTTGTTATAGGCTTTGCAGCAGGTCATATTCCTAAAATACCTTTAAATCTTACACTTCTAAAAGGTTGTTCTATTGTTGGTGTATTCTGGGGTAATTTTGCAATGAAAACTCCTAAGAAAAATATGGAAAATACGATGCAACTAATGAAATGGCTGGAAGAAGGAAAACTAAAACCACATATTCACAAATTATATGCACTAGAAGAAGCTCCCGATGCTTTGGAAGAGATGATAAGCCGAAAAGTACGAGGTAAAGTTGTGATTCAGTGTTCTTAAATCATTTCAAAAGGTAAATAAACCTATCAGTTATCAACTTTAGTTTCCTCAAGAGGCGACTTAGTATGATGCTGCAGAATTAGGTAAATAATATTCAATATGAGATTAAAAGATAAAGTAGCGATCATTACTGGTGGTGCCAGAGGAATAGGTAAAGCAATTTCAGAGTTGTTTGCTCAAGAAGGAGCCAAAGTGATTATATGGGATTTGTTGCCCGAAGGAGACCATGTTGCTAAAGCTATTGTCGAAAATGGTCAGGTTGCAGAATTTATAACTATCTCAGTAACTGATAAGACAGCGATAGCGGCTGAAGCAGAGAGAATTTATAAAAAGTATGGTGCCATAGATATTTTAATCAATAATGCTGGTATTACGAAAGATCGCACGCTTCATAAAATGAGTGAAGCCGAGTGGGATGCAGTGATTGATGTAAACCTAAAAGGTGTGTTTCTATGTACTCAGGTGGTTTCACAATATATGAAAGAAGCAGGATATGGACGTATTGTTTCTGCAGCGTCAAATGTGGGATTGCGTGGTAATTTTGGACAAACCAACTACGCAGCAACCAAAGCCGGAGTGATTGCCATGTCTAAAACCTGGACCATGGAATTAGGAAAATACGGAATTACAGCCAATGCATTAGCACCAGGCTTTACGTTGACAGAAATGACAGAGCAGATTCCAAAAGAACATCTTGCAGGAATCAAATCTCAGATTCCGTTGAAAAAAGCTGCAACACCAATCGATATCGCCTATGGATATTTGTATTTGGCTTCAGATGAAGCTTCTTATGTTTCTGGTATTTGCTTAACGATTGACGGAGGAATATCCAGATAAAATTTACAACGGTTCATTTGGTGTTTTTTGTTGTTTTTAAGTACAAGGGATACCTATGAAATAAGATTTAGAGGGTTTTTTTGTAGTGTTGAATATTTTTCAAGGAGTGAAAGGGAGTTAAATGTACTGATATTAATTTATTAAATATAAAGTCATGAATCAACTAATGTGTAAAAACTTTGAAGAATTTAAAACTCATGAAGGAAAATCATTACCAATAGGCGAGTGGTTGCAAGTCACACAGGATATGATCAATTCCTTTGCAGAAGCAACACAGGATTATCAATGGGTTCATGTTGATCTCGAGCGTATTAAAAAAGAATCTCCCTTTAAAAATCCAATTGCCCACGGATTTCTTTCAGTATCATTGATATCCAAAATGTTGATGGATTTGATCCATATAGAAAGTTTAGCGATGGGTGTAAACTACGGATTGAACAAAGTTCGTTTTCCACACCCAGTATTGGTCGATAGTAAATTGCGACTACATAGTAGTATCCTAACCATTGAAACTTACGCAGAAAACGGGCTAAAAATTACTTGGGACTGCTCGGTAGAAATAGAAGGTGGTAATAAACCTGCTTGTGTGGCGGAGTTTGTTTCTTTGATGTTTGAGAGGTGATCAAACCACCTTTTTATTCCTCAATATCATTGTTTATTTCTTCCCCTTTTGCATTAAACTGTTTATCTAAAAAATGTAAACCATTCATAGTATCTTCATAGGTTATTTCTGCTATACCATCACTGTTTTCTGTAAGATTGCCATTTTGATCATAATAGGTGACCTTGCCAATAAGACTCGAAGCTAAGCGTTTGTATTCATATTCTGCAATCCCTTCATCATCATTTGTAAGCGTAAGATCGATTCCATAAGTACTTTCCTTAACTAACATATCAGAATCATTATATTCATAGTTGACCTTATGGTATCCATAGGGTCCGGTTGTTGGGAGGCCTTTTTTATTGAAATATTCGTAAGAAGTTATGTTTCCAGCAGTATTAAGAGTTTGTTTTTCGTGAAAAATACCATTTTCGTCATGGGTCGGTTGATTATAGATATTATAATACTTACTGCCAATATGGCGTTGTCTATGATCGTAAAGGTATTCAATCGTACTTATGCTATTATAAGATGTTCTTTGATTTTTAGAATTATAATAGGTCTGACGCATTATTTTGCCATATTGATTATATGCATAACGTGTTATACTGACTCCTTTGATAAGTTTATTTTTGGTATTAAATTCCTTTACAAGTGTATCTTGACCAAAGATGTTTGGAAAATACGTTGTTCTAAAAACACCATCTAACAAAGTAGGCTTCATATTTTTATCATAATTGGTACGCTCTATAATAAGGTTGTCTTTATTATAGGTGAAAAAATGATATGAAACATTTTGACGGGCATTGGCTAATGTTTCTTCTGCATTATAGTAAGTTGTTTTCGTCTTGTTATTATGGCTGTCATATTCCCAACGTGTTGTTGATATATCAAAACTATATGTTTTTGACTTACCTAACGAATCTAATCTGGTTTCCTGAATAACGTTGCCATTTTTATTATAAGCATATTCATGGATTTCTACCCCATCTGCAGATAAAGCAAAGCATTCTTGTTTGTCTAGAAATATCTCTTTTACAATTTCACCTTTTGCATTTTTATGTTGTTTTCTTATGGCGAATCCAAAATCGTTTTCAAAGATGGTATCATAAGCATCAACATTTAAAACTAGATAAGTAGAATCATTTATGTATTCATATTTTGTTGCACCATTTCTATTATTATCAAACGCAAGTACGTAACCATCGTAATACTTAGCAGTAAAATCAATTCTGTTTTTATAGTCGTAATCCCATACTTGCATAAAATAATCATCATTTCCTATAACAGGTAACTCTGCTGCGTTGTATCTCTTAACACTTGTGTAATTATCTTGTATGTCATAAGAATATTTATAAATGCAAATCCCTTCATTATTCTCAGTTTGATCTCCATTTTGATCCAGATTAACAAATTTTATTAAATTGCCTCTTTCGTCATAGGTATAATGCATATTATATTCGTTTATATGCATAGCAAAACTTCCATCTTTATCATATAACCTCGCTCTTTTTACTTTGTGGGTTTCACCGAAAACATAGTTATAGATAGCAACATAATCCTTATCATTCATTGGCTTATGTTCTGAATCAAAATTGGCTATTTTTATAGTTCTTCCCTGATTGTCAAACTCCCTTTTTTCATGAAAAACAAGATCGTTATTTGTCGTGGAGTTGCCATGAATATCATAATATGTAGAATACCGTTTTTTAGTCTTTGGGTCATATTTCCATACCGTTTTGTGTATGGACTTGTGTACTACAGGATTATCATTAGCGTCATAATAGGAAGAAATTATGTCATTATTTTCGTTCCGCACTGTTTTGACAATAGACCGTTTAGAAATAGTATTTAGAGTTAGATCTTTATTATAATAACGTATTTCGGTATTGATTTCATCCAGTGTATTGATTTTGGTGATTGCTGTTTTAAAAATTCCTCCGTTAGTTAGTTCTCCATCCTTATAATATTCAACTACGACTTCACCATCATTGCGTACTACCTTATAGCAGTCGCCTTTAATATGATCTACTTCACTAGTTGGGTATGAAGTCAAAATTTGATGGTCTAATGTATGATAAACATGTTTATAGTATTCAGTACTTTGTTTTGTGTAGTTGTAATAGCTAAAAACATTTGGGTTTTTGTAGTAGGCCGTTTGGCGTAATAAGTCATCAATTTTTAATTCCCAATACCGTTGTTTTTTGAAATCTACGTTATGTTTAGAAACATCATCATATTCGAATTGCATGCTTGCTCTTTCTTGGTCATATTGATCATATAAAACTTGAAGCGCAGCTGTTGAAATGTTTTCCTCTCCTCTTTGCACAATTTGTTTACGTAATAAACGTGCGTGATATTCTGTGATGTTAAAATGATACTGTTCGTGTTTTAATAATTGAGGGTCAAGCACCGAATCTTTTAATCTTTTAGATTGATTAGGATCCATAAAAGCATATACCAGCGGCGTATCATAATCAATACTGTTTGGGCAATATATATTTGAAAATATTGTAGCATCAAATTCGTCATCAATTTGATCCACTTGCTGAAAATCTAACCAGTTTACTGGACGATCAGACCATTTAAGGATATCTCTGAGTTCAACTTTGTTTACATAGCCTACAGTAAATATTAAAAAGAATAAGAATAGGGAAGTATAGAGATAGTGTTTAGTTTTCATCTTTAATTTCCTCCTTTCTTTCTTTAAAAATTGATTTATAGAGTACAAGCGGAATATAAGTAATGCCCAGTAGCGCAACTATTATGAAAATCGAATAAAAGATGTTTTCTAATTCAAATGTATAGTAATTAAATGTAAGATTGTATAAGTAAATACTTAATGAAAGCATCGCGGAGTAGGCGAATCGTTGCCTAAATAGATATGGAGTTAGTTTTGGCAGCGGATGTTTCTTATTGGTAAGTATAAGTAACAAAAAGTAACACACCAGAATAGAAAGAAATATACTCAATATTCTAATGAATTCCTTTTCCACGTAATTATTAAAAAGTTGGATAAGTAATGTATTTAATAATGCAAAACATAGCACTTCGATCAGGATATCTGTGGTTGATTTTCCTGGTGGTAATGGTGTTTTTAGCTTAAAAGGTTCTCGTTTAATGATAGGAGCATCAATTTCTTTTGGATTGTAGCCATATTTATTAGTACCGTGATTTCCTTCTCCGAAAATCATAAGAAGTCCGTAAAACGGAATCAACTGATAAAAACCACTATTACCGAGATCATGACACCGTTTAGCACCTTGTGCTATTAAAAACCAGTATGAAGGTATAATCATTAATACGATAATGGATTCGACTTCCGGAACTATTTCGGTAAAAGCTCCTACTAAAAAAAAGGAAGCCATGAATATGATATAGGTAAGGCCATATTCCAACCTGCGTATCCTTCCGGAGAAGGAAAAGGGATTTTTAAACATATCTTTGGGGCGTATGTTACTTTTGTAATCCGCGAATATAAAAGTTTTTTGAGAAAATTAAAATTTCCCTAATTGTTTTAATAATAAATATAAGCTACATAACTTTATAAACTCTTCTTTTTGTGTGAAGGGGTTTTAGTTTTTCGAGCGATTACTCTTTTTTCTCCTAAAAACAGCAAAATCTACTGCGAATATGATAATCGCTAAACTCCCAATGACCATCATCAGCATCATTTTTTCTTGTAATATTGCAAATAAAAGTGTGTCTACTTTTCCAGTTTTCCAATATACTCATTCACTTGATAGTTTTGTTGCTAGTATCGGATGTCCGGTTTCTAAAATTATAATACCATCGCCATTACTTGGGTTTAGGCGAAACGCAGTATTAATAGGAGGTGTACTATTTCCATCATGCCTAATAATAAAATCATTAATCTCAGGAGGTGTATACAACATTGTGCCTAACCCCCAAATATCTTCTCCCAAGACCTTGGCATGAGGTTTTCTCATCATCCTAAGAGTCTCTGGTTTTAGAATGTTTCTTCCTATAGGTTCATTGTTTTCTCCTTTTGAGTAAAATTTAAAAAACAATTCTAAATCAGATAGAGAGGTGTAGAGGGAAGTAGCTGCTTGAGAAGTGTATACATAATGTTTCGCAGGCGTACCATCTTCGTGATAAAATTCGCACAAATTATGATTAGAAGAATCTTTCCATTCATAACAGCAATGATTCATTTGCAATGGTTTGAATATATTCTCCATCATAAAATTATTAAAAGATTGTCGGCTGTTTTCTTATATTATAAGTTGGAGTAGGGTGTTACCTCCGCCAGAATATTTAAACTGAATTCCAGGCGCTATACCGACTTTTACCTCTCCATTAGAGCCATCATCAGCATCTGAAGCTTTTGTTAATGATGCTTCAATATTTTGAGTTTCTTTTCCGAATTCGACCCCAGAATATCCTAGTTCATCTGTAAGTCCCGCGGTATGACTTAGTAAACGCCTTATCGTAACCTTGTCATTATCAAATGAACTAGGAGGAAGTTTCCATCTACTTATATATTGATTTACCGGGGTATCTAAATCAAGTGTGCCATCTTCTACTAATTTCATTATTCCAATAGCAGAAACCAGTTTAGATAAGCATGCTACCTGAAAAACCGTTTGCTGGTTTACAGGGGTTCCATTCGATAAGAATAAACGGTCTACAACCTTACCTTTTTCAAACAGTACTAAAGCAAGGTTGCCAACAAATTCCTTATCGATTATTTTTTTAGAAGCTTCTAAAAAATCCTGATTTGTATTTTGATGAGTAATTGGCTGATGATACCAACCAAGTATAGTAGCTAAAAAGATAAGAGTGATCCATATCAATTTACAAACGATTACAAATCCAATATATTTTAGTATTCTTTTCATCGATGTATTGTTTAGATTAGTCTAACAATAATACTTTTCAAATGGATAAGACGCAATTATTTGCTTTGTATTATCCCCGTCATTCACCCGACTTTTATTTTAAGTGTTTGATTTTTAGTTATAGTTAGAAGTAATCCATTTGGTAAAAACAATACTCAGTGTTTATAAGAGGTTTGGGAAAAAACCATATAATTAGTGTAGATTTGTTTTAGTTTCACGAATTCTTACCTATAGACAAGGTTCTTGTGGGCATTGTTTACCTGCTCAATAAAGCAGATGATGGCTATTATAATATATAGAGACACTTTCGCTAGACTTTGATTTTAGTGGTATATTTATATATGGAACATCAGGAATTCTATTTTAATTTTAAAGAACACAGGCTCTTTGGACAATATTGGCTACCAGAAGAGTGTAAATCAATAATTCTCTTAGTACATGGTATGGGCGAACATTCTTCTAGATATGGAGATTTTGTAGTTCCTGAGTTACTTATAAAGCATATTGGTGTTATTACTTTTGATAATTTTGGACATGGTAAGAGTAGTGGTAAAAGAGGGCACTGCCCTGATTACAATGCGCTAATGGAAGTAATAGATATCGTTTGTCAAAAAGCGAAAGAGATCGCTAAAAATCTCCCTGTTTTCTTGTATGGCCATAGTATGGGAGGGAACTTAGTGATTAACTATGTTTTACGAAAAGATCCAAACATCACAGGAGCGATTTTAACAAGTCCGTTTTTACGATTAGCATTTAAACCTCCAGCTTGGAAAATAATAATGGGGAAGTTTTTTTTAAAAATAGCTCCTTCCATTACATTGCCCTCAGGGTTAGATGTAAAAGCTATTTCGAGGATATCTGAAGAAGTAGAGAAATATAAAAATGATCCTCTTATTCACGATCAGGTGAGCCCCAATTTTTCAATACCCATTATGAATGCTGGTTTGTGGGCAACAGAGTGGGGATCATTACTTAAAAAACCAGTTTTACTGGCACACGGAACAGCAGATCAATTAACCGATTATCAAGCAAGTTACATGTTTGCAAAATCTTCTGAATATGTTGACTTTTTTTCCTTTACTGATGGATATCACGAGCTTCACAATGACATAGAGAGAAAAAAGTTGATAATGACCATAGTCAGTTGGATTCAAAAAAGGTTGTAAGATACTGGTTGTATGTTGTTTATAATTAATTTTTGTAGGTGTATTCATACCGGATTATTAATGGGATGATGTTAATTTTCCTTATTTTTAATCACGATATTTATGTTTTGCCAAATACTACCAACTTTTAAAATAAACACAAAAAAACAAAATTATGAGTGAAGTAACAGAAAAAAGACAAAAGACCTCGGTTCTAGATATCAACCCCGAGCAACAGATTGGAATGAACAATTGTTGGGCAGCAGCTTTATCAATGGCATTACAGAGTTATGGGTTGCATATGCCAGAAAAAAAACTGGATCAAATGTTTGAAGCCGATAATCAGGGTATGGATTTATTTACTTTACAACCACAGTTATCTTCCCATTTTAGTTATATACATAGCGAGTACAGAAGCTTAATTTCTGGAAAAGATCCCATTTTAACTTTTAACGAGATACAAGGTCTGATTGATGTCAATCGCCCTATTCTTATTGGAACGCAAAACTATAATAGTTTTATGGCTCACGCATTGTTAATCGTTGGTTACACTGATGATGATACGGTTTTTATCATTGATTCGTGGGTAGGAGCGATGAAAGAAATCGAATACACAGAATTAGGAAATTATTGGGTAGAGACCATAATTTTTGATGGATAAAAGATAGCTCAATTTAATGTAAAGAGAGGGAAGGTGTTTTAAAAGCAAACATTGCTATCAAGCTTTGGAGTAGGGAATTGTAAAATAGAAAGCAGTACCTAAATCTATTTTACTTTCTAACCAGATGTTACCACCAAGCATCTCTGTATAAGCCTTGGCAATAGATAATCCAATACCTGCACCTTCGATAGCATAATTGTTCTCTATGTCAGCTTGTACAAACCGTTCGAAAATAGCTTTCTGACGATCTTTGGCAATACCCATGCCTGTATCCTTTACATAAAACTGTAAGAATTTGTCTCGTAACTTATACCCAAAAGATATAGATCCTTCTGGAGTGTATTTAAGAGCGTTTTTAACCAGATTGGTTAGAATGGCGTTAAATTTTTCTTTATCTGTTTTAATTAGCGCTACATCATCCGCTAATTCATTATTAAACGTTAATTGTAGTTCCTTTCTGTCTGCTTCAGGTTTAAAAAATTGGTATAAATATGCTACCTGGTCGTTTATATTTACATCAGAAAGATACACTTTTACCTGTCCGGATTCAATTTTGGAAATATCGATAATGTCCCTAATGATGTTAAGCATTCTAGCACCACTTTCTTCTATTAAACTGATATATAACTGTTGTTCATCTCCAGTAAGTATGGGCTCTTTAAGTAATTCGGCAAAACCCAAAATTCCGTTCATCGGAGTTCGAATTTCGTGACTCATATTTGCTAAGAATGCTGATTTTAATCGATCACTTTCCTCTGCTTTGTCTTTCATCTTATTCAGCTCTATTTCATAGAGTTTTAATTCGGTAATATCTGTAGTCGTACCTACATACCCAATGATTTCATTTTTCTCGTTATATTCAGGTATAGCTTGCCCTAAAACCCATTTGATAGTGCCATCAGAACGTAAAAACCTATATTCGGCGTGTGACGAATCACTTCTTTTCGCGTCGTCATACCATCCGGATTTTAGTTTTTTTCTATCTTCAGGGTGTACCGCTTTCAGCCATCCATCATCCATAGCTTCATGCTGCAATAATCCCGAAATTTCGCACCATCTTTCATTTACAAAAGTTGTTTTGCCATTTGCTGTAGTCATGAAAATTCCTACGGGAGAAATATCAGTAAGCGTTTGGTATCTACTTTCGCTAAGTTGTATTACCTTTTCTGCTTCTTCAAATTTTTGTCGATAGGTTAGGGAATGATAAACATCTTTAAAGGTCGAATATGAGTTTTCAGAAACTTCTCTCTGAATATATTTTAGATATATTGTAAACAGTATTCCGTAATAAAAACTCATGGTTATTTTGGATACTAATCCTGAAATAAGAAAATTAACGAAGTTATCAGAATTCCAAAAAGCAATTACACTGAACATGACCGCATCAAAAGAAAGAACTATTAGCATTGTCAAAAACACCCTTAAAAAAAGGCTCTTAATGTATTTGGAAATGTATTCGAATATAAAAATCAATAAAATCGAATCAATAAACAGTAGTATTGTTCCATAGACTAATAGAAAAACGTTTGTATTAAAGAAGTCCGCTAGAATCGTAAATGATACTTGATGCATATTAGAATCCTTTAAATTGATACCTAAAAGGAGCAGAAGAATAACGATCATAAGATTAGCCGTTACCAGCGCATAAATAAGTCTTCTGGTTATTGAAGCATCTTCTTTTATGTAAAATATCAAAATAGTAAAAAGGGTAACAGAGAATAATAACGAAGAACCTGGCGATACCGTAATACCATCGTATAATTCAAAATACATCGTAGTGGCGGTAAATACTTGAATGAACTGAAACATCCCTAAAGCGGTAAATAACAACCCATTACCTGTTACTTTACGAAAATGAAATAGCGATAAGACTAAAAAGGAAATGACGAATCCTTGTAAAAGAAAAATTGATATTTGATAAAAATTAATTGCTTCCATAGATCATAATGAATCATCTATATCTTTTAGTAGGTAAACAAAGTCTTTTAATAATAAGAGCCCGAAAGATGATCAAAGTGCGTAAATTCGTTAAGGGAAATTTATACTACCTGTATTTTCGAAGATACAAAAGTAATTGGATTTAAAGGACTTAAAAGAATGTAACTTTTTTGTTTAAAAAATTATATAATAGTTTATCGGATACTATGAATGTTTTGTGGTTCTATTGCTAGATCAACGGATTAATCATCGTAATGGGATGATCTTTGCCTGCCCGGAACTTAGTACCCTCGGATAATAAAGGAAACGCATGAATTACTTATAATGTACCAATGATAATAGATATTGCTTGTATCTTACAAAAAAAACTAAACATTAGTTTCATGCCAGTTAATTCGCTAATTAACATTCCAGAAAAATCATAATTGTTTCTAAACTGAAGTGATGTGGGTACGCCAAAAAAATGAAAAATATTATGAAGTAGCGTAAGGCACATTCTAGAATATTTTTGAACCTCATAAACAATCCTTAGCTATCTGAGGATTAAGCAAAAAATATTGTTATCATTTTCGGTTGGAATTAAGTTTTAGCAATTTTTATTCTCCAACATATGACAAACAACAAGGTGATAACAGAAGGGGATAACCAAACCCATAAATTGCTGTAATCTAATGCCGCTAGTAAAAAAGCAGTAACTGCAGCTCCATAAGCACCTGACATCTTGCCTATATGATTGGATAGATGTGCCTTAGGATCCGCTTTAAATGTCTTATAGAGTGAAATATCCCTTATACTTGCCATAATACCAAACCCGCCAAAAAAAAAGAATAAAGGACTCTTAGGAATTTCATGAACACAACGATGGATGCCAACGGATATCATTCCAATAAAAACTAGTCCCATAATACTGGTAATCAATATGTCTGTAATTCCTAATGTGTGATTTTTTTTAAATTGAAGTACACGGTTACCAGAAACGACAAGATATAAAGTAAAAATGGAGAGAAGATGAAGAAGTAGATTTCTATGGCTAGGAAATAAGGTAATAGGAATAGCTATCGAAGCACTGATAAACATGGTTATTGAAAATACAACTCCTGCTCTTTTATGATAAAACCCTCCCTTCTTTCCAATAATGCTTATAAGGCCAGATAATAGTGCAATGCCACCAAAGATAGCATGAATATAAATGAAGGTTACGGCTATTGATTCCATCAATGCGACTGAGTAAGTATAAAAATATAAATAAATCGCGAAATAGAATAATAAATCCTTAGGAGGAAATAAATTTCATAAGGTAATAAACCAACCTAGCAGCCAATCTTGCAGTACAATTATCAATATCATATATGGGGTTTAGTTCTACGATATCTGTACTGATCAATTTACCAGATTTACAGATTTCTTCAATAACCGTTAATACGATATCTACGGAAAAACCAAATGGAGAAGGAGCACTTACTCCGGGTGCATATGCGGAGGAAAAACCATCCAAATCTATAGTCAAGTATAAGTAGTCTACTTCGCTTATAAATTTTTTAAGTATCGATAAAACATGATCTTTATTTTGCATGGTAAAATCGGTATTCTCTATGTATTGTACTCCAAGTAGCCGAGCTGTATCAAATAACTCTCTGTTATTAGATGCTTCTTGAATTCCTAAACAAATATATTTGAAACGATCGTTCTCATCAGCAATTTGATAAAAAGGTGTTCCAGAGTTTCCTTTGTTTTCTAATTTTCTTAAATCAAAATGTGCATCAAGATTAATAATTCCAATAGTAGAATCTGACATCTTTTCTTTAAGACCATTATAATGTGCATAAGCCAGATCATGTCCGCCGCCAATTACGATTGGAAAATACTTGTTTTCAACTATTTGAGCTATTTTATGTGAAGTAAAACTTTGAGTTTGTTCTAAGTGATTTTTGTTGCAGATAATGTTTCCTGTGTCTATAATTTGAACCGTATTATCAAAATGATTTGGTAGGGTGGCCATTATTGTTCTAATGGTATCAGGGGCCAGTGCTGCACCAATTCTTCCTAAGTTTCTGCGAACTCCTTCATCACAGGCGTATCCTAATATCGCAAAAGAAATATGTTTATTTTTAGGTAATTTTTCGTTTTCTAGATTAATACATATTATCTTTTCATGAAGGTATAATTGATCTTCAGATATCCGTCCTGTCCAAATATTTGTATCTGTTTTTTTGTAATTGTTCATGCGTAAAATATTGCTTGTGTATAAAATATTACACAAATGTATTTTTTGTTAAAATAGATCTTTTAAGACACTATTGTCTAAATAGTTAGGAACAGTTACTTTGAGTTTAGGTGTACGTTTCATTTCTCTTTTTATCGCGAACACAGCCTCTTCATTTCTAGCCCAGCTTCTTCGAGAAATACCGTTGTTTACATCATAAAAAAGCATGTTTTTTAATTTTCTTGAAGCTTCGTCAGATCCGTCTAATAAAAGACCAAACCCTCCATTGATGACTTCACCCCAACCGACTCCACCGCCATTATGAATGGAAACCCATGTAGCACCTCTAAAACTATCCCCGATCACATTATGGATCGCCATATCGGCTGTAAATTTACTTCCATCATAAATATTGCTGGTCTCTCTATACGGAGAATCGGTTCCACTTACATCATGATGGTCTCTACCTAACACAATTGGAGCTTCTATATACCCCGAATTGATAGCTTTATTAAACGCCTCAGCAATTTTTGCTCTTCCTTCGGCATCAGTATACAAAATTCTTGCTTGAGAGCCTACAACGAGCTTATTTTGGTTTGCTTCCTCGATCCAGGTAATATTATCCTGCATTTGTTGCTGAATTTCCTTTGGTGCATTCGTTTTTATTTCCCTCATAACTTCTAATGCAATCTGATCTGTTTTGTCCAAGTCACTGGAATTTCCTGAGGTGCAGACCCATCGAAAAGGTCCAAATCCATAATCAAAACACATAGGGCCTAAAATATCCTGAACGTAGGATGGGTATTTAAAATCAATTTCGTTTGCTGCCATCACATCAGCACCTGCACGTGAAGCCTCTAAAAGAAATGCATTTCCATAATCAAAGAAATAAGTACCTTTTGCGGTATGCATATTAATTGCCTTTGCATGTCTTCTAAGTGATTCCTGAACTTTATGTTTAAATGTCTCAGGATCATTAACGATCATATTGTTTGATGCTGAATAACTAAGGCCTACAGGATAGTAGCCACCAGACCAGGGATTGTGTAATGAGGTCTGATCAGACCCCAGATGCACGTAGATATGCTCTTCATAAAAGCGCTCCCAAACATCAACGATATTTCCTTGATACGCTATAGATACAATCTCTTTATTTTGTATTGCTTTTTGTGTACGTGCAACTAATTTATCTAATTGGTCGATAATTTCATCAACCCAGCCTTGTTCATAACGCTTTTGAGCAGCTTCTGGATTCACTTCTGCGCAAACTGTAATACATTGTGCGATATTACCTGCTTTAGGTTGTGCGCCGCTCATGCCTCCTAAGCCTGCAGTTAAAAAAACCTTCCCGGCCGATTTTTCTTCAGGCTGTAATGTTTTTCTGAAAGCATTCATGATGGTAATAGTGGTTCCGTGTACGATACCTTGCGGACCAATATACATATAGCTTCCTGCGGTCATTTGGCCATATTGGGTAACTCCCAGCGCATTATATTTCTCCCAATCATCGGGTTTGGAATAATTTGGAATCATCATCCCATTTGTAACCACTACTCTTGGAGCTTCCTTTGAGGAAGGGAAAAGACCCATAGGATGACCTGAATATATATGCAATGTCTGATCTTCTTCCATCGTAGATAAATAGTGCATCGTAAGTAAATATTGTGCCCAATTCTGAAACACAGCGCCGTTTCCACCGTACGTTATTAATTCATATGGATGTTGTGCTACAGCAGGGTCGAGATTATTTTGTATCATAAGCATAATTCCTGCTGCTTGCTTAGTATTGGCGGGATATTCGTCTATAGATCTGGCATACATACGATAATCCGGCATAAATCGATACATGTAGATCCTTCCATATTCATTGAGCTCTTCGAGAAACTCTTTGGCTAATTCTTCGTGCCAGTTGGGTGGAAAATACCTTAATGCATTTCTAAGGGCTAGCTTTTTTTCTTCAATGGATAAAATTTGCTTTCTTTTTGGAGCTCTACTTATTTCCATATCAAACTTCTTTTTGGACGGAAGTTTTTTCGGTATTCCAATGATGATTTGTTTTTTGAAAGTTGTCATGCTGATAACGTGTAATTTCTAATGAAACTTTTGTTTGTCAAAATATTACTTTGATTCAATTTTTTTTATAAACGGCCTCTCCTCGTTTCCATACTTGTGCAGGAGTTAGTTTACCTTGGTGATATAAGATTTCGTTGTAGTGGTTTGTGGAAAAAAGACAGAAATCTGCCAGCATTCCGGGAGCAAGTTTGCCGCGGTCCTCCAATTTCAAAGCAGCGGCAGCTCTAGATGTAATTCCGGCCAATACCTCTGCACTGCTAAGTTTCTGAAAAGTTCCCAAAATAGATGCTTGCGTGAGTAAATCTCCCATAGGAGCGGACCCTGGATTCCAATCACTGGCAATCGCCAAAGCTCCACCAGCATCCAGAATCTTTCTGGCAGGTGTAAAATCACACCCCAATCCGATAGAAGCTCCTGGTAGAGCAACCGATATAACATCACTATCTGCCAACATCTTAATTTCTTTGTCTGTACTGGCTTCCAGATGATCAGCACTAACTGCATTAATTTTTACTGCTATTTCACTGCCTCCGGGAGTGAATTGGTCTGCGTGAACTGTAATGTCAAAACCCATTTCCTGTGCTTTTCTGAGATACGGTTCTATATCTTCTTTTGAAAAGGCGCTTTCTTCAACAAAGGCGTCAATTCTATTGGTCAGGTTTTCTATTGTAAGAATAGGAAAAAGTATAGCGGCTATTTCAGAAAGGTATTCTTGGTGGTTTCCTTTGTAATCCCTGGGCAGCATATGCGCAGCCAGACAAGTTGAAATAAGATCTGTTTCAACGTATAAATTAGCTTCTCTTATGGCTCTCAGCATTTTAAGCTCCTCGTCTATAGAGAGTCCGTACCCGCTTTTAACCTCTACTGTGGTGATTCCACTTTTAAGAAGATGGTTGGCTCTCTTTACAACCGCATGACACAATTGCTCTTGGCTGGCGATTCTTGTTTTGGTAACAGTGTCCCATATGCCTCCTCCAGCTTTTGCGATTTCCAGATAAGATTTACCTGAGTTACGCATTGCGTAATCATTTGCTCTGGAACCCGAGAAACAAATATGAGTATGCGCATCAATAAATCCTGGAAGGCACACATAATCTGATGATAACTCTATAATTTCTGCATCAAAACTAGCTGCTGTTTCTTTTAAATCAGTATAAACTCCTATGTCATGAATGTATGCTCCTTCTATGAGTATACCAGCATCAAGAATTTTGGGAAGTTCATTGTCTTGTAAGGTACCTTTTAAAGGCAACCCATGCATAGATACAAGTTGAGAGATAGGACCAATAAGTTTGTGTTTTGCCATAAATTAATATACTTCAAATTGAGTGGAGAACCTAGTTTCAATGGATAGTTTTTCTCTTTTAGCTACACTATCAGCTAATGTAATGATGGTTTTGCTTTTGATAAGATCAATACCTTTTTCTATATCATCTGAAAAAACACGGTCTTTTTCAGCAAATGAAACTTCTTTTCTCACTGCCTTATGAATTTCATCGAGTATAATACCTGACTTCATTGGTTTTCTAAATTCAAAAGCCTGAGCTGCAGTGAGTAGTTCTATAGCTAATATTTTTTCAACATTTTCGATTACTCTTAATGCTTTTCTTCCTCCGATCGATCCCATGCTCACGTGGTCTTCTTGACCAAGAGATGTTGGTATACTGTCTGCACTTGACGGAAAACAAAGGCCTTTATTTTCACTGGCTAAGGCGGCGGTGGTGTATTGTAGAATCATATAACCTGAATTAATACCAGTATCTTTCATCAATAGTTTTGGAACTCCAGGAGAATTACCTTCTAATGCTAAATATATTCTACGATCAGAGATGTTACCAACTTCGGATGCTGCTAAACAGGCATAATCTATTGCCATTGCTAAAGGTTGTCCGTGAAAACTTCCGCCACTTATCGTCAGCTCTTCATCTATGATTATTGGATTGTCAGTTACTGAATTTAATTCAGTTTCAACTAATTCCTTTAAATGGAGCCAGGCATTCCTGGAAGCTCCATGTACTTGTGGAATACATCGTAAAGAATAGGGGTCCTGAACACGGTCGCAATCGATATGATCTTCCATTATTTCCGAACCTTTCAATAGAGATTTAACTCTGGACGCTACATGAATGTTACCTTTAAACGGTCGCAAATCGTGCAATTCATTATAAAAGGGTTTTACAGAACCTTGTAACCCTTCTATCATAATCGCTCCAATAATATCTGCATGCGAAAGGCAACCATGAAGTTTTTCAACCACTTTTATAGCATGTGCCGCAATAAATTGTGTGCCGTTAATGAGTGCAAGACCTTCTTTTGGACCAAGCTCTAGAGGAGCGAGGCTTTTTTCTTTAAAAAGAGTAGCAGCGGTTATTTGATTTCCATTATAAACTAATTTTCCTAATCCAATTAAAGGTAAGAAAAGATGAGAAAGAGGAGCTAAATCCCCAGATGCTCCTACAGAACCTTGAGCAGGAACTACAGGGATCGCATTGTTCTCAATGTGCCAGAGAATACGGTCTAAAGTAGTTTCTGATATACCAGAAAACCCTTTGGATAATGACTGAAGCTTTAAGATGAGCATCAATTTGGCTATTTCCTGATCAATAGGTTCACCAACACCTACACTATGACTCTTCAATATATTAGATTGAAGTGTTTTTGTCTCTTCTTTTGAGATCATAGTAGTACACAAAGGACCAAAACCAGTATTTATACCATACACAGGGTGACCTTTGTTCACTATGTTTTTAACAACCTGATGGCTTTTTCTAATTTTTTCTCTGGAAGGTTTGGATATTACTCCCTTAATTTCTCCAGATGCTATTTTGATGGCAATACCACTGGTTAAATAATCTTCTCCAAATCGGAATTTTGATAATATATTAGACATTATATAACATTCATATTTGTGTAGACTAAGATAATATGTATTTTTAATACCTATAAATACTTATTTTATCAATAATTAATAACTATGAGGTATCAGTTAGAGTTACGTCACTTTACCTATTTTTTGGCTGTAGCCGAAGAATTACACTTTAGGAAAGCGGCAGAAAGACTTTTTATTTCACAACCGGGTTTGAGTAGGCAAATCAAACAAATGGAAGAAATTATCGGAGCCGAACTTTTCATTAGGAATAAAAGAAATGTAAGTTTGACTGTTGCCGGCAAATATCTTAAAAAAGAAATTGCCTATATTTTTAACCATATTGATTTTACTGTAAAACAGACCAGATTAATTGACAAAGGAAGTGAAGGTGAAGTTAGAATTGGTTTTTTGGGTTCTGCTATTCAGACCGTAATACCAGATCTTTTGGTGCATGTGGATAATGAGTATCCTAAAATACAGTTTAGTCTGGAAGAAATGTCTAATTATGACCAGGTGAATGCTATTGTAAGCGACGAACTGGATATAGGTTTTGTCCGATTGGCCAGAGTGCCTAATGGTTTGTGCATAAAAGCAGTACAAACAGATACATTTTCCTTGGCATTGCCCAAAAATCATTTTTTGAATGAAGATAATTTTAAAGACGTAGCACAGGTTGCTGAAGAGCATTTTGTATTGTTTTCTTCTGATTATAGTTCCATTTATTATGATAAAATTATGAGCATCTGTGAGGATAAAGGATTTACACCTATTGTGTCTCATAAGTCTGTGCACGCCCAAACAATTTTTAAGTTGGTAGAGAGTGGATTAGGTGTTGCGATTATACCAACTTCCCTGCAATACGGATTTGATTTAAATGTTAAGTTTTTAGAAATTCCTGAAATAACTCAAAGAGCAACATTATCAGTTATTTGGAAAAAAGATAATCGCAATCCCGCTTTAGAGAGGGTAAGAAAGTTTTTGTAAAATATAAGGTTTTAAAAGTAGTGAATAATAACTAGACCTAGCCTGAAATGGATATAGGTAGACATAAGCTATTAATTTTCCGATTTTGATTATTTTACTGTGTCGGCATCGAGTAAAAGAATTGTTCTTCGACTATTTTACCATTGGTAACATTATATACAGCTAATTCTTCAATTTGCATACGTCCTTGATTTTTAAAGGTGCAGTCCATCTTCATTTTACAGGAAAAATGGTTTTCTGTAACAACTGGATCCGAAATTTCACTTCCATGAAATTCCTCTACGCTGGCGTACCATTCCTGACTTTTTTTTGTTACTGCATCTTTACCACTAACAACAGCATTTGGTGCTCCTGGCATCTCTTTGCTTACAATATCCTCTGCATACAGTTCTTTTAGTGCTTGCATATTTTCACCTTGACGGCAAAGTTCCACTAAGCGGTTAGCTACATCTTGTGTTTTCATTGGTCTGAAGTTTATTGGTTTATGTATGTTTTACGTGCCATTAAATTACAAAAAACTTCTATCCATATTTTTAAAGAAATGTTATAATTTGATTATTATGCAACAGCTTCCTTATACGCTTTTAAGCAACGCTCTCTTGCCATTTTATGGTCTACAATGGGTTGGGGATATGTAAGTTCATTGATATCTTTTACCCAAGTATGTATATATTCGTGATTTTTATCAAATTTTTTAATCTGTGTTGTGGGATTAAAAATTCTAAAATATGGTGCTGCATCCACTCCGGATCCTGCTGCCCATTGCCAGTTACCAACATTTGCTGACATATCATAATCCAATAATTTTTCTGCAAAATAAGCTTCACCCCAGCGCCAATCGATCAATAAATGCTTACATAGAAAACTAGCAACCAACATTCTCACTCTGTTATGCATATACCCAGTTTCATTAAGTTGACGCATACCAGCATCGACCAAAGGGTAACCAGTTTCACCTTTTTTCCAGGCTTCAAATTCCTCTTCATTATTTCTCCATTCTATACGATCATACTTTGACCTGAAAGCTTTGTTTTCGGTATGAGGATAATGCCATAGAATTTGCATAAAGAATTCACGCCAAATCAATTCTGACCAAAAAATCTCGTTTTTTTCGGCAATTGCTTTTTTCATCATTTTACGAATACTTACGGTACCAAAACGCAGATGAGGGCCCAGTCTAGATGTCCCGTTTTCTTTGGCAGGAAAATTTCGGGTATCTTCATAATTATCAATAAGTGTTGGAGTAACAACGTATTCGGGCACTTTAATTGACGATTTTTTAAACCCTATATCTGATAATGATAGATTGGGTAACCGGGTGTTTTTAATCAAATTATCTATATACTGACTAGTATAATGGATTGTTAGTTTTGATTCATCAAATTCTTCTTTCCACTTATTTTTGTATGGTGTATAGACAACATAAGGGTTACCATCCGATTTTACGACTTCACTTTTTTCAAAAATTACTTGATCCTTATATGTTTTGAAATCTATAGTAGTATCCCTAAGTAGTTTGCCTATTGATTCATCCCTTTCCTTAGCATATGGTTCATAATCGTGATTGGTATATACTTTTTCAATAGTGTAATCTTTGATCAATTCTTTAAACACATTGATAGGTTTGTCGTGGAAAAAAGCGATAGAGCTACTGTTATTTTCCTGCAATTCTTTACGCATATCCTGCAACGTATCATATATAAAAGAAAGTCTAGCATCGTCTTTGGGAAGTTTATCTAAGATTTCACTGTCAAAAATAAAAATTGGCAATACAGGTTTATCATCTTTAAGCGCTTCAAGAAATCCTATATTGTCATCAAGCCTAAGATCTCTACGAAACCAAAATATATTTATTTTTTGGGACATATGTTAATTAATATTTAAGGTAGACATACCTCCATCAACGCCGAGTACTTGTCCTGTAATCCAACTACTATCATCACTTAATAAAAACTTAGCAATATTAGCAATATCTTCTGCTTCTCCAACACGTTTTAGTGGGTGACGCTCATCCATTTTCTCACGCTTTTTTTCATTTCCCAGTAATCTTTTAGCGAGAGGGGTATCTGTTAAGGAAGGTGCTATTACGTTTACTCTGAATTTTGGCGCATACTCTGCAGCTAATGCTTTAGCAAAACCTTCAATAGCACCTTTTGCAGCAGCTACGCTAGTATGGAACGGCATACCTACTTTAACTGCTACAGTACTGAAAAAAATTAAACTTGCCTGCTCCGAATTTTTTAACTGAGGAAGAATAGCGTGCATAATTTTTATTAAAAACATAAAATTAATTTGCATATCCTCTTGAAATGAATCTGGACTCAGCATCTTAAAAGGTTTTAGATTAATACTTCCAGGACAATACACAAAACCATCAATTTGCTCTGGTAACTTTGATGTATCAATTTCATCTGTAGAGGCATCGTACGGAATATGGGTTACTTCTAAATTTCCTAAATTCTCAGAAGTACGTGAAGCTATATAAATATTGTGATCATTGTAAAGTTTTAATGCGATTTCAAATCCAATTCCATGACTACCGCCAATTAGTAAAATATTTTTTCTCATACTTTATACTTAAACCAGTTCGACTTTTTTTTCATTTTGATGCTCAAAATCACCAAATAATTCTAGTAACTTTTTTTCTCTGTAATTAAATATTTCTTTTAGCTTAGGTTTTACCAAAAATGGATGCACTAATTGCCCTAATATACCAAATGGAACTTTATAATCAATAATGTCTTCCATTTCTACGCCTCCCGGAATTTCTTTAATAAAATGTTTATGATGCCAAAGCGCATAGGGACCAAACCGCTGCTCATCTACGAAATACCTTTTATCAACGACATGGGTTATTTCAGTAACCCATTTTGTTTTAATTCCAGCCACAGGTGTTACAATATATTGAATGAGTTGCCCAGCATACATTGCTCTGTCTGCACCAGACACTATTTCAAACCCCATATAATCAGGAGTTATAATTTTTAGATTTTTTGGATCAGAAAGAAAATCCCAAGCTTCCTGTAAAGAAATTGGAAGGTTTTGTTTTGCTCTTAGTGTGTATATTTTCATCTTTGCACCTATTTTCAGGTTAAAGGTACAATGATTTTGTTTAATCTTTAAACAACAAATGTTAAACAAAAAATAAAGTTGATATACAATTTATTCTTAATGTTTAAATGTTCAAAATGACTATGTTGATAAAGCTTATAAAGTGGTCAGCATTCATTACAACAATTGTCTGCTTTGATAAGTTTACAGGTCATAACAGCCAGTAGTGCTCCTATGATCGGTGCGATCATATATAACCACTGATGTTCCCAATGAGTTGATAATAATGCTGGTCCTAATGATCTTGCCGGGTTCATAGAGGCATTGGTCATGGGACCGGCAAACATAGCTTCTAGAAGAACTACACCTCCGATAGCTATTCCAGCCATCATGCCAACTTCTTTTGATCCGGTTGATACATTAATTATAACTAGCATTAAAAAGTAGGTAAGTAGTAATTCTAAAACAAATGCTCGTAGATTATCGAAAGCGGGTAAAGTACCACCCAGAAATTCACTATCAGGAAAAAGAAAAAGCAAGATGCTACTAGCTGCAATTGCTCCAGTGCATTGGGCAATAATGTATTTAGGGACTTCTTTCCATTCAAATTTTTTTGCATAGGCAAAACCGATGGTAACTGCCGGATTAAAATGCGCTCCTGATATATCCCCAAAAGCATAAATCATTGCCATTACGATAAGACCCCAAGTTACTGCAATACCTACATGAGTAACATCGCCTCCAGTGATTTCGTTAATGGTCATAGCACCTGTACCACAAAACACCATCGCAAATGTTCCTATTGTCTCTGATATATATTTACGTCTCATAATCGTTAGAAATGATGGCAAATATAGCATTACTTATTTTAAGTTTTTGTTAACTCTTAATATAGGTGTAATTGTTAATTTCGTTATAAGTAAACTAATTAATAGACTAAATATAAACACAATGAAAAAGATTATCTTATTCGTATCGGCTATCTTTATTTCTTTAGGTATAGAAGCCCAAGTAGAAACTCCACAACCAAGTCCTTTTTCTAAAGTAGAGCAAGTAGTTGGATTGACAGATGTCTCGATAGAATATTCGCGTCCAAGTATGAAAGGACGTACCATATTTGGAGATCTTGTTCCTTATGATAAATTATGGAGAACAGGTGCCAATGCAAACACAAAAATAACATTTAGTGATGATGTTAAAATTGGCGATGCAGAACTTAAAAAAGGAGAGTATGCGATTTTCACAAAGCCAGGAAAAGAAAACTGGGAGGTTATTTTCTATAACGATACAAGTAATTGGGGAACACCACGAGAGTGGGATGATAGCAAAGTAGCAGGAAAGGTGATGGTAAAAGCGACTAAGATCCCTATGAATGTAGAAACATTTACTATCATGTTAAGTGATTTTACTATGAATAGTGCACATATTAATTTCTTGTGGGAAAACACAGAAGCTGCTATTAAATTGGAAGTTCCTACGAAAAAGAAAGCGATGGCAAGTATAGAGAAAACTATGGCAGGCCCATCTCCTAATGATCATTATCAGGCAGCTGTTTTTTATAAAGATGTAGAAGAATATACGAAAGCTAAAGCACATATAGAGAAAGCTGTGGCAGGTAGAGCAGATGCATTCTGGTATCATAGACAACATTCATTAATTTTAGCTAAAACCGGAGATAAAGCAGGAGCGATAAAAGCAGCTAAAACCTCACTAGAACTTGCAGAAAAAGCTAAAAATGCTGATTATGTAAAGTTAAATAAAGACTCCCTTGCAGAGTGGGGAGCTAAATAAGTACTCTTTTTTTCACACAAATAGAAAAAGCGCTTTAATAATTATTAGAGCGCTTTTTTTTAATAATTCATCGTTGTATCAAAAGAAAATATCCTTTTCAGATTTTTTCGAATAGTTTAATAAATCTTAAGACCAACACTCTCGAAGGAGTATACGTGTTTTTTTCATCACGTTATTAGACTGTATAGGTATGCATTGTTCTTTTTCTTCACAACCAGATAGATTTCTTCTACCTGATATAATTAAACCAATGAATGAATATTAGAAGAGATTTAAACATATGTTAGATTGATTTTATCTCTAACTGCATCTAATAACCGAATCATTTCCAGACTTTTGGAAAAAGTCATTATTGTACTTTCTGTATTTCCTAACCTAAGCATTTCCTGAACATGTATGGCTTCAAAACTATATCCGTTTGTATGAACGGGAAACTCATACAAAGTTGAGATTCCATTTATTGTAATGGTTATAGAAGAAGGTTCATGAAATCTACTATTGATAGATATGGTTCCTTCTTCTAATTCGATGATAGCTTCCGTATTTGTTTTTTGCGTAATTGAGCAATATAAAGAAGCTTTAACGTTTTCTTCATATATCAGGGATATACTACAATTCTCATCGATTCCATTGTTGCTAAATGACGCATTTGCTTCAATTTTATTAGGATACCCTAATAGCGTTAATGCTGCAAATAATGGATAGATTCCTACATCTAATAAACTTCCTCCACCTAGTTTCTTATTAAAGAGCCTATTTTCTGGATTATAAGTACCAGCAAATCCAAAATCGGCCTTCAGGTTTCTAATCTTACCAAGCTCATTAGATGCTATGATTTGCATGACATAATTGTAATGTGGCAAAAAATAGGTCCATAACGCTTCCATTAAAAAAGTGTTATTGCTCTTCGCAATAGCGATCATTTCTTCTACCTGAGAGATATTCATAGCAAAAGGTTTCTCACATAGTACGGGCTTTTTTTGTTGCAGGCACATTATGGTGTTTTCAAAATGAAATACGTGAGGAGTTGCTATATAGATAATATCTACATCGGGATTTATGGCAACTTCTTCATAGCTCCCATAATATTGGGTGGCATTGTACATCTTTCCAAAATCTTCAGCCTTTTTCAAATTTCTACTTGCTACAGCATACACCTTTGCATCTGGAACGGTTGTAAGATCTTCTGCAAATTTATGTGCAATTTTACCACAGCCAATAATACCCCAGTTATATCGAGTTTTATTCTTCATTGATTTTTCTAAAAATATTCATACATTTTTATTGAAATAATTAAAGGGTATTTTCCCTTATTTTTAATTCAAATAAATTCCTTTTTTCTGAGCTTAATTTACGATTTGATGACAATTTAGTTATGAATCGAGTAATTTTTTAACATAAATATAAAACATATATTTAAGTAAGGAGTTTTTTTTGAGTTGTAATTAATTATTAGTAAATTTAATAGACTCACTTTAAAACCAGACTATTATGATTACTCAAACCACTTCAAAGCAATCCGAAAATCATCAAACATACTCTTTAAGGCTGAGTCGTATGAAGAACGAACTCTCTGCCTTGCTTACAAAACTTCATTCTTATCGGTATGAACCTTGTACAACTGAAATGCATAAAGAATTTTTAGAACTGGATGAAAGCGGACATAGATTAAAGCACGCAATTATTAAGATATTAGAAGTTTTAAAAGGGTCAGTAAGGTTTTCAAAAGAAATTGGAGAAGAAACATTCGGAGTAATGAAAAAGTATCATACATTTCAAAAAAACATATCTACGTATATGTCAGAAGCTATTATCCATCATTGAAATAAAATAAAAACTTACAGTCCGTCTTAAAAGTCTGTAGATTGCCTTACTCATATAATGTATCATCGTCTTTCTCTAATCTGTTCTTAATAATTATTTAGAGTCTAAACTACTTATATTCAGATTTCTAGCTTACAAAAAAAGGTTTTGCTGTTAGTTTATGATTACAGATTTTTTTTTTTTTTCATAAACGACCGAACAGAAATCAAAAGTTTTATTGTTGGTGACCTGTTAGTAATTCTTATATTTGAAAACACAAATCTTACATGTCATATCAATTATGGTATGTAATACCAAAAAAATATTATAGAGCCGATGAATCTCTTACAAGGTAAAACTGCCATTATCACAGGTGCTACCCGTGGTATTGGAAAAGGAATAGCGCAGGTTTTTGCAAAACAAGGTGCTAATGTGGCATTTACATACAGTTCTTCAGTAGATGCAGCAAAAGAATTAGAAAAAGAATTGAATGGTTTAGGTGTTCAGGCGAAAGCTTACCAAAGTAATGCAGCTAGTTTTGAAGAATCTGAAAGTTTAGTAAAGGATGTTCTCGAAACTTTTGGAAGTATAGATATACTGATTAATAACGCTGGTATTACCAAAGATAATTTGTTGATGAGGATGAGTGAAGATGATTTTGATAAAGTTATCGAAGTGAATCTTAAAAGCGTTTTTAATATGACCAAGGCAGTGCAACGAACAATGCTTAAGCAACGCAGTGGTAGTATTATTAATATGAGTTCTGTGGTCGGTGTTAAAGGAAATGCAGGTCAGTCTAATTATGCTGCCTCTAAAGCTGGTATTATTGGTTTTTCTAAATCAATTGCTTTAGAATTGGGTTCCAGAAATATACGAAGTAATGTAATTGCACCTGGTTTTATTGAAACAGAAATGACAGGTAAGTTAGATGAAAAGGTAGTTGATGAGTGGAGAAAAGCCATACCTCTAAAACGAGGAGGAGCTCCAGAAGACATTGCCAATGCATGTTTATTTTTAGCTAGCGATCTTAGTGCATATGTAACAGGACAAGTGCTCAATGTAGATGGTGGAATGCTTACCTAATAAATTGAATTCTCGAACTGCAATTGACGATATTCTAAGAGTTTTTTAATAAGTTTAAGATCTTTTTAATTAAATGTGATTATTTTCAGCGCTGTAATGTACTATCTTCAAAATTAGAAAGTCAAAATTGTAATCTGAATATTTACATAGTAATTAATAAGAATGCAGACACAAAATATAGGATTGATCATAGCAGCAGTAATAATTGCATTACTTATAGCGCTATTTCAATATAGGTATAAAGCAAAGAGTGGTGTTAAAAAAAATCTCCTTTTTGCTTTTTTACGTTTTCTTAGTGTCTTCGCATTATTAGTTTTGTTAATAAACCCTACATTTCAGAAGAATACATATTATATAGAAAAACCTACTTTGGTCGTAGCTGTTGATAATTCTTCTTCGATAAAACACTTGGGACAGAATCAATCAGTAATCCAGTTGATAAATCAGATTCAAACTAATAAAAACCTTAAGAATCGTTTTGATATAAAGTACTATTCTTTTTCTGATGATCTAAAAGATACGTTGTCTCTGAAATTTGATCAGAAACAAACTAACATATCTAAAGCACTGGATAATTTGGATCAGATTTATAAAAATTCTGATGCACCAACAATATTAATTACTGATGGTAATCAAACCTACGGTACAGACTATCAATTTAGAAGTAATGCATACAAACAGCAGATTTATCCGATAATAACAGGAGATACAACAAAAGTTACGGATACCAAAATCCAACAACTCAATGTAAACCGTTATGCGTATCTTAAAAATAAATTTCCAGTAGAAATTATTCTCACATATTCGGGAACGCTAGATGTGAACACAAAGTTAGAGATAAAGTCGGGTCGGAATTTGGTGTACTCAGAGCCAGTTTCTTTTTCCAAAGAGCGTAATTCTAAGGTGGTCAGTTTTACATTAGCTGCAAGTAAGGCAGGCGTATTACAATATAATGCCAGATTGATTCCTTTAGAAGGTGAAAAAAATACGATTAATAATAGTAAGGATTTTGCTGTAGAGGTAATAGATCAAAAAACCAATATACTATTGGTGAGTGATATACTGCATCCTGATCTTGGTGCTATTAAGAAAAGTGTAGAAAGCAATGAACGAAGAAGCCTTAGTATTGTTAAACCATCAGAGGTTAAAGATATAGAGGATTTCCAACTCGTTATTCTTTATCAGCCAAATGTTAGATTTAGTAGTATTTATGAAAAACTAGAAAACTCCCAAAAAAATCATTTTACAATTACAGGATCAAAGACGGATTGGATATTTCTGAATAGAACTCAGAATAAATATCGACAAGAAATTACCAGACAAACGGAATATTACATACCTAGATTCAATTCTAATTACGGAACATTCTTATTAGAAAATATCGGTTTTGATGGGTATCCTCCATTAATTGGTGCATTTGGAGACATAAATATGAACTCGTCTTACGATGTATTGTTATACAGAAACGTAGATAATATAACAACAGAAGCTCCATTATTAACAACGATCGAAGAGAACGGAATAAGAGAAGCGGCTTTATTTGGAGAAGGTATTTGGAGGTGGCGAGCACAAAATTATTTAGATAATAAAAATTTTGAAAGTTTTGATGATTTCTTTGGTAAATTAGTACAATATCTGGCCTCGAATAAACGTAAAAGTAGGTTAAATACCTTATCAGAATCTTTTTATTATGGTAATGCAAATATTATAATTCAGGCAGAATATTTTACCAAAAATTATGAGTTCGACCGTAGAGGAAGTTTGAAAATAGTTGTTAAAAATAAAAATACAGAAGCTTCTCAGACAATACCAATGTTATTGAAAAGTAATATTTATGAAGCGGATCTTAGTAATCTCTCTTCGGGTACTTATGACTATACCGTTTCTGTAACTGGCGAAAATATTTCACGCTCCGGAAGTTTTAGTATTTTAGATTATGATGTAGAACAACAATTGTTGAATGCAGATGTAACAAAACTGAGACAAGTAGCGACTAATACAAAAGGAAAAGCCTATTTTCTGGATCAAAATGATATTTTATTTACCGATCTTATTGAAGATCAGAGATATCAGCCAATCCAGAAACGCAAAGAAAAAATCGTATCTTTAATAGATTGGAAATATCTATTAGCAATTATCATATTTTTACTCTCGATAGAGTGGTTTATGCGAAAATATAATGGGCTTATTTAAAATTTAAAAACTAAACATTTATTATGGAAAAATTACCTAAAATAGGATTACCTATTCTAATTATTGTTGTACTTGTTATTGTATTCATTACAAAATCTACAGTTACAATTGGCTCCGGTGAAGCTGGGGTGCTTTATAAAACTTTTGGGGGTGGAGTTGTAACTGATGAAGCTCCACTAGGAGAGGGATTTCATTTAGTTGCTCCTTGGAACAAAGTAATTGTGTATGAAGTTAGACAACAAGAGGTTTTCGAAAAAATGCAAGTACTTTCTTCTAATGGTTTGGAGATTAAGTTAGATGCATCCGCTTGGTTTCAACCGAAATATGAAAAATTAGGGTTATTACATCAAGAAAAAGGAGAGAATTATGTACAACGAATTTTGTTACCTACTATTCGCTCTGCGGCTCGTAGTGTAGTAGGAAGATATACTCCTGAGCAATTATACTCTAGCAAAAGAGATGTTATTCAGAAAGAGATTTATGAAGAAACTAAAAAAATTGTTGCTAATGAGTATATTCAGTTAAACGAAGTTTTAGTTCGTGATGTAACATTGCCACCAACGATAAAAGAAGCAATCGAGCGTAAATTAAAACAAGAGCAAGAGTCATTAGAGTATGAGTTTAAGTTAACCAAAGCTCAGAAAGAAGCAGAAAGACAAAAGATTGATGCAGAGGGTAAAGCGGTGGCGAACCAAATACTTAGTGCGTCATTAACAGATAAGATTCTTAAAGAAAAAGGAATTCAAGCAACTTTAGAATTAGCAAAATCATCTAACTCTAAAGTGGTAATTGTTGGTTCCGGAAAAGACGGAATGCCTTTGATACTAGGGAATCAATAGAAAATATTTTATTCTATGTAAAAACCATCCTGCATACCGTAGGGTGGTTTTTTTTATGGGAATAGCCGTAAATTTTGAGATTGTGAAAAAGCCGGTTGTGTAATTTTTTATTTAAATAACATGTTCTTGTTGTAACAATCCCTCTAATACTACTACTAATAATTAAAGGCCGTTAAGTTCTACAGTGCCTTTACTTAATTTTGAAGTAAAAACAGAACAATAGAAACGAAGATGCCTCTTTGTTATTTTGCGTATTCCTGAAAGCAATCTTGATGATGTTCGTTTATCGAACATTTGTTGGTTGCATAATTTATAAGATTTAAAATTTCTAAACAATGAAAAAGTTGATCCCTATAAAAATGTTGAAGAAGCATTGATGGCATTGGATAATGGAGGAAGATTTTATAATATACTTACAAAGTCTGAAGATGGAGTAATCTCGCAATCAGAGTTAGGTAAAGTTGCTGGTCTTTTTAGTAATAAGCAAAAGATGATTCTTTTTTTAGATTTGGCAATTTCAGAATTGGATATCGAGCTTAAAAAGCAAATTATTTCTTCGTTATCAAATGATTTACAATTTACTTACAAGAAATATACTGCAAAAGAGTTACTGCCATCTAATGTGATTGAGCGTGGCACGCTATCTTCTAATGTTATCATCACCGGCACACCTAGAAAAGTAGCTTCCAAATCCAATTTTAATGGATTTATCATGATTCCTATAGTCGCTGGCAATGTAACGACCTTTTCAATGATACCTATTATGGAAACGTATGATGTATATGAAATAGTGGAGGAGAAGTCATCAGAAACATGTGTCATTGCGCATTTGAAAGGTGCTCAAAAACTTCCAGAAAAAAAGATAAAAGTAGCAGGAGTGTTAAAGCAGCTAAAATCTAAAAAAGAAGAAAAAACAGCTTCAAAAAAATTTTTAGAAGCAATTTATTATGTGGATGCATAACTATCTTTTGGTTATAACGATCAAAAGAAGGTTGCTACCTGCTACCCCTGAAAAAAAAGAGATTTGCTCACCAATGACTAGACTTGTAAATGGTTTCCATATGATTTACTCAATCTAATATAAGGTTTAGGTACATTAATTTTTTAACAAAGCCTTCATGAGCATCATTCATAAAGGCAAGTTTTGTTACAAGGCATATTATAATGATTTGTTTTTTAATTTTTCTGCCTGTGCTGTCCAATTATCTCGTTCAATACGACCCGGAAAGAATTGTATTAAATCTGTTACAGTATCTATATCTTCTTTAGTAAACCTGCTTATTTGATCAAAGGTAAATATTCCAATACTGTTTAGTTTCTTTTCTATAAAAGGCCCAACACCACTTATTAGTTTTAGATTATCTTTTTGTGACGCATCAGCCCTGCCGAAACTTTCAAAATTTAATGTAGGTTTTTCTTCACCCTTAGCAAATGTTTCAGTTTTACCAGATGTAATTGCTTTTTCAGTATCATGCGTTTCAACTGAAATTGGTGGTACAAAAGTTGTGTTTGCCTTTTGGAAATTGCTACTTCTTAGTTTTTCCTTTTCTCTAAGGCATCGATTTAGCTTTTCTTGATATTTATTTTTGAGGCTCCACTTTGATAAAAACCATCCCAATAAGAATGCAATTAATAATAATAATAGCAGGCACCACCAGTTTGCTTCGTTTAAAAAATCTAACATAGTTGTAGTAATTTAGTTTACAATTATTTCTATTCTTCTGTTTTGAGCCCTGTTTTCTTCAGTGTCATTAGGAGCAACCGGGCTCGATTCTCCTTTTGATTGAGCAGTTAGTTTTTCTAAAGTAATTCCTTGCGAAGCTAAATAGTTTTTAACATTCTGCGCCCTCTCCAGACCTATGGACCGATTTGCAATATCATCGCCAATATTATCGGTATGTCCTGTTATTAGAATTTTTTTATCAGGATATTTAGTTAGATAATTTTTAAGTTCTAACGTGTAATTTCTTAAAGTGGCATCTGGTTTAAAATCCTTAGATCCAAAATCTGAGTACAACGTTTTGTTTGCAATTCCTTTTTCAATTTCTTTTAATCTCGATTGATCTATTTTAGAGAAATTAAAAAGAATACCACCGTTATAGTTTCCTGCATTATCATATTGATAAGTAACTAATTTTGCCTCGGTAACAATACGATCTGCATTGATACCTGCTTTGATTAATATGTTTTTTAAGTAATTAGCTCTGGCGATTCCGAGTTGTTTTTCGTTTGATTTTTCAGAAGATGTCTGATATCCGTTAATCACCAATTCCTGATCTTGATTTTGTCCAAGGTAATTAGCCACCTTAGTTTCAAAACCTTGAACTCCTTTGGGGATATAAACATTTCCATTACTATTATTAATTCGCAGATTTTCAGGATATCGAAACACGTCTATATTATGAATATCTTTAGCATAAAAACCTTGGACGAGTGAGAGACTATCGTTATACGCTTTTTTTGCTTTTTCCTCGGCTTTGGGATCCATGGGTACCTCTATAACAGAAGTCCCCTCATTTCTATTTCCAATACACCAATTACAGGAGTAGTACCACCACATCCCTAGTAAGGTAAATAAGATAAAAATTAAAAATGATATTAAATTTTTCATATGTTGATGATTTGTGTTATCCTCTTAAAGTTATAAAAATGTTTTAATTAAACTATTACGCTAGAGCGATTTATCCTTGCGAAAAAGATAAATAACAAAAATTTAAGCCGAAATGCATTTCAGAAAAAAAATATTTTTTATACATTAGCATTTAATTATTAAAAACGTGAAAAACATTCTTATACATCATCATCATTCTTACATTTCCGCCCAGGCGTGGTAAGTTGATATGTGTATAAGTAAATCATATATAATAACCCGTTTGAGCATATTCAAACGGGTTTTTTATTTTAAAGCATGTTTGAACTGACCAAACACAACAACAAAGAAAATGTCAAAAATTAAAATTGCTATTCAAAAGAGCGGTAGACTTAATGAGGATTCTGTTCAGATTTTAAAAGATTGTGGTATCTCTATCGATAATGGAAAAGACCAGCTAAAAGCAGCAACAAGAAATTTTCCTATGGAAGTCATGTTTCTTCGTAATGGGGATATCCCTCAATACCTAAGAGATGGTGTGGTAGATATTGCTATTATTGGAGAAAATGTCTTAGTAGAAAAAGGCAAAGATATTATGATAGCAGAACGGTTGAATTTTTCTAAATGCAAGGTTTCACTGGCAGTTCCTAAGGATGTTGCTTACAGCTCTATCAAAGATCTTGATGGAAAAAGAATTGCTACTTCATATCCTAACACAGTAAATGAATACCTTAAAGCAAAAGGAATCTCTGCTGATTTGCATCAGATTTCGGGATCAGTAGAAATTGCACCCAACATTGGTTTGGCAGATGCAATTTGTGATATTGTTTCTAGTGGCAGTACGTTGTTTAAAAATAATCTGAAAGAAGTAGAAGTAATGCTTACATCAGAAGCAGTATTGGCGGTTTCTCCTAAGATTAGTGAAGAGCATAAAGCAATCCTGAAAAAGCTACAATTCAGAATACAAGCTGTATTAAAGGCCAGAGCTTCTAAATATGTATTGCTGAATGCTCCAAACGATAAAATAGATCGAATTGTGAATATTCTTCCAGGAATGCGAAGTCCCACAGTATTGCCTCTTGCTGAAAAAGGATGGAGCTCTATCCATACAGTCGTGGAAAAGAATAAGTTTTGGGAAATCCTAGATGAATTGAAAGCAGAAGGAGCAGAAGGAATTTTGGTGTGTCCAATAGAAAAAATGGTTTTGTAATGTTTGATATTCAACGAATACCAAAACAAAACATACAAGTTATACTACCTTTATTACAGAAACTTAATGATCAAATTCCTCTAGAAGTGTTACAATCACGAATTAAAGAAATGATCTCTTCGGGATATGAATGTGTTGGGGTCTATAATCATTCAGTATTAATTGGAATTTCCGGAATGTGGTTTCTGAACAAGTATTATGTAGGTAGGCACGTAGAACCTGACAATGTTTATGTCTTACCAGAATATCAAGGAAAAGGTATAGGAAAATTAATGATGAATTGGATTTTTGAATATGCAAAATCCAAAGGTTGTATTGCCTCCGAATTAAACGTATATACTAAAAATAAAAAAGGTCAACAATTTTGGGAAGACCTTGGTTATGAATGTATCGCTTTCCATTATCAAAAGAGATTATGAAAAAAATATATAGTCCTAAGAAAAATACTTGGTCTGAAATTTTAAAAAGACCTACGCAATCAGTAGCAGATATTGAAGGTACTGTTTTAGATATTTTTAACCACGTTAAAACCGAAGGAAATATAGCTGTCAATAGATACACGAAGAAATTTGATAAGGTAACATTAGATTCGATTTTAGTTTCAGAAGAAGAAATAAAAAGTGCTAAACAACTTGTGTCTGAAGAACTAAAGGAAGCTATTGTATTGGCAAAATCAAATATTGAAGCTTTTCACACTGCTCAGAAAACTAAAAGAGTGTTTGTAGAGACTGCTAATGGTGTTTGTTGTTGGCAGGAGAAAAGACCTATACAAAAAGTGGGGCTGTATATTCCTGGTGGAACCGCGCCTTTGTTTTCGACGATTTTAATGTTAGCAGTTCCTGCAAATATCGCCGGTTGTAAAGAGATAGTTTTATGTTCACCTCCTGATAAAGAAGGGAAAATCAATCCAGCTATCTTATATACTGCCAATCTTTGTGGAGTAACTAAAATTTTTAAAGTTGGTGGAATTCAAGCAGTTGCCGCAATGACATTCGGTACAGAAACCATCCCAAAAGTGTATAAAATTTTTGGTCCCGGAAATCAATTTGTTACAGTCGCAAAGCAATTAGCTACTAAATTTGGAATTGCTATTGACATGCCAGCTGGTCCCAGTGAATTGTTAGTTGTAGCAGATGACTCGGCAAATGCTTCTTTTGTAGCTTCAGATCTTCTTAGTCAGGCAGAACACGGCAAAGATAGTCAGGTAGTTCTAGTATCTACTTCAAAAAAACTTATAGAAGAAGTAGAGAAGGAAGTAATCATCCAGTGCCACGTTTTGCCAAGAAAAGAAATAGCAAATGCTGCCATAGCCAATTCTAAAATAATTTACGTAGAAAGTGATGCAGAAGCATTAGCACTGATTAATGAATATGGTCCCGAACATTTTATCGTTTGTACAGCAAATCAAGACTTTTATGTGGACAATATTGTGAATGCAGGCTCGGTTTTTATAGGTAATTATACTCCAGAAAGTGCAGGGGACTACGCTTCAGGAACCAATCATACTTTACCAACTAATGGATATGCTAAACAATATAGTGGAGTGAATTTAGATAGTTTTATGAAATCGATGACATTTCAAAAATTATCCGAAGACGGAATTAAGAATATTGGCAAAGCAATAGAGCTTATGGCTGAAGCTGAAGGACTACAGGCACATAAGAATGCAGTAACATTACGATTAGAAAGTTTAAAAAATAACAAATAAGAGGCCTGCTAGGTTTTAAAACCTTTATGGTCTACACTACAAATTGAAATGAAAACAGCACAATTCAATATAGATCAGCTGATACGTGAAAACGTAAAAGGGCTTAAACCATATTCCTCTGCACGTGATGAATATGTTTCAGATGGTTCTGATATGACCTTTTTGGATGCCAATGAAAACCCTTATGATAATGGCGTTAATAGATACCCAGATCCGCAACAGCGTAGCTTAAAGGCTATAGTAGCCAAACAAAAAGGAGTCACGGAGCAAAATATACTATTAGGAAATGGCAGTGATGAAGTTTTGGATCTTTTGTTTAGAGCATTTTGTGAACCTAAAATAGATAATATCATTACATTGCCACCAACTTATGGAATGTATAGTGTATTGGCGAACACCAACGATGTTCAGAATAAAAAAGTTCTTTTGAATCATAATTTTGAACCTAATGTTACTAAGGTATTAGATACAGTTGATCAACAAACTAAGATCATATTTTTATGTTCTCCTAATAATCCTACAGGGAATTCTTTTTCAGAAGATAGTATTGTCCAGATTTTAGAAAATTTCAAAGGATTGGTTGTTATAGATGAAGCGTATATTGATTTCTCTTCTAAAAAAAGTTGGGTAAACAAAATCAATGTATACCGCAATCTTGTAATCACACAGACGTTATCAAAAGCATATGGAATGGCAGGAATTAGACTAGGATTGTGCTATGCTTCAAAAGAAATTATTCGAGTACTGAATAAAATAAAGCCTCCTTACAATGTAAATGAACTTACCCAGCAAAGAGCATTAGTAAGAGTAAACAATGTGAGTCAAGTAAGAAAAGAAGTTGCAGATATTCTGGATGAGAGAGAAAAGCTTATCACTATCTTATCTGAAATTGATTTTATCGAAAGAATATATCACAGTGATGCTAATTTTGTTTTAGTAAAAGTTGATGATGCCGATATGCGATACCATCAGTTACTGAAGAAGGGAATCGTAATTCGCAATAGAACAACCCAACCATTATGCGAAAATACATTACGTTTTACAATAGGGACAAAAATTGAGAATAGTAAATTAATAGAAGCATTAAGACAATTGTAGTTGTTATTCCTGATTTAATCTGGAATCCATAAATAACTAAGTGTTTAAGTAAAATAAACTCCAGTCAAAGCTGGAATGAAAAAAATATGAAAAAGAAAGTATTATTTATAGATAGAGATGGTACGTTGGTTTTAGAACCGCCTGTTGATTATCAATTAGATAGTTTGGAGAAATTAGAGTTCTATCCAAAGGTGTTTCAATATATGGCTAAAATTGCGAGCGAATTGGATTATGAATTGGTGATGGTAACTAATCAAGATGGGTTAGGAACAGATTCTTTTCCTGAAGACACTTTTTGGCCAGCTCATAATAAAGTAATAGCAGCGTTCGAAAAAGAAGGAGTTGTGTTTAATGCTGTTCATATTGATAAAACATTTCCTTATGAAAATGCAGATACCCGAAAACCCAGAACAGCTCTTTTGACCCAGTATTATGATAAAGAAAAATATGATTTAGAAAATTCGTTTGTTTTAGGAGATCGAATTACAGATATGGAATTAGCAAAAAATCTTGGAGCTAAAGGGATTTTTCTGTCGGAAGACCCGGAACTTGGAGTAGATGAAACAGAGGCGAACATAAAAACCATCAGCGAATGTATTGCGTTGACATCAACAGATTGGAAGGAAATTTATGAATTTCTAAAGTTAAAAGATCGAGTAGCAGAAATTACCAGGAAAACCAATGAAACCGATATTTATATTAAATTGAATCTGGACGGAACAGGTAAAAGTAATATAGCTACAGGATTAGATTTTTTTGACCACATGTTGGATCAAATATCTCGTCATGGACAAATGGACCTTGATATTCAGGTTAAAGGAGATTTAGAAGTAGATGAACATCATACTATTGAAGATACGGCGATTGCTTTAGGAGAAGTTTTTAGCCAAGCACTGAATAATAAACTTGGTATAGAAAGATATGGTTTTTGTTTACCAATGGATGACTGTCTAGCCCAGGTAGCGATCGATTTTGGAGGACGCAATTGGTTAGTATGGGAAGCAGATTTTAAACGTGAAATGATAGGTAAAATGCCAACAGAAATGTTTTATCATTTCTTTAAATCATTTACAGATGGTGCAAAGGCTAATCTTAATATAAAAGCAGAAGGAACAAATGAACATCATAAGATAGAAGCTATCTTTAAAGCGTTTGCAAAGGCAATTAAAGTGGCGGTGAAAAGAGATTCTGAAAAAATGATTTTACCAAGTACGAAAGGAATGTTGTAAATAGAAAGTATTGAGTGGTCAGTATCAAGTATGAAGTTAAAAAAACTATGCTTACTACTTTCTACTCACAACTTAATACTCATTATATAAATGAAAATAGTAATCATAAATTACGGAGCAGGAAATATTCAATCCATCAAGTTTGCAATTCAGCGATTAGGATATGAAGCAGTTCTGAGTGATGATCGAGAAGAAATCAACGCTGCAGACAAGGTTATTTTTCCAGGTGTTGGAGAAGCAAGTAGCGCTATGAGAAAACTAAAAGCTTCTGGTTTGGATACTTTGGTGCCTCAATTAAAGCAACCGGTTTTGGGTATTTGTTTGGGGATGCAGTTGCTGTGTAACTATTCCGAAGAAGGGAATACCAAAGGGTTAGGGGTTTTTCATACAGATGTCATAAAGTTTAATAACGATGTAAAAGTTCCGCAGATTGGATGGAACCAAATAGAGTCTTTAAAATCTCAATTGTTTGAAGGAGTGTCAGAAAAAGAATATATCTATTTAGTACATAGTTATTATGCACCAGTAATGAAAGAAACCATTGCGCAATCAACTTATGGAATTACGTATAGTACAGCTTTACAGAAAGATAATTTCTACGGAACTCAATTTCATCCAGAAAAGAGTAGTGATGCAGGTGAGAAAATTTTACAAAATTTTCTAGACCTAAAAATTAATAACCAATAATTATATTATAAATATGAGAATCATACCTGCAATAGATATCATTGATGGAAAATGTGTTCGCCTTTCTAAAGGAGATTATGATACTAAGAAAATATATAATGAAAACCCCTTAGAAGTTGCTAAACAATTTGAAGCACACGGAATTCAGTTTTTACACTTAGTAGATTTGGATGGAGCTAAGTCCAAGCATATTGTTAATCATAAAGTGTTAGAACAAATTGCTTCTAAAACAGATTTGAAAATAGATTTTGGAGGCGGTCTGAAATCAGATGAAGATCTAAAAATAGCTTTTGATAGTGGGGCTCATCAAATCACCGGAGGCAGTATTGCTGTCAAAGATCCTGATGTTTTTAAATCTTGGTTACAAAAATTCGGGAATGGTAAAATTATTTTAGGAGCAGATGCGCAGCATGAAAAGATTGCAGTAAGCGGTTGGTTAGAAGAAAGCGATAAAGAATTAATTCCATTTATAAAAGAGTATCAAAAACAAGGCGTTTCGTATGTAATATGCACGGATATAAGTAAAGATGGAATGCTAGAAGGACCTTCTTTTGATTTGTATAAAAAAATGTTGAAAGAAATAGAAGATATAAAGCTAATTGCATCTGGAGGAATTTCAACTTTTAATGAATTACCGAAATTAGCTGAAATTGGCTGTGAAGGAACAATCATTGGAAAAGCAATTTATGAAAACCGAATTAGTCTAAAACAATTGGAAAATTATATTCTTCAGAATGTATAAACAATGAATGAAGAAATAGCACAAGAGGTAAAGGAGCAGATTGTTTACAGATTAAATGAAAGCCTTAGGATGATTACTATTAGTTTTAATCATCTTACAGAAGATGATATATGGAAACGATTTAATCAATCTTCTAATAGTATTGGAAATTTAATGCTTCACCTTTGTGGTAATATTACGCAATATGCTATAGCTTCCTTAGGTGGTTTGGAAGATAAACGTGATAGAGATGTTGAGTTCGAAGCTCAAAAAGGTTTTGCTAAAGCAGAATTATTACTAAAGTTGACTAATACCATTAAAGAAGCAGAAACGGTTCTGTTAAATTGCTCGTTTACCGAATTAATGAGAAAACGAGAGGTCCAAGGATTTACTTTTTCAGGAATCGGAATAGCAATTCACGTCACCGAACATCTATCATATCATACGGGACAGATTGCTTTCTGGACAAAACAATTAAAAAATAAAGATTTAGGTTTTTACGAAGGAATAGATCTTAATACTAAAAATAAAGAAAACTAATGTTAACTAAGAGAATTATACCGTGTTTAGATATTAAAAACGGTCGAACTGTAAAAGGTGTCAACTTTGTTGATTTAAGAGATGCAGGTGATCCAGTAGAATTAGCAGATGCGTATTCCAAAGCGGGAGCAGATGAGTTGGTATTTTTAGATATATCAGCTACTGAGGAGAGAAGAAAAACACTTGCAAATTTAGTACTTAAGGTTGCAAAAAAAGTGAATATTCCTTTTACAGTAGGAGGAGGAATATCTTCTATAGAGGATGTAGATATCTTACTTCAAAATGGAGCAGATAAGGTTTCTGTAAATTCATCTGCAGTTAAAAACCCGCAATTGATTAACGAGTTAGCAGGAAAGTTTGGAAGTCAGTGTATTACAGTGGCTATTGATGCGAAACAAATTAATGGAAAATGGATAGTACATTTAGTAGGAGGAAAAGTGCCAACCGAGCTTGATTTGTTTGATTGGGCAAAAGAAGTAGAAGAAAGAGGCGCTGGAGAAATATTATTTACCTCAATGGATAATGATGGGACTAAAGATGGTTTTGCAAATAAAGCATTAGCAAAATTATCAAATGAGTTAAATATCCCAATAATAGCTTCTGGGGGAGCAGGTAATACACAGCATTTTATAGATACTTTCAAAGAAGGAAAAGCAGATGCAGCATTAGCTGCAAGCGTCTTTCATTTTAAAGAGATAGAAATAGAAGATTTAAAAAGGGAATTGAGATCAAATAAGATTCCGGTAAGATTATAACAAAATAGTATTCCGGACCTTGATCTGGAAACCAAAATATAGATTGATAAAATGGAAATAAATTTCAACAAAAATAATGATGGACTTGTTCCTGCAATAATTCAAGACGTAACTACAAAAAATGTTTTGATGCTTGGTTATATGAATGAAGACGCATACAAAAAGACAATAGAAACTAAAAAGGTAACTTTTTTTAGTAGAACTAAAAATAGATTATGGACGAAAGGCGAGGAGAGTGGAAACTTTTTAAGCTTAGTTGATATAAAGAATGATTGTGATAAAGATACACTTTTGATTTCTGTTAATCCCATTGGACCAACTTGTCATACTGGATCGGATACCTGTTGGAATGAAAATAATGAACAGTCTTTTGGTTTTTTGACAACTTTAGAGAATACGATACAGGATAGAAAAGAAAATCAAGATAATGAAAAGTCTTATGTAGCGTCTCTGTTTAGAAAAGGGATAAATAAAGTTGCTCAAAAAGTAGGAGAAGAAGCTGTAGAAGTGGTTATAGAAGCAAAGGACGATAACGAAAAATTGTTCTTAGATGAAAGTGCGGATTTGCTGTTTCATTATTTAATTTTGTTGCAAGCCAAGGGCTATAAATTAGATGACATAGTAGAGGTTCTGAAAAATAGACATTAAAGTGTAAAACTTTGCTTTCTAATAAATTATATTGTATTTTTGCAGCCCTTTTTAGCGAATAAGAGAATATAAAAAGGATAAAAATAATTAAATTTAACGCTTCTGTATAGGTTTTCGTATTGATTCTCAAACAAATACAGGATACAAATTTTATCTTCAATGTCTGAAGAAACAAAAAACACAGACGTTCAGGAAGTAGAGGCTCCAAAAGCAGCTCCAGCTGTATCGCCTCAACAAGAAAATCCTGAGCAATTTTTAAAGGAATTTAACTGGCACAACTACGAAGAAGGTATTGACCCGATCGCAGATTCTAAACTTGAAGAGTTTGAAAAATTAGTGGCAGAAAATTTCGTTGACACTTTAAATGATGAGGTAGTTGATGGTACTGTAATCAATATTACAGATCGTGATGCTATTATTGATATTAATGCAAAGAGTGAAGGGGTTATTTCATTAAATGAATTTCGTTACAACCCTGATCTAAAAGTAGGTGATAAGGTTGAGGTATTAATTGATGTACGTGAAGATGCAACAGGTCAGTTAATATTATCTCACCGTAAAGCTCGTGTGATCAAGGCTTGGGATAGAGTAAATAATGCTCACGATACTGGCGAAATCGTAAACGGTTTTGTTAAGTGCAGAACTAAAGGAGGTATGATTGTAGATGTTTTCGGAATTGAAGCATTCTTACCAGGTTCTCAAATTGATGTGAAGCCAATCCGTGATTATGATGCGTATGTAGGTAAAACAATGGAATTCAAAGTGGTTAAGATTAATCACGAATTCAAAAACGTTGTTGTATCGCACAAAGCACTTATCGAGGCTGATATCGAAGAGCAAAAGAAAGAAATTATTGGTCAATTAGAAAAAGGTCAGGTATTAGAAGGTACTGTTAAGAACGTTACTTCTTATGGTGTATTCGTGGATCTTGGAGGTGTTGACGGACTTATCCATATTACAGATCTTTCTTGGTCTAGAATCAATCATCCAAATGAGATCGTTGAACTTGATCAGAAATTAAACGTAGTAATTTTAGACTTTGATGAGGCTAAGACACGTATCCAATTAGGATTGAAACAGTTGAAAGCACATCCTTGGGAAGCTCTTGATAACGAACTAAAAGTTGGTGATAAAGTAAAAGGTAAAGTAGTTGTAATCGCAGATTACGGTGCGTTTATCGAAGTAGAAGAAGGAGTAGAAGGATTGATTCACGTTTCAGAAATGTCTTGGTCAACACATTTACGGTCTGCGCAAGATTTCGTAAAAGTTGGAGACGAAGTAGAAGCCGTGATTCTTACGCTGGATAGAGAAGAACGCAAAATGTCTCTTGGTGTTAAACAATTAACTCCGGATCCTTGGACGGATATTACGACTAAGTATCCTGTAGGTTCTAGGCACTCAGGTATCGTTCGTAACTTTACTAACTTTGGAGTATTTGTTGAGTTAGAAGAAGGTATTGACGGATTAATTTATATCTCTGATCTTTCTTGGACTAAGAAAATCAAGCATCCATCCGACTTTACCAATGTTGGTGATACGCTTGATGTTGTAGTTCTTGAGTTAGACGTAGAAGGACGTAAATTAAGTCTTGGTCATAAACAAACTGAGGATAATCCTTGGGATAAGTATGAAAAGGAGTTTGCTGTAGGAACGAAACATACAAATACCATTGCAGAGATTGTAGACAAAGGTGCTACTATCGATTTCAATGAAGATATTGTTGCTTTTGTACCATCTCGTCATCTAGAAAAAGAAGACGGTAAGAAACTTACAAAAGGTGATGAGGCTGAGTTTCAAATCATTGAATTTAATAAAGAATTCAAAAGAGTTGTAGCTTCTCATACCGCATTGTTTAAAGAAGAAGAGGCGAAAATTGTTAAGCAAGCTGCGAAGAAAGCTGCCGCTAGTAACTCAGAGAAAACTACTCTTGGTGATATCGATGCGTTAGCAGATCTCAAAGCTAAAATGGAAAAAGGAGGTAAATAACCCCTGATTTTATAAATATGATAAAAGACCGTTCAATTATTGGGCGGTCTTTTTTTTGTTATTAATAGACAGAAAAAGGGGTGTTGTTTATACTGGTTTTGTGGTGTTTTGGTGGTGGTGTTTTATCGAAATTTGTTAAAAAAATAAAGACAAAAATGATAAAAAGTATATATCTATTAATTTTACATTTTTTGTTTGTTATTTTGTTAAATAGCCAAAGTATGTATACCGAACAGCAATTGAAAGAGTTCAAAGAGAGAGTAAATCAAACAAAAAAATTAGGAAGAGCAGCTATTATCAATATTGCTGCAAAAACAATCAGCGATGACCCTAAATCTCTTATTCGCGATGATAACGTACTTGTTTCTGTTTGGTATAATAATGCAGAAGTAAAAGTTGAGTTTAAAGAGCGTTCTCCAATAAAATATCTTACATATGGAGCAGAGGTTTATTGTAATGTTGTTGTAAGAGTTTCTCTTGATAGAGTCTCTGGCAGCGGAGGTTCATTAATTAGTAATTCTGAAAACAACACTTCAGAATCTGTTTTTTCTACAAGCTATTTATATCGCACTACAAAAGAAACTCAAAAGGCAATTGATCGAGTGTTGAAATTGAATAATTCCAACGATCCAAAATACCATATCAATACATCTTCAACAATAAATACAATCATAAGAGAACAAAAAGACCACTATGCAATACAGATTTATGACGTACATTCCATAACCTATAAAATCAATAAAAAATCAGGAAAAATTCATGATTATAAGAACCCTTATAAAAATTTTTACCCAACCCCTGCTGTTTTACCTCAATATCCGAAACCGTTTGGTCCTTGGATAGAAATAAAAGAATAGATTAGCTCAGTTTTATTTTTTTATTTAACCAAGAAAGGAGAAAATGACGGTTTTTTTACAAGTTATTTTTTAGACGATGGCTCCTTTTTTAAAACCTACTTAAAATTGATTAGTTCTAAAATTTCATTACTTTTGTACACCAAATGTCTATTTGGAAATTATGAGTCAAAAATTACTACTTAGTGCAAAGGAGATAGATATTATTCTGCACCGTTTGGCTTGTCAATTAATCGAAAACCATACTCATTTCGAAGATACGGTGCTTATAGGAGTTCAGCCTAGAGGTACATTTTTAGCGGATAGATTAAAAGATCTTTTGGTTAAAGATTACCATCTTAGTAATGTGAAAATGGGATATCTTGATATTACCTTTTATCGGGATGATTTTAGGAGAGGAGAGAAACCTTTGGAAGCTAATAAAACGAAGGTTGATTTTACAGTAGAAGATAAACGTGTCGTTTTTATTGATGATGTTTTATATACAGGACGGAGTATTCGGTCTGCCTTAACAGCGATACAATCGTTTGGAAGGCCTAAAGAAATAGAGTTGCTTACACTCATTGATAGACGTTTTAGCAGGCATTTACCAATACAACCTAATTATCGTGGGAGACAAGTAGATGCCATAAATCAAGAAAAAGTTAAAGTGCATTGGATGGAAAACGAAGGTGAAGATGCAGTGTATTTAATAAATAGTTAATGTTGAATAATTTCTGGAATCTATTATAGGCATTTCAGAAGTATAATAAGGATATAGACGAATGAGCGAATTAAGTGTGAATCACTTACTTGGAATTAAATATCTTACAAAAGAAGATATAAAACTCATTTTTGAAACAGCTGATCATTTTAAAGAAGTAATCAACAGGCCCATAAAAAAGGTTCCTTCGCTTAGGGATATAACGATTGCTAATCTCTTTTTTGAAAATAGTACGAGAACTCGGCTATCATTCGAGCTCGCTGAAAAAAGGTTGTCTGCAGATGTAATTAATTTCTCTGCCTCCTCATCCTCGGTTAAGAAAGGAGAAACGCTAATAGATACGGTAAACAATATTCTTTCCATGAAAGTGGATATGGTAGTAATGAGACATCCAAATCCGGGAGCAGGGGTTTTCTTATCTAAGCATGTTGATGCAAGTATTATTAATGCTGGAGATGGTGCACACGAACATCCTACGCAAGCGTTATTGGATTCCTATTCAATTCGAGAGAAATTAGGAGAAGTACGAGGAAAAAAAATAGTTATTGTTGGGGATATTTTACATTCTAGAGTAGCTTTGTCAAATATTTTTGCGCTAAAATTACAAGGTGCAGAAGTTAAAGTTTGTGGACCAAAAACACTTATACCCAAGTATATAGAACGACTTGGAGTTACCATAGAGACAGATCTACTGAAAGCCTTGGAATGGTGTGATGTTGCAAATATGTTACGGGTTCAGAATGAACGAATGGAAATAAGTTATTTTCCATCAACAAGAGAGTATACTCAACAATTTGGAGTAAACAAAAGGTTGTTGGACAGCCTTGATAAAGAGATTGTAATTATGCATCCGGGACCTATCAATCGTGGTGTTGAGATCACGAGTGATGTTGCTGATTCTAAACAAGCCATAATATTAGATCAGGTTCAGAACGGAGTTGCAGTAAGAATGGCAGTTATTTATCTTTTAGCTTCAAAAATAAAACAATAAGCATATGATATTCAATAAAGAAGGTACAACAACCATAATTACACAGGAAAAAGCTACAATTGTAGATTTTGTTAAAGGGATTGAGAATAAATATGAAACCTTTAAAAACGATAATATTGTGGCTAACTTATTTTCATTGAAAGAATTGTCGATAAGCGATATCAATGAATTTCTAAGAATTTCAAATACTCATAAAACAAATGGGCGTTCTTTTGTCATAGTGACAGATAAAGTGTCCTATGATGAGACGCCAAAAGAAATTACGATTGTACCCACTTTAATCGAAGCATTAGATCTTATAGAGATGGAGGAAATAGAACGGGATCTGGATTTTTAATTTTATTTTTTGTAATCTTTGGGTTTTTCTTACGTCTTAGTTCTTATGACTAAATTAGCCCCATTAATTTTTGCCCTACTATTTGTGCTCTCAAGCGCAACTTATGCACAAGATTGGAAATACGATTATGACGAAGCAGTTGTTTTGGCAAAAGAAAAAGATCAAAACATGGTGGTTCTGTTTACTGGATCAGATTGGTGTCCACCCTGTATTAAGTTAGAAAGAAAAGTTTTTTCTAATCCTGACTTTAAGGAGTTTGCAGATCAAAATTTTATTTGGGTTAAGGCGGATTTTCCTAAACGTAAAAAAAACCAATTATCAGAAGTTCAACAAGATAAGAATGAATTGCTTGCAAAACGATATAATAGAAAAATGGTTTTTCCTGTTGTCTTGGTAATTGATGTAGAGGGAAAGGTACTTGGAGCAACTGGTTATAGAAATATGTCAGCGAAACGATATATAGAATTGCTCACTACTTTTAGTTCTTTTAGCAACGGATATTGATTAATATACTAGATTAGATTATCTTGACACTTTTTAAATTAATATAGCAAAATTGAAAGTAACAATTTTAGGTTGCTATTCGGCAACTCCCAGAACATTTACAAATCCAACTTCTCAGGTTTTAGAAATAAACAATCACGTTTTTTTAATTGATTGTGGAGAAGGGACTCAGGTAGAACTAAGAAGAAACAAGGTTAAATTTTCAAGAATCAATCACATCTTTATATCACACTTACACGGTGATCATTTTTTCGGATTAGTGGGATTAGTATCTACATTTAGAATGTTAAACAGAGAGAATCCACTTCATATTTATGGTCCAAAAGGAATAAAAGAAGCTATTACATTACAATTAAAGCTTTCTAATTCCTGGACAGATTATCCATTACATTTTCACGAACTTACAAATAAGGAATCTGAGCTGATATTTGAAGACGATAAAGTAATTGTCCGTACCATACCTCTGCAGCATCGTATTTATTGTAATGGTTTTTTGTTTCAGGAGAAATCTGGAGATCGAAAACTAGTAATGAGTAAAGTACTTAATTACGATATTGATAAGGTCTACTATAAGTCAATTAAGAAAGGTAAAGATGTTTTGTTGAATGACGGAACCGTTATATCGAATACCGAATTAACAGATGATCCTGCTCCTGTAAAAAGCTACGCGTTTTGTAGTGATACCCGCTATGATGAGGATAAAATCCCTTTAATAAATAACGTTACCGCGTTATATCATGAATCTACCTTTCTGGAGAGCCATAAATATTTATGCCATAGAACAGGGCATAGTACAGCTATAGAAGCTGCTACTATTGCTAAGAAGGCTAATGTTGAAAATTTAATTTTAGGACATTATTCAACCAGGTATGATAATATTGAGCAATTTAAAGATGAAGCGCTAACAGTTTTTGATCAGGTAGAAATTGGGGATGACGGTAAAGTTTTTGAATTCTAGTTAGAAAGATCGCGTAATTCATATTACATTTAAATAAAATATAAAACTATCATCATGAATAGAGATCTTACTGGTTACAGAAAATCCTATGATAAAAAAGCCTTGGAAGAAAATAACCTACCAAAATCTCCTTTTAGTTTATTTTCTAATTGGTTTAAAGAGGTTGAGCAAGAAGGTGGAGTAGAAGAGGCAAATGCGATGACACTAACGACATTTGGATTAGATGGTTTTCCTAAAGCTAGAATTGTACTACTCAAACAATTTGATGAAAATGGATTTGTTTTTTTTACGAATTATGATTCAGAAAAAGGAAAAGCTATCAGTAACAATAATAAAGTTTGTATTTCGTTTTTCTGGCCTAATTTAGAGCGTCAGGTTATTGTCAAAGGAGTGGTTAGCAAAATATCCAAACAACATAGTGAAGCGTATTTCCAATCCAGGCCAAGAGGTAGTCAATTAGGTGCTTGGGCATCGGATCAAAGTACAGTGATAGATTCAAGAGACATTTTAGAAGATAAACTCGTGTCTTTAGAAAAAAAATTTAAAAATAAAGAAATACCAAAACCTGATTTTTGGGGAGGATTTTGTATTGTGCCAATAGAATTTGAGTTTTGGCAAGGAAGACCTAATCGATTACACGATAGAATTAGATATACATCATTAAATAGCATTTGGAAAAGTGATAGATTAGCACCTTAAAAAAAAAATTAATCCATGATAACAAAATTAGATCTTCTGTTTTTTCTGTATTCGTCTTCTTCACAATCCTGACCATCAAGACAGTCGTTAACGGGTCTAGTTTCTCCAAAACCTTGGTAAGAAAGTATTCTATTCTCTGATATCTCCTGACTAACTAAATATCTAAAAATAGATTCTGCTCTTTTTTGTGATAAATCTAGGTTATAATCGTGATTTCCTCTGCTATCTGAGTGCGTTTCAATTTTAATGATCATATCAGGATAACGTTCTTTCATTAATCTTACAACCTTGTCGAGTTCAATTTCTGCTTTTTCAGTAATACCCCACTTGTCGAACTCAAAATAAATTTCATTTAATTTAATAAGATCATTAATCGTTTTATTAACCGTAATATCAGAAGTCAATTCAGATGCTGGGCCTTGTGTTGTGTTTAGAACATCGTTATTATTGATACCCGTACTTTCTGTGTTTTCTGATTTGTTTGATGTATTTAACTCTACTAAATTCTTATCCAATTCTTTTGTTCTGTTAACAAAATCAGTATTGGCATTAGGGCAATTTAATCCACTAATGTCCACAGCTAATTTTAACTGATAATAATCAGGTAAATTACATTTGTTTATATGATTGTAACCCTTAGAATATTTTTTAGTCCCATTCAAAGATCCGTTAAACTCAGCAATAACTGGCTGATCTACAATCTTAATTTCTCCAGTTTCATTTAGTAAATCACAACTTGTATTTACTTTGATTGCATATCTAATTTCAAACGGTTCACTATCAATTTTGACCATTTTATCAGGGACAGTAAATCGTACTGTTCTAGAAGGTTCGTCATAAGAAACTTTAATTCTCTTTGAAGGGAGAACAACCGACTCTTTCGAAAAAATTACATTTTCAGGAAGTATATCCTTAATGATAGTATTCTTTGCATTATCGTTACCATCATTATTGATTGTTAAACTATAAATAATATCCTGATCAGGCGCTATGATGTCATTAGGAAACACAAAACTATTGTCTGTATATCGAGACCTTTTAATGATCTGAATTGCCGGCTCATAAATTTCAACACTAAAAGCAACTGCAGTTACAGAATATCCATCATTATCTGTTAATAACCTGAAACTTGATTTAGTTTGATTATTTCCAATGATGCTATTTCTTGGGTTTTTAATATCGAATAAATCTGCGTCATAGCCTAGTGTGTTTTGACTTGCAGGAACCCTGGAAGTTATGTTCTTTCCATTTTCTGTAATGTTTGCATTAAAGAAATTATTCATTGGGTTCGTATTGTCTGTAATACCTTTAAACTTATTAGTCTCGTTGGATTTAACCTGGAAACGATCTCCACGTATTCCTTTATCCCCTTCATATGAAATTACACCAATTTTCGCATGAACAGCTCCTTCCGGAATGGTTTGAAAATTATCGAAAGAAAACTCTACCGGTTTGGCTTTAGAATCTATATTAACGAATCCGTCATATACATAAAAACGCTTTCTTGGTTTAGCTTTATCCTCATAAATAACAACCATTGTCCATCCACCTGCTAAACCATTTCCTAATGCCGCATCATCATTAATTTCAGATGTAGTCGCAGGAATGTTGGCTACCGTGTAAGTTCCAGTGGGGTCTTCCAGACTCATAACTTGAGCAGTAATGTCTTTGTAGCAAGAATATTGTTTAAACAATGATTTGTCATCATTATAATAATCATGGATGATTTCAGCATTCCTTATAGCCGTATAAGATTGGTGTCCTGGATATTTTATTTTGATTGATCTAATGTCATTCCTTCTTTCTTCATCAGCATAAGAGGCTGTCCAATAAAGACCGACATGTTTAATAGAGGCACAACCAGAAGTTATTTGTAAGTCAGCACTACTACTATTAAATGTAGACGGGTCATTATCGATGTCGATAAAACCCATTCTGAACTGATTATTCAAACCACCATTATTGTAGCTTTTATTAGGATCAAAAACTTCCGTTCCATCATCCTTACTAACCTTCCCTAGGATAGTATTAGAAACAAACTTAAAATCACCTTTAATTGTGAATTCGGTTCTTTTTTCTAAAGGTACTTCTACCTGACCATATATATTGAAAGATCCATATAACATGGTAAATATAAGGCAGATACTAACCTTAGAATATTTTTTTATTTTAGCACCAATTTTTTCCACTTTTTCTTTTTTATTCCCTAATGTATATAACTTAATTTTTCTTTCTAAATTGTGTTTGATTGATTAGGGTAAACTTTTATTTGATAGGGGGAAACCGTAGGTAAATGTATATTTTAACATTTGATTATGTAAGTAAAAATCATTCTTTTCGATATAAAATACAGTTTTACCGACAAAGTGCTTTTTATTATTTATCTCGTTTTCATAGGTTTATGTGGTATTTTATAGTTTTCTTTTCTTTTATTTGAATGTATTCCGTGTAATATATTTTCTTTTAAAATTCTTTTTTATGATTTTATACTTAGAATTGTAAAAGCTTATTCTTAAACTTGCGAATACAAAATGTGTTTTGTCTAAAACTTTGCAGCCAATATGAAAACTTTATACATCATAAGACATGCGAAATCTTCTTGGGAATTTGATCTCGAAGATCATAAAAGACCATTAAACAAAAGAGGTTTACGCGATGCGGATTTAATCGGGAAACAATTAAAAAACCTTGTAAAATCAGTCGATAAGGTGTTAAGCAGTGATGCCGTAAGAGCAAAAACAACAGCAAAAATTATTTTCGAACATCTTGATTTTCCAAAGGATATATTTAGTTTAGAACCAAAACTTTATGATTTTAATGGTCATCAAGTTATTGAAGTAATTAAAAATTGCAACGATAAAATTAATGACCTAATAATTTTTGGGCATAATCACGCATTTACCTCGATAGCAAATCTTTATGGAGATAAGACCATTGATAATCTACCAACTGCTGGTGTGGTGGGTATCCAGTTTGATGTAGATCGTTGGAAAAGTATAGATGTAGGAAAAACCGTACTAACTTTGTTTCCTAAAGAATTAAGGTGATATAAATGACAGAAAATCAAGTTAATACATATATAAATAGGGAGTTAAGTTGGTTGCAATTTAACGCCAGAGTATTACAGGAAGCATCTGATGATAGTGTACCGTTACTGGAAAGACTAAGGTTTATAGGAATATTTTCTAATAATCTGGATGAATTTTTCAAAGTTCGATATGCAGCAATCAAAAGAATAGATCTTTCTGGACGTGATGGTAAAAATGTACTAAAAGGTAAAACGGCTAGCGAACTGTTAGAGCAAATAACCAGCATCGTAATAAAGCAACAGTCAGAAAGTCTTAAAATAATTAAAACTATCAGTGAAAAACTAAAGGAGCACGATATTTTCATTATTGATGAACATCAGGTGACTACTGAGCAAGATACTTTTATACGTAGACATTTTGTTGATAAAGTAAGTCCTGCTTTAGTAACATATATATTAAATGATCTAGACAAGTTTCCACACCTCAAAGACAGCGTTGCATATCTGGCAGTAAAACTGGTTTTAAAAGAACGTGTTCCAAAAGAAGGAACGATTTCTAAAATTTTGCATCAGAAAACAAAAGAAAAAATCTATGCTTTGGTTGAGATTCCGAAGAATATAGAACGTTTTGTTGTGCTACCAGAAAAAGACGGCAAAAAATACATTATTGTTCTGGATGATTTGATACGATACTGTTTGCAAATCAACTTCAGTATTTTTAATTATAGTAGTGCTTCTGCCCACATGATCAAAATCACCAGAGATGCACAGTTGGATTTTGATAATGATTTCAGTAAAAGTTTCATTGAAAAAATTTCCAGTAGTGTAAAATCTAGAAGGGATGGAGAGCCCGTACGGTTTGTATATGACAAAAAAATAGATAAAGATACACTCAGTTTTTTAATGGAAAAAATGGGTGTGGATAACACAGATAGTATAATTCCGGGAGGAAGATATCACAATCGTAGGGATTATATGAGTTTTCCAGACTTAGGTAAAAAGGAGTTAGTGTATCAGCCATTACCCCCTTTAACTATTCCCGGATTAAGCTTACAAGGAAGCCTGTTGGATAAGATCGCTAAAAAGGATTACTTACAATATACACCGTACCATACTTTTTCCTATACCGTAAAATTTTTGAGAGAGTCTGCAATTGATCCCAAGGTAAAAACGATTAAAATAACCATTTATCGATTAGCAAATATATCCCATATTGCCAGCTCATTGATTAACGCGGCTAAAAATGGTAAGAATGTGACCGTACAAATTGAGCTTCAAGCCAGATTCGATGAAGAAGCGAATATTGATTATGCAGAACAAATGCAGAGAGAAGGAGTACATCTAATCTTTGGTGTTTCTGGACTGAAAGTGCACTGTAAAGCTTGCGTAATAGAGAGAGAAGAAAGGGGTAAACTTAAAAGATATGGTTTTATAAGCACCGGAAATTTCAATGAATCTACAGCAAGAATATATACAGACTATACCTTGTTTACCACCAATGAAGCTATTCTGAAGGAAACAAATAAAGTTTTTAAATTTTTTGAAATTAACTATAAGGTAAGTAGATATAAACATTTATTGGTTTCTCCTCATTATACTAGAAGTTCTCTGGTGAAACTCATAGACAATGAAATCACAAATAGTAAAGCTGGTAAACCGGCAGGGATTAAGTTAAAATTGAATAGCCTAAGTGATTATAGTATGATCGATAAGCTATATGAAGCCAGTAGGGCAGGTGTAATGATTGATTTGATTATAAGAGGGATATGCTGTTTGATTCCTGGAATTGCAGGGATGAGTGAAAACATCAGGGCAATTAGTGTGGTAGATAAATTTTTAGAACATCCAAGACTTTTGATTTTTAAGAATGGGGGTGATCCAAAAGTTTATATATCTTCTGCCGATTGGATGAGAAGAAATTTAGACAGACGGGTCGAAATAACTTGTCCCATCTATGATGATGACATTAAAGAAGAGCTCATGGATACTTTTGAGATTTGTTGGAGTGATAATGTGAAGGCACGAAAACTTTCAGAAAATCAAGATAATGGGTATATTCGGAACAATAATGAGAAAGTGAGATCTCAGATTGCCACATATGAATATTATTTAAGAAAATTAGGAAATTAAATATTTTGTTGACTATAGAAAAATATGGAGCCATTGATATTGGTTCAAACGCTGTAAGATTATTAATTAGTAGTGTTCATGAAGAAAACGGAAAAACGACAAGGTTTAAAAAAACAAGCCTGGTACGTATCCCTATTCGATTAGGAGCAGATGTGTTTTTAACGAACAAAATTTCTGAAGAAAATACAGTTAGGATGTTAGACGCAATGAAGGCGTATCAACTTCTTATGAAAACACACAAAGTAGTTCGCTATAAGGCTTGTGCAACATCTGCTATGCGTGAAGCAGAAAATGGTAAAGAAGTGGCAGATCTTATCCTGGAAAAAACAGGAATACAAATCGACATTATCGATGGTACTGACGAAGCTGCAATTATTGCAATGACTGATCTTCACGATTTAATCAACTCTGACGCTACTTATTTATATGTGGATGTTGGTGGCGGTAGTACAGAATTTACATTATTTCATAATGGTAATACAATTGCCTCCAGATCTTTTAAATTAGGAACCGTAAGACTATTAAACAATGTGGTTTCAGAAAATACTTGGAAAGAAGGTCAGGAGTGGGTAAAAAGCGTAACCAAAGGGTACTCCAGATTATCATTAATAGGATCTGGAGGAAATATAAATAACATTTTCAAAAACAGTGGAAAAGGAGTAGGAAAACCGTTATCATTTCTTTATCTGAGTTCGTATTACGAACTATTAAATTCATTATCCTATGAAGAAAGAATATGGGAGTTGAATCTTAATCAAGATAGAGCAGACGTAATTTTGCCAGCAACCAAGATTTATTTATCTGCTATGAAATGGAGTGGTGCACGAAAGATCTATGTTCCTAAAATTGGGCTATCTGATGGGATCATAAAGTCGTTATACAACGAAAAAATAAAGACAAACTAGACTGTATAATCCTAATCAAGATAAAACGAATTTAATAAAATCATATTTTTGTCATAAATTGTTCCAATAACTAAATTTTAATAAATACTTGTGCGATGAATAAAATTTTACTTATAATTTTTACTTTGTTAATTAATATAGTAACCCTAAAAGGTCAGGAATCTAGATATGGTATTAGAATAGGAGCAAATGTTAGTGCTATAAATTCTGATGATATTACTGGAGATTTAGACCAAAGTCGAATAGGATTGGTAGTTGGTTTTCTAGCAGACTTTAGATTAACTGATAAGTTAAGGTTACAACCAGAGTTTCAATACTCAGGTCAGGGAAACAAAGATAAAGATTTGCGTATTGACTATTTACAAGTACCAGTTTTACTAAAATATAACATTACGGATCTTTTTAATATTCAATTAGGGCCCCAAGCGGGAATTAAAATCTGGGAATGGGAGGATAATCAGGGAGGTAATACTGATTTTGGCACATTTGATTTTGCTGGAGTAATTGGGGTTGGAGCGAATATCACAGATAACTTTTTTGTAGATCTTCGTTATGCTTTTGGATTGTCTAATGTTTTTGATGATGGAGCGGGTTTAAATATAGACGGAACAAACCGAAATATTCAATTATCTGTTGGTTATAGATTGTAATAATCTTGCTTTAAAATCCTTTCTGATAGTCAAAAAAACTTTTTTTTAAAATAATTTTTTGCTGATTAGATTCAATTAGTAGATCTTTTTTAAGTTTATTAATTATTTTATTAATAGTGACTCTTGTTACTCGAATATAATTAGAAATCTCTTCTTGATTGAGTGGTATATCAATGATGATGTTCTGATTATTATCTGATATTGATTCAAACTTTTCCATGAATTCTAGAAGAACATTGATTAGTCTTTGTTCCGCGCTGTTATTTGTTAAAGTTCGTATTCTTCTTTCTAATTGGAAATAATGTTTCCCTAGTGCAATCAGTATATCTTTATTTTTGAAATGATTTTCTTTAATATAATTCCTCACTTGTTGAATGTCAAATTCGTACAATATTGTTTCTTCGTTAAGTGATTCGCAGAAGTAATTTATGTACGAATTATCTATAATCGGGTTCGATCCAAAAACCTGTCCTTTATTTAGTACAAATAATATTACTTCATCCCCTTTTTCTGTTAGACTACTAACTTTTACAACTCCGTTTTTAATGATGTAGAATTTGTTACATATGTACTCTTGATTAGTTATAATTTCTTTTTGATTGTAGTGATTCCGCTTGTATTTAACGGCTTTTATAAGGCCATCTAATAAATTAATGTGCATTCTCTATTTTTGATTTTTTTATAGTAAATCTTTATGAAATGTTAAAATAATATCGATTTAATGTTTAAAATCATATTTGATTGCCATTATCACATATTTTTTTTATGGTAATCACATCATTTATTACTGTTCATAGCTATAATAAAGTAAAGTTTATGTTAGAATATTTATAACTAAAAAATTGAAGCTGCTATAATTTTGAATCTTATAAATATTAATTTTTAACTCTTAAACTCAAACCAGTTATGAAAGCAGATAGTCTAAAACCAACTTGGACGTTTTTTGTCGGAATTTTTGTCTTAATCTTATCATCATCATTTTTGGTAACTACCAAATCAACTCAAGCTGAAATTAAATACAAAGATTCTGTCGTTAGTTATTTTGGAAATGAAAATATTACCGAAAAAGATCTTTTAAAAGAGGCAAAACTTATTGACAAAGCGGATCGTCGTTTCGAATCTAAATGGAAGAATAAAGATCCAAAAGGGATTTCGGAAGAATATACGAGTAAAGGTGCCGTTTTTATGAAACCAGGAGTCAAACCTAGAATAGGTAGAATCCAAATTGAAAAAGAATTTTCTCTAAGTGTAAAATCAGTAGATAGAGTTGAGTTTTTTCAAGATGAATTACAGTTTTTCGGAAAAATGAATGTGGCATTTCAAAGATGTCATATGCTCGGTTATTTAGATTCAAAAAAAGAGCACGTTTTCGAGGGATCTTATGTGATTCTATGGAAAAAAGAAAATGGCCATTGGCTTATAGAGTATGATATGTTTAATTCAGATAAATAAAATTCCACACCTTCCTTAAAAGACTCTTAAAACTCAATACTTAATAAGAACATAGTACTCAATAGAGTAGTATGTCTTGCTGTAGCTAAACACGTATATCAAGTTTACTACTGATAATTACAAAAAAAATGAAAAACAATAATAAAGAAATAATATCCGCTGTGGATAAATATGGAACACCAGCATATTTTTATGACGGAGAACAATTGATTACCAATTATCTAAATTTAGTTAATGCGTTACCTTCTTGCGTCGATGTATTTTATGCTCTTAAAGTAAATCCAAATGTTTCTTTGGTAAAATTGTTACGAGCACAAGGAGCTTGTACAGAAGTATGTTCTATCACAGAAATGGAAATCGCTCTTAAAGCCGGAACACCTGTACAAGATATTATTTATTTAGGTCCTTGTAAAAAAGATGAAGAGCTTAAAAAAGCAATTGCATTAAACATATTTGCTATAGTAATAGAATCTGAAATAGAATTAGAAAGAGTATCTTCTTTTGCTAAAGAACTGGGAATTACGGCTGATGTTGCGATTCGTATTAATCCAGATTTTTCTGCAGAGGGATCTCCTTGGAAAATGGGAGGTAGACCTACTCATTTCGGGATTGAAGAACAACAAGCGATTCGTAATTTTAAAACTTATTTAGATACACCTAATGTAAATATTAGAGGTATTCATGTATATAATGGTACAAATATTTTAGAAGCTAAATCAGTATATGAAAACACTAAGTATATTTTAGAATTATACGAAAAGATTGTTGAAAAATACAATTGCGAATTCACTATGGTTGATGTAGGAGGAGGAATGGGAATTCCATATTTTAATAATCAAGAAGAACTAGACCTTAAAGAATTTCGAGACCTAATGATCCCGTTATTTAACAATTTTAATAAAAAGTTTCCCAATACTAGAATCATTATGGAGTCGGGGAGGTTTATAATTGGTACTGCAGGTTCAATGGCGGTAAAAGTAAATAATATGAAATCTAATCATGGAAAAACTTTTGTTGTAACTGATGGAGGTACTAATTGCCATTCCGCAGCGGCAGGCTCAGGAAGAGTTGTAAAAAGAAATTTTCCGATGAAAAATATATCTAATCCTGATGATAGTTTTGTAGATAAATATCAAGTTTCGGGACCATTATGCAGTCCAGATGATATCATTGGGCGCAATATTATGCTTACTAAAGTAAATGTATCGGATATTTTGTTAGTCGAGTTGTCAGGAGCGTATGGTCCTACATCTTCTCCTGGGCTTTTTCATAGTCATGGATTCCCTTCTGAGATATTATTATATCGTGGAGAAACCTACCTCATTAGAGGTAGTGATACAACAGAAGATATTGTAAATAAGCAAATACTAGTAAATTTTAAACAAGAAGAACTAATCTTAAGTTAATTGACACGATAATGGATACTGATAAAATTTTAGATATAATAAAAGAAGGTTTACTAGATAGTATTCCTAATATTACCAAAGAACAGATCTTAACAGAATCACATCTTAAAAATGATTTAGGAATTGATTCGCTTTCATCTATGTTTTTTCTAACATATTTAGAAGATAACATTAATGGTTTTGAGGTGAATCCTGATACTATAGAAGCCAAACACTTTAATACGTTGCAAACAATTTTCGAATACGTACTTACCGAAATGAATATAAATGTTTCGGTCTTATAACTTATAAAACTTTCATTTTAATTATTGTAGAGAGATTCTAGATTTCTTTACTGTAAGTACTTATTGATACTCTAGTCATTTTATGAGTATCAATAAGCTACTTGTTACTTCAACTTATAAATATTTTATAATGACACCAAAAATTCAAAATTTCTTGGAAGAATCCGTACATCTATATCCTAACGAAATAGCTGTAGTATTCGGAGAAGAAGGATTTACATTTTCTGATATAAATAAAAAATCTGATTCGCTTGCTGCATATTTTCAAAATATCGGTGTTAAAAGAGGTGATCGGGTTGTACTTCAATTAGGAAATGCTATAGAGACTGTTATTTCTTTCTGGGCAGTTCTAAAAACTGGAGCTATTGTAGTTCCAGTAGGAACTGAGCTAAAACCCAATAAAATTGCATATATACTTAATGATTCTGGTGCGATAGTTTTTATCACTAAAGATGATATAGCAATTCAGAATAAAGAACTATTAAACAATTCCGAGCTTAAAAAAGTGGTTATCCCTGATAAATCTATAAGACTAGAAGAAGATTTATTTGTTGACTTTGGCGTTGCATCGAATAAAGTAGAAAAGCAATTAGCTCCTGCGAGTATAATCAGTATTGATTTAGCTGCTATTATATATACCTCTGGTTCTACAGGAGAACCAAAAGGAGTGATGCTAACCCATCAAAATATGATAGCTGCTACCAATTCATTAAACAGTTATTTGGGGTATAGTAAGGATGATAGAATCTTATGTGCTTTACCGTTATCATTTGATTATGGTTTATACCAAATGATTATGAGTATTTCTGTTGGAGCTACTTTACTATTGGAAAAAGAATCCACCTGGCCCATATTTCTATTAAAAAGAATAAAAAAGGAGAAAGCAACAATAATACCTGCAGTACCAACGATGATCATGCTATTGTTTGAACAAAATAAGAAATATCATTTTGATTTAAGAAGTATTCGTTCCGTAACAAATACTGGAGCTGCCTTAACAAGCAGTAACATTCAGATGATCAAAAATATATTTCCAAAGGCTCAAATATTTTCAATGTATGGCCTAACGGAATGTAAGAGATGTACATACTTACCTTCGGAAGATATTGATAATAAACCAGATAGTGTGGGGATAGCTATTCCAAATACCGAACTGTGGTTAGTGGATTCTGATGATAACAAAATATCTACTCCAAATACAATAGGTCAGTTAGTAATAAGAGGTGCAACTGTAATGCAGGGATATTGGAATAAGCCAATTAAAACATTAGAAAAACTTAAACCAGGTAAGTATTTAGGTGAAAAAGTATTGTATACCGGTGATTACTGTACTATTGACGATGATGGATATCTCTATTTTAAAGGTAGAATGGATCATATGATTAATTCTAGAGGTATAAAAGTTAGTCCTAAAGAAGTCGAAGATTATATAGGAAATATTAAAGAAGTCAACGCTGTTGTAGTAACGGGTGTTCCTCATACAGATTATGGAGAAGCGTTATTTGCGTTCATCGTACTTAACTCAAATGAATCAATTACAGAAAAAGAGATTTTATCACAATGCTCTTCTAATTTAGAAAATTATAAAGTACCAGAGCATATTAAGATTATAGAATCAATTCCAAAAACTCCGAATGGAAAATTTAATGTAATTGCGTTAAAACAAAGAGCATTAAAAATCATAGAAGAAGCTAACAATACGATATCTATTTAATTATGGAATTAGTATTGGATATAGAAGGTTTTAAGATTAGTGCTAAAACCTGGGGAGATAAGACTGGTCGGCCGCTGCTTGCTATTCATGGTTGGTTGGATAATGCAAATACATTCGACAAGATAGCACCATTACTTTCTGAGGATATTTATTTAGTGGCTCTTGATTTAGCAGGTCACGGTTTTTCTGATCATCGATCAGTTAATGATTCCTATTATTTGTGGGACTATGCGATTGATATATTGAATTTAGTAAACATATTAAAGTGGAAGAATTTTTCGATTCTTGCACATTCGATGGGTACGGGAGTGGCCGCTATTATTGCGGCTGCAATGCCCGAATTTATTGATAGGCTAGTTTTTATTGATGGTTTAGGTGCTCCTTTTGTAATTAATGAAGGAGATGTTGTATCTAATTTTAGAAAATCCATAACACAATTGAAAATGGCTAAGAAAACCAAGTTGTTTGGTTTTTCTTCAACAAATTCATCTCAATTTGATACTAGGGAAGAAGCTATTAAGGATAGAATGAAGAGCAACATCAGTAGTATTTCGTATGATGCATCTGCTTGTTTGATAGGGAGATCTTTATATCAAACATCTAGTGGATATCGATGGCGGTATGATCCACGTATTGCCTTACCAGAATGTTATAAGATGACAGAAAGACAAGCACAGTTTTTTATTGAAAAAATATCTTGTGAGGTACTTGTCATTTTAGGAAAAGAGGGCCTTTTCTCAAATGGAATGTTCAACGAAAGGCTTAAGAGGTTTAAAAAAGCCAATATTCATTGGATAAAAGGAGGTCATCATCTACACCTAGAAGAAACTCATATAGAAACCTCAACATTAATAAATCAATTTTTACAAACAGAATTTTAATTATGAAAAAGAATATATTAACGATTATGGCATTCTTATTAATGATGTATACTTCTAGTGCTCAGGAAAAAGAAGAACAGAATAAAACTACATTTGCAACCAAAATAATTCATAATAGTGTTGCAGGTTTTTATCCTATTTTCTTTGGTAATTTTGAAACGAATAAAAATTTTGACATTACCTTTTATACTATTTTTTGGACAAATCCGTCTTTTGGAAATTTACCATCCGGAAGTGATCTATTATTAGAAACTTCGGTTGGATTAGGTTTTAAGTTCTTGAACAAGTCTTTGTATGTTAATCCATCTTTTGGTTTTACTAGTGGTAAGTTTTCATCCAATAGTACAGGAACTAAAATAGGAGAAGGGATTGTTCCAAGTTTATATGTAAACTATCAAAAAGGTTTGATTGATTTTGAAGGATATATATCTTATTATAAATCAATAAGAGAAGATGATGGTATCCTGACTAAAGATTATCTTTTAAATTGGATGGCTCCGGGAGTAGGTGTAAGTAGGCGCGTAGTCTTAGGAGCTTTTTATGAATCTTTTGGAATTACACGCCAGGAAGAAGGTGATCCCTTACTAGTTTATCAGTGGTTAGGAGGATCGATAAAACTAAAATTTGATAAAGGAATTGCTTTTAGAATATCGGCAGGAGCAACCTTAAATACGGATGCAGGAACCTCTGATGAGTTTTATAAAGTTTCTGCATTTATACCGTTATAAATCATACAGGAATTTGCGTAAAGCGAGTGTAAAAAATAAGTTATACTCGCTTTATACTATCCATGAATAGTTTCTTTTTTGCTTAATGATTTCATAATCTCGGCTTCAAAGTCCAGTAAGTCTTGCCATTTTTGATCAACCTCCTTTCGATCTCCATATTGACGTGCAAAATTAAGAAACATAGTATAGTGGTTAGCTTCGCTTACCATAAGGTCTTTATAAAATTTTGCCAGTTCCTGATCTTCTAACTCTTCAGAAAGTAGTTTAAATCGTTCGCAACTTCTGGCTTCTATTAAGGCGGCATATAGCAATCGATGTACTAGTTGTGTGGTTCTGCTACCTCCTTTAGGGAAAAAAGTAACTAATTGAAGTACATACGCATCTTTACGATCTCTGCCTAAAACCCAGCCTCTTGCTAGAATTTTATCGTGCACCATTTTAAAATGACTAATTTCTTCTTTAACCAATTTTGTCATTTCCTGAACCAGTTCGGTATACTCTGGGAAACTTACAATTAATGAGATAGCTGTAGAGGTAGCCTTTTGCTCGCAATAGGCGTGATCCGTAAGAATTTCTTCTATATTTTTTTCTACAATATTAACCCATCTTGGATCTGTTGGAAGTTTTAAACCTAGCATCATTTATTTCTCTTCTTGAACAATAACAAAATTAACACTTTGTAATCTCTTAAACTAGTACGTGTAATAAAAGATGGAAATAGTATTGAGCACTCTAAAAGATTATTAAGGACAATTTATAGATCAGGGTACAATCTTAATTTTTTTTAGTAAACTCATAAATTAAACCAACTTGTGGTTTAAGTTGATATGTAAAAGAAATATTTTTGTGAAGTAGAGAGTTTTTAAGGTTGATTTCAAAAGGTATTGTTAATGAAGATTCACCTCTGGTTAATCTTAGGTTGTCGTAAATATGTACTTCCGTATCGATAATAATACGATCATTATTTTTCGTCGAATCCAATTTTACAGTTTCTGAAGGAAAGTCTTGAGGTAATTCTTTTTCCAAAGAACCCACAGAATGACGAGTATCAAAAACAATTTTAGTTATTACTTCTGTAGTATCCTTATCGTTACTAAGTAAATCAACTTTTAGCAATACATTATTAGGAATTAAGATAATATCGCTTGATAATTGTGGAAGCATATTAGCTAAAATAGGGACGTAGGATTCTCTAAAAAGTAATGCGTCTAAGGTTTCACTAAAAAGAATGTGAAATGATTTGGATTCTGGAATTGAAAAGGTCACAGCGTCTGCTTGATAATAATCTTTTATATAATCTATTAAGGATAATTTTTCAATCAATTTTTTGGCAAAATCCAAGGAGTCTTTGTTTATTTCCAAGACAGAAAACTGAACCTCTGAGGTTTCGAATAATGGTGCAACTAATGTAACAAAAGGAGCATAAGGTCCGCATCCAGCATAGAATATTTGTATCGTTTCATTAGGATTATCGTTTTGCGCATCTTTAATGGCCTTTACAAGTCCTTTTAAAAAAATAACGGTTCTTTTGTAATCCAATAAGCATTGTGCTGCGTGATTTAGTGATAATGCCATACCACTCGCTGTAGGGACAGCAGCTAAATGATTGAACTCCATATCATACCCAGAAATTGTAGTTATTTGATTAAAATACTCGTGAATTTCATTAATTATATTCACATTATCCTCATGGGTACTATCTTTTTTAAGGAGCTGATTAGTTAATTTTTTTATGTTAGGTATAGGTTTTAATAAATTCATTTTGGCATTGCTTTACCACTAAAGATGCAATTTTTTTATGAATTCTGGTGGAATATCGTACTTGTATTATATATCTAAATCAAAATCTGCCCGTAACTTGTCGATTAGAGGGTTCTTCTCGCGCAGTTTTTCATATTTATCTTGTGGAGTAAAAGCATATTTTTTCGCAGCTTCTTCATTAACTTTAATATCAAGAGCAACACTATAATTGTTTAATTGCTTGTAAAGAAACTGAAATAGTCCGGGGAGTGCACTTTCAAGATCAATCTTCATGGATCGGTTTGGTAGCTCTAGATGAATTTTACCATCAATAAGCGTTGGGATATTCATAGCAAACATAGACCCTATAATACGTTCCCCTTTTTTATCCTGCATTTTACCATACGCGATCCAGGCTTCTTGCATTTCGGATTCTGTAAAGGCATCACTTGGTAAATTTTTTGGATCAACAATGGTGTCTACCTTTTTCTCTTCATGTTCCTTTTTCTTGCGAATACTACTAAGCGATAAACCAGAAGTTCTTCGTTCTCTATGCTGTATAATAGGCTTTTTTTCTGTTATAGTAACAGTTTTAGCTTGTCTAACAATACTATTTTGGAGAGGAGATTTTTTAGGCTGCTCATCAATTGGTTTTGAGGTTTCAGATACTTCAGGAATTTTTACAGAACTTTTTGAGGTAGCAGTTGCTTCATTAACTTTTTTCTTGGCTTTCTCTTTTAATTCTGATGAAACCTTAATTGGCTGGATGCCTTTTTTCTTGAAATAATCCGGAGGAATTATGTAAGGTTGGTCATTTTTTTTTTCTCCGTCTTTAGTAAGAACAGAGGCAAGTTGCATTAAACATAGTTCAACCAATAATCTTTGGTTTCGACTTGTTTTATATTTTAGATCACAATCGTTTGCGAGTTCAATACCTTTAATTAAAAATGGATGTGGGGATTTTTGAGATTGTTCTAGGTATTTTGCTTTTGTCTGTTCTCCCACTTCCAGAAGACTAATGGTTGCCTGGTTTTTACAAACTAAAAGGTCTCTAAAGTGTGATGCGAGCCCAGAAATAAAATGATGACCGTCAAACCCTTGCGCCAAGATCTCATTAAATTCTAACAATAGTAGGGGAATATTATTTTCTAATATTAAGTCAGTAGTCTTAAAATACGTTTCATAATCTAAAACATTAAGATTTTCTGTTACTGCCTGTCGGGTTAAGTTTTTTCCACTAAAACTAACAACTCGATCAAAAATTGAAAGGGCATCACGCATCGCGCCGTCTGCTTTCTGAGCAATGATCTGTAATGCATCTTCATCCGCAGTAATTCCTTCCTGTTCCGCGACTTGCATTAAATGATTTTTTGCATCAGTAACCGTGATTCTTTTAAAATCAAAAATTTGACAGCGAGATAAGATTGTAGGTATAATTTTATGTTTTTCTGTAGTCGCAAGAATAAAAATAGCGTGCTTAGGCGGTTCCTCTAACGTTTTTAAGAAAGCATTAAAAGCAGCCTGAGAAAGCATATGCACCTCATCAATAATATAAACTTTATATGTTCCTACTTGGGGAGGAATTCTAACCTGATCAATTAAATTTCGGATATCGTCAACAGAGTTATTGGAAGCTGCATCTAATTCGAAAATATTGAAAGCAAAATCCTCATCTGGATTTTCATGGCCTTGTTGATTGATGGTTTTAGCCAGAATTCTTGCACAAGAGGTTTTACCAACGCCTCTAGGTCCAGTAAATAAAAGAGCTTGTGCAAGATGGTCATTTTCTATAGCATTCAGCAATGTATTAGTAATAGCCTGTTGCCCCACTACATCTTTAAATGTTTGAGGTCTGTATTTACGTGCAGATACTATAAAATGCTCCATCGATACAAAGTTAAAAATTGATAGGAAATAAAGAATAGTAGTATTTGGTTTTTATACCGAGTTATTAACAGGTAAAATTAGTATAGATTTATGAATTCTAGTATACAAATTGTTCTATTTTTGCCGAAAGCAGATCACCTTATCGCCGTCCGCCTTATGCGGAAGGAGGAAAGTCCGGACACCGCAGTGCAGCATAACGGGTAACTCCCGTCCGTCGTGAGACGAGGACAAGTGCAGCAGAAAGAATGTACAGGTAATGCTGTAGTGAAATCAGGTAAACTCTATGTGGTGCAACGCCATGTAAACCAACGCTTAAGGGTTGCACGCCCAATGTTGGAGGGTAGGCGGTTTGATCCTGATAGTAATATCAGGACTAGATAAATGATAAGGAGTTCGCCTTTGGCGGATTACAGAATCCGGCTTATGATCTGCTTTTTATTTTTATAGATAATCCAAATAACTTTTTACAAATCCTTTAACAATAATCAATACTAATTTTCTTGTACATTGTGCAACGAAAACAAAATTGTGTTTAGGAAAGGATCCAGAATAACTAAGATTGTAATCAATCTCAAAAACTTTGGCTAATTGTATCTAACCAGTTGAAAAAATAAAATAAATAGATGAACATTGCGATTGTTTGTTACCCAACCTTTGGCGGAAGCGGAGTGGTTGCTACAGAATTAGGAATAGCCCTTGCGAAACTAAACCATCAGGTACATTTTGTTACTTATAAACAACCTGTCAGGCTAGGATTGTTGAATCCCAATATTCATTTCCACGAGGTTACAGTTCCAGAATATCCTCTTTTTCATTATCAACCGTATGAACTTGCTTTATCAAGTAAATTGGTAAATACTGTAAAAAAATATGACATAGAACTCCTGCATGTGCATTATGCCATACCGCACGCATATGCAGGCTATATGGCAAAAGAAATATTAGCAGAAGAAGGTATTTACATCCCTATGGTAACTACGTTACACGGAACGGACATAACACTCGTTGGAAATCATCCCTTTTATAAACCTGCCGTTACCTTTAGTATTAATAATAGTGAAATTGTAACTTCAGTTTCGCAAAGTTTAAAAGATGATACATTACGTCTTTTTAATATTAAAAGAGAAATAGAAGTAGTTCCTAACTTTATTGATGCTAACTTACGAAAAACACAGTTTACAGATTGTCAGAGAGAATTAATGGCGACTCCCGAAGAGCGAATAGTTACCCATATAAGTAACTTTAGACCAGTAAAACGAATTATGGATATTGTGGATATTTTCTATAATATTCAGAAGGAAGTTCCTGCTAAACTATTAATGGTTGGGGATGGACCAGAACGGGAGCACGCTGAAAAAAAATGTAAAGAATTAGGAATAAAGGATAGTGTTATATTTTTAGGAAACAGTAATGAGATTGATAAAATACTATGTTTTTCAGACTTATTCTTACTTCCATCAGAAAGAGAAAGTTTTGGATTAGCAGCTTTAGAGGCTATGGTAAATAAGGTACCGGTTATTTCAAGTAATGCTGGTGGTATTTCTGAGGTAAATGTAGAAGGAGTTTCGGGATTTTTAAGTGAGGTAGGTGATATAAAAGAAATGTCCGAAAATGCAATTAAGATTCTAAAGGATGATGATACGTTGGAAAAGTTTAAGGACGGAGCGTATAACCAGGCGTTGAAATTTGATATCGATAACATTGTTCCGTTATATGTAACGCTTTATGAAAATGCTTTAGAAACTGTATAAAATAAAAGCACCGTATGAATCAACGGTGCTTTACAACTAAACATAAATCAAAATTCTAACACCGTTAGAAGATATACCTTGCAGCGATACCTATATTGACTCCAAAATTATCTACATCGTCGAACCCAGAAGCGTTTTCGATAGTATGGATATCATAGGTAGGACGGATACTAAATGCTACTTGTAATGGGAAATCAAAACGATAATCTACCCCAAAATCAGCTCCTACATATGGGAAGAATTCACTATCGCGATCACTAGAAACCCCAATACCAAAAAAACTGTTTTTAAAATCAATATATCCCGCACCAATTCCAGGACCTGCAAACCAGTTTAGGTTATCCCATATATTATAACTCCAATGAAAATAGCCACCACCACGGTACGTATGAATGAAAGAATTGGTTCTCCAACTTAGATTGACATCAATTCTGTTGTGTTCACCAAACATTTGTCTTTGGTACGTAATTTCTGGTCCAAATCCTTCATCACCAACAACACCTTCAGATAATCTAATACCAATTGCATTTTTAGGAATTTCCTGAGCTTGTAGATTCATACTCGTTATTACTAAGATGACTACAAAAAATAATTTTTTCATGAATATAAGTTTTTTTAAGATTTACCTTTTGTAGGGTAAAAAACTTATAGGTTAACATTAAAACAGGAAAAATTTTAAAAGGAAAACCCTGAACGTTATATTCAGGGTTTAAAAAATGAAATTATTAGGACATATACTAAAATTTATATCTGGCGCTAAGACCTAAGTTAAAGGTTATATCATCATTGTTATAATCGTCAAAGTATATTTCGGGTCTGAAATCCAGTGAAATTAATAATGGGAAATCGAAATTATATTCTATTCCGACATCACCGGTTACAAAACCAAAAGTTTCTAAATCATCCCTATCATCAAGATCATTATCAAAATCTACTAATCCACCACCGATTCCTGGACCCACATACCAATTAAGACCACCATCGATATTAAAGACCCATTGATACATACCTGTAAGCTTTACGGCATTATATCGATTTCTTCCCTGAACACCAAGGTCTAGTTCGATTCTAGTATCAGAACTTAATCTAGCCTGATAACTTGCTTCTGCCCAAAAACCATCACTTTCGCTGAGGCGCAAACCGATTGCGTGTTCTGGGATTTCCTGCGCTTGTGATGAAAAGATAGAAGCTAGTAATGCTGTTGCAAAAATAAAAATATGCTTCGTCATTGTAATTTTGTTTTTTTATTGTTATCCAAATATAACGCTAGATCCTGTTTTTTAATGTAAAGAGGTTGCTTAAGATTTTGTTAATAAAATAAAGGGTTGTTACATCTTGTTTTAGGCTTTTTGAAGTTTCATATCTGTGCTTTCGAATATTTTATCTGCCGAGTTTGCTATAAAACCTGTAAACAATTGACCATCATCCTGTTTATGTCTATAGGCAAACTCGTAGTAGCAAGAAGTAACTTCTTCTATTCCTTCTATAAATTTCATTTTAACTTTGTCAGCAAGAATACTGGATTGCTCTAGGAACTGTAGGGGTGTTCCTTTTATTTCCCCACCAGATGTATTCATCATAAAACCGTGATCCTTTAGAAATTTATTAAGTTCGTTTAAATTTTTAAAACCTTCAAGCTTATTTACATCTACTGTAAAATGATTAGAGCAAAATCCATTTACATACATCCACGCTGCATACTCTGATTCATCTTGTAGCATTTTATAAATTTCAAAAGAAGGCGTTTCCCAAACCCTACCTTTTAAAATAAGATCCACTTCGCAGAAGATACGGTCATCACAATCATTAAGTAGCTTTTTTATAACAGCTTGTAACTGATCAGAGAAATGACGGGTAAGTAACTGGCTTATAAATATTTTTGGTGCATTTGTATCCTCCGAATGCTCATAATGTTTTGCATACAGTTTCTTGGTCTCGAAATGATATTCGCCCATTTCAGTATACCCCATAGCGATAAAGGGTTTAGCAAGAACTTCGATATGAGTTCTTGGATCATCAAAAGTCCGTATGGCAATATGATCATTAAAAACTGTTTCACCTTTGTTTTCTAAAAGTGACTTAACTTTATATGCAGAAGGGGTTTTACTGGTATATTGTTTCCAGAGCTCTTCAAAAAAAAGTGTAGAATTCATTCTGTAATTATTTGTTTTTACAGCAAAAATACTACTTTTGATTAATTTTATTTATTTATGTGATTGATTTAGTTAATAATTATTTTATTATATGTCAAATTGATTTTATTGTAAAATAGGGTTTCTTATGTAGCTGTAGATCTTTCAAAATTATACGTATTATGAATCATTTTGATTACATAGATCAGCAGATATTACTGCAGATCCGTGAAGATGCCAGAAAACCATTTTCTCAAATAGCCGAAGAACTAAAGGTTTCGAATTCTTTAATTCATCAAAGAATCCGAAAACTAAAAGAAAATGGTGCTATTAACAAAGCAGAATTTGTAATTGATGAGAAACAAATTGGTTACAAGACGAAATCCTATGTAGGAATACGACTAAAAGAAGCCAGGTATGCCAAATCTGTTGTTGAAGACTTAACTAAAATACCAGAAATACTAGAATGTAACTATGTGTCTGGTAATTATGCACTTTTTATATTGATATTTGCATACGATAATCATCATCTGCGTAATATTTTATACGAACAAGTGCATCAAATTGAAGGAGTAGCGGGAACAGATAGTTTTATTTGCTTTGATACTAATTTTAAAAGACAGATAACCTTGGATTCATTGGTAAAAGGGAATACAATATGATAAAAAAGGGTGACCTGAAAGTTTTAAAAGATCAGTTAGAAGGTGAACTGGAATTTGATGTACTTACTAAATCATTATATGCAACGGATGCTTCTGTATATCGAAGAATACCTACAGCGGTTGCTTTTCCCAAGAACGTATCAGACATTAAAAAAATTATAGATTTTACAACAAACAATCAATGTGGTTTAATTCCTAGGACTGCAGGTACATCATTAGCAGGACAATGTGTTGGAGATGGAATTGTCGTAGATGTTTCAAAGTATTTTACAAAGATCATATCTCTTGATGAGTCAAAAAGAACTGTAATTGTTGAGCCTGGTGTTATTAGAGACGATCTGAATCGCTTCTTAAAACCTTATGGACTATTTTTTGGTCCAAATACTTCCACCTCCAATCGATGTATGATTGGTGGAATGGTTGGTAATAACAGTAGTGGTACTACTTCTATACAATATGGTGTTACCAGAGATAAAGTAATGGCATTACAAACGGTTTTGTCTGATGGTAGTGAAGCAATTTTTTCTAAAATTTCAAAAGAAGATTTTATGCTTAAAATGGCTCAAAACACACTAGAAGGAAAGATATATAACACTGTTTTTCAGGAACTTTCATTAAAAAGTACACAAGAGCGTATACGTAATAACTTTCCAAAGCCTACTATACACAGGCGTAATACAGGGTATGCAATAGATGAATTAATAGAATCTAATGTTTTTTCTGATACAGAAGGTGAATTCAACATGTGTAAGTTATTATCTGGAAGTGAAGGAACATTAGCTTTTACAACACACATTACTTTACAGTTAGATGCATTACCTCCTCAAGAGTCGTTAATGATAGCAGCACATTTTCATACGATAGCAGATTGTTTGAATGCAGTAGTACCCGTGATGAAGCATACTTTATTTACTTGCGAGATGATGGATAAAACCATTCTGGATTGTACTAAAAGTAATAAAGAACAACTCAAAAATCGTTTTTTTATTAAAGATGATCCACAAGCAATTCTGATGCTGGAATTAAGAGGAACTAGCAAGGAAGGTCTTGAGAAACAAAAATTAACTCTTTTATCTACTCTAGAAACTTCGGGATTGTCGTATGCAAATCCAATTTTGTTAGGTGATGAGATAAATCAAGCACTAGAACTTCGAAAAGCAGGTTTGGGGTTATTAGGTAATATAGTAGGGGATAAGAAAGCGGTCGCTTGTATAGAAGATACAGCTGTAGCATTACCTGATTTGGCAAACTATATAGCAGAGTTTTCGAGTCTTATGAAAAAATATAATCAAGATGCAGTTTATTATGCACATGCTGGAGCAGGAGAGCTGCATCTTAGACCTATTTTAGATTTAAAGAAGAAAGAAGACGTAATACTCTTTAAGAAAATAACAGACGATGTTGCTGCTTTGGTAAAAAAATACAATGGATCTATGAGTGGCGAGCACGGTGATGGTATTGTACGTGCAGGATACATTCCTTTTATGATAGGAGAAGAAAATTATGAGTTGCTGAAACGTATTAAAAATGTCTTTGACCCCGAAGGTATTTTTAATCCGGGTAAGATTGTAGATGCATATCCTATGAATGAACATTTGCGATATGTTGTCGATAGAGAAGAACCAGAAATCGAAACCTTATTTGATTTTACCGATTCAGCGGGTATACTTAGAGCTGCAGAAAAATGTAATGGTAGTGGGGACTGTAGGAAATCAGTAGCGGCAGGAGGAACTATGTGCCCCAGCTATAGAGCTACCAATAATGAAAAAGATACAACCAGAGGTCGAGCAAACGCTTTGCGAGAAGTATTGACCAACAACATAAACCCGAATAGATTTAATAAAAAAGAATTAAAGGAAGTATTTGATCTTTGTCTTAGTTGTAAAGGTTGTTCTAGCGAATGTCCCTCTAACGTGGATATAGCAACGTTAAAGGCAGAGTTTGAATATCAATATCAAAAGGAAAATGGAGTTTCACTCAGAACTAAGTTATTTGCCTACAATAATAAATTGAATTCCTTTGGAAGAATTGCTCCTGGATTAACTAATTTCTTTTTTAAGAATACGGTTACTTCAACAATTTTTAAAACTACGTTAGGTATTGCTAAAAAGAGAGAGTTACCGTTGCTTAGTAAGAAGTCTCTCAGGAATTGGTGTTTCAAAAATTTAGCATCAATACAACCAAAAAATCCAATCAAAACAGTCTATTTTTTTGTAGATGAATTTACAAATCATCTGGATACGCATATAGGGATAGATACAATAGCGTTATTAACCAGTTTGGGATATCATATAAAAATTGTAGATCACGAAGAAAGCGGCAGAACATTTATATCCAAAGGGTTATTAGAACAGGCTAAAATATTAGCCAATCATAATGTTAGAGTTTTTGAAAAATTGATCTCCAATGATACCGTGCTAATCGGATTAGAACCTTCTGCTATACTGACATTTAGAGATGAGTATCTTAGGTTGGTAGATGACAAAGAAGCGGCAAAAATTCTGGCTAAAAACGTTTTTCTTGTTGATGAATTTCTAAAATCTGAAATAGAACTTGGGCATATTACTACCAGTCAATTTACTGAAGAAGAAAAAGTGATTAAACTTCACGGGCATTGTCATCAAAAAGCCTTGTCCAATATTCAAACAACGTTTGTATACCTTAATTTACCAAAAAACTTTAAAGTGACTATAATTCCATCAGGTTGTTGTGGTATGGCAGGATCTTTTGGATATGAAAAGGAGCATTATGATATCAGTATGCAAGTGGGTGAACAAACGCTTTTTCCAGCTATTAGAAAAGCTCCTGAAGGCACTATTATTGCTGCTGTCGGAACGAGTTGTAGACATCAAATAAAGGATGGAACACAACGTATTGCTTTGCATCCTATAAGTATATTGAGAAACGCTTTACAGTAAGTTGTATGATGTAAGAGCTTTATAATCAATTTGTTTTAAAATTGTGAATATCTAATATCAAAATTCGTACTAAATACTTTTTTAAAATTTATATTTGCCCTCTTAAAAAAATAGAAATATATGAGCGCTACTTGGTACGAATGTAAAGTAAAATATAGAAAGATAAATGACTCTGGGGTACAAAAAGTTACTACAGAACCGTATTTAGTTGATGCTGTTTCGTATACAGAAGCAGAGACTAGGATTAATGAAGAAATGGCTGCATACGTTAGTGAAGAATTTATTATAACTAATATAAAAGTTGCAAATTTTGCAGAGATACATCCCGTTGAAAATTCTGATCGTTGGTTTAAATCAAAGGTGTCTTTAATTGCTTATGATGAAGAGAGTGGTAAAGAAAGAAAAACAAATATGTATCTTTTGGTGCAGGCCAATGATGTAAAAGAAGCATTTGATAACACCAATAGTGCTATGAAAGGTACAACAGGGGATTATACCATACCGGCAATCGCTGAATCGCCAATTATGGATGTTTTTCCTTATTTTACTGGAGAAGAAGATCAATTAGAAAAATTCAAAGCGTTACGTGATTCTATTCAGGAAGTAGAAGAAGTTGAAATTGATGAAACTGTACCTGCTGCTCCAGGTTTCATTGCAGAAGAGGAAGAATAAGTAGTCTCTTCGTAAAGAATGTAGAGATTTAGTTTTATTGCTAGTTAGGATAAAAAGTTTTTGTACCAAGAATTTCTTTTAGGGTACAAAAACTTTTTTATTTTTAATAGTTCAACAATAGACTTTCTAATTTTCCTTAGTTTTTAGTAACCTATTCTTCAAATTGTCGTCATACAGAAAACCCTTGTGTTGAAACAACAATCCTATCAATTAAAATAAAGTCACATGAAATTATCACTAAGAAGTAAAACGTTCGCACTGTCTTGTATCTGTACAATAGTATTTTCTCTTTCACAAGCTCAGAATATGGAAAAAGAAATTGATGATATTGTCTCTTCCATGTATACGGCAGGAGAGCCTGGTATTTCAATTTTAATAGCAAAAAATGGTAAACCCTTCTATCGCAAAGCATTTGGAAAAGCAAACTTGGAATTGGATGTCCCAATGAAACCCGAAAATGTATTCGAAATAGGTTCTATAACCAAGCAGTTTACTGCAGTGGCAATTCTAATGTTAGAAGAACAGGGGAAACTGAAAATTGAAGATGAGATTACAAAGTATATCCCTGATTATCCTACTAATGAAAAGAAAATCACCATTCATCATCTATTAAACCATACATCCGGTATAAAAAGTTACACAGGGATGGGGAGCTTTATGGAGTCAGCTCGCACGGATATGACGCCTACAGAACTAATAGATGTTTTTAAAAATGAACCTATGGATTTTGATCCGGGAGAAGAATTTCGTTACAATAATTCTGGTTATATACTTTTAGGTCATATTATTGAAGTAGTTACCAAAGATACTTATGAGAACTTTATAGAAAAAAATATCTTCGAAAAGATAGGGATGAATTCTTCCTATTATGGAAGTATGAGTGAGCTTATTAAAAATAGAGCTTCTGGATATAAACAAGAAGGTGATAGTTACTTAAATGCAGATTATCTAAGTTTAACATTACCGTATGCTGCTGGTTCATTGATGTCCACAGTAGACGATCTTTTGAAATGGCAAAATGCCGTTAGTGCTAATACCTTTATTAAAAGAACGAGTTTAGAAAAAGCAATTAATGGTTCTACGCTCAATAACGGAGAGGAAATTAATTATGGGTACGGTTGGGGTAAAATTAACATCCAAGGTTCTAAAGGATATGCGCACAGTGGTGGTATTTTTGGGTATACTACCAATGAAATTTTTCTAAAAGATGAAAATGTATATATAATTGGATTGACCAATTGCAACTGCAAAAATGTAAGTGAAATCACCATGAAAGTTGCCGCTACGGTTATTGGAAAACCTATTCCGGACAAAAAGGACGCAATAGCGTTGTCTGTTGATCAAGTCAAGAAATGGGTGGGAGCCTATGAGTTTAAAGATAACGTGATTAGACACATCATACTAAAAGAAGGTAAGTTGTTTAGTCTTAGGGAAGGTGAAAATTCCAGAGAATTTCAAATTTATCCAATGAAAGATGGTTCTTTTATTTTTGATGATGGGACTATATCCTATAATTTTTCGATGACAGATGATGGTAAGCCAGAAGCAGTATTCAAAACTGCTGATGAAATTTTTATGGGTAAAGGAATTAATAAAGCACCTCCTGCTGGAAGAAAAAGCATTACAGTAGCACCAGATGTTTTGGAAAAATATATCGGTAAATATGAATTGCAACCAAATTTTATTATAGAGATCACTGTAGAAGGTAACTCCATATTTGCAAAGGCTACCGGACAACCAAAATTTGAAATTTTTGCCAAGACAGAAACATTATTTTTCTTAAAAGTAGTGCCAGCAGAGATCACTTTTCACAAAAGTGATACAGGAACAATCCATAGTTTAACATTAAATCAGGGAGGAAGACAAATGCCCGCTAAAAAGATTAAATAAACTAACATTTATTCAATTAAATACTGGTATTCAGGATATAGTATAATGACGAAAATGTAAAAAAACCAACTTTGTTTTAAGGAGTTGGTTTTTTTATAAAGTTGAAAAAAGATCGCCCTACAGAACTTTTTTGATAGTATTACTGATCATTAGCGAAGCTTGCAAACTTTCCAAACTCATATCTAGATCTTCCATGTCATCCATTGATGTTTCGGTTTCAGTGCTTTCATTTTGATAGGTTATCAATTTCCATTCCTTGTGGTCATATTCCAAAGCAGTTAAATTTTCTACCCAATCTCCTGAATTGAGATATATACAAGATCCTTGTTTATTAAATTTCTGGGTAATCTGCGGTTGATGTATATGTCCACAAATGACATAATCATAATTATTATCGATTGCTAAATCGGAAGCAACCTGCTCAAAATCATTAATATATTTAACCGCCTTCTTTACACTGTTCTTGATTTTTTTAGACAATGAGAATTTCTCTTTACCTAGTTTTACTAAGCACCAATTCATAATTTGGTTGATGAGGATCAACAGGTCATATCCCCAACCACCAAGTTTGGCTAGCCATTTTGCATTTTGGATAGATGCATCAAAGATGTCTCCATGAAATATCCATGCCTTTTTTTTGTCTAGTTCCAAAACGACTTTATCTACTAATTGAAAATTACCCATTTTAGTATCACTAAATTTCCTGAGCATCTCATCGTGATTTCCTGTTATATAGATTACTTCGGTTCCCTTTGAAGCAAAGTTGATAATCTTCTTTATGATCTTAAGGTGTGATTTAGGGAAATAGTGTTTTCTGAATTGCCAGATATCTATAATATCTCCGTTTAAAATAAGTTTTTTAGGCTTAATGCTGTTGAGATAATGTAACAGTTCTTTTGCTTGACATCCGAAAGTTCCTAAGTGAATATCAGAAATAACAACGACTTCAACAATACGCTTTTTCATAGAAAGAGATATGATACAAATAAACTACTGTAACGTTAAAAAAAAATTAAGGGATGATGAGCAAATTGTTATTTATGCCAGCATATTTTAACGTACTATTTCGAAAGCATTAAGGTGATATTATTATCAAAAAGTTTTAAACCACTAACTATTCATTTTTTTAATTGTTTTTTTGAAAAATGTAATAAAATACCGTCGTTTTATTACAAAGAATACTTCTATAAACTTTCTTAACAAGTTTTTGATTTAAAGGTTTCATTTTTTTGATACAATTGTTATGACTAAATTCATTGCATAAGATAGGATAATAGTTAGGATGAGTTTTAGTAATGTATACATAGTTTATGGAGTTTCTGGAAGCGGTAAAACAACCGTTGGAAAAGCGTTAGCCAAGAATTTCAAGCTTCCTTTTTTTGATGCGGATGATTTTCATCCGGACAATAATATTAAAAAAATGGCTACTGGAGTTTCTTTAGATGATATTGACAGAGAACCTTGGTTGCAAGCTTTATCAAAAGAAATTGGTAACTGGAGTTCTAAAAAAGGAGCGGTGCTGGCTTGCTCTGCTCTAAAAAAGAAGTATAGAAATACCCTCCAATCAATAGATTCAAAATATATCAAATGGATATTCCTAGACGGAAGTTTTGATTTAATTGCCAGTCGTTTGGAATCAAGAAAAAATCATTTTTTCAAAAAAGAGATGCTGGTTTCTCAATTCGAAACTTTAGAAACACCAGACAAGGGTATTATGGTAGACATAGATAAGAGCGTTAATGAAATTGTTAGTGAAATAATTTTTAAACTACATGGCAACACATCACAATTAGGTCTGATTGGTTTAGGTGTTATGGGCAAAAGTTTGGCTAAGAATATATTATCTAAAGGCTTTTCGTTATCAGTATATAATAGGCATGTAGCTAATTATGAAGTTGATGTAGCTAAAAAATTTACAGAAGAACAGCCCCAAACTAATATGATAGGTGGGTTTGATGATTTGTATGCATTTGTAAATTCATTAGAACAGCCACGAACCATCATAATGATGGTCAATGCCGGAAAGCCTGTTGATGAAATGATAAATACACTAGTACCAATTTTATCTAAAGGTGATTGTATTATTGATGGAGGAAACTCTCATTATAAATCTACTTCAGAACGAAGCGAAAGATTAGCTGAAAAAGGAATTCATTTTTTAGGAGCAGGAATATCAGGAGGAGAAGAAGGTGCTCTAAAAGGTCCTTCTATAATGCCAGGAGGATCTATAGAAGCCTATCATAGATCTGGCAATTTTTTGGAAGCTATTGCAGCAAAAGATAAAAACACGAAGGCCTGTTGTTCATATATTGGACCGGAAGGATCCGGACACTATGTAAAAATGGTTCATAACGGAATTGAATATGCCGAAATGCAACTATTAGCAGAAACGTACTACATATTGCGCTTTTATGTACAGAAAACACCTGATCAAATAGCTGATCTTTTTACTACTTGGAGAAAACGGGGGTTGGATAGCTATTTGCTAAAAATTACTATCGATATTCTTCATAAAAAAGAAGGACACGATTTTTTAATTGACAAAATACTAGATAAAGCTGGACAAAAAGGAACAGGTGGATGGTCTACCGTTGCAGCTCTTGAAGTCGGTATGCCTGTGTCTACTATTTCTGAAGCTGTGATGGCTCGTAATATTTCGGGTATGAAATCATTGCGAGTTACCGCTTCAGAAATATATCAGCGAAAACCTTCTACCATCACTACAGATGATAAGGTATTCATCAAAAATCTGGAAAAAGCTTTTCGTGCGGCAAATATTGTTAATCACCATATTGGCTTCGAATTATTGAAAGAAGCTTCTAATGAATATAACTGGAAGCTCGATTTGTCAGAGATTGCCAGAATATGGACCAACGGTTGTATTATAAAGAGTGCTACAATGGAAGAGATTTGGAGTTTATTTTCTAAAGAAAAAAACACCTCATTATTAGTATTTCCAGAAATAGTCAACAAGCTGCAAAATACCTATAATGCGCTGACGGATATTGTTGCTACGGCAAGTAAAGCCGGATTTGCTTTACCAGTGTTTTCTGCAGCTGCTAATTATTTTTTAATGTATACTTCTTCTGATTCGTCGGCAAATATGATACAAGCACAACGGGACTATTTTGGAGCACATACGTATCAAAGAAACGACAAACCTTGGAATGAATATTTTCATACAAATTGGAAACCTTAAAATATGGAGTATCAATTATTAGTAGCAGTTGGGGTAGGAATCATTGCACTACTTTTTATGATTCTGAAGTTGAGAATACAAGCATTTATTGCACTGCTTATTGTTTGTATACTCGTTGGACTTGTCGCCGGATTACCTGCAGACGATATTCTTAACAGTATTAAAAATGGCATGGGAGGTACCTTGGGATTTGTGGCGACAGTTGTTGGCTTAGGAGCCCTATTCGGCGGATTACTAGAAAATTCTGGTGGAGCACAAGGATTGGCAAACTATATTTTAGGACTTGCAGGAGAAAAAAATGCCTCATGGGCCTTAATGATCACTGGGTTTATCATTGCTATACCTGTATTTTTTGACGTTGCTTTTATTATATTAGTTCCTATTATTTATGCTATCGCAAGAAAAACAAAAAAATCATTATTGTTGTATGCTATTGCTCTTTTGGCTGGATTGGCAATTACTCATAGTTTTATTCCGCCTACACCAGGTCCGGTAGCAGTAGCCGATATTTTAGGAGCCAATCTTGGTTGGGTGATTGTATTTGGGTTTATAGCAGGAATTCCCGCAGCAGTTATTAGTGGACCAATGCTGGGCAAATATCTTGCGAAGAGAATAGATATTGTTATACCCCAAACGGATCAGCCAGATGTGACTATACAAAACCCTCCTAATCCAATAGGAATTATTCTCATAATTACATTACCAATTTTGCTGATTGTGCTAAAAACGGTTTTATTAGGAAACTGGTTTGAGAAAGATGTATTACCAAAGTCTCTGGTGTATGGTATTACATTGCTGGGGCACCCTTTTACGGCTTTGATTATCGCCAATTTAATTGCGTGGTATTTTCTAGGAATCAAAAGAGGAGAGACAAGAGATGATTTGTTAAAAATATCCATGAAATCTTTTCGACCAGCAGGAGCTATTATTTTATTAACAGGAGCTGGCGGAGCATTTAAGCAGATCTTAGTAGATACCAAAGCTGGTGAGTTATTGGCTTCTTCACTACAGAGTTCATATATTCATCCATTGCTATTTGCATTCATCGTGGCTGCTTTAATTAGAGTATTACAAGGTTCTGCTACAACGGCTATGATTGCAGCTGCAGGCATTACTTCACCTGTAATCCTCGCAGGTAATTTTAGTGCAGCGCAAATAGCACTTTTTGTTATTTCTATTGCCTCGGGAGCAACAATTTTATCCCATGTAAATGATAGTGGATTTTGGTTAGTAGGACAATATCTGGGTATGACAGAGAAACAGACCTTTCGCTCCTGGACGGTAATGACTACGTTGATTGCAATTACAGGAATGCTCATGTCTCTGTTGTTATGGTGTTTTTTTTAAATGTTCTATAGCATTAAAAACTAATAAAACAAGAAGTTGCTATAAAAAAGCTAATGTAGAAGTTTATAGGTTTGGAAACATTATTTAAATAATTAAGAGCGAGCAAGAGTAAAAAATTCCAAAAGGCAAACAACAAAGATTAGTAGGTATCTGTTCCAAAATAGCAATTACTTTTTATCAATGAGAACAACTTAAGGAAATAGTATTTCAATCCTTATTTTGATTGTTCCATTTATCCAGAATTTTGATGATTTCATCAAAGTGTTCTTTTGGAGATTTTTCTTTGAATATGGTAAAAGCGCTAAACGTATATCCATAAGCGTCCATTGTTGGAGACTCACTTCTAATAAAAGGACCTGATAAGCCCGTCATGTAGCCGTCTTTTTTCCAGGTTTCATTGTCAGCCATGAATTTCCATAAATAAAAGTCTGCTGGTCCTACATCATCATATTCAATTGTAAATACTTCGACTAATTCGATTTTTGTTGGTACTCTGGCAAGTTCGGTTGGGTATACAAGCCAATTTACCATGTCTGCACGCGATAAATCTTCCTGATTTAGATATTCTTTTGGAAAGTATTGTAATTGATTCAACTCTTTTAAAAAAACATATAGTAAACCTCTGGTTTCATCTTCTTTAGATATCGCTAACAAAACTTCGCTATCTATATCAATATTTCTTCTCCATAAGGATACTGTTGCAAAAAACAGAGGCTTAGTATCTAAATAATAGGCAACAGATTCTTTTAACTCCACTAAAGAGACTAGATTTTTACAATAACCAAGTAGATCTAATATAATTCCAGAATTAGCCCTATTATCCATATATGATTGATCATTCCATACCCAATTGTGATATTTTTTTTCTTGTTTTAAGGTATTTCTGAAGTATTTGTTCTGCTCTACAAGTTTACGTTCGGATTCGTCATCAATTTGTAATACATTGTTCGATACCAATCCTAAGCAAAGATTTAGCAGGGAATAATCGAATGTTACTTTCAAAACACTATTTATGTTCTTATTTAGTAATTCCTTATGTGGTATTAGTTTTGAAGCATCTTTATTAAAGGTCTGTAATAAGAATGAAATCGATTCCTTACGATCATTTTCATTCATTACATTATTAATATTGTTTAGCACGTCTCGATCGGTTTGGGCAATTAACGGATTTAAAATGTTTATGAATAAAATGAAGGTAAAACATTGTTTCATTGCTGCGATGTTGTCTAGAGTGTACGACATATTTTTAAGTAGTACAAATATATGTATTGTGCGATAAATCATTTTTGAGGTTTAGTTTCCTTATAACTTTCTAATCTCAGCTAATATTTTTTCAGTTTTATCATTTAATTTCATTTTTCCATCGAGTTGTATTATGGTACAGTTTAGTAGTGCTATCCAGTTTAAATGAATTTGTAAAGATCTGCCTTCAAAATTAGGATTTTCATATTGGTTAGCCCAAGCTAAAAATGCTTTTGAATTCTTCTGTATATTTTTGTCAGTCAAAAGTTTTGTACCATAACGTTCTTTTTCTCTTTTATACAAGCGACTCATTCTTTCTTCGTTGTCCAGATGTATAAAAACAGCCAAATCAAATATAGACTCCCATTCTTTACCCCAACTTACCAGGGATCCACTAACAACAACGTTATCAAATTTTTGTACGTCAATTTTTAGGTATTGATTCCGCTTGTTTAATGGTACTTTTTCCTGAAAAGGAGGCGCTGTCTTTTTCCAGTAGTAGTCATCCACATCTAGATGAACAAAACCGATTTTATTTTCGATTTGCTTTGCTAAGGTCGTGGTTCCCGATCCAGATGCTCCAAAAATTAAGATTTTCATTTGTTTGGGTTATATTTTAACAGTAAAGCACCACTGAATAATATCCATGCGGCAATACTAAAAGTAAATACTCTAAAACCATTTAAACTAGTGAATAAAAAGTCATTTAGTCCACCTAAAATTGTCAAAACTGAAATAAGAATTCCAAAATACCCAAGCCATTTTGGATAAGAATTTTCCAGTAATATGATAATTGAGTATACTAATATTGACAGACAACAAGCTATTATAAAAATATAATCCAAAGGAATATTTATCGCAAAGCCATAGTTTGTTATAGATTGCAAAACATCAATATTCTTATCTAATGCACCTGAGTATTTATTTAAAAAATAGGGTAGGGTAAGTCCATTAAAAACTGCTGCAAACATTGCTGCAATTAAACCAAATGAAATGATTATGAAAGCTAGAATAGACAATCTCCTCGTATCTAAAAGCGCCATTGATAATCCATAAAAACCAAATAGAATTACAGGCATACTAAATATGGCTATGGCGTGTGCTACTTGGATTGTTGTAGAAATTTTGATGATATATTCTAGGTTTCCACCAGTAGGATGTAATACCATAGTTGCAATAATTAATAATGCTCCAGAAATAAGAGAGATGCCTGTACTTTTGTAAAATTGATTTTCCATGTATTTTGATCTTTGATTAGCATCCCAAAGGTCCATGGTTTATTATGAAGGACCACTTGATCGTAATCAAGAAATTACTTCATTCGTTTTCTAACTCTGCTTAAAGTTTCTGGTGTGATCTTTAAAAATGATGCGATTATTTTTTGTGGAAATTTTTGAAGAAGCATAGGTTTGTTTTTTAGAATGTATGCATACTTTTCATCAGGCGTGTTATTATTGTCAAAAAATGTTATGCGAGAATTGGAGGCTTCTAAAACAGAACCAATCTGGAAGAATGTTTGTGATATTCCAATTAGTTTGTGTATAGCATCCATAGAGAGTTCATAAACAGCACTATCTTCAAAAGCCTGAATTGTATATGCCGATGGCTTTCTGGAGCTAAAACTTTTATAATTAATCACCCAATCGTTGGGTATACTTAGATCGATAACTCGTTTATCAAGATCTGAATCTATGGTATATTGATAAAAGCTACCAGAAACAACAAAAAATAGTGATGAGCAAGTTTCACCTTTTTGTACTAAAAAATCATCTTTCTTAAGCTCTCTATAGGCTACTTCTTTTTGAAGAAGAGATGATTCTTCATCCGAAAATTTTCCAGCATTATTCAAAAACGTTAACATGGATGTATTCATTATAAAGTAATTTCTTTTCTTCAATTTGGTCTAAAATACCAATAAAACGGTATTACCAACTTCAAAAATACATTATAGCAGATAATTCGTACGTTTGTTTTAATCTAGAAGTTGAAAATGAGTCTTGTAATCCCTACAATAAAATATCTATGAATAAAGAACAACATCAGGCTCAGAAAATAAAAGAACCTTGGCCTACCAAAGATGCTATGATACAGGTGTATGAAATGAAACTTTGGGGAAATAATAATACTGACTTTTATTCTGGTGATGGATCGCATCTTTCAGAGATTGTGCATCCCTATGTAGATGTTTTAAGATCTTTTCTAACATCTTTTAAGGAGCCACTCACCATATGTGATTTAGGTTGTGGAGATTTTAATGTCGGAAAAGAACTGGTGCAATACACAAAAAACTACATTGCTGTCGATATTGTACCTTCCTTAATTGGTCATAATAAAGAAAAATTTAAAATGGAACGCCTGAAATTCCTTTGCATGGATATCGCCGTAGATGAATTACCGATTGGAGATTGTGCAATTTTACGACAAGTGTTACAACACCTCTCTAACAGAGAAGTACGACGTATTGCCCATAAGCTATCTAGTTTTAAATATGTTATTGTAACAGAACATGTACCTGAAGGAAATTTTGTGGCCAATAAAGATATTATTTCGGGACAAGGGATCAGGCTAAAAAAGCAAAGTGGAGTAAACTTATTGGCATCCCCTTTCAATCTGAATATAAAAGATGAAAAGAAACTATTATCTGTAGTATTGCCTGATCAAAAAGGGTTGATCATCACTAAATTATATCGTATTTTTTAGAGAAAGGATGCGCAACGTTATTCTGTATTTAATTATTGGTGTTAAAATCTCAATTATTTAACGTATTCGTTTTGCCTGTGTTGTAAATGATAAACCTTGTTGCCCCATTGTTGATGTCATTACTCCCTCAAACAGAGGTTCTGAGCAATTTTTCGGTATTTTCCACTCAAGGATAAAGTTAGAACCTGTTCCTCCAGAAACGTCGATTTCATCTATTATTATTTCTGTCGTTTCCAAGGGAGCTAAAAAAATAGGTGAATTAAAATATTTTCGAATGGACAGACCGTGTGTGTCATAATATTCTGCTCTTAACAGATAAATTGTGTCTGATTCCCTTGTATTTCTCATACTTACCAATGACGTCAGGTTATGAGTTTTTTGTTCTGTTGTACTATAAATCTGAGAATAAACGGATAGGTAAGATGTACCGAACTCTAGGGAATCTTTTGAAGATATATTAATAGCTCGTTTTGACCAATTTTCTGGATTCATAGAACTAATTTCTTTCTTTTCGTTGCAACTAAAAAGTAAGACGATCATTATTATGCTTAGATATTTTATTCTCATATCGGTATAATGTTGGTTAAGATACATAGTTTACGCAAGTTAACGATTAGGCATTTACACTTATTTAGTATCTACCCATGTTGATTGTTATTTTTTTCTTGGTTGTTTTTAATGAAGTATCCTTTTAAAACTACATTTCTAAAATACTATTTACAAATACATATTGGCTAGGAATTACATGGTAAGAATTATTTATCTAAATACGTATTCCAGGTAGTTTTTGATAACCTTTCGCTGCCATTTTCATCAAGCAATCCCGAGTCTCTCCATAGTTGGCCAATGTCTTTTAGTGCTGCGGGAAATGTTTCCCAAAGTGCATCATAATCCCTATGCGTCCACCAGATTACAAATTCATAATTCTGTTCCTGGGCATTCTCTAATAAGGTTTCTAGATAGAGGTTTTGCTCCATTTCGGTTCCCTGAATAGCTATACTTAAATCAGGCACTATTAAATCTTCTGCAATATGACTTGTTTCTACAAAAGAAATAGGTTTGTTAATGTGGTTATGCAAAAAATCAAAAACTTGTTGAAACTCGTTTTTTGTATGTAGGTTTTTAAAAAAAGGATAAAAGCTAATAGCTACAAAATCCATTTGATTGATATAGTTCATCATTTCATCTATATACGCTGCTGGATTAGTAACATCAGGTTCATATAAATTATGTAATGATATCGATTCGGAAATTTTTATGGTTGGGTATACTTCTTTAATTCTTGATTTTACGTTCTGAATTAATAGTTTGTACGAGTTCCATTTACCTTCAGCTCGTACTCTTAATTCATTTACTTCAATAGCTATAACCAAATAGTCTGGTGTAAACTGACTTACTAAATAGTCAATATGTTTAAAATAAGCATCTTCAATTTTAATATCATTTAGATTTGTATAGGTAGGAATTGTACCGTCTAAATCTTCGGCAAGTTCATCTCTTTGTAAGTTTAATAAGCTAACAGAAAGTAATAATTGAGCATTGTCAATCTTTCTATTTACTTTACCCATGATTTCATTTGTAAATTCTGTAGGTAACGCAAGGTTGTTTATCCAGGCATTCCAAGGGATTTTATTATCAATATGTTCGGTATAGATATCTGAATTATTTTCTATAAATGAATACGTATCATTTACATCCTGTAAATTAGGTCCAAAACTCCAAGTAGTAAAACCCATCTCGAAATTTCTAATTTCGGCAGGTTCAGCAGGGGTATCATCCTTATTACAGCTAGATAAAGACATAAGGATACCAAATAGGAGTATATGAAATTTAGGTGTCATAATTGTATTAGTTCTAATAATTAGTGTGTTGAGCAAATGACTATTCTTCTTTTTCGTTTTTTATTTTAGGTATTATTTCTTTTCCGTTCCACCCTAAAATTCGTCTGATCGTTTTGTTTTCAGTCCATTCAGTTTCATAATCTTTGGTTTCGCCAATCTCGCTTTTGTAAACTATTTTTCCTTTTATTCCGTCTTTTTCATCCGGAAAAATGTACTCTTCTTTAAACCAATATAAGTCACCGTCTGCAACGCTTGTATAATCAATTACCTTTAGTAAGTCATTGCCATCATAGAATAAATACATTCCGCCACCATTAACTCCACAGGATTCGGCCAAGTAATCTATTTCAAATATACTTTTTATCTTTTCTAGTCCTTTATTTCCAGTTGTTTTAATTGAAAATTCACCTGTTAACAGTTGAGAAACGTTTTCTTTGAAACTTGATCCGTTTTCCAAAACTCTAGTTTTAAGAAATAATCTTAATCCATCTTTTTTTAAAGAAATCAAATAAGTAAAGGCTCCATTGGTTGATTTGTCCAGTGAAATTAGGCTTCCTAGGACAAATCCAATGTTGCCTTTTGTTTTTACTTTGTACCACGGTGATTCAATTCCGTCAAATTTCATTTTAGAATCCGACTTTTCTATAATCTCAATTTGTTCACCAATTTTCAATAGTGACAAAACCCTAGATTCGGTATTTGGCTGGTCTCTAAGTTTAACATCGTTACCAAACATATAAGCAATTTCTCCAGTTGTAAATTCGTAGTTTTCAGAAATATATTTGGTGTCCTGACCAAATCCAGTTTTTGAAATTAGAAGAAATATTATCAGTAGTTTTTTCATTTTTTCTAATGTTTACTTATGCTAACTATATGACTCGTTATAATGGAAGCAATCCCGAACCAATTTATTTATTATTCAATTTATAACAACTTTATACCACTGCAAAAAGGAAATACCCATTGATAAAATATTAAGTTATTCTTATTTTACAAGTCTTTGTAGTGTACAATATAATAGTTTTCTTTTAAAAAGTATTCTGGGACACTTATTCAATGTATTGGTTTGCGAAAGGTTAGTAAGATATAAAAGCAGACTAGTAAAATTATTAATTTACCTGCAGCGGCATATCATTGGAAAAAGGATACCAGCTTCATAAGATAACAAGTGAGGAAGTCCCAGCTTTCTTATTTGAAATTATAAAACTACATTTCTAGATTCTTTAACTTCCAAATAAAGATCTTAAGTTTTTATCTGATACTGGTAAAAATGCCTCAACAAAGAAGCTTAAAGAATTAAGTGTGTATGTAAGAGTACCGTTCTTGGCAGTAGCTATTTTAGTCAATTTTTTTTATTGCTTAACCCAATTTGATATTCCATAGGCATATTGAAAAAACCAAAATGAACTGAAAGTGCCTGTTTTATCTTTGTTAAAATGATAGGTTGAAATGCTATTTGGTCTAAAAAATGTATGTAAATAATGGTATTCGACTTTATACTTGGCATTATTCCAGGATTGTTTAAAGTAGAGTTCGTTGTTTTCTGATGTTACTGTTATTCTTAAATCTTGACCAACTTCTAACCCTTTAGTTTGTTGATATATTCCAGTTATATTTTTAATCATCTCTTTATCATAAGATAAGGTTTTTCTTTCATTTTTTTTAATTACTTGGCTCTCGGCAATGTCATATTCATATCCTTTGGACAGCGTATAAAATTGTTTGTCATTTTTCTCTAATTGATATATGGTATCTCGTTCTTCCGACCATCTCGTATTATCATAAATCGTAACATAGCTTTTTCCGATTACTCTAAATTTGTTTTCGTGAAGAATAACTCCTGTGCCCTCATCAATTCCAATGCCTAAAACATCCGGTCTTTCATTTTTTAATTCAAACATATCGAATTGTCTGTTTCGGGCTATATGATGTTGGTCTATTGCAAAATTCTTGATGAACCCAAATCCATTTTGATAATCGCCAAGCATGCTAGTTGAGTTATTAATGCCTCCTCTTACAAGAACGTCTCCCATTATAGAAGCTCCAGCCGAAGTACCAGCAATAACTTTTCCCTCGTTCAAAAGGGTTCGTAAGGCGCTTTGAATTTTTGAGTCATTATAAGCCTTTGCTAAACGCCATTGTCTACCACCAGTTATCCAAACCCCATCAGCAGATAATAATACTTTATTTAAAGAATCACTGTTAGCAATCTTCGTTTCTCTAGTGTGAACAATGCTAATATTTGAAAAGCCAATATCCCTGAAAGGTTTTTTTAAAATATCAAAATCTCTTTCTGAGTCCAAGTATCTATCTTCCATAGCAGTAGGAATAATAACAATATTCTTTTCAATACTACCCACCAAACCTGCAAATTCTGAAATGAAGAAATCATTTGTACAGTCACCACCCATAAGTAATATTGTACCCTTTGTAGTCATTGTACTGCTCTTTTGAGAAAATAGTAATATTGGTAGAAGGGTAGTGAGTATTAATACAGTAGAACGTACTTTCTTCATATTCTGTTTTTAATTATTGCAAGAATTAATGTATAGATCATTATGTAAATGACTAAGATATAAAAAAAGAGTAGGGGGTTAGAAAATCCATCGGGATTATGGAGATACTACTTACATACTGTGAAGCAATGAAAGATACCTGTTATCGGGTACGGTTTTGTTAATGTCTCAAAGGACAAAATCTTTTTTTTGAATTATCATTGGCGTTATAGCAGTTCCGTAAAAATCTGTTGTCTCACCTATTATTTTTCCGCCAATTTTTGAGATCATCTTTACGGTTATATCTCTAGCATCAATTTTTACTTTTTCAATACTCATTTGAAATAACTCAGTTAATGATTTCTTTGTAATTTCTTTTCCCACTCCAAATCCTCTTACTTTTTTGTCAATAGCCAAACGTCCCCAATGCCATTCGGATGTAATCTCCCAAGCGGCAGCAATTCCTACGATGGCATTATCTGTTTTAATGCACCACCAGATATGATTATAACTATAAAGGGGTATCAACTCCTTTGGAATACCTTGCTCTTCATAAAATACCTTTTCAAGAAATGCTATTGCTTGAGGTGATATTTTTTCAAATGATCGTTCTATTGCAAACTCAGATGATCTCATTATTCTTTATTTAGACAATTGTAATAAACACAATGCGATAGTAATTTATTGAGGAGTTTAGGAAATAGGAGAGAATAAGCTATTACTTGCCGTATCGTTTTGTGCTTATTTATTTATTTTCATTTTCTTTGAGTAAATTAACAAATTCTTCAGGGGCAGACCATTGCGCATTATGGTCAGCTGTAAGCTGTAATATTGTCCATCCTTTTTTTGTAGCTCTTACTGCTTGTGAGTAAAAATCATCTTTTTTAGGGTCAGCTCCTTTATCAACAGTAAGTATGTACGTTGTTTTTAACTGGAGTCTTTCCGGATTTTTCAATGAAATACTATCTGTCCAGGTTTTCAAAGGATGTGGTACATCTTTAGGAGGTGATTTCCCTTCTTTTACCCAATGGGGAATTACATATCCGTTTGATATTTTAAATCCTTTTTCGCTCATCCCTGATATTGACAGTAGACTTTCATCGTTTTCGGGGACAAAGGCATCGATGTAAATCAGTTTCATAATCCGTTCAGGAATTCTATCTGCAACACCAGTTACAACCATTCCCCCATAACTGTGACCAATTAATATAACATTATTAAGGTTTTCAAAAAGAATAGTGTTTACAATATCATCAATATGTGTGTTTAAACCTACGTTTTTTGTAGCTAAGTGCACCCTTTCTCCTTGACCAGTGAGCGTGGGTCGATATACATTACTTCCTGTTTCCCTAAGTAGCGAATCCACTTTTTTAAAAGCCCATCCGCCTCCCCAAGCTCCGTGTACGATAACATATACAGGTTTTGAAGCTTTTTGTGAACATAAAGACTGAAATGAAATTGCTATGATCATTAAAATCAAAAAGTTTTTATAATATTTCATAATATGTATTTTCTAAAATTTGCTATTAAAATGATATACAATGTTTGTTACAATAAGCATAGGGCTGTATATAAACACTGGTTTCCTGATGGTTACAGAGTTCAATATAGTATTTTGGTTTAATATTTTTTGTGAAAAATACCAAATGTTTTAGTTGGTAACTATTTTAAACTGCTCCCTAATACTGATATTCTTTTCAACCATTTCGCTCTAAAATCAGAACTGGAATTTTTAATTGGAGCTATATAAGTTATTTTAACAGGATTAATGCCGCAAAATTGTAAAGTACCTTTTTTAAGCTGATTAATAGCCGGTCGTTTCATAATTATAATGTCATACCACTTTGGTGTATCTGCTGTAATAATTAATCGTGCTGATTTTCCTTTTAAAAGTTTTTTAGGAAATGCTTTTCCTTCAATCGGTTGAAAGGTGATACCTGGTAGAAATATTCTGTCGATAAATCCTTTCATAGATGCAGGTTGGCTGTACCACCAAATTGGAAATACCCAAACAATATGGTGAGCTTTTTTTATCTTATCAATTGCATCTATTAAATCGGGTTCTAACACTAATCTTTTTCGATATCCAAACTTTAAATCAGGATTAAAATCCAAATCTGAAATATTAATTTGGTGCAATACTGAATTTGTTTTGTTAGCTCCTTGTAAGTATGCCTCTGATAAAGCATAGTTAAAGCTATCTTTATCAGGATGTCCATTGATTATTAAGACTTGTTTCATTTTTGTTCTATGTTTTTTAGCAAAGAACTACACTATAAAATTTCTTTGAAAGGACATATGTCTAATTCGAAATCAACTTTCTTATTCGACTTAAATGTCTTTGAGTGATACCTAAATATGAGGAAAGGAAGTTAAGAGGAATTAACTGTAAAAGTTCTGGTTGATTATTTAGTAAATCACGATAACGTTGTTCAGCAGTCTCTTTTTGTAACAAAAAAATTCTTTTTTCCATTTTGATATATTCTTGTTCAGCTATAATTTTAAAAAGCTTTAACCAATTAGTGCTTGACTTCTCTAGTTTGAGAATCTCATCTTTAGAGATAGTGAACAATTCAATATCTGTCAAAGCTTGGATATTTTCAGCTGTTTTTTCATGAGATAAAAAAGAAGAGTAAGCACTCACAAAAGAATTGGAAAAAGTAAAACAATATGTTACCTCTTCTTGTAATGAAGAATAATAAAATGACCTAAATAGTCCAGATATGACAAAACCAACCTCCTGAGATACCTGACCTTCTCTAATAAAAAAATCTCCCTTTTTTAATTTTTTATAAGCTACTTTTTGTTCAAACAAATTAATTTCATCGTTGGTCAGTATATTAAATTTACCTAAGTAGTTTCTCATTTTTATAATTACTGCCAATACAAAATTTATAAACCTTAGCAAGGGCAAGATGCCTTAGTCAATTGATTTACTTATGAATTTTTATTTTTATTTCAATTTATAATAATCTTGTACTATTTCAAAAAGGAAAGTACTTTTTGATTGAAAATTGAATTATTCCGATGTTAGAAAACGCTTATTTTACAATATAGTTGATTTAGCTTCAGAAAAAAAATTAAAAACCCATTTCAATACAATAAGACATAGATTAAGCCCAATAAGAGAGGTTTAAGATATGTTATAAAGTTTTATATGTTGTGTACCTATTACTGGTATTATAAATAGTTATTTATTTCCTCTGTACCTATTAAATCTTCCTTTTATTTTTTTGTTTTATCCCAGAAAGGATAAAATGGCATTTTTTTAAAAGTATTTTTCAGATTTGTTTCGGCATCTTTATAGTCTTTGCTTGAATAACTTTCTGATGCAAATTTAACACGAGCACACTATTCTAAATAACCACATTCCTGAGCTGATATCTGTTTCATCCAAGCAATAAACATTGTTATTAGTAGAATTCCCCTCATAGATTGCTAACATTAAATATATCTAGCGTAGTCGTATAAAATAGAACAAACGTTTCGGTTTATAACTTAACTAAATATAAATATTTCGTCTTTACTTTTTATAATACAAGACGTATACAAATACTTAAAGTTTTGTGTTTAAAATTGCCAAACAAATTTTTATTCCCTGTCTGATATTTCCAATTCTAATATTTTCATTTGGGCTATGTTGATTATTATCCATGTTAACCATAGGAACAATTAGTGTGGGTATATTCAATTTGTTAATTAAAGGTACAATAGGTACGGTTCCTCCCATTAATCTTATTGTGATAGGGGAATAATCAAAGGTGTTTTCTAACTGGGCTCGTATTTTCCTTCCAAAATCAGAATCAGGGTTGGTCCTAAAAGAATTTACCACTCTTGAGGATGCACAAAATTTCACAATTTTAGAATAATCACGTCTTTCTTTATCTGTAGGATCTCTATCAATAACATAATAGCCTTTTTGCTGTATATGTTTTTCTATTTTTTGCAGTTGTAGTTTTCCATCAGTTTCCGGAACTAGTCTAACATCTATATTTGCAATAGCATATTCTGGTATGACGGTTTTTAAACCTTTTCCTTTCCAAGAAGTTCCAATTTGGCGTACGTTCAAAGAAGGATATTGTAGCGCCTCTTGATAAGTACTTCCGACGTTTTCTGAAGTATGAATACCTAATTTTGTGTTCAATTCTAAAGAATCGAATGGTACTGTTTCCAAAAGCTTAGTGGTTTTTGTATCTATATGAATTCCTTTGTAATAATCTTTTATCAAAACTCTACCTTGTTCATCCTTCATACTTGATAATAGATTTGCTAAATCAAACACCGGATTTGGTACATAATTTCCGTAGTGACCACTATGTTGCGGAAGCTTAGATCCGAAAGTTGTTATAGAACAAGTTGCAACTCCTCTACACCCAAATGTGACTGTTGGTTTGTTAGAATTGTGAATCGGTCCATCCATTACAATAAAGAAGTCGGATGCATAAGCTTCTTTATATTTATCAAGGGTGGATAGCAAGGCGTTAGAACCGTATTCTTCTTCTGGATCAAATATTACTTTTATATTAAATTTTGGTTTTTCTTTCTTTTCGATTTTAAGAATTCTAAGTGCTTCCAGTAACATGATTATTGGTGCCTTATCATCAGCTGCTGCTCTTGCAAAAATGCGCCATTCATCATGGATGCCATCATCAAGTTTTTCCCAACCTATGGTTTGCCACTGACCATTTTTGTTTATTTCCTTTAAAACTGGCTCAAAGGGATTTTTTTGATTCCATGATTCCGGATCAATTGGCTGTCCATCAATGTGAAAATAGAATAATACTGTTTTAAATTTTGGATCAAAAATTTTTTCCGCGACAAGTATAGGAATCGTACTTGTCGTAAGAAGCGTTGTTTTAAAATCTAATGTTCTATACTGATTAGCTATCCAGTTAATATTCTCAATCATCAATACTTCATTTTGAGGCAAATTGGGAATACTTACAAATTCCTTATGCAATAGCAAAGTATTTTTGAAATTGCTATTGATATGTAGTGTATCCTTGGATTGTCCAAATCCATTAAGAGGTAATAATATAATTAAACATACGTTTATAATAAGTATAGTGTTTTTAATTAATTCCAATAGTTTTGTTAACTGTTTCATATAGTTTACTAAATAAAGACTTACGGTTGTTTGCCTTAAAACTGCCATTAATTTTAATTAAATTTGTACAATTTAGGATATTTCTATTTTTGTTAGGTGAACCAGATGTATAATGTAAATATTCGAGTAGTTAGTTTGGATAAAGGTTCTGAGGTTTTTTTACCTTTTTTTAAGGTTATTAACTAATTTATCAGATCTTTTTCATGAGCTAACAGTGAAACCTTCTTTTAAAATGATATATACCAATTCCTTCGACATTGTTTTGCCAGCTGCTTTATTTCTTACAGTATCAAAAGTACATCGAAAGTCACATCCATTTTTATACTCACTACACCCATAAGCTGTTTTGCCTTTTAGGATGTGTCCCTTTTTACATTTAGGACAGGACATAGAATCCGATTTAGTTTTGGGTGTTGCTAAAGGAGCTGGCTTTTTCTGTTCCAAAACGACACCAAAACTGTCATCAAACCGCAATAAACCTTCTACAGTTCCTGTATCTGTTGCAAAGCCTTTTAGATTTACAGTAGCCCCTTTTTGTAATAGGCGGATATATTGTTTTTCGGATATTTTTTTACCGAGGTAGCTAAAGGGTAGATTAAAATTACATCCTTCTTTATAAGTGCTACAACCAAAAGCCGATGTTCCTTTTAACATTGTTCCTTTTTTACATTTTGGACATTTTTCCGCAGTAATTTGAGAGGTTTTCTTTACTTTTTTTTCAGTTGTCTTTGCTTGTTTTTGATCAGTCTTATGAGAGATGTTTGCTCTTACTTTTTCTGTTCTCACCTCATACACCAATTGATCTACCATCTGTTTCATATTCTTTATAAAGGCACCTGCATGAAAATCACCTTTTTCGATCTCTTTCAATTGTTTTTCCCATCTTCCTGTTAGTTCAGCAGAAACAAGAAGCTTGTTTTGTATCGTATCAATGAGTTGCAGACCTGTAGTCGTTGGTAGTATTTGCTTTTTGTTACGTTCTATATATTTCCGTTTAAACAAAGTTTCAATAATATTAGCTCGCGTAGATGGTCTTCCTATGCCGTTTTCCTTCATTAGTTCGCGCATTTCATCATCATCCACTTGTTTACCAGCAGTTTCCATAGCTCTCAGCAATGTTGCTTCTGTAAATTGTTTTGGTGGTTTGGTTTGTTTTTCCAGAAATGACGGTTCGTGCGGGCCTTTTTCACCTTTAACAAAACCCGGAAGTAATCCGGTTTCTTTTTTACTTGGGGCATCTGGGTTTTCAAAAACAACCCGCCATCCTTTTTCAATAATGACTTTACCAGTTGTTTTAAATGGAACTGTAGCTGCTTTACCGATCACAGTAGTACTTGCAACTTTACAATCATCATAAAAGACTGCGATAAAACGTTTTACAATGATATCATAAACCTGCTTCAGATTGTATTGTAAATTTAGTTGCTCACCTGTGGGAATAATTGCGTGATGATCTGTTACTTTTTTGTCATTAAAAACTTTCGCTGATTTCTTAATTTTTTTATCTAGTAATGGCGTTGTTAATGTATTATAATCTGTTAGTTTCTCTAAAATTCTCGGTACTTTTGGATATACATCATTGGGTAAAAAAGTGGTATCGACTCTAGGATAGGTTACTACTTTTTGTTCATAAAGTTTCTGAACAATTTTTAAGGTTTCATCCGCAGAAAATCCAAACTTGTTATTACAATACACTTGTAACCCGGTAAGATCAAATAATTTTGGAGCATACTCTTTACCATTTTTTTTTGTGATAGTCACAATCTCAAAATCACTTTCTTTTACTTTATTGGCCAGTAATTCTCCATCTTCTTTTTTATAGAAACGTCCGTCTTCATAACTAAATAACGTATCCCTATATAATGTTTGAAGTTCCCAATAGGGTTGTGGTGTAAAATTTTGGATTTCCAGATAACGATATACTACCATTGCCAGTGTTGGCGTTTGTACCCTTCCTATTGATAAAACTTGTTTATAACCACCATGTTTTACGGTATACAACCGGGTGGCATTCATGCCTAACAACCAATCACCAATAGCTCTGGAAAAGCCTGCATAATATAAGTTATCATATTTTTCTGAAGGTTTTAAATTCTCAAATCCTTCTTTAATAGCCTCGGTGGTTAGCGAAGAAATCCACAAACGTTGTACTTTTCCTGTATAACCTGCTTGATTGATAACCCATCGTTGTATCAACTCTCCTTCTTGTCCAGCATCCCCACAATTGATAACTACATTTGCTTTATCAAAGAGGGATTTTACAATATTGAATTGTTTTTGAATACCTTGGTTATCCACAACTTTTATTTTGAATTTTTCGGGGAGCATCGGTAAATTATTAAGATCCCAGCTTTTCCAGTAAGGTTTATAATCATTGGGTTCATACAAGGTACATAAATGTCCAAAAGTGTAGGTAACTGCATATCCATTTCCTTCATAATAGCCATCACGTTTTGTGTTCGCTCCTAAAACGGTAGCAATTTCACGGGCAACACTTGGTTTTTCGGCTATACAAACCTTCATGAATAATTCTTTTATAACAAGGATGAAAAGTAAGAAATTTTGGATAAAAATAATAGCTGTATTGATAGGCAGATCAAGTTTTTATTTATCAGGATCTAGATCTTCACAGAAATTACTAGATTACCTAATCATTTCAGTATCGTTATTTTTTAGAAGATAGAAAAGGGATCATACTTAGACAAGAATTAAGATAGGTACTTTACCATAAATTTGAGTTTTAAAGGAAACGGTAGCACAACTATGGTAATTGAAAGCATAAAAATTTCTTCAAATACTCATTGTGCAAAAAATGGGTTTGAAATCTGAAAGAGTTATAATTTTTATAAAGGAAACAAACGTTTTTCTATCAAATTACTATCGGGTTTTTAAAGATTAACAAGTACATTTGTTAAAAATTGTTTTTTAATGGCAGGAAATACATTTGGAAACCTTTTCAGGGTAACCACTTTTGGAGAATCACACGGAGTAGCTATTGGTGGAATCATAGATGGCTGTCCATCTGGGGTAGCATTGGATCTTGAAGCAATACAAGCTGAATTAGACCGAAGAAAACCTGGACAATCAGCTATCGTTACACAGCGTAAAGAACCAGATACCGTAGTGTTTTATTCCGGTATATTCGAAGGAGTAACGACCGGTACTCCTATAGGTTTTGTTATTAAAAATGCTAATCAAAAATCCAAAGACTATTCACATATAAAAGACTCCTACAGACCTTCTCACGCAGATTATACGTATGATCAAAAATATGGAGTTAGGGATTATCGTGGTGGTGGTCGTTCATCTGCCAGAGAAACGGCAAGTAGGGTAGTAGCCGGAGCTATTGCAAAACAAGTGCTTTCTGGGGTTTCATTTAATGCCTATGTAAGTGGTGTTGGTGTAGTAAAACTGGATAAGCCATATACAGAACTCGATTTCTCATTAACAGAAAGTAATATTGTTCGTTGTCCTGATCCGATGAAAGCCAAGGAAATGGAACAGTACATCAAACAGATCCGGAAAGAAGGCGATACAGTAGGTGGTTTAGTAAGTTGTGCAATTGCTGGCGTTCCTATTGGATTAGGAGAACCTGTTTTTGATAAGCTGCATGCCGAATTGGGTAAAGCAATGCTGTCTATCAATGCTGTAAAAGGTTTTGAATATGGTAGTGGTTTTGCTGGATCAGAACTTAAAGGTAGTCAGCATAATGATTTATTCAATACAGACCGAACTACCAAAACTAATCTATCCGGAGGAATACAAGGAGGAATTTCTAATGGAATGGATATTTACTTTAATGTAGCTTTTAAGCCTGTAGCTACCATTATGCAGGATCAGGAAACCATTGACAAAGAAGGTAATGTGGTAAATATGCAAGGTAAAGGAAGACACGATCCTTGTGTTGTACCTAGAGCAGTACCCATCGTAGAAGCAATGGCAGCATTGGTTTTAGTGGATTATTGGTTAATGAATCGTACAATTAAAAAGTAATACTGAAGTTAAATATTCTGGTATTTTAGTGATTTCTATTTTTTTGTTTTTCTAACTAAGAAATAATAATTTCCTCTTCTTTTTTTATTTGATTTAGGTTGTAACGTAAATAAGATGAATTGAAAATTCACTGCAACCAAAACTTCTATGAGTTAATGTTTATCTGATTTTAGACAAGGTCTTGCTAAAGAATCATTCAAATTTGTCGATATAAATAAATACTAAAATTATGAAAAAAGTAATTCTAATAGTAACTTTAGCAGTGGTTGGATTTATTACTTCTTGTAGAGATACTAAAAAAGAAAAAGTTACTGTTGTTAAAGAGGTTGAAGTAGAAAAAAAGGAAAAAGGAGTGCTAGAGAGAGCAGCAGAAAAGGCAGATGAAGAAATCGACGAACAAATTGATAAAATGGGAGATGATAATTAATTGATCATTTTTCTTAGTGAAATAATTAGGATATAATTCTTATATCGTTCTATTTACGGTAATCTTCATAAGGTTACCGTTTTTTTGTTTTAAATTTATATCTTCGACTTTTTGTATTCAAAAAATTAGATAACTCACATGAAGAAACTTGCATTACATTGGCAAATCCTGATCGGGATGGTTGTCGGAGTATTATTCGGATTTTTAATGACTCAGTTTTCTTGGGGTAGCGATTTTACCGCAGACTGGATTAAACCTTTTGGTACTATATTTATTAACTGTCTTAAATTAATAGCAGTACCATTGATTCTTGCTTCTCTTATCAAGGGAGTTTCTGATCTCAAGGATATCTCCAAACTTTCAAAAATGGGAGGTCGAACCATTGCCACATACATTATCACTACAGTAATTGCTGTGAGTATTGGTTTGCTTGTGGTTAATATTGTAAAACCTGGTTCTGCTATTACCGAGGAAACACGTACAGAACTGATCGAAAGTTATAAAGGGGATGCGGATAGTAAAATAGCTGATGCAGAAAAACAAAAAAATGCAGGTCCTTTGCAAGCATTGGTAGATCTGGTTCCCAGTAATATTTTTAATGCCGCGGGTGATAATAGAAATATGTTACAAGTAATATTTTTTGCTATATTTTTTGGAATAGGGTTGATATTGATTCCTGAGGATAAAGCAAAGCCTGTAAAAGATTTTTTTGATGGTTTTAATGACGTAATTCTAAAACTTATTGATCTAATCATGTTAGCAGCTCCTTATGGTGTTTTTGCCTTATTAGCAGCTTTGGTAGTAGAATCTCCAAGTGCTGACTTGTTTGCTGCGTTAGGCATGTACGGAGTTTCTGTATTGATAGGTTTGGCGTTGATGATAGCGGTATACATACTAATAGTTTGGATTTTTACGAAAAGAACACCATCATTTTTTATCAACGGAATTTCTCCAGCTCAATTACTGGCATTTTCCACAAGTTCCAGTGCGGCAACTTTACCAGTAACAATGGAAAGGGTTGAAGAGCATTTAGGTGTGGAAAAAGAAGTAACAAGTTTTGTTTTACCAATAGGAGCGACAATTAATATGGATGGAACGAGTTTATACCAAGCGGTAGCGGCCGTATTTATTGCTCAAGCTTTTGGTATGGATTTAACCTTAGGAGCTCAATTGGGTATCGTAGCTACTGCTACATTAGCATCTATAGGTTCTGCCGCAGTTCCTGGGGCAGGAATGGTAATGCTGGTTATTGTACTTGCACAAGCAGGGATACCCGAAGCAGGTTTGGCATTGATTTTTGCTGTAGATAGACCACTGGATATGTGTAGAACTACAGTGAATGTAACTGGAGATGCTGCGGTATCTATGATGGTAGCCAAAAGTGTTGATAAATTAGGAAATCCTAAGATTAAAGATTGGGATGATAATTATCAAAAGAAGTAATACGATCTGTTTGTTATTGTTTTTCTAAAACTTGATGCGATACCATTGGGATCACATCTTTAGAGCGTATTGATGAATCAAATTCAACATGAAGGAAAGTATACCCATAGACGAGTTGTTAGAGCAACTATACAGTCCGTCAGATTTTAGAGAGATTGGTCATGAACTGGTGGATGTTTTGGCCGATCATTTGGATCAGGTACAATCACAAAAAGAACTTCCTGTTCTTACATATCAGCATCCGGAAAAAGAATTAACATATTGGAAGGATGATATGTCTTCTGATACAGGTTTGATGGATTTTTATAAAAAGATTCTGGAGCGATCTATTCATGTGCATCACCCGAGGTACATCGGACATCAGGTGGCAGTTCCTGCTGTGATTAGTAGTTTGTCAGGATTAGTAGCCGATCTATTAAGTAATGGCACTGGTGTTTATGAAATGGGAATGGCTTCCAATGCTTTAGAAAAAATAGTTACCGATTTTGTCTCAAAAAAAATAGGATATGGATCCGATGCAGCTGGTTTTCTTACCTCAGGTGGTACTTTGGCCAATCTAACCGCATTACTTGCAGCCAGACAAGCAAAGGCTCCCGGTTCGGTTTGGGAACATGGTCATCACGAAAACTTAGCGGTGTTAGTTTCAGAAGAAGCCCATTATTGCATTGACCGTGCCGCAAGGATTTTGGGATTTGGATCAGCGGGTATCATAAAAGTGCCAGCAAATAATTCTTATCAGATTGAAACTTCGTTATTAGAACAATATTTGATAGAGGCAACAAATAATGGATTAGTCGTGATTGCTGTAGTTGGTTGTGCGTCTTCGACATCGACAGGTTCTTACGATGATTTAGAGGCTATGGCTACGTTTGCTAAACACAATAATCTTTGGTTTCACGTAGATGGTGCACACGGAGCAGGTGTGGTCTTTTCTAAAAAATATAAACATCTTGCAAAAGGAATAGAGAAAGCAGATTCAGTGGTGCTTGATTTTCACAAAATGCTATTGACACCATCTTTAACCACTGCTTTGATTTTTAAACAAGCAACCACATCTTATAAGACTTTTGAGCAAAAAGCTCAGTATTTATGGGATTCTCAGCAATCCAGAGAGTGGTATAATTCAGGAAAACGAACCTTTGAGTGTACTAAATTGATGATGTCGATAAAAGTATATTCGATCATGAGAATGTATGGAACAGATATTTTTGAGAAAAACATAAATCGATTGTTTGATCTTGGAAAGTTATTTGCTCAAATGATATCCAATAGAAATGGTTTTGAATTGTTGGTAAACCCAGAAGCTAATATTGTCAATTTTAGATATATAAATATTGCTTCAGAAGATCTCAATACATTTAATTCTACCATACGCGAAAAATTGATCTTATCAGGAAAATTTTATATTGTACAAACTTTAATTGGTGATCATAGATATTTACGCACTTCCATTATGAATCCACTGACCAGCGAAGAAGATTTTGAAGCATTGTTAGATGAAATCGAATATATTGCGTCTTGTTTAAGATCAGCTATATAGATTTTTTTCTATGTTTCAATAACATCTTAAGGTTATTCTTTAATTAGTGAGGCTCTAGAAATTCTATTTTAAGAGATAAAATATCAAGTTATTTTTTTCCCATACGCAACCAATAGGTAAGGAATTCATCTAACAAATAAATTAACGAATAAACAGCAATGTATGAAATGCTTTTGTGTCCTATTATTTTCGGTTATACTTTTTAGTTGTAGCAATGATGATGATAATGTAGAACCTACACTACAGGGAAAATGGAACCTAGTTAATGTATCCGGAGGGTTTGCTGGATTAGATGAAGATATTGCTAAAGAAATCATTGTTTGGGATTTTAATACGGTGACAGGTATGGTAACTATACAGAACTCGATAACCGATGCTTCTTTTAATACTGTATTAGAATCCGGAACCTACCCATATAGTGTTTCGGCACCGGCAGATGCAGATCTGTTAATTGTGAACGAAGTAAGTCTTGGTAGATTTAATTTGCAAAGTACCTCTTTTACCGTTGAAGAAACTTTTGAAGATGGGTTTATATTTCTTTTCGAACGATAACCAATTACCTTAACGTTTCCGTAATAGTTAGAAACGTTAAGGTAATTTTTAAAAGCAAAGGTTATAAATTAACCCTTTTGTTTTTAGGGTATTTTAATTGATAGGAAAACTGTTTTTCAAGTTGTGTATTAGGCTTTACATTTAATTTCCATCTCATTATTCCTGTATTACTATTATAGCTACTATCATTCGTTTCTATAGTGTCAATTTTGATTTCTTTATTTTGAGAGATTGGAATTCGATCTTCCAGAATCAATTGAATCGTATGTTTCTTATTATTTTTTAGTTGTAAGGAATACCCTAGATCCACGATTCTGTTATTTCCATAAAAGGATTTACTTTTAAAAGTTTTGAGAGGCTTTCTTTTTACTACAATATTGGGATCTGTTCCTAAAGAAACAGTCAAACTATCTGTTGTGGCTTGTGGATCAATAGTTGTTTTTCCTGCATAACTTCCTTCAAAATAAATAGTGGCTTCACCCGCAAGTAGATCAAACTGTTCCCAATTACCTAATTTAGCAGTCAAAAATACATTTTCATTCAACTCTGGAGCCACATAATAACTGTATTTAGCTTTGATATCAAAATTATCAATTTCAATTGTAGTTATATCGGTGTTGGATTTAATTGTGTATCTCTTTTTAATAACGAAGCGGGTATTTGTGACTCCTTCTTCCTTAGATGCCACAGTAAGATTGTATGCTTCTTTTTTTACTTGTACACCAGAAGTTTTCCCGCTTAATTTGGATGAAGATACGTACCCACTAATGACCACTTCTTCTAATGCATTGTCATCTTCTTTCAGGTTTACATTAACAACAGAGCTCCCGATGGTTATTTGTTCTGTGATAAAGCCTAGATACGAGAAAGATAATTGTTTTCCTTGTTGAATAGCAATGGTATATTTACCTTCAAAATCGGTAGTAGTTCCATTGCTGTGTCCTGTTTCAATTACATTAACACCTGTGATCGGAAGTCCTTGTTGATCTGTTACAATTCCGCTAACAGTTTTTACAGTAGGATTATACGTAGCAGAATATCGATTCGTAGCACTCTTTCTTTTATAATTAGCATAACCAAAGTTTAAATACCTCGTAGTTAGATTTGGTTTTAAATTATTTGTATTTGGATCGCCAGTAGATAGAATTACTTTCGTATCATTCCAATCCGTTCCAGTTTTTTGGTATACATTAGCCTTATATATTATTTTTACAGGAGTATCTGTGTTTTTTGATTTAATATCGTATACAGGAAACCATCCAGCGTCGGTAACATTGTATTGTAATTTTAGCCCAAGATTTGTGGCAGCAGGTACATCTATCTTGACCTTGATTTCTCCTCGTTCTTCTTTGGTGTTATCACTAAGTCTATTTATTTGGTTGACAATACCTTTAATCTCATCCTGTAATTTGTTCTTCTGTAATTTGATTGTATATGTTTCATTTTGAATAACTACTGATCGTTCTCTGTAATAAGTAGATAGTTGTTTTACCTTGTCTAGCGAAAGTGCCACTTGCTCACTACCTATTCGTTGGTTGTTTTCTAATAACTTTTTTTCCTGATGAAATCCCGAAAGCAAATTTTCTAATGTATTTTCTTCTAATAATAGTGCTTCTAATCGATTTCCTAATGCATCTAATTCTTTGGAGTTTTTTTTCTTTTCAAGATAATTAATGACATATTTTATAGATAAAATGGATACATTCTTTAAGCCCGAAATTTGTATACTGTTTTCATCAATCTTGTTAGAAAGATCAGAGAATACGATTTCATGTATTCCTGGCGGCAGATCAGTAATTGCCATTCTCTGTATACTTGCTCCGGATATATAAACGGTAACTTCATTTATGGAAGAAGACAGTCTTATCTCATTGTTCCCAAAAATGAAGGTTGGTAAAAGTACTATTAATAGCATAAGGGTTCTCATGGTTATTTGTTTTTTGGATTTAAAACGAATGTAATATGGTTTTATTCAGAAATAAAGTGATACTTAGTGAAGTAGCCATTTGATTGAGTTAACACTAACAATAAGTAAGTTTACAGGTTTAAAAAACTCCATTTAATACTAATCACTTAATAAAATAGGGGGAAAACCCCTATAGGATTCTTAGCTAAAGTCCCCTTCCTTTGCAGAGTAGATAAACTTACTTTTGAACCACACATATTAATAAATCTTAATACACTCATTATGAAACGGCTTTTTCTACCCATAGCTTTAATCACTTTTGCAGTTATATGTTTGAGTATCGTACATATAGACAATGTGAACAAGCTGGATAAAAAATATAATCAGTTAAGAGAGAAACACGAAATAGAAAATAGTTTGGGTACCGAAATTACCACGGTCGAGAAATTAGATAATAACGAGAAATTAGATAGTAAATGAGGAGCGGATCAGGATACGTTACAATCCAATCAGGAAAAGAAAGAAATTTCTTCTGATATGGAAAAATAAAGGGAAAACAAAAAGAGTAACGGATCACTCCAAAACTGTCTTGCAGCTTTCTGTAAGGCAGTTTTTTTATGAGGTAACGATAAGGACCACTTTCTAGTATCATAGTATTCATAGCTATCTCTATAATGTATTGTTTCTACGAATTCTAATTAAGTGTCTACGAATTCTAAAATACCTACATGCTCACTGAATAATCATGATTACTTTTAAACCGTAATTAAAGGATGGTCTTTTTTTGCTAACCAAATCATTGAAACCCAAAATAACGATGAAAAAGCTTATCATACCATTTATACTAATTTGCTTTGCAATAGCATGCTTAGGTTTTATACATATAGATAATATGAATAATCCTGAATTGAATAGGGTAACATCAAAGGGGGGAAGTTTTGATTATAATTCATAATGTTATTGCAAAAGTAAATAGTATGTTATTGGTCGATAAAGAGGGCTTTTAGCTTTGGAGTTGGAATCATACAACTCTCTTTTTTACCAAACCACTTATATCTGTTTTTCGAAATAATATCGTAAACACAATCTCTTAAGAACTTAGGGAAGATTAGAAAAACAGAAAGTAACGGGTAACCACCAGACAGCTGTTTTGCTATACGCAGAGCAGCTGTTGATTTATGATAATATGCCACGGATGGTTCTATAAGCAAGATCGTATCCAGTTTAGAAATATCGATACCTCTTTCTTCTGCTAATTTTTTACCTATTTTACTTTGTAAAGAAGCATATCTGAACACATCATTTTTATCGCGTTTGATAATAAAATTCACTGCGCCATTACAGAGATTACATACACCATCAAATAATATAACCTTTTTCCCTTCAATATTCATACAACAAAGATAAGTACGAATAATCAATTCCTCCTATGGATTATAATTTCATTATGATTCAATTATTTTAAAATAATCGAATCAATGACCTGTCTGGTGGTGATTTGTAGATTCTGTGGTAAGGCATTATCTTTTGGTAAGACCGCCAGATATCTGTCATTATTGGAATCAAAAACTTGTTTAAAAGCAGGATTTTCTAACTGCAACATATCACAAATTTCGGTAATGAGATCCAGGTGATAAATCAGATCAGTACTTCCCAGATGAAAAATACCTTTTTTTCCTTGGTTAATAATGAAGTGTAATTGTTGTGTTAATTTCGAAATTGATGTGGCATTGATAATCACATTCGGAAAGACCTCTATGGGTGCGTCTAGGTCGTACAATGTCTTTAGTTCTTGTACTCTTGGTGTACCCGCTCCAAAAACCATTGGAATTCTCGCTATCACATATTTATGTGTTGGTAAGCGCATTAGTGCATTTTCAATTTTAATTTTCAATCTACCAAAAACACTGGTGCTTAACGTTTTATCATATTCATAAGAAGGATAGTTACTAAAGGTGTCAAAGACGTTAGCACTGGATAGGAATATTAATTTGGATGTATTTGTCTTTATCCATTGTATGATGCGCTGATGTGCATCTAACTGTGAATTAAAATTACCTCTAATAGCAGAAACGATCACTGTGGGTTTTAGATTGTCTAATAGTATAGAGATATCTTCCAGCTCCATGTCATACTGAAAGAATTTCTGATTTTTCTCGTAAAATGTATTGTCTGTACGATAGGTACCATAAGTATCAAAATAGGAATTAAGCTCTTTATAAAGAGCATTTCCTATGAATCCGCTAGCGCCTATGATAAGAATTTTTTTCAATACTGGTTATATCCTTAAAAAAGTTAAGTTTCTAAGATCACTACTTGGTGTAATCCTGAAACTTAACGTAAGCTTTATTATTGTTATAAAATAATTATCCTTTATAAAAAGGTAATTTTACTACGGTGGCTGGGATCGCTTTTTTACGTACCTGAATGTTAATGTTACTTCCTGATGTAGCCAAAAATTTTGGTACATATCCTAAACCTATTCCTTTTCCAAGAGACGGCGACATGGTACCAGAGGTAACTACTCCGATTTTTTGCCCATTACCATCTACGATATCATATCCCTGCCTTGGTATTCCCCTTTCATCCAATTCAAAACCTACAAGTTTTCTTTCTGTTCCATGTTCTTTTTCTTTTGCTAATGCTTCTGCATTTACAAAATCTTTGGTGAATTTGGTGATCCATCCCAACCCTGCTTCTATAGGAGAAGTTTCGTCAGTAATATCATTCCCATAAAGACAATATCCCATTTCTAATCGCAAAGTATCTCTTGCGGCCAAACCTATTGGTTTGATTCCAAATTCTGCACCTGCTTGCATTACTTTATCCCAGACCTGTTGTACTTCAGAATTTTTACAATAGATCTCAAAACCACCACTGCCAGTGTATCCGGTCGCAGAAATAATTACATGTTCGATACCGGCAAAGTCTGCAATTTCAAAGGTATAGAACTTCATTGCTTCCAGATCAACAGAGGTTAGAGATTGCATAGCTAATGCTGCTTTTGGTCCCTGAATTGCTAATAACGAATATGTTTCCGATAGATCCCGCATATCTGCGTTCATGATATTGTGACTTTTAATCCAGTCCCAATCCTTCTTAATATTAGAAGCGTTTACTACTAGTAAATATTTTTCGTCTGCTATTTTGTACACAATTAGGTCATCCACAATACCTCCTTTATCATTTGGCAGACAACTGTATTGTGCCTTTCCATCGACTAATTTGGATGCATCATTAGAAGTGACTTTTTGAATTAAATCCAATGCGTGCGGTCCTGTTATTAAGAATTCTCCCATATGTGATACATCAAAAACACCAACACCATTTCGAACAGTCTCGTGTTCTATATTAACTCCTTCATAAGATACCGGCATATTATATCCGGCAAACGGAACTATTTTGGCGCCTAATGCAGTATGAGTTTCTGTTAATGCAGTGTTTTTCATAATCGTTCTATTTGTAGAATTAAGAATCAAATGGACGCCGAAAGTAAAAAACTTTGTGCTGGTATACAATCCTTTTATCTGATAAATTATTAACTTTTTACTAATCCAGAAGCGAATAATTACGGATATAATAATAATGTCGTAAAGTCGCTGTGTTTTTTTATAACTTTATCAGGAATTATTCGTTTTTAAACGATATGTCTGCTGGTTATTCAGAAACTTCACTTGCAAAAAAATTAGGATTAAAAGAAAGGGGTACGGCTTTTTTCTATAACCTTCCGGATCATTATTAGATATTTCTTTTAGATGCAACTATCAATAAAAAAACTAAATAAAGCAGAACAAGAAGGAGCAGATTTCATTCACAGTACATTTTTATCTAATAAAGTTCATAGAGCTTCGATAAAGCACTTAATTTCCAAAAATCTGATACACGAACATTTAATTCCATGATATGAAATTATCTAAAAAAATTGCGTACGCAAGTACCGCGCTCATTCTGATACTTTTGATGTATGTTGTTGCGAATAAATGGGCAACGTATCAAATAGAAAAAGAATTGATGAAACTTTCGGATAATGAAGTTTCAATCGCCTATGAATCGGTCGATGTTCAGCTTATAAATCGAAAGGTCAGGTTACAAGAAGTACTCATTAGAAACCAGAAAAATAACAAACTTTTTGTAGAAACAGTATCATTATCGGGTATCGAAATCATAAAGTTGCTTATTGACAATGAAATACATGCATCCCATTTAACTATTATAAAACCTAGTGTAACCAAAATTGATACAGCAAAGGAAAAAGAGACTAAAAAAAGAGATTCATCGAGTAGCAAGCAGTTTTTAGTTGCTATAGAAAATGTATCAGTCAAACAAGGTACGGTAGTTTTTAAAAAAAGCACCGATGATCAGAATAACTATTTTAGTATCAGTAACTTTTCATTAGAAATCAAGGATGTAAGACTGTCAGATACAACTATGAACCAAACAATACCTTTCGCGTTCACTTCGCAGGTATCAGAATTTAAAGGGATCAACTATAGGTTGAATGAGTTTCATACGTTTTCGATTCCAGTATTAATAAGCAATAACGAAAAGATTGAACTACATAACTTTCAGATCAATCCGACGATGAGCAAATCCGAATTTTTAAAATCCATAGCTAGGGAACAGGATTACATGAAGCTACAAGGAAAACATTTGGTAATCAACTCTCCAAAAATTACCACATTACCAACGGGTCAAACCGTGTTGAAAGTGAATGAATTAAAACTGGATAGTATATCTTTTGATGTTTACAGAGATAAAAGGCTTGCAGATGATACATCACCAAAACCGATGTATAGTAAATTGATTCGTGATATAAGTACAGGGTTTATCATTGATTCGACCCGTATTCAAAGGAGTTATATACGCTATGAAGAGCATCCTGATAATGAAAAAAATCCGGGATTATTAGAATTTCATGAGGTAAAAGCACAAATATCTGCGATTAGTAACTTACCAGGTACGTCTAAGGTGGATGCTCATATTTCTGCTATGTATATGAAACAAGCACCAATGCAGTTACATTGGAGTTTTGACGTGCAGGATACATCTGATACTTTTCTTATAGAAGGTTCTGTCAAAAAAATTCAAGCCGAGTCTATGAATTCTTTTCTGGTTCCGGTTACAGATGTTAGGGCAGTAGGAGTCATAGATGAATTATATTACACGTACCAAGGCAATGCAATAGAAGCTTCTGGAGCTATGAAAATGAGGTTTGATACGTTTGAATTGAAAGCAGCCTCGGGTTCGACAAAAAAAATAACTAAAATTCTTACTTCCATTGCTAATGTCGTTATCAGTGATAAAAAAGATGAAGGTCTAGTTTCAGAAGATGCCATTGCCGTTAAAAGAGATCAAACTAAATCATTTTGGAATTACTTTTGGCTTTGCATTAAAAACGGAATAGTAAAAACAATGATATGATAGTATGGTATTTTGTGTTTTATTAGAAACTAAACCTAAGCAACCTAATCGTTTTTGCTGCATCTATATAAAAAAATAATATAGTGATGAAAAAATATACTTTTCTTTTTTTGATCCCTTATTTAAGCTTGTTCTCTTGTGATAACGATGATGCAGATAACAGCAATCCCGATATCGTAGGAACATGGAGGTTGGTAGCACAACTGGTGGATCCTGGAGATGGTAGTGGCACATTCCAACCAATAAACAGTGATTTAGAATTAGAATTTATGGAAGCTGGGATATTAAATGTATCTAATGGAACGCTTTGCTCACTAGCAATTGATACCGCAGGAAGTAGTGTAGAAAGTTATTCTATCGATGAGAATACGATTGCTGTTGCCTGTGACAACCCTGTAACAATTAGTTTTGAGATCTCCAAAGGAAGCTTATTTCTATATTATCCTTGTATAGAAGGTTGCGCGCAGCAGTATCAGAAACTATGACAAATGCAGCGTTTACCTGTACAATGTGAGATATTTAAGTAGGATAACAATGGTCAAAACAATCACTGTAAGAATCGAAACTATAGATCCAATTTTTTTCCATCTTTGGAGTGTTTTAGTATCTCCGAACCCCACGGGTTTTTGAATATATAATCCATTCGGGATGTTTAGCGAACCAATGGTGTCGAATAACTCATCAATCGTAATTTTCCCTCTCAAAAACTCAATAAAAATAGGGTTTTTACGAATAAGGTCATGATTTCCTTTTTGTTTGATCACAGTATATTCATCACATACATAGATTTTGGTAGCTAAACTTTGTAAATGGGTGATTGCTATATTTTGATCATGAACTTCTTTGGTTGTATATAGCGTGAAGTTACCTATCTTTTTTGTCGTTGTTGTATCTTCTCTAATTTTCAGAGGATGTTCTAGCAATGCTTTTTGTACATCTCCTTTGATCACCAACAATTCTCCTATTGCTATACGACCAGAACCACCCATGTTCTCTGCGTATGCTTTTAATCTTAAATACTTCTCGTGGTTTTCGGCAGTAAGTATATCATCTTCTAATTTGTGAAATGACAACCCTATAGAATGGACTTCTTCTTCAAAAACAGATGCAAACTTCTTAAGTAATAACATGGCTGTTTATTTAGTATTATATATGACTATAGTGGTCTTTTTAAAATAGCAAATCCCGTTCTAAAGAAAAGAACAGGATTTGCAAAATAACCCCCATCAATTAAGGAAACTAAACTTACTCTTTTCTAAGTAATTACTGCATAAGCTTTTTAGACAACTCTTGTAATTCAGCTGACTTAGCAATCATGTAATCATTCAGTTTTTGTACATCGTCACCAGAAAGGTTCCCCATTACTTCTTGAGCTTTGGCACCTAATTCCTGACCTTTTTGACCTAAAGAAGCAAAAGCAGTCATATCCTTACTTTCTACCACTTTCTTGTATTCTTCAATATAAGCTTCGTAAGAATTTACATATTCTTGTACTTTTTCATCACTAAAACTTGGTACACCATCTGATGCTGCAGCTTCAGTGTTATCAGTTTCTTCTTCTTCTGTTTCTTCAGTTTGAGATACTTCTTCAGTTCTCTCATCGTTATCAGTTGCTTCTGATTTTGTTTCGTTTTTACAAGAAGCTGTAAATAGAACAGCTACAATTAGTGCGAAATTTAAAATGGTTTTCTTCATGATTTTTATATAAGTATTAAATAATTGGTTTGTTAGTTATTAACGAGACAAATATATGCCGAATTTAATCGTTACCAAACACTTTTTTCAGTGAAAAAAACCCCCTGTTTTCAGGGTGTCCATATGAAATTGCCCTCTTATCAGAAGTCAAGTCGTTGATATTTAGTTATTTGATCTGGTTTTATATAACTAAAATTCAAGTTTATAGGATAACCATACTAAATAAGGGATAAATCCCTGTTTTTAAAGAGTTGAATCCCCGTTGATACTTGATAAACAGTACCGTAAGTTTATCATATCAACTTTTAAAATATATTATTTATGAAATTAAAAACAACAATGGTATGGTGTCTTATGATATGGATTACTGCATTATCATGGTCCCAACAGACAAAAACAATCAACCAACAACAGTTTTTAGAAGAGAAAAATGGTTGGAAATTGGTTGATGAGCAGACCGGTCAAAAGTTTGTAGTAAGTGACGAAATTACAATTCAGTTTACCAAAGCACCTTCGCAGCAAGAGATCGAAAGGTTGGAAAGAACGTATGGAATGAAATTTATGAGAAGCAATAGATTAGGTTTCTATGATTTCAAAATTACAACCAAGAGTAAGATACTTGACTCGTATGAAAGGATCAGTAGAGAAGTAGCAGCAAAACAGGTTTTTGTCAATACGATAGGAACCTATATTTTGACACCCAATGATCCACAATTTGGACTGCAATGGGGATTGGAACAAGCAAGTGATGCTGATATTGATGCAGAAGACGCCTGGGATATCAGTACCGGAAACAGTTCGGTAATTGTGGCAATTTTAGATAGTGGAACAGACTGGACTCACGAGGATTTGGGCTTAGGAACCGACGGGTATCAGAATGTATATCTTAATCCTGGAGAAGATGCCTGGACAAACCCTAATGATCCAACTACCGGAAATGGGGTAGATGATGATGGTAACGGTTTTGTAGATGACTGGAAAGGCTGGGATTTTCATAACGCAGACAACGATTCCAGAGGGCCCTTTTGGCACGGGACTCATGTAGCCGGAATTGTTGGAGCCAAAACGAACAACAATACAGGGATCTCTGGTATCGCAGGAGGTAATAATGGTGTAGGATCCCGATTGATGTTAGAAGGTGTCGGTGATAATTTTCCGAATGGCGCAATTATAGACGATGCAATTATTTATGCAATGGATAATGGTGCTGATGTAATTCAGTTTAGTTTAACAGTTGGCAGTAATGCAGCAATTAATACAGCATTGCAGAATGCGTATAATGCAGGTGTGTTTATTGTAGGTGCAGCAGGTAATTCTGGAGCCGGAGCAATTTCGTATCCCGCGTCGAATGCGAATGTCTTTTCTGTTGGAGCAACTACTGCCGCCGACGCAAGAGCAGCATTCTCTCAGTTCGGAACTAATTTGGATTTGGCAGCGCCAGGAGTGGGTATTCGCAGTACCCAGATTGGAAATACGTATGCTAATAGCGACGGTACGTCTTTTGCCGCACCGGCTGTATCAGGTACGGTTGCATTAATGCTTTCTGTAGATCCAACATTGAGCAATCAGGAAATAGAGGATATTCTAAAATGTACAGCAGATAAAGTGGGCGGATATAACTATAACTGGAGTGCTGCACAGCCTGGACATTCTCAGGAACTTGGATATGGAAGACTAAATGCGCACCAGGCGGTCTTAGCAGCAGACACTTCTGATATGTACATTAGAGACACCGTGGCGGATGATGGAACAGAACCATCCTCAGGAACCATGTATCTTAGTCCGGATATCTGGGTACGTAATGATGATGATGGCGTACTAACTCATGAAAACCCGGAATATAAATTACTAAGCCCAAATTGGGTATATATAAGGATCAATAGAAAGGATTGCTCTAATATCGATGACGGAGTTTTAAAATTATACTTTAGTAAAGCTTCTACAGGATTGTCCTGGCCATTGCATTGGGATAATTATTATCAGATGGTGAGCGGTGCTAATGTGTTGCACGGTGATTTTATAGGTGATGCCGCTATCCCAACCTCTCCAGATGATGAAATAATTGTAAAAATCCCTTGGTACCCGCCAAACCCGGCAGATTTTACAAACGATGTACATCACTTCTGTTTATTGGCGAGAATAGAATCTGCCACCGATCCAATTGGAGCAGAAGGAACATCAGTATGGAACAACACCAAAAATAATAATAACATAGCCTGGAAAAATGTAAGTGTATATGATATCAATGCATTTAACAACACAGCACCGTATGTATTTATCAGAAATGTTGACAAGCGGGTCAGAGCGATTAATTTATCATTGGATGTAACTGAAAATAAAACCGATATACCATTCGAGAAGATAGGAGCTTTTTATATCATTCCTGATGAGAAGTTAAACGAATTATTAGCAGAAGCCAAGATGGAAGGCATCGAACGGGTCGATAGAAATGTCTATAGAATATATTCACCAAAGGCTCGCATCTATGAAGTACGTGCAGAACCGTATCAGACCTTTAGTCTTCAACTTTTGGTAAAGCCAGAAGTAGCTCTTAAAGAAGGTACTTATCTAAATTATAATATTTTACAAACTGATGAAAAATTCCAACCGATGGGGGGAGAGCAGTTTACCATAGGTAATTTTGGAGGAAAGGAAGAGGATCGTGAAGACACAACACCATCAGAAGATATGAAGACAATTAACTTTACTGCTTATCCTAATCCAACACAAGGTGAAGTTACTATACGTCTTAATGACACCTATACGAATGTAGGGATAGTGATCAGAAACATGGCGGGAGATGTCATCTATGCAGATCATCAAAAAGAAACAGATCAATTCAATTTAGAATTAAAAGGATACAAAGGATTGTATTTTGTAAAAATCACTGCAGCCAATGGAGTAACCACCACAATGAAGTTGCTTAAGAATTAGTAAATGTATGAATACCCCAAGATTAAATAAAACCGCTCTTTTCTTTAGAGCGGTTTTTTCTGTAAGTGATCATGCTTTGCAATTCATTCGTGGATGTTTTTTTGCTACTTACCGATCTAAAGGGTAGAATTAAATGGATTACACTTAGTTTAGATCACGAAATGTAATACATTTGTTGCCTATGCAATACCTTAAAGACTCTATATATTATCATGATGCTATACATGAATTAAATTATTCTTTTGGAAATTTTTATTTGTTTGACGGATTCGTAGTTGGAGAGTTTAGAGAAGATACAGTGGTTACTTGGGATGACCACGCAAAACTTTTAGTAGAAGATTTAACGAACCTTTATGATCATAATGGTGATAATGTAGTGTATATCACCAATCGGGTACACTCGTATGCGGTAAAACCGAGTGATTGGATAAAGTTTTATAGGAGTGATTATAAAATGAGAGGATATGCCATTATAAGTTATACTAAAAAAGGAATACTTAATGCATTGATAGAAAAACTCTTCATAAAAAGTAGGTTTCGTAGTTTCGAATCTTTAGCTGATGCAGTTACTTGGGCTAAAAGCTTAACCAAATCTCCTGTCTCCAAATAAATATTATTTCGTTTTGTATGCGCTGAATGATTTTATAGCCATTTGATTTCTTACATAATAGATCGCCTATATCTAAATTAACAGTTTATCACGGGAAAATATACCTATATCGAAATATTTCGTGGTGGTAACCGCTGTTACATATATTTTTGATATTTTCAACTTTCCAAATACCAAATTCAACCGCTTATGGCCTTTCAGGCAAAACTATTTATTAATGACGAAGAGCGAAATGTAATTGACAGTACATTTTTATATCAACAACTGATGGATAGCAATGGTCGTCCTAAAACTACGATTCAGGATGGTAAAATCAATGTTTTAATAGAATCCACTAAGAATGACGAGTTGTTTTACGATTGGATGTTTTCCACACATACCACGTATAACGGATATGTTCGATTTTTTAAACGAGATGGATTTAGTAAACTATTTGATTTCGAATTTGCGAACTGCCATTGTGTTCATTTAGAGGAAAAATTTAATGCAGAAGGGAATAGTCCGTTAAAAATGGAATTGGTATTGTCGCCAGGTATCCAGAGAGTGCGTGGTCAGATTTTTGAAAAAAACTGGAATCCTAGCAATCCTTTTACGAATGCTACACCGATTACGGAACGGGAAGAGAACGCAGAGCCTGAAATAGAGGATATGTATTATACAGATATGAATGGAGAAATGATTCCGGATGATGAATTGCAATCAGGTACTGCAGTGTATCTAGTTCTAAAAACCAAGAATAGTGTTGGTAAGGATGTTGATATAGATCTTGATGATAATGAAAATGATTTTAAGTACAATGGAGAAGTTTTAGTTAATGATGTTATAGAAGATTTAGTAATCAAGTCTGATACACAAAAAATAAAATTGGAGATTATTTCTCAAAAAAAATAGATTATGCCTACTTTAAAATTTAAGGATTTTCCAAATATTTTTAAAACCATTACTCCACTTAGTATCGTAAGACCAAAAGTTACTAAAGCGTATTTTGCGGAAGCTACTATAGAAGAAGTGGAGGTAGAGGGCGAATCAGGCGAACAAGAAAGTGAAATATATACAGTAGTTTCTGGTGATACGCTAGGTAAAATTGCGAATAAAAAAGGAACAACAGTATCAGCTATAATAGAAAGCGATGAAACGATTACTACTGCGAATCAAAACAGCCTTAATATAGGACAAGAAATTACATTACCAAGTACTGTAGCAGCAAAAGAAAAGAAAAAGAAAATAACTTTTAAAAAAGTTGATACAGGTAATTTAGGGCAAGAAATATACGTTATTGTAGAGACTGAATTATTGCAAGGTAAAACCATGGCTATTAATGTTCGTCAAGGAAAGGAAAAGGGAATTGAAGAACAGGATGAGAATATAATGTTTAAGGATGATCAAGATAATTACCATACTATGGTGAAGACAACTATCGGTGGTATGTGCGAGACTGATTATTTAAATAAAAATGATTTTGCCGATCAAGCTATTTTTAAGATAGCTATTGATAGTAGTGATAAAGAAAAAAAAGACGGTTGGATTCAATCTTTGAATGATGCTACCGATAAGAAAACCTTATTATACATTTTAGCCGATGCACATACTTTAGAGGGTCAAACGGAATTGAATATTCAATATTTTGGAGATACTGAAGAAGGAGAAATAAGAGGGGAAAAAATTACAAACCGATGGTTAGATACGGATGGACAATGGTTTGAATTCAAAAAAGGTTGTGATTGTGGACAGAAATATGATAAACAATTCAAGTGTGTAAAAAGCGGTAGCAAATATGGTCCTTTGTACATGGGGAATCAAAAATTGGCAGATTATAAACATTGGGATTCTTTAATAAATGAAGGGAGAATAACAAAAATGGAAAAAGACATTTTAGTAGGAATGTCTGAGAATGAGGGTAATTTGGATAGTGTTCAGTCTTATGATAGTGAAATATTGACTGTTGGTGCTATGCAAAAAACTATAAATCCTATCGGAAAAGGAGAATTTCCAATACAAGTTGAAGAATTCAAAAAAAGTAATCCTGATAAATATAAAAATCTATTTGAAGATTGTGGATGGACTGCTGATGAAAAAAAAATGTATTATAATGATCCAAATGATTCATCATCTTCAAAAATTACGGGAAGTGCCTTAAAAACCAAAATAAGAGAAGGTTTTGTAAGTAGTGAATATAATAAAAAGATAAAATGTAAGCCACTAGAACCTATTGTGAGAGCTTCCAAAGATAAAGATTTTCAAGCTAAACAGGTTGGAGATTTTATTGATAGATTGAGAAATAAAGTATTACCTCTAAAGCCAACTGGATATACATATAAACTTTCTGATTATTTAGAATCTAAATTAGGTAGAGCATTGGTTTTGGATCATCATGTAAATAGACCAGGGCACGTCAAAAAATACTTTGGAGAAGCACTTAATCGTTTTTTTAAAAAGAAAGATGATGAAGTAGAGGAAAGAAATAAGGATAAAAAGGAAGAAGAAAAGGAGAGTAAAATATCTAGAAAACCTTCTGAGTGGGGTGAACAACATTCATCTTATGAGAAAGCAATAATTAAGATATATGGGCCTCTAAGAGGAGAGAAATTAGCAGGTGTCAAACATCCTATGACTCATGCTACTAAAAGATATAATAACCTTAAGAATAAGCTATGAGAGTAATAATTTCTTTAGTGTTAGCATTATGCTTTTTTAATAGTTGTAATTCAAATACTAAATCGAGTACCAGTGTTAGTAATAATAAAGAACTAAAAGAAAACAAAAATAATATCAAATCCTCCTTAAAATCTGTTTCACAAGAAAAGATTTATGAGAATCCTGATGATGACAACATTCAGTTTAAATATGGTGATTTGATCTATAAAGACTCTATTAATAATATAAATATATGGAATTCCATTTATATAATTATTAATGGAAAAACAAAGAAAATTAGTTCAGGAAAACGAAATTTTTATACAGACTATGAACAGATTGGTTGGTATAGTGATAATAAATTGTTCGTATATAAAATATTTCATGGTAACTTAAATAAAGATTTATCAGAAAATATTAAAAATGCGTATAATACATCTAATGTGTTTTTTGATATTGAGTTCAATTTTCATGGAGAACCCTTATTTACAGAGGATTTAGATTGTTATCTTGCTCATAATGATAGGATTAGATGTTTTGATAAAGAGTATCCTGAAGATGATAATAATTTGGTGCTAATTAGAGATTTAATTTTTAAAGATGTAGATCAAGTAATTTCTTCGAAAAATAGTATACCTAAAGAAAGAATTGAGAAATATTTAGATATTTTAGAAGGTTTTGATTTCAAATCAAGTACATATGGTCTTTTGTTTAAATATTTGATAGATATTAATAATAAATACTCTACTTTAAATACGAAAAAAGATCATTCCTTTTTAAATGAATCTTTATTCTATAAAATTAAGAATATTAACTTTCTGACTCTAAAAGATGAGCCATCTATAAAAAATTATAATAATCTAGCTTATTACCTAGAACAATCCAAAGCTTATGAAGAGGCTGTTTTTCTTTTAGAAAAGATCACTAAAGAAGCACCAAACAGAACAGTCGCATATATTAATCTAGGAGATGCATATTGGGGATTAGAAGAAGAAGAAAAGGCTAAAAAAGCTTATCAGACTTATATAGAACAAATGAAAGCTAATGGTAAAGAATCTAAAATACCAAAAACTGTTCTAGAAAGAATGTAAATATGTAACTCCATTTCTTTATTATATCCATTATAATATGTTTTTCTCATGTAAAGGAAAAAAGAGTAGAAAGATTTCTTCTATTGATGATAAAACATCTAAAGATATCAGCATTGATACGATAAGTAGCGATAAACAGGTTGATACTATAATACCTACTATAAAAATGATCCTTTAATTTTTAAGCTTAGTGATAGGGTATCTCATTTCCCAGACAAAGAAGAAAACGGTTGGAAGAAGATTCAAGTAAAAAAACTTGAGAATGGAGTTATGGTTAATGTTAATATACCTAAAAAGTTAAGTTACGATAAAAGTGATGTTCCGGACTTTTTTGAAATCTCATCCCAAAAATAGAACTCAGACTACAAGCTTGCAGTACATTTCTAGTTGGCAGGCCGACAATATCGCAACTATAATAAACCTTGTAACCCTTACATAACAAACAGTGGTTTTAAGGGTTGACTTTGATCTAAAACCGCAGTTATTTTGAGGTGTACAAACCAACAAAGCACCGTATGGCTATTCTTACTATCAGCAAGCATTTAGAACATTATCAAACCCTCAACGACCAATTTGTATCTCCTTATATACATATCGAAGTGATGATGGAAGTGCGTTTGTATAAAAAGATCATTAGTACTGGTTTGATAGAAAACATTCAAAAGAAACCTGTAATTACTTTTTATACAACTACAGATCGAACTGAAATCCCCAAAAAAGATTGGACGCAGCAAATGAAAAAAGCGGCGGTCATATATGCAAAAGAATACCCAGTTACCGATGCAGGAAAAACATATTCTAGCTTGGGTAAGCTCGTATTTTCTACTGCTATTATAGGAGTGCTTAGTGCATTTGCACTGGTTTTCTATATATTTTATTTTAGCAATCCACAAACCAAAATGAATATAGAAGAGTTTGTGTCGTTACCTACTAACGGAGATAAATACTACGGATTTATAAATCAATCATTAGACGAAAATAAAACCCCTTTCTTAGCGCACGGATGGATTAAAGTGATCGCTGTAAATCCAGTAGATAGTACGTGTACCTATGTAACAAGCACAGGAGTCGGAGAACTTACCTTTGATACATTAGAAGCCGATCATACTAATTTTTCCAACACCCAAATCAAAGGCAAATTTAAAGCGGATAAACGAGCTCAGAAAATAGCACTTATTTCATCAGACAAACGTTGGAGGTTCGAATCACAAGTGATCAGTAATAAAACAAAGAATTATAAAATCACAGCAGAGTAGGTATAAATATAAAGAGGACACAGAAAGTATAATAAATAAAGTTTCAGAATAACTATTTTCTTTATCGGCGTCATTATTTCACGTTATACACGAACTTTCTACTAAGGTCTAACCACACTAATAGTCAGCATATTTCTTGGTTCCTGATCGTATACATAGGACAACCTCTATACGAATGAGAACTAATTTTTTACATCAAGTTCATGGTATTCGCAGACTAGATATATCGATATCGTACACATCGCAGAGGTTCGTAAGAGACTTAAAGAAAGGAAATTTCCCATAAAAACAGTGGTTTTCAGGGGTTGTTTTAAAAGATAAATGTTGTTACTTTGAAGTACTGAAAAACAGAGTCCCTAAAATATGTCCATGCTAGCGATTAGTGAACATCTTGAGCATTACAAAACACTGAAAAGTCAGTTTGTTTCTACAAATGATAAGATAAAAGTGTTGTTGGAAGTTCGGTTATACAAAAAAGTAATTAGTAAAGGTTTAATCGAAAATACCGATAAGAAACCTATAGTTGCTTTTTATACCACCACCGATCAAACCAAAGTACCACAAGAATATTGGACACAACAAATGAAAAAAGCAGCCGTAGCATATGCGAAGGAATATCCAGTAGCCAGCGCAGGAAAAGCCTATTCCATATTTGGGATGATTTTGTTTTAGACTGCTGCTACGTATGTTATCTTTCCTTTGGAAGTCTTAGTGTAGATACTTCGCGATTTTTCTGACAGTACGCCGCATGTAATTCATAGGTAAGTAAGCTCTCAATTACTTCATCAGGATCCTAAAAATTATGATACGACAGGAGAGCTGTCCTAAGAAGGTAATACATACAAAATGCAGTACGATTTGGTTCTGTAGCTTTTATTATGGGGCAATGTGGTGTTTAAACAAATCTACAGTTTCATTTTATGCAACGAAGTGAACGAAATTTTTAGCAATAGTTCCTTAAAACTATCGTTTTTTGGTTCTTTTTTGGGCAATACAACAAAAGAATGAGCAAATACCGCATTCTAAAACTGCCACAACGCCAGTATATCCCAAACCTTTGCCAATAGCACAGTCAGTATCCATCGAATGAGGAATTGTAAAAAATAAAATCAAAAACGTATTGATCTATAAAGAAAGCGTATATAAGACCCCTGTAATTAAGTGTTTTGTAAGAGATTCAAGCTGTCAGTAGTATTATGTAAGGATTTTGGTATTAATAGAAATTTACATATAATGTTAATTATTAGTTAGTTAAGCTGAATGTAACAATGTAACTCATTTTTCATTTTTTAGAAACCGGACTCAAACTAAATTTATTCGGTGTTTTCCGGGCTTCGACTCCGCTCAACCCTCGAAAGAGAATACAATCGAACCCTGAGCATTCCCGAACCCTGAGCGGAGTCGAAGGGTGAGGAATTGGGTTTCGACTCCGCTCAACCCTCGAATGAGCATACCATCGAACCCTGAGCATTCCCGAACCCTGAGCGGAGCCGAAGGGTGAGGTTACTCAAAGGGAGAGTGCAACACCCCCAATCGCTGGAAACAACGGTTGGGGGTGTTTTTTATGTTTTTTTAATCATTAATTGACATAATTCCCAAAAGGAATACCGATACTAAAACCCAATGCATGTGTGCTTTTTCCATCGAGTGTTTTTTCGTGTATTTCGCGCCATTGTAACTCTACACTCACAGCAGAATCATCATTTTTTCCTTTAATATAGAAGGGAATCCCAACTTTCCAGGTGAAGGCTTCATATTCGCCTAAAGAATAATCAAAAGAAGCACTTAATCCAACAGGTAATTTTGGAAAAAAGTAAACAAAATCACCTTTAAGATTATGAGTGACAAAAGACTCAAAATCACCAATAAATTTCTCCTGCGTACTTAATTCTACTGGCGCAGTAGGTATATTGTTTGGGAGCGTAGTAAATGTTCTTTCTTTTAGCATATTAGCCGCTATAGAATTATTTATAAAACCATTGTACGAGGCTGTTAGCTGAGTCGCTCCTATTCGCTTAGATTTACGATAATAGCTAAAAGAACCTTCCCAGGATAAAGGATAAAGACTTTTGGTTTCAGAGTTAGGAGAGGATTCTTCAGCAAATACTTCATATTCTTTGGTACTTATGGGCATGTAAACTCTTGCTGACCACCAAGTTTTTCGTAAAGCTTTGATATAGTCTCCTTTGGCTATGGTTTCAGCTTCTTCTGCCAGTGTTTCATTATAGGCAGTTTTTACAGCCGTTGTGTAAGCATTATTATATGCAACCTCTGTGTTGATAGAAGGGTCAAGGGATTTTTTCTTTTCTATGGCCAGATCTATTTCTTTCTGAGCCTCTTTATAGTTTTCATATTTATGTGCTAATGCCTGATCAAGTAGGTACTGATCTCTAAAATTTTTGATGTTAGTTTCATCAGTATACCAGATATTTCCGCGAAAGAGTTGTGTAAATTTCACAAAAACACCAATATTGTTTTGTATCTGCCCATCTGTAGCCAGGCTCGAAAAACTATCCGCTATATCTGCTTCGATTCCCATACTCCAAATAGTACTCACGTAGTTAGTAGTGCCTGTGGTAGTATTGTTAGGACTTATAGAGTACCCTAAAGTAAGCCTGTCGTTTTCTTCTTCTAGAGTAGCAAAGGCAGATCTGGTAGATAGATCAGAAGCTTCTGTTAGGAGCTTATTGATTTCTTTATTAAAAATAATGTTTAAGGCTTTGTAATGTATGAATTTATCGTTGTTATATAGTTCATCTTGATAGAGCTGTTTAACATCATTTTTAAATTGTTGTTTTTTGTCCTCCTCTGAAAATTGAGCGTGGCTATTAATGACCGTTAGTAATAAAAATAAGAATAAAGTAATTGTACGACCCATTTGATAACGTTTTTTAGTTTATCCAAATGTAAGTGAAATAGTACTTTTTTAAAATACCCAATAGCAGGTAGATGTTAGTTATAGTATCATATGGTTTCATGAAGCTTTCGAATTGTCAGTCATTGGTTAATCATGAATATATGCCTATAAACTATTTTGAGCTAGAAGATGAAACGCTATTGGAGTTTGATAACGTTTAAAAACCCAAAATAATAATCAGATTTGCTTATTTTAATAATCGAACTCAGGTTATAAAAACAGGATAGGGGTACTTCAAACAGAGGTAGCACGTATGTCTGAGGGAAGTGCCACTTGCGTTTGACACAGGACACACCTATTGCAGAAGACGGGGGTGGGTACTACAACAGTGGGGGTGGGGTACTTCTTTAGTACCCCATGAACGTATAAAAATGTTAATTTTTTAACATATACCAAACCCTACGGCACTCGAGCTCTAAAACGTAGCCGAAGAGAAACTTCAAGTATCCATCAGTCTATTATATATTTTGAAGAATACCTAGTAAACCGCTCCACAACACACCGATTTAGCTGTTAAGTTTTAAACAATAAAGTGTTAAAGTGTTGATTTTTTATAAGTAAAATTCCCTTCAAAAGTTATTTTCATATATTAATCAATACAATACTATATATGTTACACAACATTTTAAAATTAGAAGGAGTCAAAGAACTCAAAAAGTCAGAACAACATCACATTCAGGGACAAGGTTGCTGCCATAACTGGGAATGTGTTAAAGATGCTGACTGCAATAATCTGGAGCAGGTATGCGAATTTGGCAGATGTTTGTATTTTATTTAAATCCACGGTAATGATATAAGATTTATCAAAATTACCAGGGATTAAAACCCTGAGTAAAAAAGAACAGGAGATCATTATAGGTAATGGTCCTTCTTTTCGTTGTTTTACGTGCAGAGTTACTTCAGACTGTTGCGATCCTGCAGCATTTTGTGTTAGCGGTGCATGCAGCATATGGGTATAATCAATCTTATATCGTGTATTTTACTACAATCAAAACTCCTAACAAATTAGTGTTAGGAGTTTTTTTTATGAACAACTACAAGACCACTACACATCAGAACAGACACACCTCACTATTCTGAAGGGAGCGGTGTTTGAAGGTAGGTTGTCGAAATTAGGTTTCTAATTAAAATGTATGTGTATTCGATACGATTTTCTATTGAAAATCACTCAGACAGACATTTTCTTACATCGGATTCACGTAATAAAGGCAACAAAATAAATTGCTGCCTTTACATTCAGGTTGTAAGAATATGAATACTGTGCGACAGTATTAGATATTAAATCCGGGATTGGTATTAAACGCATTATTATGTACGCTTCGTGCCCGATTTCTAGCCATATTTCTGATGGCACTGGTCGTTCTGGTGCCATCAACAGCAAACCACCACAGGTAGAGTACCTCATACATATTAGAACCTTGATACGACCAATTGGTATCACAGGATGCAGCTCTCGGGCAGCCGCTACCACCGTTATGACTTTTTCCTCCATTGTGCCTGGCTTCGTGTAATAAAGTTCCTGCACGGGTAACTACATCAAAAGAATAAAAATATGGAATGTATAATTCTACGCGGCTACCATAGGCCCAGCCTGCCCATTGTCCGGGACTAGAACCTGGTTTGTAACATAATGCCTGTAACCTACCGGTGTTGTTAGCCGTATATGGATACGCCCAACGCAGTGCATTGCCACTATAATCTCCGGTATTGGTTGCATAATCTTCTGCAGAGTACGTGAGCAGATATAAAGCTGCAAAGGTACGTGCAAGCGGTAAGTCTAAGTTACAAGGATCATGAAATCCAAAACCGCTGTCCCAATCTTTTTTTCTCATATTGAGTACGCCCCACCAGTGGTCTACTCGTGCCTGATTACATAAACCGGTAGCATATACCGAACTTCCGTCGGCTACATTATCATGAGGTGGTACCGAGCAGCTTTGTTGCGCATTGATTGTGATCGAAAATAGCAGTACAAAGATTAGCAGTATATAAAATGTGGTGCTTTTATAAAGATGTTTATTTTTCATGGTTATCTTATTTTTGGTGTTTCTTTAGAATCGTTTTCTTTTAGGTCAAAAGTTTCGGGCATATCCGGATGTTCTACCTTTCTGATATTAGTCGTCTCCTCTGTGATATACCAGTATTCTTCTCTCGGAAGTTTTTCATACAACTCTTTTTTCTTTTCCTGGATGTTTCCGAAAGGAGATAATAAATAACTACGTACCGCCATCTGACGCACGGATAAATCCTCATGGTCTATTAATTGTATCAGCGCTTTTTCTGCTTCCTCATTTTTGTTAATAGCCAATATTCCGATGCCTTCTACAGCAGTTAACCGAATGATGATTTCATCGGTTCGGGTATCAATTTCTTCATTTTCTGGTTGCGTATCTCTGGGGATACGCGTCATAGCAATCTTATATAGATATTGTAACGAAGTATCGGTGTTTAGCTCTTTTAGCGCTTCTACCACCATGGTACGGTACAGATAGTTTTCTGCGGGTACTTTATGGTATATTTCGAATAAAGATGCGCTTATCTTAGGTTGGCGTCTTAGCATATAAAGAGAACGCTGGTATTTTTCTTCAGCATCTTTTCCGAATCCCATAGAAAGATTGATATGTTCGTTTACTAGGTTTCCGTAAGGAAGACCAGACACAATCTCTCCAATAGATACGATTGATGATTCGTCGAACGAAAGTACCGAAGAATGTTCCTGTGCTTTTTCCAGAAGCTCCTCTGTTTCGGATCCTGATACCGTTGGATGGTCACGCTCGCAACTCATAACTACCAGCAGTAGTAAGAGGATTAGTAGTGATGTGCGTGTTAATTTAAAAGTGTGTTTCATAATTTTTTAGAATGAATTAGTTAAACAATGATTATGAATAGCATACAAAAACCGTATGCTTTTATAATTGGTGGCAAACATACTGCGGAGTTAACCGTATTGTAAGAGGGAATACACTTTAAAACGATATGTGTAAGTCCCTATTTTTCTAAGTTGAAAAACGGTTTTCATATGGGTAATATCCCCTTATTTTTATAGAGATCGCTCGATTAACGGGGTAGCTTCTTAAAAAAGTTAAAAGAATTTCTAAGACTACAAGAGATCCTCGAACCTGAAACCAGAACGTTGACTATTTGAATAGTAGGATAGGTACTTATAAAAAAAATGTGTATTGCAGTTGCGTATGTGGTGTTGGGCAATTGGCTGCCGGTTATAAACCATTAAGAAATTCTTAAAACCCCAGTTAAACCCTCGTTAAAACCCGGTTTTCTTTTGTCTTTGACAGGTAGTGTGCTTATATTAAATGTATGGAAAAAATATTAGTCGTAGGTGCAACAGGCACCACAGGAAATAAAGTCATTAGCGAATTAAAAAACCACAAAAATTTTGAACCGATCGCGATGGTTCGTAAGAAGGACCAGCAAGCTTCGTTCGAGCAACAAGGAGTTGCCACGGTACTTGCAGATCTAACGGAAGATGTTACACATACTACAAAAGGCGTGGACAAGGTAATATTTGCTGCCGGTTCTAAAGGAAAGGCTTTGGATGCAGTAGATCGTAAAGGAGCGATGAAAATTATTGATGCTGCCAAGAAGCATAAAGTAAACAAGTTCGTGATGTTAAGTTCTATAGGAGCAGATGCCCCGCAGGAATCGAATCAGTTGCAAGAATATCTGCAAGCCAAAAAGGATGCTGATGCGTATTTAGGGAACAGTGGTCTTGATTTTACGATTGTAAGACCAGGAACTTTGAATGATGATATGCCAACAGGAAAAATAAGGTTGGCACCGAGTCTGGATTCTAAAGAAGGAGCCATTCCCAGAGGTGATGTTGCCAAAGTATTGGTACATAGCCTTAAAGATGCTGTTGCGAAACGAGAGGTCTTTGAAATTCTCAACGGTGAACAACCCATAGCAGAGGCTTTAGAAAATGTATTAACGGTACAGTAACATAGGTTGATTGTATCTTAAATACCCAGTTTGTATACCCTTATAATCCCATAGACGCTCGTTAGTTTATGGGATTATTTGCTTTATATATTATTTTAATCAGAACTTGTTACGGTTCATTTGGAGGGCCATAAGTGACACGTTCTATCCAATAAAAGAAAATCATTCCCCAAAAATATAGTAACACATCTATCCAATCAGAAGTGTAGCGATCCAGGTGTTGCGGTAAATACCACTCAAAATAGAAAGCATATCCCGTAGTAACGAATAGTAGTAGTGGTAGGGATAACAGGATATCAGGATCACTCTTTAATTTTCTGATCATCATCTGACACATGTTGAGTATTATTGGCATGCATAAAAAATCATTTACATAACTCTGTACGATGACAGGCAAACGGATATCCGTTTGTTGAACTCCGTAGACACTAACAGCCAATAAACAACATATCTGAAAGTAATAACGATATAGGAATACAGCTACGATATTTATAAAATAATTGGATTTATGCGGCCACATAGCCAATAATAAATGCCAAAAATGATCCAACTGCTATGACTACCACCCAAACAGAGTAAAGAAATCGGGCTGTATAGCGTATTACGATGTTTTGGTGTTGCTTTGCTCTTTCAAAAAAAAGGGTGATTTTATTTGGTTTTTTAGCGATACGAGCCTTTTCTCTTTTCGCTAATCGCTGTTTTCTTTCCTGTTTTCTTTGTAGGGATGTGTTGATAAGTGATCCACACGCTTTACAATAATCTCTGTTTAAATTTAGTGTACCACAATTGGAACATTTTCGGTAAATATCACTCATACGTCTTCTTTTTTCAAAGCTTCTATAAAGAAACTAAAAACCAGATTAAATCTGGGGAACATTAACGTCTCTTAAAGAATTACTTAATACTTTTTTATAACAATTGGACGGTAGGAGTATGTTTGAATATGAGTAAGCTTGTTTTTATAAGTACGTAAAAATATGGCATATCATTCATAACGGTTCGTTAGGCATATGTTTATAAAAACAGTATACGCTTCCTTTTTTCTTAGGGTGCGTATTCTTTATGGATGTAGGATGGTATGAATATTGACTTCTTGCTGCTTTCCTTTGAGTAGAACACTTCCTAAAAAAGAGGTAGCTATTGTATGATTTTTAGGAAGATCGTATAATAACTGTTCAGAGATCAGAAGCTTTGCGTTATGGGTATTACATTCTGCCTGAATGCGTGCAGAAGTATTAATTACATCACCGTGGTAGGCAATTTCTTTTTTGATTACACCCACTTCGGTTACCATAAGCATGCCACCGTGTAATCCAGCTTTAAATTCAGGTAGGATGCCATACTTTTCTTTATAATAGGTAGCCTTATAATGTTTTTTTTGTTGAAACGCAAAGAACAACGACACACAGTTCGCTTTAACTAACCCCTTTTTATAAGGCCAGCTCAGTACAGCTTCATCACCAACGTATTGATAAATTTCTGCATCGTACTTAGAAACAACTGTGTTTAGATCGTAAAAACAATCTTGTAATAACTGACTGTATTTAAAATGGCCTAATTTTTCTGCAATAGCTGTGGAGTCTTTAAGATCTAAAAACATAAAAATTCGATGCTCTTCCTGCGGATTTTTATATTTTCCTAATAGCATTTTTATAAAGACACCTTTTCCGAATTTTTCTGTCGCTATTTTAATGAAAGAGAACACAAAAGAAACCATGACAATATAAAGGATGGTTGCCCAAAAAGATTTGTTTTCTTTCCACCAACCTGTATTCGTATTCAGGTTAAGATTATAAATTTCAGAAAATATCTCCATAATAATCGTAAAGATGATAATGGTTGTTATAAAATATAACAAGGTTCTAACGATCAGATTATAAAATAAGGAGCGCTTATTCGAAGAATATTTATTAAAAATAACATTAATGGATGTATATACGATCCCAAGAAACAATCCAATGCTCGAAAATCCCATAAGCGCACGAATCGTTCCTTTATATCCACTATACTTGGGTATCACGGTGAAGCCTTCTTCTTCGTCTATTCCATAATACCTGAATATAGAATAGAATGCCATAGCAAGGGACCAGAAAAGCACAGATCGCCATAACAATTGCCAGTATTTTAATAAGCTGCGTTTCATTTCAATTCTTTAAGCCGAGCATTTTTTTGTGCCTATCAGGGTAAAATCGTATCAAAAGTAACCAAAACCAGCCAGACTTTGATAGCCTTATTTTGTGTCCTATTGGTATAGAGAAGAAGCGTATCCATCTATCCATGTTTTAGGATGTGCATACCATGAGATTTGGTTTCTTTTGTTAGAAGACTGTTATAAGTTTAGGAGTTGGTGGTCATTAAATTTTAATGTAGTACGGTTTGTTAAATAACGGTGCAGCACTTTGATGTTTCTTATATTATGAATGCTACAACACCTAAGTTTGAAGGATTGCCCGTTAAAAAAGTGAGTCAAATATACACAGTTGTAGAAATAATACACACTTTTTATGATAGCGGTTATTTATAAGTGTTTGGTATTCATAATCTTAATAATTGGTATCAAATTTGGTTTTGCTGAGTGGTAATAAAAATCATTATGGAGATATCAAGATCTTATGACCTTGCAGAAACGCAAGTAATTGAAAATTCATTTGCAGACCGTTTAAAGAATAGTATGTTCAATGCTTCCTCGTTTTTAATTTTACTAGGAACCTTTTTGTTGCTATTTGGTGCTGCATCTTTATTTTATTTCTTTCAACCTTATTTTGAAGAAATTCACTTAGAGCGAATGAATACTGTATGGGGAATCGGTCTGATGATCGCTGGACTTACCTTATTATTGATTAAGGTTAGTTTTTTAGTGTATATCTTTCGTTTGTACCTTAGATATAAAGAAACCAACGCTGTTACAGATAAGGAGTTACCCTTGTGTACGGTGATTGTACCTGCTTATAATGAAGGTGCCTTAGTGTATAAGACGCTACAAAGTTTGGTAGAAAGTGATTATCCCATCGAAAAATTACAAATTATTTCTATAGATGATGGTAGTCAGGATGATACCTGGGAATGGATGAAGAAAGCCAAAAATGAATTAGGGAATCGTGTATCCATCTATCAACAACCCAAAAACAAAGGAAAAAGACATGCATTATACAGAGGATTTAATCTGGGTATGGGGGATGTATTTATTACGGTAGATAGTGATTCTATCGTAAAGAAGGATACACTACGGATAATGGCTTCTCCTTTTGTAAAAAACGAACATTGTGGAGCAGTTGCCGGAAATGTTCGGGTGCTTAACAGAGATAAAGCCTTGATACCGCGTATGCTTAATGTAAGTTTTGCTTTTAGTTTTGAGTTTATTCGTTCTGCGCAAAGTACGATAGGTTCTGTTTTATGTACACCCGGAGCATTATCTGCTTACAGGAGAGAAGCTGTGATGAACTGCCGCGAGGCTTGGATTTCGCAAACTTTTATGGGACAAGTTTCTAAAATAGGAGAGGATCGTGCTATGACCAATATGATCCTAAAGCAAGGATACAAGGTATTGTTTCAGCGAAAAGCGTATGTGTATACTAATATTCCTGAACGGTATAAGAACTTATATAAAATGTTTATTCGTTGGGAGCGAAGTAATATTAGAGAGAATATTGCAATGAGTAGGTTTGCCTTTGGTGATTTTAGAGAAGGTGCAAAAAGCGGTACTAGAATATTACTATTAAACCAATGGCTAAAAATGACGATGGCATATCCTGCTACTTTTTTAATGTTATTTTTTATAGGTACATATCCGGTGTTGTTCTTAAGCTCCACGTTGTTAAGCATATTGGTGTTTTCTAGTATACAAGCCCTGTTTTATGCAAAAAAACACAGTTTATCAGAGTCTCTTTGGGCATATCCATACAGCTTGTTTTATGCTTTTACATTGTTTTGGATCACACCATATGCAATCGCAACAGCAGGAAGGAGTGGATGGCTTACTCGGGACCTTACTAAAAAAGAATTAGAAGAACAGCAACAAGTAGTTTCTGTTTCATAATAATATATCAATTACCCTTTATATGAATTAACCAGCCAGTTTATTTCCTTTTTCAGGGTCTTGAAGGTTTTATGTTTAGAAACAGTCATACCCTGCGGGGAGATACATTTTGCTTCCGAAAGGATGCGTTATCAAGAATACTCAAACTCAACTATATTTTTTTTTGCTTATCAAAACTATGATAGCTAACCTACCTAAAACTCCTCCTATTTTTACATAGGGGGAGTTTTGCTATTTGTTAGAAATATCTTGTAAGTAGTTACAATTTCATTGTTTTCAGGGATAGTCATTGTAAACTCGATGATTATTTTTACACACACTAAACTTGTATACCGTTTACTTTTATGAGAATTTCTATACTAAGAAAATTTATTGTACCTCTTTGTTTGTTGATAAACTGTGTTTTATATCAAGTTATTGGCCAAAATGATACCATTTGGCTTACGAAAAGTAATAAAGTAACTGATGATGTAAAAAAAGATAGTATCTACAGGTTACCAGCTACTAAAAAAGGGAATCTGTATGTATTAAACTATTACCACAAAGATGGCACTCCCTATTTATCTGGAACCGCTTCTAAAATAGATAAAGTGGTTTGGAATGGTACTGTAAAATGGTTTACAAAAGATGGAAATGTATCACAATCCATGGATTACGAAAATAATATATTACATGGAAATGTGGTAACCTTTTACAAGAATCAAAAACTCAAAGCGATTTATGAAAATGGAGTTCCAATTGCAGGTTCAGCAAATTTTAATCAAATATACCCGAAACAATTTATAGAAAGGAAAGATAGTATTATAAGGGAGGTCACTTATGAGAAAGACGTGAAAGGTATCCGGTATGAAACGATTTTTATAGTTCATGGTAACTCGTTAAAAAAGAAAGAAATACGGTATTATGGAAACGATGGCGAATATATTGGAGTCTCAACAGATGAAATCGATTTATCTGGGCATAAAGGAATTGAAGTGAAGTATTTTAAAAACCCTCTTCGGGTTAGGCGAATTAAAAAAACTGATGATACGGGTATAAGAATACTGGCATCCTATTATAAAAATGGTCAGATTAGAGAACGTTTGACAGATGGATTACCCCAGAAAATTCAATATTTCGGTCCTGATGGGAAAGCGTTGGGCACTGTAGAGGTGAAGGGGTATAACTCTTATGGTTGTCGGTATAAGAATGGGAAGCAAATAATGTTTTACTCTAATGAAAAGCCAGAACAAATGCATTTAATTGGAGCAATAACGGAATACGATAAAGAAGGAAATATCATTTATACTAAATATTTTCATGAAAATCAACAAGTCGAATTTGAGACTATTCATGAAAATAGTTTTGTAGCGGAGTCATATAACTATGATCAAAATGGAAGAGAAATAGCAAAAATGATATATAACAATGGTTTGCCTGACCAAGGAGTACTTATTGAAGGTAATACCTTACTATCTTATGACAAAGGAAATATTATACAAAAACTTACCTATTATCCAGCTACTACATTAGTATTTCGGGTATTTAAGGATGCCAAAGCAACTTATTTTGATAAAAAAGGAGAAAATATTGGAGAAATCTCCTATTAATCTCCAAATGGAATTAATGAAAAGAATGGTACAGAACATTATCTGAATAAGGAAGGAAAAATAAAAAGAACATTAAGATACCGTAACGACATAAATACATATCAAAAAAAATATAAGTATCGATATAATAATGATAGCGTTCATACAAAAGAATATTATCAAAATGGAACTTATCGAACAAAAGATATAACCAATTATAATAATTCAAAAAAAAAGCGATCCATACTTTACTATAAAAAAGGGAAAAAATATCAGGAAGAATTTTATAATCGTCAAGGAAAGAAAATTGGAGCATATAATCACCAAGATAAAGATGGAACATTATATAAGTACGCTTCATTTAGTGATCAATTGCAAAGTATTGAAGAAATACGGATGGGTACGGTTGTAAATAAAAAAGTGTACAAGTGAGATATCATAATCCGTTTAGATAAGCCTTTAAAATATACAATTTCCTATAGAGATTAACTGTCAATATATCTGAAAACTAGTATGATAGCAGTTGATGATACTACAAATCTTATATTTGTAATACTAACACATCTATTAACCCATTGAAAAAAGGAATACTCGTCTTGTTATTGATACTGAGCACAGTAATGCATGCTCAGTTAAAGGATTGTACTGATTGTGATACTATTTCATATACCACAAAGGAAATTGCAAATAACAGTCTCTATGACCTTCAGCTTTTGCGAAATGAGATCTTTGCCAGACATCAGTATATTTTTAAAGATGAACGTTTATTAGCATATTTTCAGGAATTTCGATGGTACCAACCTGATTATAATAATCCAGTCCAAGTAATCCTCAATCCTGTAGAAAATGAAAATATTGTACTTTTTAAAACTGCAGAAGCACGTATTAAAAAACAACGACAACAACTTTTTAGCGAACTAAAGGAATTACAAAGAGCCTTACAACAAAACGATAGGATCACTATCAATTTGTTTATGGATGATGCATTACCTAATGGTATTCATCCGGATGAAGCTTTTAAAGAGTTGGATGCTATTTTTTCTAAAATAGATCTAACCGATGTCAATTGGTATAAAGATACTGCCATTTATAAGGTGACTATAGATAATGGATTTGTAGTACGAGATACAACGCTACATATCAATGGGAGCGAAGTAACCCTAAGTATGGGTGATATACAACACTCAAAGATTATGACAGCACCTTTTGAATACGGAAGTAATTACTATTCTGAAGATGAATACAAGACGATCTGGATTTTCTCATTTGACGGTCAAAAATTACGGTTAGTAGAGTACCTCATAGCTGGTTGATCCATACACATCGTAACCAGATTTTTTAAAATCTATGATTTGCAATGGTTTTAAAAAATGATTTTCTAAACGTATTACCAATAGGTAACTCTTTTCCTTGAATCCAAAGGGTTTCATTATCGATTTTATCAATGTGTTTTATGGAAATGATATACGATTTATGTATTTGTATAAAACCAGTTATGGGCAAGGTTTCCTTAAAATGTTTTAATGTATTATAGGTAATAATTTGTTCGTCGTTAAGGTGTATAGCAATGTAATTTTTGAGACTTTCGATATATTTAATTTCCCTTAAAAACACTTTAGCATATTTGTTTTTTCCGTCCGTTTTAAAAAAGAAAAACTCATCTGTACTCTCATCAATTGCAACATTTACAGTATTAGTACGTTTTTCTTTGATTTTGGATACAGCATTATAAAACCGTTCAAAATCAATAGGTTTTAGAAGATAATCAATCGCAGCTATTTCATAACTATCCAATGCAAATTGAGGGTATGCCGTGGTAAAAATTATTTTGGTATTCTTATCAATGATTTTGGATAGCTGTATCCCGGTAATTTCGGGCATTTGTATATCTAATAATACCAGATCAATAGGTTCACTTTCTAAATATGATAATCCTTCTAAAGGATTGGTAAATGTATTTTTTAATTCTAAAAAAGAAACCGAGGCAATATACTTTGCCAATAACCGAACAGCTGCTGGTTCATCATCAATAATTATACATGGTATTGGGGCTTTCATATGAGAATAATTACCTGATTATAATGGAAATTGTATGTATGCTTCAAATTGATTGTCATTTTTTTGATATTCTAAAATAAATGAATCCTTATAAATAACCTCTAGTCTTTCTTTGATATTTTGAGTTCCTATTCCGGGTTCGGTATACATGGTTGAAGTATTTATATAGTTTTTAGTTCTTAGTTCCAGAAAATGGTCGTTTATGCGTATAACGATACTAGCAGGTCGGTTTTTATTATTGATGATGCTATGTTTACAAACATTTTCAACAAAATGTATTAAAATAAGGGATGGTATTTTTTGAGTATGTACAAACCCTTCAATATCTAATTGTACGTAAAAATTGTATTCATACCTCCGTTTGAAAAAATATAGGTAATCTTCAATAAAGGCAATTTCTTTGCTCAGTAAAGTTACATCGTCTTTGGTATCATAGGTGACATATCTTAATAGTTTTGACAATTTTAAGATATCACTGGCAGTTTTTGGTTTGTCATCATACAACTCTTCATAAAAATTGTTTAATGTATTAAATAAAAAGTGTGGGCTAATCTGGGATTTCAGTACAGAAAGCTTAGCTTTTTGGTGCGCTATTTGAAGACGGTGTATTTCTTCTTTGTTTTCATTATACCTAAAGAATAAACATAGTACAGCACTGATCAGACAAACTCTCAGTGTATAATAAAAAGAGTCGAATAAATAGGTGACAATTAGATCGCGTAGTGGTACATCAAAGAAGTAGTTGTGTATACCTATAATATTGAAAAGAATAATTTCTTCCATTAAGAACCGTATCGCAGCAAATAAAAGAATCATAACTATAAATGAGACGATGTAATGAACATACCTTTTTCTGAATAAGAATCGGGGTACACTGTATACATAATTTACTATATAAATTATGAGCAACGCAATGGTAAATGTAGTTTTAAACAGGAATCCGTGTATGTCTGAAGAAAATATATCCCTGTTGAAAATAATGTAGCCACCCAGAATATCCAAGACGGCTATTGTAAGTATAATAAGGATATTATAGAGGATTTCTTTTTTAATATGCATCCCCTAAAAATACACGAATTACAGTACTTTTCTTATAATTTATTATGAACAGTATGATTTGTAGGACGAACTATGATGCGTAGACAACGAACATGATCGTTTGTCCAAACGGTTGATTGATATACTATAGAAAGGTGTTTGTATAAAATTGTAATGGTATGTGTAATATACTTCTATTATTGTAATGAACATATTAATTAAAATATCATGAAATACAGTCATTTATTACTTACCAGCGTTATACTTACTCTTTTTACTACGAACGTAACTGCACAAAAAATAACGAAGGAAAACGAAGGAATTCTTAAGCCATATGCAAGTTATTACCCAAAACAAAAAACAAAAGTTTTGGTCGTTGGTACGTTTCATTTCTCATATCCTGGTTTAGATTATACAAAAACAAAAGATACTGATAAAATTGATGTGCTAAAAGAGCCAAAAAAGTCTGAAGTAGAAGAATTAGTAGCATACATTAAAAGATTCAAACCAACTAAAGTTGCTATTGAAGCAAAAGAAGATTGGGGTATGGAAAAAAAGTATAAAGAATATCAGGTAGGAAAACATAGAGCGGTTAGAAATGAGAGTTATCAAATAGGAATGCGTATAGCCAATGATTTAGAGCACGATAAAATTTACTCGATAGATGCAACAACATTTAGCTCAGAATTAGAAGAAAAGTATCCTGGCTTTATCGAGAAACTTACAGAAGATTATGATTTTCAATCAGATGATCCTTTTTCAAAAATGGTACAGAAATCATTTGATGAATCTACGCAACTGCCTTCCAGAGTAAAAATCCTTGATTATATAAAACATATGAATACGATAGAGGGACATCAAAATAATTATGGAGCCTACTTAGTAGGAGATTTTAAATTGGATAACAATCGCGGTGCTGATTTTTTATCTATATGGTGGTATAACCGAAATCTAAGAATGTTTAGAAAAATTCAGCAAATAGATCAATCAAAAGAGGACAGAATACTTGTCATTGTTGGTAACGGTCATGCATCTATATTGAGACATTTATTTGAGTATTCTCCTGAGTATGATTTCATAGAATTTGGTAGTCTGTAAAGCCAATAGAAAAACATCAAATTCGTGATGAACGAGCATATCTGGTTCATCACTTCATCGGACAAGAAATCTAAGTGGGTATGATATGAATGCTAAGAATTGATTATTTTGTAACCGTGATAGCACTCTTTTTTATCTTAATGATGCGTAGTTTATCCAGCAATACCATGATAAAATAAGTTGGATCAATTTCGTGCCATCGCACACCACCAAAATTAGCTCTTCCACTATATTTGTGATGGTTGTTATGATAACTTTCGCCCATCATTAAGAAATCAATAGGCAATAGATTTTTGGAAGTATTGTCAACTTTAAAATTAGTATATCCAATGATATGACCAAACCAATTGATAATTACTCCATGTATCGGAGCCATAAAGAATGCTACTGGCAGAAACAACCAATGCCACCATGCCGAAGCAAAGAAATAAAAGAAAACGGTATATCCTAATCCCCAGGCAATCCTAGAGAAATTGGAGCTGGCGAAAACATCAAAAGCTTTCCATTGAGGAGTATTTTTGGTAAACTTCGTGTCAAGCGATATTCTTTGGTTGTTGATGTCCTGATATATGCTTTTTGTGCGCCACATCATGCTAAACATGTTATGGTCGTACTTGGGAGAATGAGGATCTTTCTCGGTGTCCACAAAGGCGTGATGCATTCGGTGCATTACCCCATATCCATAAGCACTTAGATAATTGGACCCTTGACAAACCCAAGTCAGAAAAAAACATGCTTTTTCAGTAAAATTAGACATGGTAAATGTTTGATGTGCTGCATATCGATGCAAAAAGAAACTTTGAAAAAATAATCCTGTATACCACAATACAAGCATAAAAATAAGAATAGCCATTTTAAAGTAAGGTTAAGAGTTGGTCATCATTATGATGCATATATATATTAATATCGTATATCCATCACAAAATGATAGTTGTATAAGACACCTACAAAAGTACGCATAGATCTAGCATATATTTCGCTATATATGGTTTATTTAACATCTTAAAGTTTCTTTAAAAGAAATGTATCGTATAATTCTTTCTCTGAATGATGACTATTGGTTGTAATTGCTTGGAAATCATAATTTTGTTTGTGATAAATAAAAAAAACAGGCCTTTTTTACAGGGCCTGTTTCTATAGTGTGTTTTATTGCAATTGCTTATCTGTACACATCGTATTTGATTACACAAGAGTTATTTTGTCTGTCGTTACATTCCCAGTAGATAATATCAGCACTTACAAAAGCAGCTCCACCAGAGCCAACAAGTTGTGATACTTGTGCCTGTAGGTCATCTTGATAATGATCTAAGTTTATGTCGCTGTCTCCGTCTACATAATACACCATACTTCTGTAGTAGGTATTCACCACACCAGAAGGTGGCCAGTTTCTGATATATGTAGTACATTCGCGTACATATCTTTCGAACTCAGATTGCGCATCGTCAGAACATCCTTCATCACCACTTAGAGTACACCCGGCTTTTTCTATAATAGCAGGTATAGTACGTAGTTCTTCTGTAGATGCGATACGCTCTTCTTGGGTACCAACAAGATCAAAAGCAGTACTGTCTACAGTTTCTGTGGTTTCAGTAAAATTAGTGTCATCAGTACAAGAGACAATAATAAATGATACAAATAATGTTCCTAATAAGGATTTTAAAAGTGATTTCATGATACTATATTTATGGTTAAAAGTTGAGATAAAATTAGTGAATGACCTTTAAAAATAGCGATAATCACTTTTAAGAAAACGTGAATAATACCCCATGTAAATTGGGGAATTTTTAAATTTTTATAATAGTAATATAATATCAGGATAATATACACTCTGCTAGCACTTGAAAACAGAAGTTTTTTGATTTATAGAAGTAATTTGATTTTTTTAATATCTAGCTAAAAATAAATAATTTGTTGTGATATAAACACATACGTCGCTATGTGTGTTTAGGTGTACAGTTAAAAAGATGCTTTTGTAAATTTGTAATTGTATTCCTTTTATCAGGTATGCTGTACTAAAAACGGTCTATTTCTCATAAAAATAGACCGTCGTACACTAGATTATATTTCTAAACTATCTTAAAAGTTTATTCTACCTGTTCCTGTATTACCGCTGTTAAAGCTATCCCAACTGTTATCTGTTGGACTATCTAACCAAATATTAGGATTTGCCCAAAAACCAGAGAAACCAGTTGCCGGCAATGTTTGATCGCTTGTCCATAATTGTATAACAAAATCTGTAACAAACCATCCGTCTTGTCCTTTGAGATATAAAGTAGCACCGTCTACTTCAACCCACTCGACAGCACGATCAGGAAATGAAGTTTTGAATAAGTATGCATCCCAACCACCTTCTCGGTCGTCACCAAAATTATCCATCCAGTTAAAAGGAGGGTTAAAAGTTCCTGCACTAGTAGTAAATCTCACGTACGTACCAGCATCCCCATCGGTATCGTTGTTACTCTGACTACCTGTAAATGTCCAAACTCTATAAAACCACTCCGTGCTAAAAGCTTTTTGCTGTATGGGTTGGTTGCTGATGTATTCTTTTACAGCCTGATCCCATTGAAGGTTTGCTTTTTCCATGTCGACATTTTCGTCAAAATGCATATGTAATAAAGGTTTACTGTTACTTGATGCTACATCGTTTAGGAACTCACCACTTCGTCCTGTAGTACTTTTAAACCCTTCTTGTTGTATATCCTGTTGTATAATTTCCTCTGTTTCTGTTTGTACATCTGATTTTTCGCAGGAAACCACGAATAAAACGCCTACTATCAAAGATGTGAATACCTTTAAATTACTTAAATTTTTCATTTGTTTTAATTTATAATTAATATTAGATGATGGTGTTGTTTATTTTATCATATCCGCCGGCAAAATAGAATGCTAAAACAACTGTTGAGACAAATGTATTTAGTTTTTACACCCATATTTAGGGGGAAATATCCCATTCCGTAGTCGTTCATTACCCGATTTGTTATGTGAGTTTGTAGCGTTATGACCAGCATTCGTATGCATTGGTTAAAAACGCTTGAAGACTCTTTAAACAAAGAAGCGGAGCGAATTGATATACCTAGTTTTTACTCTAAAAAGAGGAGCGATACATGAAAGATTAACATTTCATTTGTTGACCTGTTTCAGGAAAAGTCCATTTTTCGATATCCCAAAACTCTATACGATACGAGAATGTAATAGAAGATGTACCGTAAATCGGATATAAAAAATATACTAGGCTTCGTATGATTGTTCAGACAGTAAAACTTCTGCTAATGCTTTAAAAAAACTACGGAATTCAATGCTATTCCAAGATGAATTTTTCACACAGAATTCAAATTTTTTTTATGGATCCAAAGAAAGTTTTTTATGTCTATAGTTACTGTCTTTTGGATGTTTAAAGGACTTATATTTACTACAACAGTACTTACTTTGTTACAAATAGGAATTATATTTAATAATCTTATTTAAAAATTTGATTTTCCATCATAAAACCTTTGGATACATGATTCAATCCTATAAACAACGACCGCAGCTAGAAGAAAAGTACGATACTATTATTATAGGATCCTGAATGGGTAGTCTTACAGTAGGTGCCATATTAGCAAAAGAAGGAAAGAAAGTACTCATTTTAGAACGGCACTATACACCGTGCGGATTTACTCATGTATTTAAGCGTAAAGGTTATGAGTGGGATGTTGGAATTCATTACATAGGAGGTGTACAACAGGAGAACAGTCCAATTCGTAAGTTGTTTGATTATATCACAGATGGTACATTGGAGTGGGCAGATATGGGAGAAGTATATGACCGTATTATCATCGGCGATACCCAGTATGACTTTAAAAAAGGCGTAGCTAATTTTAGGAATCAGTTGGTAAGCTATTTTCCCGAAGAAGAAAAAGCAATTGATGGATATATTGATTTGGTTTTTAAAGCCAATAAAGTAATGGGGGCTTTTTATAAAGAAAAGGCACTACCAGGCTTTCTTCGTTTTTTTATAGGTGGATTTTTGAAACGACCGTATTTGAAATATTCGGATCAAACTACTTATCACGTGCTGAGCGGGCTTACTAAAAATCAAGAATTGATCAAAGTTCTATCTGCACAATATGGAGATTATGGCTTACCGCCAAAGCAAAGTAGTTTTGCTATGCACGCTTCTGTAGCGAGACATTATTTTGAAGGTGGAAATTTTCCAATTGGTGGATCTTCCAGAATTGTCAATACCATTGATCCCATTATAACAGCTGCTAATGGCACTAAATTGACCAATGCAACGGTAGCAGAGGTGATCATAGAAAACAATAGTACCAAAGGTGTACGTATGATTGATGGAAAGGAGTTTTATGCTAGCGGAACGGGTGTTATGAATACCTTCGAAAAATTAATTCCAGAATCGGTAAGTGTCAAAACAACACTAAAAGAACAATTAAAAAAAGTAACACCTTCTGTTTCCCATGCTTGTTTATATCTAGGGTTTAAAAGTTCACCAGAAGATTTAAAATTACCAAAAATGAATTTTTGGATATATCCAAAGGACGGTGATCACGATAGCTGCGTACAACGATACTTAGATCATAAAGATGCTCCTTTTCCTGTTGTTTACGTTTCATTTCCTTCTGCTAAGGATCCCGATTGGTCTAACAGATATCCTGGTAGAAGTACGATTGATATCATTACTTTGGTGCCATACGAGACGGTGGCCAGATGGAAAGATACACGTTGGATGAAAAGGGGAGAAGCATATGAATTCTGGAAAGAGAAGATTGCGCAGCGTCTTTTAAAAGCATTGTTTGCACAGCTTCCACATCTGGAGGGACAAGTAGATCACTATGAACTTTCTACTCCTTTAAGTACAGAACACTTTGTAAACTATAAAAAAGGCGAGATTTATGGTATTGATCATACGCCACAGCGTTTCCGGCAGAAGTTTTTACAGCCCAGAACACCTATTAAAGGATTATATCTAACTGGACAGGATATTGTTACTGCAGGTGTTGGTGGAGCACTTTTTGCGGGATTGGTAACGGCTTCTGCGGTTACCGGGATTCATTTTAAAAAGAAGATTTTCGCATAGTATAGCACATTAGCACGTTCATGTTACATCTTATAATTATTATGTATCTTTAAAATAAAGTCATAAATCGTAATGTATGGCTGCAAGTGATATAAGAAAAGAATATACCAACGGAGAACTCACAATCGTTTGGAAACCTGGAAAATGTATTCATTCTGGAATTTGTGTAAAAACCTTCCGAAGGTTTATCATCCAAAAGAAAAACCCTGGATTCAATCAGAAAATGCAACGACCCAAGCATTGAAAGACCAAATAGATACTTGTCCTTCTGGTGCTTTACGTTATTATATGAATACATAGTTAAGTAGTGAATGGATGTCAATAAAAAACCGAATCCTGCTAAAAGGATTCGGTTCTTTATTTTAAAATGGTTCTGTTTATTTTTATGCAATCAGAATAGATTTTACATTCACAAACTCTTTTACACCAAAACCACCGTGTTCTCGTCCATACCCAGATCTTTTGACACCTCCAAAAGGCATTCCAGGATCTGCTAGTCCGAAAGAGTTAATAAATACCATACCGGTATCAAATTGCTGTTCTGCTAATTGCGTAGCTTTTTCTATATCTTTGGTAAAAATACCACCACCAAGTCCAAACCTACTATCATTGGCGATTCTCATAGCATCTTGTTCATCTTCAGCTTTTATTAGAGAAGCGACAGGACCAAATAGTTCATCGTGATAGGCTGGTTGACCGGGAGCTACGGATCCTAGAATAGTAGCAGGATAATAAAATCCTTTTCCATCAGGTATTTCTCCACCACAAAGTATTTCTGCACCGTTTTCAACACTTTCTTTAACTTGCTCATGAAGTTTTTCTCTCAAATCTTTTCTAGCCATAGGCCCCATATCGTTATCCGAAGCTGTAGGGTCGCCAGTTTTTATAGCTTTCATCGCTTTTACGAACGCATCTTTGAATTGATCGTAAATCTTGTCGACTACGATAAAACGTTTTGCTGCAATACAGGTTTCGCCATTATTATATATACGTCCTTTTACACACGTCTTGACAGCAAGGTCGAGATCTGCATCTTCTAACACCACATACGCATCATTGCTACCTAATTCTAAAACGGTCTTTTTTAATTCCGCTCCGGCTTTTTCTGCTATAATTTCACCTGCTTTTGGACTTCCCGTAAGGGTAATACCTCGTACCAACTTATTTTTGATAACGGCATCTGATTGTTCGTGATCTATAACCAAAACACTAAAAAGGTGTTTAGGTAAACCAGCATCTAAAAATACTTTTTCTAATAGTTTCGCGGTTCCGGTAACATTAGCAGCATGCTTTAAAAGCACTCCATTTCCTGCCATTAAGCTTGCCACTGCATAACGTACCACCTGATAGGAAGGATAGTTCCAGGGTTGGATTCCGTATACGACCCCAATCGGTGCGTAGGAGACGATTCCTCGACCTCCTTCAGAGAGTGTTCTTTCTTCTGATGCAAGATCATCAGGACCGTGATCTGCTGTGTAGTTGCATATAGCAATGCACAAATCAACTTCCTGGTGGCTTTGTTTTAGCAACTTCCCCATTTCTTTGGTCATCAAATCCGAGAGTTTGGATGAATGCTTCTTAAGACTTGATCCTATGGATTTTATTTTTTCTGCTCTTTCTGATGGAGAAAGTGTTTTCCATTTTAAAAAGGCATTGTGACAATTCTGAACTTGTTCTGCTACTTTTTCATCTTCCAAGTACTCATAATGTTCAATAGCTTCTCCTGTAGCTGGATTTATTGTAGTGATTACTTCTTGATCTATTTCTGTTTCCATAATATTTTAATTTTATTGTAAACTAATATTTTTTAGAGTCTTAATTCTTAGTGTTGCTCACTTGGCAATACGTGAATATCATTTATATTTACTCTTGCAGGTTGTGTTAACGCATATACAATAGCTTCTGCAATGTCTTCTGATTCTAAAGTTGTCATATTCAACATATCCGAAAATTTATCTAAGACATCCTGATCTGTTATAGTTTCTGTTAATTCTGTCGACACCGCGCCTGGTTCTATAGAAGTAACATTAATTCCATATTTAGGTGCTAGTTCTTTTCGTAACCCTTCAGAAAACATTTTTACGGCTGCCTTTGTAGCACAATACACAGCACCTCCAGGAAAATATTGATATGCGGCTGTGGATGAAATATTAATAATATGTCCTCCTTTATTTTTAATTAAGGTTGGTAAAACTGCGGATACGCCATTGAGTACACCTTTGATGTTAACATCTATCATGGTATTCCATTCATCCGTTTTAAGTTTTTCTACGTATGATAATGGCATTAACCCGGCATTATTTATGATGACATGGATCGTGTCAAAAGCGTCTATGGTTTTTGAAACAACATTTTCAAAATCATCTTTTTTAGTAACATCACCGGTAACTACCAAAGCTTCACCTCCGTCATCTTCTATTTTCTTTTTTAATTTTTCTAGGCGTTCTTTTCTTCTTGCAGTTAGTACTACTTTTGCACCGTGTTTAGCGAGTTTTAGTGCGGTAGCTTCACCAATTCCGCTAGAAGCACCTGTAATAATGATTACACTTTTTTCTAATTTCATAGCATTTTTTTTTGTTGTTACCCAAAGTTCATTAATACTTTAGGGTTAGGTGAATTCAATCGATATTATTGTTAATGTAAATGCGATTTTTTAGTACAGTCTTGCCCTTAATATGGGGTAAAGAGTAGGGTATTTGTAAAAGATTTGGATACTTAGAAAAGTAGTTTAGTTTTACCTAAATATGCATGGGGTTCAATGCAATCCTGTAAATTATCTAATGACAATCCGGAAGAGGAAAAAATGGGTTCCACAGTAACAACCAGTGGTTTTTGTTTATAAAGAAACCTGTAAGGTTTCGCAAAAAGGCATTTTTCAAAACATGAACAATGTTAATTTTATAAGAGAAAAGAAAAATACAATATATTCTTAGAACGAAATTGCAGTAACGAGCAAGTAGACATTATCACAGGTAAGAAAGCAACAATCGCCAGAGAGAGGATATCGTTCTTTTTTCATGTTTTTAAAACTATAGAATCCATCTTATAAAATTATTGTTACAGTGGTTTATTATGTAAGTTTGCAACTCCACACTTCATCTTATGTAATTATATTTTTGTAAGTATCATACGTTGCCAATTTTTATAATAAGCGACTATTGCTAATGAATTATGTAACTGAGCCTGGAAATACTGTCCTTTTCACGGTAAGGAGTTGGTAGATTAATTGAGTAGTTATGACTTTCCTAAAATCATATATGGTATCAGGTATATTGAAGAATATTTTTTTGTTCTTTGTACTACTAATTTTTGTGTCCTCTTGTAATGATAAAAGCATGATGGATCAAAATGCCGTTTTCGCCTGTTTAGAAAAGGGTGAAAGTATAGCAAAACTTATTAAAGAATCTAATACTCAAAAGCTGCAAAAGGTTTTGGTGGATATACCAAATCTAGCGTATCTTTTGGAAATATTAGATGATGAAGTAATGATATACGAAAAGTATACAGTAAGCCAACCTAATATTTTCTATAATCCATATGGAGAAGAATACATTTATACGATCTATGCCAGTAAATGGATTGATAACGGAACCGACTGGGGGTTAAGTGACTATCTCTTTGTATTTCAGCTAGCGTTTACCTATGATGAAGAATCAGAAAAAGTCTCCGTTCAAAATAATCGAATTTTAAAAGACCATGTTGGATTCAAGAAATGGTGGTTTTCTTTTATGCAATCGTATACTATAAAAAGCTGTAGAAGAGATTTTTGGGCAGATTCTTATGGGATCGTTCCACCACCGCCTCCTGCTCCTGCAACAGAAGAATGGCTGTCTGGAACGTAATTCGAGTTCATATGTCTATAAACAAGTATTTATACGCATAGATAAACCGCGTGTTCTTAGTAGATTTAATGCTCACAAAAGATAATGCTGTGATTATATTGAAAATTAAATTGGTTTTAGTATTAATTTTAGCGATTGTAAGTAGTAGTTGTAATAAACACAACAAAATTAAGATCAAAGAAATTGCGTCAGAAGATATTGAAATGGTGAAGGATTCTGTTCTGCTAAGTTTTTCATTGGTTGGATGTAACAGAGTTCAGTATAGTGATTGGCATAATAAAACCGCAACGAATGCATCTACAGCTAATCTTTCTGTTTTGAAACGCATATTTAATGATATAACCTGCCAGAAACAAAAGTCATCACTACTCTTTTTTTTAGGCGATTTGGTATTGGCAGAATCAGATATAATCAATTTAGAAACTCAATTAAAAGCTTGGGTAGACGTTTATGAAGACAAAACTTTTAGTAAAATCAGCGACGCGGGAATAGAACTGGTTGCTATTCCTGGAAATCACGAGATGTTATTTTATAATGCTAAGGACGATAAAGAATATCCCTTAGCAGGTTCTACAGAAGTCTGGATGAAATATATGAATCCTTATATGCCAGCAGATAGAAATTATATTACTGGAAATGATAGTCTGGTGAATCAAATGACATTTTCTTTTAGGCGAGACAATGTAGGATTTGTGGTAATGAATACAGATACCTATAATCCGCCAACTAAACAGAAACCCTATGGTGTTGAAGGATTAATACCTACAGAGTGGATCGTAAGTCAAATAGAAGGATACAAGCAAAATCCGGATATTGATCATATTTTCGTATTAGGACATAAACCATATTATGTGGATGGAAAACCTGAGACAGGACATAAAGGATTTCCTGAAGGTCCGGTTCTTTGGTCAGAATTACAAAAAAATAACGTAGTAGCCATGCTATCTGCTCACGTTCACGATTACCAACGAATGCAGCCAAATGGAAAAGGCACGTATCAAATCATTGCAGGAAATGGAGGAAGCGATGGACCGGCTCCTTTTTTTGGTTACAGTACGATTCAAATTATGAGTAGTGGAGAAGTTCGTTTTGTTTCCATAGGTTTTGATAAAGGAAATCCCTACTATCAAGATGTACCTAAGAATATGATGAAAGTTCGGGATAGTACTACGCTAACCTGGTCTCCTAATCAAAACCCATATACCTTACATTAGTCATTCAGTTCCCAGTTATATTTTAAATATTGAATTTTTGCAGGTTCCTGGACTTTTGTTATTGCATATTGGTTAATAAACGGGATCACACCTTTTTTAAAGTCAACAACATACCATTCAAATATTTTACTAATTTCTAAGCTGTTATTAGTAATCTTGTTTTTTGTTGCATCATTGATCCACGATGTTGCTAATTGATTGAGTTGCGTAGTAAGTTTAGTAGGAGTGAAGGCTTCATTTAATAATTTAGGGCACGAAATCGCTGCACAATTGAAAGCAACATGAAGTCTGGGCTCATCAAAATTGGGACGAACAATGGTGTTTTCTATTTGATTTAAAGAATAGATTTTATCTCCGGATTTTATAAACTTTTTATCCCATGGTTTTCCGCCATTAATATCTTTAATGCTTTGTATCGGATAATGAGTAGTAACCAAATAAATGGTGGCAGCATTATACAAATTAAACCAATAGGCTAACTTTTCATTTTTCGTCCAGTCCTTCTGAACAGATGTAAGCTTCAAATGGTCCAGGTATGCTTCAACTTTGGAAATTTCTGTTTTAAAACCCTTATAATTAACTTTTCCGCTGGAAGACACATATTTTTTGGTTAAATAATTCCAATCAGAATGATCAGGTAGCATCTTTTTTATATCTGATTTGATCTCCTTTTCTTTTATTACTTCTTTTAATGGAGTCGTTTTCTTCAAAACATTTTTAGTATTCACAATTTCTTTTTTGGGTGCCTCTAACTCGCCAGTAGCTAAAATAGAATCTTTGATTTCTTGATTATTACTTCTCGTATCGTTAACTACCGCATCCTTTACATCAATATAGGTAATGGAGGTATCCGTAACGTTCGTATGTTCAGAAGTAGTATTGGTGTTTCTTTTTTTATCAGGAGCACACGCTACAATCAAAAGAATCGTTAATAAGAAGAAAACCTTTTGCATACGATAAAATTTAGATGAGATTTCAAATTACTCTTTTTATTTTAAAAAATATTCCGAAAATCTATTTTAGATTACTTAAAATAAAATCTAATTTTTGATTTGCATTCAGGTTTTGCTCATAAGAATCTGTTATATGTGCTCCTGGTATAGCAAGACCTAATTCTTGTAATCTCTTAATATCACTTTTGTTTTCGAGTGTAACCTTACCAGTAAGCAAAAGACTCATATCTTTATTATTATGGTAGTAATCGTATATTTTTTTAAGTCCCGTTAGATACAAATAATCTTTAGTAAATCCACCTCCACGATGAACTCTCAGTGTAATTTGCCATGCAGTTTCCCTATCTAATTTATATTGGCTATAGAGTAGATCAAAGGTATCTTTAAAATCATATCCTTTTATGAGACTATCTGCTGCAATAACCCGATACGCCAACTCTTTCATGCGTTTCAGCGTTAAACATCCAGACATAAATTCACTAAAAACAGCTAAACCTTCTTGTGTTTCTGTGTTCTTTACAAAACCATTAGAAAATATTTTGAGTGGCTGACTCTTTCCATTAAAGGTCGTTACCATATGTACCCCAATTTCGTGATTTGCTAATACTTGCAACTCATTACCACTGAACGCATAGTTTTTCTTTAAAACCAACGTTTCAGAAGCATTTAAAACCATTGCGGATGCCGAAATGTGTGTTGATTTTTTGATATTAAAATTAAAGTCATACCGCTCTGCAAATTTTCTAAAATATGCTTCAGCATCTAATGCTGAATGCTTTTTAGCAAATTCTTCACCGGGTTGTTCATCTTCGAAATGAAGAATGAAACGTGCATTTTCCACATCACGTTCTTTTGGGGTACCAAAAACTTTTAAAGAGTTGTAATAAAAATTTTTTCCACTTCCAATAGTTTCTATACATTGAATCAAACCAGCGTATTCATAAATAATATCTTGGTATAAAGATCGGATCTCTTCATCTTTAATTCTTTCTAATTGCTGATTAAAAAACAGGCCTTGTAATTTATAAGGGTCGAATTTTATCTTTCTATAGTTAAATTTTGGGTTGAAACGGTATTTACTTGCAAAAAAGCTCTTTTTTTCCTGTTCGATATTCAATGGATTCAGGTAGTTAAGAAGTTCAATATTCTTTACCAATTTGTCCAGATTTTGATCAATTTCAAACAAATCCGTGTATGTGTCTACAACATCTTTGATCATATATGTATTTTATTAATGGCAAAAATAATAGAATAACTTTTCAGAAACACTACGTTGGATCAATAAAGCTTTGATAAAACAATAATGCGTGCTCAGGGATTCTGGATTTTAGTTCTTGTTCAATGGTATGCACAACTTCTGGATATATAATATATTCTAATTCGTGGCAATAAATTTTTGAAAACTCTGTAGCCAGCACTAACGTATGATTAAAATGACTAGTGATGTATTTAAGAAAGTATCCATTTCCTTGAAAAGTATCGTTAATAGCAGTAGTTATTTTCGCATTGTTAGGCAGTTTTATATTTGATAAATTTTCACACCAAGATGCAGCCAATACAGAAAAACGATCATTGTCAATATTTGAAGTCCCTAGATTCACTACTGGAACTTCTCGACCCCAGCGTCTCCAGTTATAAGAATGCATGTCGTATACAATAGCAGCCCCATATTTAGATTCTATTTTGGTCACTAAAGCGTGAACGACTTTATAAAAATTGGAATGCTTTTGTAGTGATCGCTTTTTGGATTCAGGTGTAAGGGTGCTTTTCCACAATTGTTTTCCCCACGCATCTTCATAAATAGCATTTTCCGGATCTCGATTAAGATCATATTCAAATCTGGAATCACAACCTGCGATTACAATAGGATGATTTTGTACCATTTGTCTAGTGGCGGGATCCTCTTCATACCAGCGCTCATATTCTGTATGGAGACAGTTATCCCAGAGTTCTTTTCGAAATTGATGACCGTCGTGTATGGCTCCACAAATGTAGTAGGAATATGAAGTGATCTTTAGTGTAAAAGAGTAATCTTCGGCAACAGCATGAAAAGGTTCTTCACCCTGTATTTTATGGAGCAAATCTTTTACAGAAAGCTTACGCATCATCTACGGTTTTTCTAAGTTTTGCTTTTCTATCAAATCTATTTACTCTTTGAACCACTTTATCTTCAATAAAGTCAACCACTTTTTCCTGTAATCTTATTTTGTATTTTTTATTGATATATGTAATTCCACCAGGACTCATCACATTAACCTCTACCAACATACCGTTTATGACATCAATACCAACAAAGTATAGTCCATCTTTAACCAGTTTGGGACCAATTAAACGGCATAGTTCTTTTTCTTGTTTAGTTAATGAGTGTTTCACCACAGAACCTCCTGCCGTAACATTAGATCGATGATCATCTTCTCCCGGAATTCTGCGCATAGCACCTATGGGTTTTCCATTAAGAATTAAAACACGAACATCTCCTTGATCAGCACCTTCTATATAATCCTGAAGAATTACATAATTAGTAGTGCCATCTTTATTATCTATATAGAAATCTAACAGAGATCGGATACTGGTCATAGCTCGCTTTTCTATTAAAATAACACCAGAACCTCCAAAACCATTAAGTGGTTTCAGAATCATTTTATCACTGGTAGACTCTTTAATCATATTAATTAAATAATCCTTGTTTTTAGTTACGTGTGTTCGTGGAATAAAATGAGTGTCAATATCATCAAAGGCAGCTGTATAAAGTTTATTGTTCGATCTTCTGATTCCGTCAATATCGTTCATAATAAAAACATCATCCTTTATGGAATCCAAAAAATTAAGCATAATCATATCCAAAGGAGGGTTGCTTCGTAAAACAATAGCATCAAACCCTGCCAACGGCAACATTTCATCCCTAAACGTTGTTTTCATATAGAAGGACTTCATAGAAGATGAAATTTTCTCTTGTCGATTCATGACTTTACAAAAGGAATAGGTTACACTGTCCCTTATGGTAAGATTGGATGGTGTTGCCACAGCAACTCCATGTCCTCTTTTTGCAAATTCATGTATTAATGTAAGACTAGTATCGTTTTCTGGGTCTATTTCTTCCCATGGATACATTAGAAAACAAACGTTCATTATAAATTATATTTTAAAAAAGAAAAATAATAAATTTTGTGCTTAGAAACTTAGAAAAGTAGTAAAACTTATAATGTTCATCTTCTAAAAATATCAAATACAGTCTATATTTATGATTACTTCATTTAATTTATTCCAAACAGCATGAGCGATTGGTTGTGGAGAAATTTTAAATTGTATTATATGTCTATCTGTTTTTTTACAATACATGTAGGTTGCCACGATGTTTAAATTCAATTCCTTTTTTGTGATAAAAGCATCATACGTTAAAACTTTACCAGCATAAGTATGATTATTAATTTTTTCAAAAAAAGCTGTTGTTTTTGGAATGGCTGCTGCTCGGGAAGCATTAGTTGTTGAAAATTCTTGCATCAAGCCATCAAAATAAACAGCTAGTTGCGATTCTAAGTTACTACTGGAAAGTTGTGGATCGTTTTCCAGATACCAAAGAAACGAATAAGAAAAATACTCATCAGAACCTTGTTTTCCCCAACCAGGAGCAAATCGAACATATTCTGTACCTTTATGATCAAGTGACTGAGCAAATGATAATGGAAATGCTATGGTCTCTTTTCTCCAGTTATCCGGAGCAGACAAAATGTTAAAATCGGCAGGTACTTTTTTACATTGCACAACGATTAAAAAAAGAATGGTAAAAAATGGTATAGTTTTTGAATTTCTCATTTAGAGACAGTTATTTTAAGCAATAAGAATACTATTTGTAAAACTATGTATTGTTTTTTATAAATTTGTTATAAGGAAGGAAAAATACGAATACAAAAATTTAAAAATGAAACTATATAAGTTTAAAACATTACTACTACTTATTTTTTGCGTTCAGGTTTCAATGGCACAATCATTAGATGATGCTAAAGAAGCAGAAATAATTAATATTCAAAAAGATATAGTTGGTAAACTTACCGGACATACACCTATAAAAGGTAAGAAAAAGTTATCAAGCCGTTCTAGTACTTCGGAAAGAAGAATTACAGCGGATTACTTATTCAATTCTTTAAAAGAAATTGGGATTAAACCTAAACGAAATACCTACAATGTTCAGGATAAAAAAGGAAAACAATATAGTGGAGCCAACATCTATGCAGAAATTCCGGCAACTAACGGTAGCGACGAATATATAGTGCTTGGAGCGCATTACGACACTGCAGAGGATAGTCCGGGAGCTGTTCATAATGCAACCGGTATAGCATTAACCCTTTATGTTGCAGAAAAGTTGACAAAGTTGGCAAATAGAAATATCAACTTTATGATTGTGTTTTTTGATCAACAAGAAACAAATATGATCGGCTGTAGAATGTTTGTTAAAAAATTACAAGATGATAAGTATAATGTAAACTCTATGCATCGCGTAGATTATGTAGGATGGGATAATGACGAGGATAGAGCCATAGAATTATTGGCTTCTAATATAAGTTTAGAATCTGCATATCGATTAGAGTCTGGTGTCCCTGTTTTTAAGAGAAGGGTTTCTACACCAGAAACAAGAGTGTTTTCAACCTTAGGATATGATACGATCACGATTACCGCCGAACTAATGAATGGAGATAACTCGCCATATGTACATCAGACTGAAGATAAATATACAACCGTTAATTTCAAGTATTTAGCATCTACATCAGAGATTGTCTACAAAGTGATGAAATCATTATCGAAGTAAATAGTTTTTAGAAATGATATTTTAAAGAGTTCTCTCTAACTTTTTATGTTAGTAAGAACTCTTTTAGTCTGTCATAATCATCTATTTTGATGCGTACCTTTTCCTTATGTAGTACTTTTTGAATTTGTTCAGGTATCGAAATTTTTGTTTCTAAAGTTTCTTCTACAATATCCAGAAATTTCACAGGGTGTGCAGTTTCCAGAAAAACACCATATTCGTCTTCTTGCAGGTTGTATTTCTGTAAACCTAAATAACCCACAGCTCCATGTGGATCCGCTACATATTTGGCTTTTTTAAAGATATCTTTCATAGCTTTTCTGGTCGTAGGATCATCAAAACTGTAAGCAGAAAAATTGTTCTTTAGTAACTCGAAATTATTATTAAATAATTGTTGAATTCTTATAAAATTACTTGGATTACCAACATCCATAGCATTAGAGATAGTGGCCTTTGAAGGCTTTGGATCATACTCAGATGTCTCCATATACCTAACCACGGTGTCATTTACATTTGTAGCAGCAATGAAGTGTTTGACCGGTAGTCCTAATTTATGTGCCACAATGCCCGCACAGATATTACCAAAATTACCACTCGGAACCGAAAAAACAATGTCTTTACCTTTATTTTTTAGTTGTTTATAAGCAAAAACGAAATAAAATAACTGTGGCAACCATCGTGCGATATTGATCGAATTGGCCGAAGTCAATTGCATATGGTCGGTGATGGTCTTATCTAAAAAGGCTTTTTTTACCATATCCTGGCAATCATCAAACACACCATCTACTTCGAGAGCAGTAATATTTTGTCCCAAAGTGGTAAGTTGACGTTCTTGTATATCGCTCACTTTTCCGGATGGATATAAAATCACTACATCCACACCCTTTACTCCTAAAAAACCTTTTGCAACAGCGCCTCCCGTGTCTCCAGAAGTTGCAACGAGTACGGTGACTTTATCATCATTATTTCGATTAAAATAGCCTAGACAACGTGCCATGAATCTAGCACCAACATCCTTAAAAGCCATTGTTGGACCGTGAAAAAGTTCTAAGGTTCCTATGTTTTCTTGAATATCAACTACAGGAAAATCAAAACTTAACACATCCATTAGGATGTCTCTCAATTCAGTTTCTGGTATCTCATCGCTCACAAATTGCTTAATGGTTTGATATGCAATTTCGATGGTGTCTAAATTTTCAATTTTATCAAAGAATGATGTAGGTAGAGGAGTGATACTTTCAGGAAAATATAATCCTTTATCTGGAGCTAGGCCCTTAATAACTGCTTCTGAAAAAGAAACCTGCGGGGCGTTATGATGTAAACTGTAATATTGCATGAATGTGCTGTCTTGTTTTATGAAACTATAGCAGAAAATTCTATTTCTACCAATATCTTTGGATCAATTAATTTTGATACTTCGACCATGGTGGTAACTGGTTTTATCTTCTCAAAAAAAGCTCCGTGTGCTTTTCCAATTTCTTCCCACTTCGTAATATCTGTACAGTATATTCTGGTTCGAATTACATTAGGCAGATCAACACCTAATTCAAGGAGTACTTTTTTTACTGATTTAATAATCGCTACTGTTTGTTCATATTCATTTGATCCCGGTGCCGTTGTACCCGAAACCTCGATTATATTACCAATTTTTATAGCTCTGGAGTATCCCACCATAGTTTCCCAGGGAGCACCTGTAGCAATTTTTTTGATTTCTTGCATATCAATTAATTATTTTAATTCCTTCGGTATTGATTTTAGAAATATGAATATCAAAGTCAATACCGGTTTTGGTATACACTTCTCTAATTGCTTCTGCAACTTTTTTTGCTGTTTCCATACCTTTGCTTAATGCGAAAATAGATGGTCCTGAACCCGAAATCCCACATCCCAGAGCACCCTGAGCAATAGCTTCGTTTTTAACGTTCTTAAATTCAGGAATCAATATAGATCTTAAGGGCTCTATAATCACATCTTCCAGGCTGCGACCAATAAGTTCATAATCTTCTGTAAACAATCCTGATACAAAACCACCTACATTTCCCCATTGACGAATCGCCTGTTTTAGTGTTACATTTTGTTTAATAACAGATCTGGCATCCGAGGTTTTTACTTCAATTTGGGGATGGATCACAGTCATAATCAGATCCTTAGGAGTGTTGAGTTTTATAATATCTAATGGATCATAACTTCTGACCAACGTAAATCCACCTAAAAGGGCAGGAGCAACATTATCAGCATGTGCATTACCACTTGCAAGTTTTTCACCTTCCATCGCAAACTCTATCAATTTATGTAGAGAAAAAGGGTGATTTAGAAGGTGATTTACTGCCCAGACGGCTCCTGCACTGCTTGCAGCACTACTTCCTATACCGCTACCTGCTTTTATTTTTTTATAAATCTCAATATGTACACCTATGTTATCCTTGTAATTCTTTAAAAGTGCTTCGACAGCAACACCTGCGACATTCTTTTTTGTGTCTAAGGGTAAATCAGCTCCTTCAATTTTAGTAATGCTGACCCCTGGTTCTGAATGTAAAGAGATGGTCATTTCATCTCCTACAGTATCCAGGCAGCAACCAAGTACATCAAAACCGCAGGAGAGATTGGCAACAGTAGCAGGAGTAAAGATCTTTATACTTTTCATCAAATATGTTACTTAATTTTTAAGATGGATAAAAAAATTATCTCTTTCAGTGTATGCGAACACTGCTTAAAGTGATAACGAATCCTTTCAAATATATCAGAATTCTTCATTTTATTGCGTTAATAATGATTTGGTTTTTTTATTGTAGACCACTCACTACCAATTTTATTACAGTCTCTTTATTTTTTGCCAATTCTGATAATATCTGCAAAAATCCCTGAAGCTGTTACTTCGGCACCGGCACCCGCACCCTTTACAATAAGCGGTTGTTTTGGGTAACGATCGGTATAAAAAAGGACTATATTATCGCTTCCTTCCAAATTATAAAAAGGATGATCTGCCGGGATGTGCTGCAAACCTACTTTGGCGTTTCCATCCTCATATTGTGCGACATATTTTAAACGACAATCTTTTTTATTGGCTTTATCAAGAATTTCTTCAAAAAGGGGTTCGTTTGCCTTAAGTGATTCAAAAAAGTCAGCTACATTGTTCGTTTCCATGCTTTCCTCAGGTAGAAAAGCTTCTTTTTGAATATCTTCTAACTCCATGATATTTCCACTTTCACGAGCTAAAATTAGTATTTTTCTTGCCACATCAACACCACTGAGATCGATTTTTGGATCTGGTTCTGTGTATCCTTCTTCTTGTGCTTGTTTCACCACATCATAGAAATTCACTCCTTTTTTGTAGTTGTTAAATACAAAATTAAGACTTCCGGATAATACTGCCTGAATTTTATGTACGTGATCTCCAGAAGCAATAAGGTTGTTTAATGTATCAATAATTGGTAACCCAGCACCAACGTTGGTTTCATAAAGAAAAGAAGAGCTAAATTTACGAGAGAGTTCTTGAAGTTCAGAATAGTTAGCGTATTCATCAGCACAGGCAATTTTATTACAAGTTACCACGGCTATGCTTTCTGCTAAGTAATGTTTATAAACTTTTGCTATAGCTGGATTTGCTGTATTATCCACAAAAATAGAATTACGAATATTCATTTTTTTGGCTGTATTGAAAAATGTTTCAGAATCAGCTTTTTCTCCCTGAGCGAGTCTTTCTTTCCAGAAACTAAGTTGTATACCATGTTCGTCGAAAATCATTGTTCTTGAATTAGAAATCCCAACAACACGTATTTTTAGTCTTAATTTTTCTTTTAAATAGTTTTTCTGTTGTTCTAATTGTGAGAGTAATTTACTCCCAACGTTACCGACACCTGTAACGAACAGGTTTAATTGTTTTGTTTTTACTTCAAAAAAGCGTTCGTGTAAAATATTAAGTGCTTTCTTTATATCTTTTTTTCCGATAACTACAGAAATATTTTTTTCTGATGCTCCTTGGGCTATCGCTCGTATATTGACGTTGTTTTTACCAAGTGTACTAAACATTTTACCGCTTAATCCTTGGTGGTGGTACATATTATCACCTACTAGCGCCACGATAGCAGCCTCGTGTTCAATTTTTACAGGATCCACTCTATGTTTTGTGATCTCGAATTCGAAAGCGGTGTCCAAAACCATTTTCGCTTTTTCTGCATCTTGTTCATCAACAGCCAAACAAATAGAATGCTCAGAAGAAGCCTGAGTAATCAGAATAACGTTAATATTTTCGAGAAACAATGCTTCAAATAATCGCTTAGAAAATCCTGGTATTCCAACCATACCACTTCCTTCCAGAGATATAACTGCAATATTATCGATATGGCTTATTCCTGTAACTGGTTTAGGTCTATTAGTAACTTCTCTTGTAATTAAAGTCCCTGCATCTTCGGGTTCGAAGGTATTTTTGATGACAATTGGAATATTTTTGTCTAAAACGGGATGAATAGTAGGTGGATAGATCACTTTGGCTCCAAAGTGAGATAATTCCATCGCTTCCTGATATGATATATGTGCTACGGGTTTTGCTTGTTTTACTAATTTTGGATTTGCCGTATACATCCCACTAACATCTGTCCAAATTTGTAATATATCAGCTTGAACCGCAGATGCTAAAATAGCAGCTGTAAAATCAGAACCTCCTCTTCCTAGGGTAGTTGGTTCTCCATCGTACGTTCTTGCAACAAACCCGGGAAACAAACTAATCTGATGTTTGTTATCCTGTGCATAACGGTGTATTCTGAAATTAGTCTCTTCGTAATCTATCGTAACTTTTACTGCATCTGTGGTTATGATGTAGTCTCTTGTGTCTTTGAGAACGATATCTAAGCCTTTTACTTTTACAGCTTCAGCGATTATAAATGATGATAACATTTCACCAAAACTAGCTAGTACAGATTCGGTTTTCGGAGATAACTCACTTAAAAGGTAGACACCTTCGCATAAAGACTCTAGTTTGTTGAGTTCTGATTTAACTTTACTAATAACAGAACTTTGTGAAACCACCGGAATAAGCTCTTTTATTGCCTCCAGATGCCTGTGCTCTATAGTAACAAGGGTGTTTTTATATTTTTCATTGTTTGAAGAAGCCTCTTTTCCGGCTTGTATGAGAAGATCTGTAATACCACCAAGAGCAGAAACAACTACATAAACCGGCTTGTTTCTGGATTGATTTTCGATGATTTTGATAACTTTTTCTATGGTCGCTGCATTTGCAACTGAAGAACCCCCAAATTTTAGAACGTTCATAATATATTTTTTAAATAATGTAATTGATAAGACTTTTCGGTAATTTCTTTACGTATAAAACAAACTACTTACTTAAATTCTGCGAGATATAAATAAAGAACCCCTAAGGGTAATCGTTAAAGCTGTGGTACAAGTAAATGAAGTATAAGCAAAAGCTGTTGTTGTTCCTAACAAGAAAAGTAGAACCGCGACTAAAACTGTACTAAACATTAATTTGCTTTATATTTAAGTCCAAATGTATAATTTTTTACTTTTGAACAAAATAAAATCGGTGGTAATCATAAACTTTTATTGATCTTTTAATTTAAATAAAGATTCGTTAAAGCATTCTTAAAAAAAATAAGATTTAGAGTGTTATTGTATTTTTGAAGTGTATGGTTCCATCATACTAAAATTTAAACTTGTGAAGATATTTTCCGCTGATCAAATGCGACAAGCAGACGAAATAACGATTCAATCTCAAAAGATTACCTCTTTAGATTTGATGGAAAGAGCTGCAACTCAAATATTCAATGTTTTACATCAACGATTACAAGGAGCTCCAATACCTATTCATGTGTTTTGCGGCATTGGCAATAATGGAGGCGACGGTTTGGTAATTTCGAGATTGTTAGTAGAACACGGATATCATGTAAAAACATATATTGTTAATTTTAGTGATAAGCGGTCTGAAGATTTTTTATCGAATTATGATCGATTGAAAGCGATCGTTTCAGAATGGCCTATACAACTTAAGTCAGAAGAAGATTTGCCAGAGATCAAACAGCAAGACATGGTAATTGATGCCATTTTTGGTATAGGACTTAATAGACCATTATTACCGTGGGTTATCAAGTTGATCAAACATATCAATGCTTCCAGATGTTTTACCTTATCCATAGACATCCCCTCAGGATTATACGGACACAAGGCTCCTGACGATCCCAAAGGCGTTATGTATGCAACCACTACCGTAACTTTTCAATTACCAAAATTACTATTTTTCTTGCCAGAGACAGGTCAATATTCTCAAGACCTGGAAGTTATTGATATCGGGTTGAACAGAGATTTTATTACACAGACACGTGGACAGGCTGAACTGGTAGCTAAAAATGAAGTCCTATCATTGTATAAACCACGATACAAATATGCACATAAAGGTACTTATGGGCATAGTTTATTAATAGGCGGTAGTTATGGAAAAGTAGGAAGTGTGGTACTGGCTACAAAATCCGCATTACGAACAGGAGCAGGTTTGGCAACTGCATATGTCCCAGAATGTGGATACGAAATTATGCAAACTTCAGTTCCTGAAGCGATGGTGATCACTGATGTAGAAAATAATTATATATCCAAAATAACATTTGAGCTTAATCCGTCTGTTATTGGAGTTGGTATTGGATTGGGAACCAGAGATAAAACTATTGATGCATTTGGTGAATTTTTAAAAGGAAACAAAACCAAGTTAGTCATTGATGCAGACGGTATTAATATACTATCAAAAAAACCAGATTTGTTACAATATTTGCCCGAACAGACTGTACTTACTCCTCATCCTGGTGAATTAAAACGTTTAGTTGGGGATTGGAAAGATGATTTCGATAAAATAGAGAAGACCCAAGAATTTTCCAAAAAAAATGATTGTATAGTAGTAATTAAAGGGGCTAATTCATTAGTTATTTATCAAGAAGAGATATATGTAAATACTTCGGGAAATCCCGGAATGGCAACTGCAGGAAGCGGTGATGTGTTGACCGGAATTATTACTGGATTAATTTCTCAGGGATATGATCCGTTACGTGCTTCAATTTTTGGAGTATACTTGCATGGTAGTGCAGGGGATTTAGCAATCCAGGAAACAGGGTATCAAGGGTTATTGGCAAGTGATCTTATTTCTTATATAGGAAAATCATATTTAGAACTGTTTAAAAAACCAGAACAAGCACAACAACCTCAAGCCTGATTCTACTTTAAAAAATAATGGTTTTCACGTACAATTTTGTTTACTTTTTATAGTTATGATTACCGATGATTTGTATAATTTTATTTCATTAATTAAAAAGCAAAAAATGATGACAAAAAAGATGATGGTAATGGCAACAATTGCCTTGGGATTATTAGGAGTTTCCTGTTCGAGTGATGATGGTCCACCGGTTTCTAATTTAACCTTAGAACTTATTGGTTTAGAAGTGTTAACTAATGGTGCGACATATGAAGGCTGGCTGATTGTAGATGGAGAACCTATTTCTACAGGGAAGTTTAATAGTGCGGCAAATTCGTTAACTTTTTCGGTGATTACTTCCAATTTAGAGGACGCAACAGAATTTATTTTATCAGTTGAGCCACCAAATGATTCGGATCCAGATCCTTCTAAAACAAAATTATTGAGTGGGCTTTTCAGTGGAAATGTTGCACAGGTTAATGTTAATACTGTAGTAGGAGATTTTTCTTCGGTTTCTGGAAAGTTTGTGATGGCTACTCCTACAGACAATGTACCAGATAATGATGAATTTGGTATTTGGTTTGAAGATCCAAGCGGTGTACAAACCGTAGCTGGTTTAAATTTACCAACGCTTACAGATGGTTGGAAATATGAAGGTTGGGTTGTGTTTAATAATATTCCGGTAACAACCGGAACTTTTAGCGATGTTGATAATTTTGATGACGCATCTCCTTATAGTGGTAATGGTCCTTCACCAAATTATCCTGGAGAAGATTTTTTAAATAGTGCTCCTCAGGGACTTACTTTTCCAGCCGATGGTGATGTTCGTGGAAAAACAGTGGTTATCTCAATAGAGCCTTTTCCAGATTATGATCAGGCAACACCATTTTTCGTAAAACCTTTAAGTGGAATGGCAGGGCAAAATGTAGCTCCTGCTATTAATGATATATCAGCAACTAACAATGCTCCATTTGGTCGTGTTTTACGATAGTAAATGGAAACATAAACAAATAAATCCCGATAGATATCGGGATTTATTTGTTTATTTATAGGCTTTTTGTTCAAAAGACAATAAGAAGAACCCGTTAAAAGTTTTTTTAGCTTTTTTGATCTCTTTGTCAGAAAGTGAATTATTGTCCAAAAGTAGCCCGGCTAGTGGATATTTTTCTGTTTCATATGCTTCCGGAATACTTCGAATCTGATTATTATTGATATGTACCATAAGTAATGATTTCATTTTTGAAAAAATAGGAGGGAGTTCTTCAAATTGGTTATAGCCTGCATGAATCACCCATACTTTTCTCATTTCTTTTAACTGTTCTGGGAGTTCCTTTAAATGGTTATGATCAATGTATAAAAAACGAACTTGTCTCAGCCTCCCGATGGTTTTTGGGAATGTTTGTAATTCATTATGATCAAGCCATAGAGAATATAGTTCAGGTAGTTTTCCCAGATATACATAACTAGTAAGGTCGTTGATGGAATTATAAGATAAATTAAGGTCTCTAAGATGAGTTAGTTTAGAAATGTTTTCAGGTAGTTTTGTAAGCTTGGTATTTTTAAGATTCAAAAATTCAACAGGTAATTCTGAAATTTGGTCAATTACTTGTTTCAAATCAAGGTTAGGGTTATCTACTAATGAAATTTGTTTTAGATTTGGAAATAGTTTTATGGATGTTGGGATTTCTTTGATATCCAAACTATCAAGAATTAAAATTTTCAGATTTTTATGTATTGCTAATTTTTTAAGTGTTTGATCTAAATTTAATGCGGTGTTATTACTTAGATTAATCATTCTCAGATCTTGTATACTGTCTACCGCATCAGGTAATGTCTTCAATCCTTGATAGCTTAGGTCCAGACGATAAGCCTTGTTCTTGTTTTCTGCAGTAATCTCACTATACGTTTTTCCATAAAATGTAGTGTAGGTAGAACAACTACCTAGTAGTAAAAAGATACAAAAGAGATATATTATTTTTCCTTTAGTCATCATTCATTGTATTTAGAAACAGGTTCCCAGTAGCTTCTATATATATCTTACCTTTACGTTGCACGTGCCACGGAAATCTGGGATTTAACCCCAAACCATCGTGAAGTTTATTTTGAATGTATGCTCCTGTTTTTTGACTGTTCATCCCAAATTTAGTGTGTATAGAGAAATCATTTTTCTGATAAGTAGCGTAGGCGTTTACATTTCCATAAAATAGCTCTTGAAAAGGAGGTAAAGTAAACCAAACATTTTTACGTCCATCATCAGAATTCATGCTATTTCTTGGGGAAATACTATAATTTGGTCTAGGAGTAAACAAATCAATTCCAATTCCTAATTTTTGGGCGGTTTGCGTGTCTACAATTTTTGTAAAACCCATATCCAAGGAACCTGTAACACCATAATCAGTTCCTGATCCCTTAAATAGCCCTATGCTAAAATCATTCTGAAAGGAAAGATGTATATTGTAATCGGCATTACTAAAACGCATAAGAAATGCACCGCGTCTTATTCCAAAAGATTTTAGTGATTTTGGTAAATAATCTTTACTAAAACCAAACCCCAACCCATTAAATCCACTTTTTCCTTTGGGATTGAAAATAATTGAAGTATTCATATTAGAAACTGAGGATCCTAGCAAATTACTGTTTTTACCAATACCGGCTAGAGTGAACAACTCATAAGAGTATGCTAATCCAGAAGTTTTAACGGTATGACGCTTTAAGAACTGATACGAAGCAAAAGACACCCCACTTTCCATAGAAATATCACCATAATTTAGAGTTCCAAAACTATAAGCTCCTAATTTTAGCCATTGATTTTGATTACCAATGGTGATTTCTGCTTTTATCAATACACCCCCATCAGCTTGGAGTTTCTGTGCACAGATATACGAATTACTCAATATTACAATACTTACTATTAGTCTTTTTAAGCTTTTTGTATGCATATTATCTTCTAGGGTGATATGTATTGATGACTTCGCTTAAATGACTTCTGTCGATATGCATATATATTTCTGTAGTTGTAATACTTTCATGACCTAGCATTAGTTGTATAGCTCTTAGATCTGCTCCATTCTCTAATAGATGTGTAGCAAAAGAGTGCCTGAACGTATGTGGGCTTATATTTTTATGTATTCCCGCCTTTTCAACAAGTCGTTTGACAATCGTAAATATCATAGCTCTTGTAAGTTGCTTTCCCCTTCGATTTAAAAACAACGTATCTTCGTGTCCTTTTTGGATATTAAGATGGTTTCTTATTTCTTTTTTATAAATATCGATGTATTTCTGGGTCACCTCTCCAATAGGAACAAATCGTTGTTTATCTCCTTTTCCTGTTACACTTATAAAACCTTCATCAAAGAAAAGATCAGAGAGCTTTAAATTAATTAATTCGCTAACCCGAAGTCCACATCCATAAAGCGTTTCTATAATTGCTTTGTTGCGTTCTCCTTCTGGTTTGCTAAGATCGATCTGAGAAATGATCGTATCAATCTCTTCTATAGCAAGGGTATCAGGCAATTTTCTTCCAATTTTTGGTGCTTCTATAAGTTCCATAGGGTTGGTATCTCTATAGTCCTCAAATACCAAATAATTGAAAAAACTTTTTAAACCAGAAATGATACGAGCCTGAGATCTTGCATTTACCAGTTTTGCTGTTTCATAGATAAACTGTTGTAGTGTGCTTTTTTCTATAGAAAGTGGCGTGGTTTGTATATCGTTTTCTTCAAGAAACGTTATCAATCGTTGAACATCCAAATTATAGTTGATAATTGAATTATCAGAAAGCCCTCTTTCGATTCGTAAATAATGTTTATAATCTTTTATAGCGTGACTCCATTTCATCGTTCTAAGATATTAAAAAGATTAGATGAAATAGTACCTGTCTTTTATAGATTTATAACTTTTTCAAAATGAATGAATTATAGTATAATAAGAAATTAAAATAGGGTGTGATTTACATTTTTGTTGTTTTTTTTTTGTGTATTATATCGGTAAAAAACATATTTTTGGCGACATTATTATAAAAACTATAAAAAACAAACAATGATTAAAAAACTATTATTTGTCGTATTATTCGGAGCAGTTACTTCAGGTGTAACGGCTCAAGAAGAAAAAGTAAGATTTGGTGCTAAAGCTGGTTTAAATGTCTCAAATTTAACTGGTGACGTAGAAGATGAGGATTCTAGAATTGCTTTCCATTTAGGTGCAGTAGTTGAAATCCCTATCGCGGAAAAGTTTGCTTTTCAACCGGAATTGTTATATTCTGCTCAAGGATCTCAATCAGAAGACTTTGGTGTAGATTTTAAAACTAATTTAAGTTACATTAATTTACCTTTAATGTTCAAATATTATGTAGCATCCGGGTTAAGTATTGAAGCTGGTCCTCAGGTAGGATTTCTTGTATCTGCCAAAGGAAAAGCCGAAGGGAATGGTATTGATGAGGAAGAAGATATTGATGAGTTCTTAAATGGTGTTGATTTAGGTGCAAATTTTGGACTTGGATATCAGTTAGATATGGGGTTATTTTTTCAAGGAAGATATAATCTAGGACTTTCGAACATTAATGACGAAGATGATGCTGATGATTTCAAAATCAAAAACTCTGTATTACAATTTTCTGTAGGATATAAGTTTTAAAGAGTCAGTGATAGTTATAAATAAAACCCCCATTATTTCAGCAATAATGGGGGTTTCTTAGGATGTTTCTCTAAAATTTATAATTAGTCCTAGATTAGTACCACATAGGGTTACTAAAAAAGTAAAAACATCTTAAAAAAAGTGATTTGACAAGTTTTTATAAATGAATCGCAAATCCAACATTTAGTTGAAACGCATCGGTAAAGAAGTCATCATTTAAGCTAAGATTATATCTTATGCCAGGTTCGATACTTACGTTATCTCCGATAAAAAATGCATATCCCCCTTGAATACCGAAGAAAGAAGGATCCTCATCAGCATCACTACTTACTCCACTATAGTCAACCTGTACAGGTATAGAACCTATAATATAATACTTAGCACCGATTTTGTAACTAAACCTGTCAACCGCATCCGCGTCAGAATTTGCTTTAACCGATCCATACCCCAACCCAGCTTTTAAAGCAAGGTTATCAATGATGAAATAACCACCTTCCAGTCCAAGATTAAAGGCAGATCCAGCGTCGTCAGAGAAAGTCACGAATTGAATACCAGTATTTGCTGTGTGTGCAGCGCCAAAATTGGTGTTTGCTTCAATTAACCACTTTCCTTTAGCGGTTTGTTCTCCATCTTGAGCATTAACAAAAGTTAAGCTACATACTGCTAATGCAGTTAAAATTAATTTTTTCATGATAATTGTTTGTTTATGTATTAATACAGCAAATTTATAGAAATGAAAAAAGAAAAATATCACTGTTTTCAGGGAATACTAAACTTGAAGACTAGTAAAATAAATAATTTATTAGTTTGGATAACTATTATAGTGTTTTTAGCATTTGTTAATGTTTTTTAATTTCCTTTTATCTTGTTCTAAAAAATAAAGCTACTTTTGATTATTAACTTATTTTCATGAATATGAAGAGAAATATTTTGATAGGTATACTAATCATCTTCGGTTGTATTTCTGGTTATGCGCAGAAAATAGAAGATGAAAATCCATTGTATGCAAGAGCAGGATTTAAAGGAGGTATTAATTATACAAGTATTTTGGGTGATACGGATGATACAGAAGCTAGAGTTCGGATTCACCTGGGAGCTGTAGTAGAGTATCCCATTTCAAGTAAATTTTTTATTCAAGGGGAATTATTATATGCTACACAGGGTTATAAAGTACAAGTAGGAGACCAAGAGCAAAAAATAAGTTTAAATTATTTTTCGTTACCGATAATTACAAAAACCTATATAACAAACACTATAAGTCTAGAGACGGGACCTCAGTTTTCGTTATTAACATCTGTCAGTAATGACGATATTCCTGATAATGATCCTTTCTTTGATGCCTTCAATGATCTCGATATTAGCTGGGCATTTGGCGTTGGTTATAAGTTAGAAAGTGGTTTGTTTTTTCAGTTACGCTATAATTTAGGTCTGACTAATATAAATGATACCGGAGTGATAGACATAGCAAACAGGAATTCTGTTGCACAAGTATCTGTAGGATATTTATTTAAGACAAAAAATAATCGAAGAATCATACAAGAGCAATAAAAATGAAGCTTTTAATAATTAATGGTCCCAACTTAAACCTTTTAGGCAAAAGAGAGCCTGATGTATATGGAAATCAGTCTTTTGAAGATTTTTTTTCAGAATTACAAATGAAATTTAGAGATGTAGAATTAGGGTATTTTCAATCAAATATAGAAGGAGAGTTAATTACCCAAATTCAGGAAGCAGCGGATATATACGATGGTGTTATTTTGAATGCAGGAGCATACACTCATACTTCTATCGGAATAGGAGATGCAATAAAGGCAATAGATGTGCCTGTATTAGAGGTGCATATTTCCAATACATTTAGCAGAGAAGAGTTTAGACATCAATCCTATATTTCTCCAAACGCGAAAGGCGTTATTCTTGGTTTTGGTTTACAGAGTTATACGCTAGCAATTCAAAGTTTTCTTTAAGAAATGAACAAAGCTTATTTAAATTGGAGTAGCGGAAAAGATTCTGCCATGGCTCTTTATCTGATTTCGAAAGAAAAAGAAATTGAGGTTGACAAACTATTCACCACGATTAATTCTGATTATAAACGAGTTACTATGCACGGTCTGAGGCAAGAACTCCTTTATCAACAAGTAGAAAGCATTAATTTGCCATTTCAGGAAGTGAATCTTCCTAAAGATGTCTCTATGGAATTGTATGATAAAGAGATGTTTGAAGCTGTTTCTCAATTAAAGGAAGAAGGATTTACACACGGTGTTTTTGGAGATATTTTTTTACAAGATTTGAGAAGTTATCGTGAGGAGCAATTAAGAAAAATAGGAATTCAAGGAGTATTTCCATTATGGAAAAAAAACACTAAAGAACTATTAGAAGAGTTTATGTCCTTAGGCTTTAAGGCAATAACCGTTTGTGTAAATGCAAAATATCTTGATAAATCTTTCTGCGGTAGAATTATAGATCAACATTTTCTAGAAGAATTGCCTGCCAATGTAGACGTATGTGGAGAAAATGGTGAATTTCATACCTTTGTTTTTGATGGTCCTATATTTGATTATCCGATTCGTTTTGAAATAGGAGAGAAGGTGCTTCGTAGCTACACGCGATCAGAGGATGATTCTGATAATTGTTTTACAGATGATGAAGCCCATAAAAATTGGGATTCATCATTTTGGTACTGCGATTTGATACCTAAATAACTGCATAAAAAAACACCTTACATTTTTTATAAGGTGTTTTTTACTAAAATTTTATAGGTGTTTTATTACAAATGTATCACTTCATCATAGGCATCGGCCACAGCTTCCATCACTGCTTCACTCATCGTTGGATGTGGATGCACAGTTTTTAGCACTTCGTGCCCTGTTGTTTCTAGTTTTCTTCCTAACACGGCTTCTGCGATCATATCAGTAACTCCCGCTCCGATCATATGACATCCAAGCCATTCTCCATATTTAGCATCAAAAATCACTTTTACAAAACCGTCTTTGGTTCCTGCAGCACTCGCTTTACCTGAAGCCGAAAAAGGAAATTTTCCCACTTTAATATCGTAGCCAGCTTCTTTAGCTTGTTTTTCTGTCATCCCTACGCTAGCAATCTCCGGAGATGCATACGTACATCCTGGAATATTACCATAATCAATCGCTTCTACGTGCATACCCGCTATTTTTTCTACACAGGTAATACCTTCTGCAGAAGCTACGTGCGCTAACGCAGGACCGGATACAACATCACCAATAGCATAAATGCCAGGAATGTTAGTCTGATACCAGTCGTTTACCACAATTTTATCACGATCAGTAGCGATACCTAATTCTTCTAATCCTATATTTTCGATATTCGTTTTAATTCCAACGGCAGATAGTACGACATCTGCTTCAAGAGTTTCTTCTCCTTTTTTAGTTTTTACGGTTGCTTTAACTCCATCACCACTAGTATCCACACTTTCTACAGAAGAATTAATCATTACCTTTATTCCAGCTTTCTTGAAGCTTCTCTCGAATTGCTTAGAGACTTCTTCATCTTCTAACGGGACCAGATTTGGTAAGAATTCTACAATAGTAACTTCCGTTCCCATTGCATTATAAAAATGGGCAAATTCTACACCAATTGCTCCAGAACCTACTACAATCATTTTTTTAGGTTGAGACTCTAAAGTCATAGCTTTTCTATATCCAATTACCTTCTTACCATCTTGTGGCAAGTTTGGTAATTCTCTTGATCTGGCTCCTGTAGCTACAATAATATGTTTAGCTTCATAATCGGTAGCTTTCTCATCTTTGTCGGTAACGGTAACTTTATTACGTGCTTTTAATTTACCAAAGCCTTCAATTACATCAATTTTGTTCTTCTTCATGAGGAATTGTACACCTTTGCTCATTCCTTCTGCTACGCCACGACTACGTTTTACCACTGCATCAAAATCTTTATCAAATTTCTCAACGGTTAAACCATAATCAGAAGCGTGTTTTAAGTAATCGAATACTTGAGCACTTTTTAATAGTGCTTTTGTGGGTATACACCCCCAATTTAAACAAACACCTCCAAGACTTTCCTTTTCGATAATAGCAGTTTTAAACCCTAATTGAGAAGCTCTGATAGCAGTAACATAACCACCAGGTCCACTTCCTAATACGATAATATCATATGCGCTCATAAATGTGAATTTTTTGAAGACACGAATTTACGGATAATTCAGTTAATCAAAAAGGGATTTGTATTTTCCGTTTTTATAATCATACTATAATAGAAAGTACAAAAAAACACTATCGTTAGGATAGTGTTAATTTTTTTTGAATTTCCCTATGTTTTTAGAATAGTAAAATAAATTATTTATTTTTTTACGATTTAAAACTCAAGATTCAGTGCTTTTGAAACTTCGTTAAAATCTTGTAGATTGATATCTGTGTTTTCTGCAAATGCTGATGGTACAACGACAACTCTAAACGTTTGATTATTAGTTAAATCAGCAGGAACTAAATCCGGAGCATTGCTTTCTAGTAATACATCTACATCACCTGAAGTGAAATTATAACGATAGAGAACTGTAATCTCGCCTCCATTTCCATCATCAATAAAAATAGTTGCTGTAGGTAGAGGTTCCCAAACATCTAAACCATTATTGACTGCTTCCAACCGATAAACTAATACAACGTCTGAATCAAAAATGTTTTCATTAAAAAAGAAACGGTCAGCATAGCCATTCCCAGCATTGAAGTTTGAAGTGAATTCGAATGTTAGCCCAATCGTATCGAAATCTACATCATCGTCATTGACGCAAGAAGTGAATACTAATGTTGATAGCAATAATAGTGTGAAAATCTTTTTCATAATGTGTAATTGTTTATTGTTTTGATATTAAATATAATTATCAATAAGCGTTCCAAAGTTCTCTATCGATACTTTTTTATGTTTTATCAAAATCTATACTTACCGAATTTACGCAATAACGCTGACCTGTTTCGGTAGGTCCATCATTAAAAATGTGCCCTAAATGACTACCGCAGTTGGCACAAAGTATTTCTGTTCTGATCATTCCGTGAGTGGTATCTTTAATATATTCTACATTACCTTCTATGGATTCATCAAAACTAGGCCATCCACAACCAGAGTCAAATTTAGAGGTGCTTTCGAAAAGAGGAATGTGACACGCCATACATTTATAAGTACCATCTTCTGAATGGATATTATATTCTCCTGTAAATGGACGTTCAGTTCCTTTTTGCCTCAGCACTCTGTATTGCTCTTCAGTAAGTTCTTTTTTCCATTCTTCTTCTGTTTTTTGAAAAGGGTATGTACTCATTGTTTATCTTCTTTAGGTTCAAAAATTAGTGCATCACCATTAATGCAATGTCTTTTTCCGGTAGTTTCTCTGGGGCCATCATTAAATATGTGTCCCAAATGTCCTCCACAAGTAACGCAAAGCAATTCGGTTCTAGCGTATCCTAACTTATAGTCTGTATCTACAGAAACATTTCCTTTTACAGCTCTATCAAAGCTTGGCCATCCAGTACCACTATCGAACTTATGTTCACTCTCATATAAAGGAGTATTGCATCCAGCACAATAAAAAGTACCTGCTTTATACACTTTATTTAATGGACTGGAATAGGGTCTTTCGGTCCCTGCTTGTCTAAGAATATAATATTGTTCATTAGAGAGGATTTCTTTCCATTGTTTATCCGTTTTTGAAACCGCATATTCTTTTTTTTCTTTTTTGACTTCTTTTTGTGCATTACCAGTACAACTTATAGTTAGCATACCGATGCATAATATCAGGATTTTTTTCATCATTTTTATATTAAATTATAGTTTCTTTAAATAGTCGTTACATGTCTTTAAAGATAACGCCAAAGTCATTATTTTGTAATAAAGTGAACTATAGTGTCAATTACCTTTTTATCTCCTAGAATTTTTCTATGACCTAGTTTTTCGGTTAGCAACAAGGTTCCGTTTTTTAATTTTTCGTGTATTGCTTTTGCAGCCCTGTAATGTACATCGACATCGTTTTTATCGTGAACAACCAGTGTTGGTATGTGAACACCTTCTGCAGAAATTCCACCTGAGTAATTGTCAAGGTTTTCTCCATAGTGCTTATCAAAATATTGTTTCATCAATGAACCCGTTTTCTGACCTAATTGTAAGTTTTTAACAAAGTTCTGGGTTATCTTGGTGATGCTATCAGCAGTACCAATAATCACGAGTTTTTCAATATTTAAGCCATGTTTTGTCGCTCTCAGTAATGACATTCCTCCTAAGGAATGTCCAATTGCACTTATAAACGGACCGTGTGTTTTATCCAATTGATGTATGGTCTCAATAAAATGTAACATATTACTTCTTTTTCCTGGAGCTTCACCGTGTGCAGGTGCATCAAAACTTATGGTGCTGTAACCTTCAAGCACTAATTGATCAGCAATCTTAGAAAGCTGCGTGCCACTACCAGACCATCCGTGGGCTAGTAAAATCTTTTTATCAGAGTATCCATAATTATAAACTATGACCTCTCTGTTAATCTTTTCTATTTTTATTTTTTCTTTGCGACTCTCCACAGCCATATTTTTTTCTCTTTCTGGTCTATCATATTTAAAAGGTGTTAAGAATAAACGCGCGCCAAATCGAGAGGCTAAAAAAGGTGAAATCCAACCCAATACTTTTCCAGTATACAAAATTGGTTTTGGTATTAGTAATGCCTGTACAGGTATCAGGTCTTTATTAATCTTAGTCATTAATGAATGCTTCAATTTTTATTTAAAACTAAAATTAAAACAACAAAAATAGATGTAAGAAATATTATGATTAATTAACATTATGTATAGTAACTGATGAAATAAAACGAAATATATCCTTTGAATTCTTGTATATGAGTTAATAAAGTGCTTAATTTTGTAGCTTATTTTTAATTTTAAAACAAATGCGGGTGAAACCCACTGAAATAGAAAAAAAAGAACAAAAAGTACTTTATGACTATCAGGCCAGAGATATTGACAAAATTTTTGGGCGTTTGCAAGAGTTTCCTAAAAACTATAATTTACTATACCAGCTCCCAACAGGAGGAGGGAAAACAGTTATTTTTTCTGAAATAGTAAGAAGATATATAGCCACTACAAAGAAAAAAGTTGTGGTACTCACACATCGGATTGAACTCTGTGATCAAACTTCTAACATGCTTACTGAGTTTCGTGTAAAAAACAAAATCATTAACAGTACTGTAAAAAAGCTAGAAGATCAAGATGAGTATATGTGTTTTGTTGCTATGGTGGAAACCCTTAATAATCGGTTGAATGATGATCAACTGGAGATTAATAATGTAGGAATGGTAATTATTGATGAAGCACATTATAACTCATTTAGAAAGTTATTTCGCTTTTTTAATACTTGTTTTATTTTGGGTGTTACAGCAACTCCACTTAGTTCCAATATGAAACTTCCAATGAAGGATAACTATCGTGAGTTGATTGTAGGGAATACCATATCATCACTTATTGAAAGTGGTTTCTTAGCTAAACCCATTACTTATACTTATGACGTAGGGCTAGGTTCTCTAAAAATTGGAATGAATGGTGATTATACGGTAAAATCATCTGAAGAACTTTATACCAATATACTAATGCAAGATAGGCTGTTAAAAGCCTATGAAGAAAGAGCAAAAGGACAAAAAACATTGATATTCAATAATGGAATCAATACTTCTATTCAGGTATTTGACGTTTTTCGCAGAGCAGGATATCCTATAAGGCATTTGGATAATACCAATAGTAAACAAGAAAGAGCTGATATTTTAAAATGGTTTAAGCATACGGATGATGCAATCTTATCTTCGGTTAGTATATTGACTACAGGTTTTGATGAACCAACTGTAGAGGCTATTATCCTTAATCGCGCTACAAAATCCTTAACACTCTATTTTCAGATGATAGGTAGAGGTTCTAGAATATTACCGAGTAAATCAGAATTTTCTATAATAGATATGGGAAATAACACAGCGCGGTTTGGTCTCTGGAATGGAGAAATAGATTGGCAGGCAATCTTTAGATCACCAGATTTTTATTATGACACTTTGGTAAGTGACGATGAGATAGAGCGTAATTTTAAATATGTAATGCCCGAAGATGTCCGAAAGGAGTTTGCTAATTCTACAGAAATAGATTTTGATATCGAAACGGCCTATGCTAATACTAAAAAATACGGTTTGCGCAGTAAAAGTGTATTAGAAAAATCGATAGAACAACACGCAAAGATGTGCGCCGAAAACAGTGAGGATGTTTTCGATGCAAGAATTCTGAGTAAATTACTAGATCGGGATATTGAGTACAGAGTTCGACGATATTCATATTGTATTAGCAAAAGCACTAAAAATTATAGGGATTGGCTGCAGGAAGATTATACTAGAAAACTACGTTCTCGAATCAATCAATTTTTTTATAATAAATAACTACGCTTTTACAAGTAGTTTTCCCAAGTTCTTCCCATAAAATAACATATTTAGAGCTTCAGGTAATTTGTCAAAACCTTCAATAATGGTTTCTTGATATTGGATCAACCCATTTTTTACCCAAGGAGTCATTTCTGAAAGCATTTCATTCATTCTTTCATTATAATCACGAGCTAATACCCCTTGGATAGTTGCTCGTTTGTAAAGAATTTTATGTAGAAATCTAGGTCCCATTTCTGGTGTGTCTAATCCGCCCGAGTATTGTGAAATTTGGCCACAGATGATAATTCTCGCGTGGAGATTGATATGGTCAAAAACAGCATCGGTAATATAACCACCCACATTGTCATAGTATATATCAATTCCATTGGGACATAATCGTTTTAACTCCAGAAGTATTGTTTTGGTAGATGGATATTTTTTATAATTTATGACCTCGTCAATACCAATAGTTTCTTTAAGAAAGGTTGTTTTTTTATCAGACCCTGCAATTCCAATGACATTACAGCCCTTGATTTTGGCAATTTGTGCCACAATTTGCCCTACGGCTCCTGAGGCTCCGGAAATGACAACAGTTTCCCCTTTTTTAGGTAGTCCAGCTTCAAGAAAACCAAAATATGCTATGCGTGCAGGCATTCCTAGAATGCCTAAAGCAGTTGTAACCGAAGTTTCATTGGGATCCAACAAGCGAAGACTACTAATTTCTGTAATTGCATATTGTTGCCAACCTGTATATGATAATACCCAATCTCCTTTTTTGAGAGAAGATTTCTTGTCATTAACGGCAACTATTTTTGCAACTACGGCACCGCCTTGAACAGCGCCAATTGGATGTGGTTCTTCCCAAGTGTTGCTTTTGGATTGTTGGATTCTCATATACGGGTCTATACTAAAATATATAGATTTTAATAATGCTTGTCCCGGTTTTAGATCTGAAACCGAAATAGCAGACGCTTGTAACGTATAATGTTGTTTATCGACTAACTTTTTAGGTCTTTTACTATAAATCCATTGTTTATTTTTAATGTGGTTCATCTTGATAATTTTAATTTAATTTCACCTACTAAGTAAGGAACGGAGTATCCACTTAGAAAAACACGATCTGACTCTAATTTACAATCAATTTCGCCACTCCTTTTAGATAGTTGACGTGCTTTCAGCTTTTTCTTTTTTAGTTTTTTAGCCCAAAATGGTACTAATGCGGCATGTGCAGATCCGGTAACAGGGTCTTCTAAAGGAATTTCGGGGTTGGCATCAAATACTCTAGATACAAAATCCGAAGTTTTTCCTTCGCAGGTTATAATAGTACATAAATAGGGGAGTCCCTTAAGAATATTTAATGTTGGTTCTTCATTGATGACTTCTTCTTCTGACCCTACAAGTATAATTAGATCTCTTCCTGCAAATGCTTTTATTGGTTTGGCTTTAAAAGCTGTATACACTTCTTTTGGAATATCAATAGGTTGTGGTGGCCGAGATGGAAAATCTAATGTAATGGAACCATTGTTTTCTTTTTTAGCTTTAAGAATACCGCTTTTCGAAGAAAATGTTATATGATTTATTGTATCATCAATATAATTAAAAATAACATAAGCTGCAGCTAAGGTGGCGTGACCACATAGATCAATTTCCGCATAGGGCATGAACCATCGTATTTCATAAATAGCATCTCTTTTTACAAAAAAACCTGTTTCTGCAAGATTATTTTCTTTAGCAATATTTAATAAGGTCTGATCATTTAACCAATAAGGCAAAGGGCAAATTGCCGCTGGGTTTCCGCTAAATAATTGTTGTGTAAAGGCATCGATTTGATATATTGGAATTTTCATAGGTTCTAGTTTTTTAATAAATCTTCAGAATTTGACCAGTATTGGTATTGGTTAAGCTATGCTCATATATCTTAAGTACATCATCTATTTTTACAGGTAGATAGCCTGCAAATTTTTTATCTTTTGGAAAATCACCAGCGATGGCTCCGGGTGCTACCGCATTAAGACGAATACCTCTTTTCAATTCACGAGATGCTGTATTCACAAAACTATGTAACGCTCCATTCACTAAAGAGAGTGCTACTGCATTGGGTTCATAATGTTCTGCAAGAATTCCGGTTGTTAATGTAATGGAACCATTGTCGTTTAGATAATGATTTGCGGTATGTACAAGATTTACCTGTCCCATTAATTTACTTTGTATGCCCAAATAATAGTCTTTTTCATCTAACTTATATAATGGTTTCCAAGTTGCTGTTCCGGCAGCATTAATAACGGCATCTAGTTTTGGTAATTTTTCAAATAATGATTTAATAGAATCTTTATCTGTAATATCAATAGGGTACTGATCACTCGTTCTATGTGCTCCAAATACTTTATGTTGATCCTTCAGATAATGGTAAATTTCTTTACCAATTGTTCCGGTTGCTCCTATAACTAAAATTTTCATAATTATATATTTAGTTTTTTAAATATGTTATTGTAAATTTTTTTATAAATTATTGGTTATTTCATGAATATATTCCAGTATCATCTTTTCATTTCTTTTAAAATAGGTCCACTTTCCGTGTCTAGTAGGGATCAACAACCCTGCCTTATTCATGGTAGCCAGATAATGTGAAATAGTAGGTTGAGATAATCCAGATTTATCCTGAATATATTGACCACATACTCCAAAATCAAAATGACCTAAATCCACGTGTGTAGGAAAATTAGACGCAGGATCTTTTAACCATTTCAGTATATCTAACCGAGTCGAGTTTGCCAATGCTTTATGTATCTCTAAAATCTTTTCCTTTTTCATTTGTCAAATATACATATTTAATTTTATAAATATATGTATAGAATTTACTATTTTACAATTATGGCACAAATCTAAAGAAATATCAGATGTTATTGATTAGAACATGCGTGTATCTATCCAGATTCTTTAAAACCATGTCACTTCCTTTAACAACCATTTGCAGTGGGTTCTCTCCCTTGTATACGGGCAAGTCTGTGGCCATAGAGAACCGTATATCGAGTCCTCTAAGCATGGAACCACCACCCGTTAAAAAAATCCCCGTTTTATAGATATCCGAAGAAACCTCTGGTGGAATATCTGATAACGTATCCAATACTGCATTTTCAATCTGTCTAATAGACTTATCCAAGCTTTTTGCAATCTCTTTAAATGTGATATGAACTTGTTTTGGTTTACCTGTCAGGATGTCTCGGCCACGTACTGCAACTTTTTTGGGAGGAGATGTTAACGTGTCTAGTGCAGAACCAATATTAATTTTGATCTCTTCGGCTGTACGTTCACCAATATGCAGGTTGTGATACTCTCTAAGGTACTTAATAATATCTTTATTAAAGACGTTTCCAGCTATTTTTACAGATTTCCCTGATATAATTCCGCCAAGAGTTATTACTGCAATTTCAGTAGTACCACCACCTATGTCAATGACCATATGGCCTTTAGGTTGTAATACATCAATGCCAGCTCCGATAGCTGCTGCCATTGGCTCAGATATTAAATACACTTGTTTTGCATTGAGACGTCTTGCAGAGTCTTTAACAGCTCGCATTTCGACTTTAGTAATTCCACAAGGAATTGCAATAATTATTTTGAAAGATTTTATGAATATCGCATTACCGACTTCAGAAAGCTTTTTTATAAAAATTTTAAGCATTTTCTCTGATAAGTCAAAATTTGCAATAACTCCATTTTTTAGCGGAGAGAGGGTTTTAATATTCTCGTGGATTTTGCCACGCATGGAGTTGGCCTCTTTCCCTACAGCTATTATGTTTCCGCTTATTCTATTGATTGCTATTATAGAAGGTGCATCGATTGCTATTTTACCTTTATGAGTAATCAATGTATTGGTAGTACCTAAATCTACTGCTATTTTATTGTTTAGAAAGTCAAAAAAGCCCATAATTGTTGGTTGAGTTTGTATTGATTTGTGGGTAATTGTTCTCTATGGTTTCTAAATCCTAATAACTCTATTAAGCACTTAATATTGTAGTTGTTTTTTAAACAACTGTAATTTATTTTTTATAATTTTTATTCTTTTGTTTGTCACCTTTAATGGTATTGATGTAGAATATTCTTAAAACTAATAGGTAACTTGGATTTCTTTGGAGTTTTTTTCAGGTCTTTGGTCTTTTATTTTAAGTCTGGTAAAATTTTTATAGCTAACTATCGTTTTCCAGATAGTTTCTATTATTTTTGCTGCTAATGATGCGTAAATACATTTTTTTGGTAATAATTTTTTTTACCACTTTTACCTTTTCACAAATAGGTGGAAGATATACTTATCAATTCCTGAATTTGGTTTCTTCTCCAAGACAAGCAGCGCTTGGTGGAAAGTATGTTACCGGTTACAATATGGATCCAACATCAGCAATGCTTAATCCCGCTGCAATTAATATTGAAATGGATAACCAACTGGCTGTGAATTATGTAAATTACATTGCAGACGTCAACTATGGTTCTGTATCATATGCCAAAGCCTTTGGAGAAAAGAAACATGTATTTCATACAGGAATTACTTATATAAATTACGGTAGGTTCGATGGGTTTGATGAATTTGGAAATGAAACAGGTGATTTTGGAGCAGGTGAAGTAGGATTGTCTCTCGGTTATGGATATGCAATTCCAAATTCAAATTTTCACGTGGGAGCTAGCGGAAAATTTATTTCTTCGAAGTTAGAAGAATACACTTCTTTAGGAGGTGCGTTGGATTTTGGAATCATTTATCATCATCCAGAATCAAAATTTGATTTTGGTTTTGCAGTACGTAATCTTGGTACACAATTTACGACCTACGCGGACACAAGAGAAAATTTACCGTTATCAGTGGATATGGGATTCGCACAAACATTAAAGAATGTACCAATTCGATGGAACTTCACATTAGAAAATTTACAAGTTTGGGAGGTGGCATTCCGAAATCCCGCACGAGATATAACCGATCTTGAAGGAAATGCAGAAGCTGATGATCCAAGTTTTTTCAATAATGCCTTACGTCATGTGGTTCTTGGACTCGAGTTTTTTCCTGATAGCGGATTTAATATACGGTTAGGATATAATTTTAGAAGATCAGAAGAACTGAGAATAGTTGATCAAAGATCCTTTGCGGGGATTAGTGGTGGATTTTCTCTAAAACTTGGCAAGTTTCGATTTGCATATTCTTATGCGCGCTATAATTCTGCTGCCTCTTCGAGTACTTTTGGTGTAAACATAAATCTTCAATAGTGAACAAAAAAATTATCATTGCAATAGACGGTCATTCTTCAACAGGAAAAAGTACAGTGGCAAGGCAGCTAGCCAAAAAACTTGGGTATATTTATGTTGATACAGGTGCTATGTATCGCGCAGTTACATTATATGCCATGAGAAAATGTTATATTGACAAGAATCGCTTTAACAAAGAAGCATTAGAACGTTTTCTTCCATTCATCAATATCAAATTCGAAGTGAATTCCAAAACAGGATTGGCTGAAGTGTTGTTAAATGATGAGAATGTAGAAAAGACCATACGAAAACTAGAGGTGTCCAATTTTGTAAGTCAAATTGCAGCTGTTTCATTAGTTCGAAAAAAATTAGTAGAACAACAGCAATTGATGGGTAAAGATAAAGCAATTGTAATGGATGGTAGAGATATAGGTACTGTCGTTTTTCCTGATGCGGAATTAAAGTTGTTTATGACAGCCACCGCAAAAGATAGAGCAGAACGTAGATATAATGAACTAATAGATAGAGGAGAAAAAGTTACGTATGAAGATGTTCTAAAAAATGTTGTTGATAGGGATCATATCGATAGTACAAGAAAAGATTCTCCACTTCGCAAAGCTGAAGATGCTATAGTCATTGATAACTCTAACCTTACTCTTGAAGAACAATTTGACAAAATTCTTACGATAGCCAAAAATGTTATAGCAGAAAAAGGAAATTAAACCTTCTTAGTCATGAAGTTGTTAATCCGAATCTTTGGATTCTCTAAGTTTGTAGAATGTCATCTTTCCTTTTACCCATTCTATAAGTTCTTTTTGTTGATCTTTTTCAGTGACTAATAATACTCTGTTTAGGATTAAGGTTTTGTCTTTGAATGTATATCTAAGTGGAATAGTTGTATCTGTAACAGCATACAACGGAGTTTCCTTAAGAATTCTATATTCCTTGCCATTGTTCATCACTACAGATTTTTTAGACTCATAAATAATGCTCGTTTTGGACAACGATTGTGCATATCCAGACACAGATATTATGAAGAGGAATGAAAATAAAATCGATTTCATACTTATTATAGATTTGGAGAGTATTACGGTAAAACCACAAATTTAGTCATTTTATTGCTTTTAACCAGTATTTTTCTTTAAGCACGTATATGTTAAAATTTTCTTTAGATATTATTGAAAATCATCACAGGTATTGAGCAATAAAAAAGACCTTCCATTATAGTTCGGAGGGTCTTCCATATTTAGTGTTTTCAACAGTATTTCTTATAGATTTGGGATAATCAATTCCTGATCAGGATGAATAACATCTGGGTTTTTTAAAATATGTGTGTTCGCAGCAAAAATCTCTTTATATTTCATTGGATCCTTGTAGTAATGTTTTGCTATTTTACTTAAAGATTCTCCACTTTTTACAGTATGCTTATGATATATCGATTCATCGGCAACTTTAATGTCTGCCATGATATCAGAAGGAGCTTCTCCACCAATTTCTTTAATTTTATCCCATAACAGGTTTTTTTCGTATTGTGTATTCGCAGTACCCCGAACTTCTAAAACTCCATTTTCTACTTTAACATCGCCATTTTGTATATTTAATTCTTGTCCGAGATCTAAAACGTCTTGATATTTTGCTTTAACCATAACTAAGTTGATTTTTAAAATTAGTAATTAGATTTACTCAAATATAATAATTTCTAAAGTTGATTTTACATTATTTCCTGATTAAAAAACATCATATAATCGTTGAAATACATAATTTATCTATATTCGAATATTTATAAAAAAAGACACTATGTTTCGAAAGCGATTCTACTACCTCATTCAACTCCAATATTTAGGTTTTAGATATCATGGGTGGCAAAAACAACCTAATGTCAATACGTTACAGCGAATGGTTGAAAGAACGATTAAATACGTTTTGGATTCCAATAACTTTAAAGTTTTGGCAGCAGGACGAACAGACGCTAAGGTTTCTGCCAATGAAGCATATATTGAATTGTTCGTGGATCATAATTCACTGGTTTTGAAAGATTTTTTTGAATTATTTAATCAAAATTTACCTCAAGACATAAGAGCAATTAGTATACAAGAAACAGATAATCAGTTTAATATCATTCAGCATCCAAAGATTAAGGAATATATATATATGTTTTCTTTTGGTGAGAAGTTTCATCCGTTTAGCGCTCCCTTTATGTACAACATTATGGAATCTCTTAATATAGATGAAATGATAAAAGCTGCTACATTGTTTGAAGGGAAGCATAATTTTAGGTCTTATTGTCACAGACCAAATAAGCATACAATTGTTAACGGTGAAATTTTACAATGCGAAATAGTTAGAAACAATTTGTACACTGCAAGTTTTTTTCCTGAAGAAAGTTATATACTAAGGGTCAAAGGAGAAGGATTTAAAAGAAACCAGATTCGATTGATGATGGGAGTATTACTGGATTTAGGAAAAGGTAACATAACAATTGATTTTATTAAAAAGACATTAGACCCTACTGCAGACGAAATAGTCCTGGAACATATCGTTCCAGGTTCTGGATTGATTTTAAATGCGGTAGAACTAAAAAATGGATAAGATGAAAGTAATATCTACTAATATTGGTAAACCTAAAGTTATTTCTTGGAGAGGAAAAGAAGTAAAGACGGGTATTTATAAATATCCTGTAAGTAAACCCATTTTTCTTGATATGGAGGATGTAAAAGATGATCATGTTGTAGATAGGCGAGTACATGGAGGTGTTGATAAAGCCTGTTATTTATACGCGGCGGAACATTATCCTTATTGGAAAGAAAAATATCCGGATCTGCACTGGAGTTATGGAATGTTTGGGGAAAATGTAACTGTATTAGGACTCGATGAACGTACGATATATATTGGAGATATTTATAAATTAGGAGAAGCCATTGTTCAAGTTACGCAACCAAGACAACCGTGTTATAAGCTAGGAATACGTTTTGGAACACAAGCAGTTTTAAAACAGTTTATTGAAGCAGTAAAACCTGGCATTTATATAAGAGTATTGACTGCTGGTTTTGTTAAAACAGATGACATTTTGATACCTGAGAAAATTCATACTGAAGGAATATCAATTAGCGATATGTACGTATTATTATACGATCAAAATTTACACATAGATCTAGCTAAAAAGGCTTTAGATGATTTGTTTGTAACCGTAAATAATAAGAAAAATATATTAAATAAATATGGAAGCTCAATATAGGGATGATTATAAAATTTATTCATTTTGGGATCATAAAAATTAAATAAAGGATATGAAACATTGTAGCAATTTTAATAGGATCCATGGTTTGATGATTAGTTTTTTATTACTTTTTATCGGTTGCACGGATACGACAACTGTTACTACTGGGAAAAAATATAGATCCATTAATCTTCCTGATGGTTCTTTAGCGTTACTCAATCATAATAGTTCGATCAAGTATAATGAAGATTTTAATTTGCGTAATGTAAAATTAGAAGGAGAAGCTTTTTTTGATGTAGTTGCTCATGAGCATCCCTTTGTAGTAATAACCGATCATGGAGAGGTTAAAGTTTTAGGTACAGAATTTAATGTAAAGGCAACCACAAATCAGCTAGAAGTGGATGTCAAGGAAGGGCTGGTTGAATTGAAGACAGCATACAATCAAAGTAAGCTAAAAAAGGGAGTTAAAGTGGTTTACAAAGAAGGAGAAAAGACTTTTCAACAAATAAAATCTAATCAGGAATTTAAAAAATGGACCAAAGAGCTAAAGGCTGAGTTCAAGAAACTAGGTAAAGAAATTAAACCTGCAGCTAAAAACATTGGCAAGGAATTTAAAGAGGTTGGTAAGGAAATTAAAAAAGAGTTCCAAAAACTGAAGAATAATTAAAATACTTCATAAATGAAACCTATCGATGTTGTTGTTTCTTTAGTAAGTCTATTGCTTATTGTTCTCAAAGATATTAGAGTTCATTCTTTACGGGTATATTCTTCCCGTTTTTAGAGAAGCTTACACATTGTAGAATTGATAAATACAATTTTAGGAGAATGTTAGGTGCTATTCTCCATCACTCAAAAACTATTCTCACTAAGATTTCCAAAAACTACACATGATTTCACGGTTTACAGGGTATGCTCAATGTATTGATTTCAGGAAGTTTGTAGTATGCTTTCTATAGAATTGTTTAACATCAGACTGTAATGAAATATAAAATGCTACTCTTTTTATTATTGCTTATAACAAGTAAGCATTTAACCGCTCAGGAATCCCTTAAACCTTTTGTGAACCATTATAGTGATAATTTAATTCTGGAGAACCTTCCTGCTATCTCTGAAGATGGTTTTCATTACTTGGTTGAATATAGTGCTTATTCTTGTTGTATTGATTTGGGTACTTCTCTGAAAAAAATAGGATCTGCAGAAGGAAAAGTGATACGAGAAATAATTATTTCTCCCAATGAAGAAGCTGATCCATTTACGGTTACTAAACGACAATCAATTTATGAAAGTGTAAATAATATTCTCGAAAATGATACTTACTATACATTGACAATGGTTGAAAAATTTAAAGTAGTAAATGAAGGTGATATTGATGGAATGTATGTTAGCGTACATATGGATGCTATTCCATACACCAGTGAAAAGTTTACATTACCCAGAATAATGTCACACGGATTTTGTTGTAATGGTGGAATAGATATAGATGAAAATTGTTTACTGTATCAAAACGTGATTGCAGTTTACTTGTCTGTAAAACGGAAAGTTTTTTTGATAGAAACTGGATTAAGGGAACTTATGGATGGTTGTGATCAGGGACCTTTTTACACTATGATTCCTATTTCTTGTGATTAATTACTTTCTAAAACTGCTAGTGCTAATTTTATAGTATTATAATCAAGCGCTTGTTCAAAATGCTCAAAATAAGACTTTAAGCTATCTGGATTATCAAGTATTTCTTTTGCTTCTTTTACAGAATTAACATCATCGTTACTGACAAATTGTTTCAAATCAATATTCTCTCCATCTTGGTGTAGTTTCAAGATATGAGAAAAAATAGTTGACTGTGCCAGTTTTCTTTCCTGTGCAATTTCTTCTATAGACAATCCTTGCTCGTATAGATTTAGGGTTTCTTTATAGGAATTACCTTTGTTTTTATTTGACTTTTTCTTCCTTGTAGTCTTTTCTGAGGAAAAATCGATAATTGCTTTTATGAATTGATATCCATAGTTCTGCATTTTTAGCTTACCAACACCACTAATTTGCATAAACTCCTCATCGCTCATCGGTCTGGACTTTTCCATTTCTTTTAAAGAGGCATCATTAAAAATCTGATATGCAGGAATTCCTGCGTCTTTAGCGAGGTCTAATCGCAATTCACGTAATTTCTCGAACAATGAGTTTGGTTTGGTTTTTTTAATTGGTATCTCAACTGATTGTTTGATCTTTTCAAATTCTGCCAAATTTGCCAGAAGCACCTTTTCTCCTTCGAATAGTACTTTTTTAGATAGAGATGTGAGCTTAAGTTTATTATGTAGATGAAAAGCAATTTCTAGATACCCCTGATTTATAAGCTGGATAATATATTGCTGCCAATCTCTCCAGGAAATATCACTAGCAATTCCATACGTTTTAACTTTTTGATATCCTTTATCTAAAATTACCGCATTTTGCGCTCCTCTAAGTATATCAATTACGGTTCCGATCGGTTCTTCTTCTTTGATCCTAACCACTGTTGATAAAGCTTTTTGGGCGATAACAGTACCATCAATAAAGCTTGGTGGGTTCTTACACACATCACAATTACCACAATCCTCTTCAATTAATTCTCCAAAATAGCTCAATAGTATTTTCCTTCTACAACTTAGCGAATCTGCATATTGCTTCATCCTTTCTAACTTGGCCATTTGTACTTCTTGATTACCAGATGTGGTGGCAAACTTCTGCAGTTGTACTACATCGGCATAACTATGAAAAAGGAGAGTAGATGAAGGTAATCCATCCCGACCAGCACGACCAATTTCTTGATAATATCCTTCTATGTTCTTAGGCAAATTATAGTGAATCACCCAGCGCACATTGGATTTATCGATTCCCATTCCAAAGGCAACGGTGGCGCATACGATTTGTATGCGGTCATTTATAAATCCCTCTTGCACGTTAGCACGTTTTTCGTGATCAATTCCTGCATGATACGCTTCTGCAATGATTCCCTGACGTTGAAGTTTTTCTGCAAGCATTTCTGTCGTTTTCCTGCTCAAACAATAGATGATACCGGCATCATTAATTTTGTCTTTAAGAAAATCAAAAATCTGTTCTATTCTCTTGTTACCAGGGCGAACTTCTAAACTTAGGTTTTTACGGTCGAAAGAAGCCAAAAATTGTTTTGCATTTGGAATATGTAGTTGTTCACATATATCCTGACGAGTAGCTTTATCTGCTGTAGCTGTTAGTGCAATAACAGGCGTATCAGGAAATCTTTTTTTAAGATACCCTAATTGTGTATATGCGGGTCTAAAATCATGACCCCAAGCCGAAATACAATGTGCTTCATCAATCGCGACCAAGCTAATTTCTGTTTGAGAAAGCATGTTATCCAGAAAATTCAGGCTTTCTGGAGCTACATATAGCAGTTTAATCTTACTATCCTGAATTTTTTCATAAATTTCTTGTTGTTCTTTTTCATTTTGACTGCTATTTACAAAAGCAGCCTGTACGCCGTTGGCAAGTAATCCATCTACCTGATCTTTCATTAAAGCAATTAACGGAGAAATCACAAGTGTTATACCTGGCAGCAGTAGTGCAGGAAGTTGATAGCAAATTGATTTTCCACCACCTGTTGGCATTACAACCATATTATCATTCCCTTTAAATACAGATTCAATAATATTTTGTTGTAATGGTCGAAAACTATCGTAACCGAAATAGTCTTTTAGTGTATTTAGAATTTGTTGTTCTGGCATAAATACAAAGAAAGTAAAAAAGCATCTATTACTTATTTCTTTTTTAAAAGTTGTAAAATTTATTTATAATATCAAGATCCGGTTCAACTTTTTAAAAGATAGCGTATCCCAGGATTATTGATAATGAATTGTATTTAGAATTCCAAGAAGGCGAAGAACCTAAAACATTTCGAATTGTCTGATTTCTTAACTCTATGGTATAGGTGTTTTTATATGTATATCCTATACCGTAAGAAAAATTAACTTCAGAGCTTAAATCAAGTGTTGGGCCTCTTTCATACGTAATAGCAGCATCACCAAGTGGGAAATCAAGAACAACTGCGCCATTAACAAACAATTTTGATTGTTTACTTAAAAACAAATAATGCCTTATTCCCAAAGGTAATTCTATAGAGGTATAATCCACATCTACTTTTATTCCGGATTCGAAAGTAAAAGACTCTTTATAGGATTGATAAGTGGGCTCTGCAAAAAAACTCCATTTATTTCTGTTAAAAGGCAATATAAATTCTGCTTCTATACCAAATCTTGCGTCGATTTTACTATCGAAATCTACCGAAAAAGTAGGTAGGTCTGTCGTGAAGTTATTTATAGAAAGTGACGAGCTTTTAATTCCCGGTCTAAAGCTTAGGTTAAAAAAGTCTCGTTTTTGTTTGGTTGTATAATTGGTAAATTCGGATTGTTGACATTTATTGTAGTTTTCAAAAAAACGAGTAAGATCTTTGCTATTGTAACCTACATTATTTATCGTTTTAATCGTGATAGAATTACATTTCAAATCTTGCCATAATTGTACTTTATACGCTGTGTTCTTTCCTATTTTATTTTCAGAATTGATGTAATTTTTGAAAATTAATTGCGAAATAGTATTATCATCTTTATTGTAAAAGTACCTTGTTAAGTTTTTATCCGCATACTTATAAAGATTTTTTTCTCCTTCTATAAGTATTTTTAGAAACAGCACTTCTTTGTTAAAAATAGGCTCTTTGTTTACACTTAAATCGGTTGTGTTATTACTGGATCGATCTATTTGTACTTCTGATCTCTGATACTTAGATATATTATCAATACCAAACTCTTTGCAGTTTTTGGTAGAGAAAACTTTTTCTTCAGAATCTTCGTTTAATTTGTACTTGATTTCTTTAGGATTGTTTTTCCAATCATTATTTCTAATGAGGCATTCTACTTTTTCATTTGTATTGGTTATAAAATATCCTTGGTCAAAAGTAATTTGACCGAAGGTGCCTATACTAAGTAAACAAGCTATAATTATACCGATTTTTTTTTCCATAGTGTGATTGTTATAATTTCCTTTCTTTAATTAGTTCCTTTAGTGGGGAAAATGTTACTCTAACTTGTACACTTTTTTATACTATAATAAAAAACCAAGCATTTGTGTATTACGGGCTCAATATATTGATATTTACCTTTGAATTTTATAAAAATGATGAGAAAAATAAGGTAACAAGTGATACTCTATAGAAGTTTTATCCTTCTCATTCAAACCGCTATAGTATATTTTGGGGTTTTCAAATATTTTGATGAATAGTGGTATATTGAAATAATAAAAAGATCCATGTTATGCGTGTAAAACATAATTAGTACACAGAATAGTATAAAAAAAGCTTTGCCTATTGTATGAAAGTTTTTATACAAGCTTGTGTTATTTTATTGCTCATCATCGATACTATATTTAGTTCATACTAACTAATATACATAAAATGAAACAAGTCACATTTAGCCAACATTTATTGAAAAAAAAACTTTTGAAAGTTACTCTAAAATCCCTCTTATCGCTCCTGAAACAATATCATCATTGATATAGGGGGCACTACGACTTTATTTTTCACTATTTTCTTTCCTTCAAAATCAAACGTGTTGCCCGATACGGCTATTTTCCAATTTCCTTTAAGATCGTGTGTGATCGCTTTAGGGTTACTATTATAAATCACATAGATGTTTTTCCAAGAATCACCATTAGCATTGTTGCTAATCTGGTAGCTAATTAACCCATTTTTATCATTTGTAAACTCTAAATTAGTCGTAACCTGATCAGCGTCATTCATTCTAAACGCCGGATGTGCTTTTCTTAAAGCAATTAGGTTTTTATAGTAAGCAACCACATCTGAGTTGGTACTTTTCCAGCTCCAATCAATTTGGTTAATACTATCAGGAAGATTATAAGAGTTGTGTTCACCATTTTTGGTACGTAACATTTCCGCTCCAGCATGTATAAAAGCAATTCCCTGAGAAGTCATTACAATAGCATTGGTTAGCCTCTGCATAGCTACTAATTGTTTATGTGAAGCATCTTTTCGGGATATTTTCAATTTGTCAAATACGGTATGGTTATCGTGACAAGAAACGTAAGAAACCGATTGCCAAGGTTCATTTGCCCAAGGGGCTTTGGAATAATTTATTTTAGTATAATCAACTTGTGGATGTTTGATTGATCCTACTATTCCCATTTTAACTGATTCCTCCGTGTTTTTAGCGCCACTTACAAATCCTGTACTTTCTTCTTTAAAAACAGAACCTTTTAACCCATCTCTTAGATCATCACTAAAAGCAGAAATTTGTGGCATTTTCATAGTATACTTTTTTAATGCTCTTCTTTCTTCTGCTAAAGGAGAATCTCCGGCGGTCCATCCTTCACCATAGATAAAGATATTTGGATTGATACCTTTCACAGTTTCAGCTACCTTATTCATAGTTTCTGTATCGTGTATCCCCATCAAATCAAATCGAAAACCATCTAAATGATATTCTTTTGCCCAATATGCTACAGATTCAGTAATGTATTTCTGCACCATTACTCGATCCGAGGCAGTTTCGTTACCACAGGCCGACGCATCAGAAGGTTTTCCATCTTCCCATTGGCGGTAATAATATCCGGGAACTTCTAAATTAAAATTAGAATTTTCGGTTTTCCCGGTATGATTATATACCACGTCCAAAATAACACCGATCCCATTATCGTGAAAAGTTTTAACCATTTGTTTAAACTCTTTGATTCGCACTTCCGCATGATAAGGATCAGAAGAAAAGGAACCTTCCGGCACATTATAATTTTGCGGATCATATCCCCAATTAAATTGAGGTTTTTCTAATTTTGTTTCATCGATAGCGTAGTGGTCATACGTAGGAAGTAAATGCACATGTGTGATTCCTAATTCTTTTAGGTGGTCTATTCCGGTAGCTATACTATCAGGTCCTTTGGTACCTTTTTCTACCAATCCCAAATATTTACCTGGCATACTTGATCCTGATTGTGGATGAATTGTCATATCTCGTATGTGAAGCTCATAAATTATAGCTTCATTTGGATATTTCAGTTCAGGACCTCTATCTTGACTCCATTTATCAGGATTTGTAGTCTCAAAATTTAGCACCATTGCTCTTTTCCCATTTACTCCGGTGGCTTTTGCATATATTCCTGGGGTTTCTTCTAACCAATTTCCATCTATCATCGTTTGATAGGTGTAATAAGTGCCTTGCAGGTCTCTCTTAATTTGCAATTCCCATACTCCTTTTTCTCCTTTTTTTAATGCTAAGGTTTCTAACGGAGTACCATCGTTACCCGTTTGATATAGATGTAATTGTATTTTTTCTGCGGTGGGAGACCATATTTTAAACGATGTAACTTCTCTAGAATAATCTATCCAAAGGTTCGCTTCTGTGGGAGTAGGATATTCTTCAAAACTGGTATAGGCTACTTTTTTTTCTGAACACGAAATGATTGTTGATAAGATAGATAGGTACATGAAAATACGTTTCATACGTTTATACTTATAAGTTTATATATGGTTACGGTTAGTTACTATAGGTTTGAAAAGTATGCTTTATTTATAAAAACAAGTCTGAACTAAGATACCGATCACCACGATCGCAAATAATAGCTACCAGAACACCATGATCTAATGTTTCTGCTAACTTTAATGCTGCGGTTACAGATCCGCCACTGCTCATTCCTGAGAACACACCCTCATCTTTGGCAAGTCTTTTGGCCATTTTGGTAGCTTCTTCCTGACTAACTTCTATAACTTGGTCTACTTTAGAAGGATTAAAAATTTTTGGGAGGTATTCTTTTGGCCATTTTCGAATTCCTGGAATTCGTGATTCATCTGTGGGTTGTACGCCAACAATTTTAATGTCTTTTGATTGTTCTTTTAGATAGGTGGAAGTTCCCATAATGGTCCCTGTGGTTCCCATTGAGGAGACAAAATGAGTTATTTTACCTTCGGTATCTTTCCATATCTCAGGTCCTGTTGTTTTATAATGTGCTTTCCAATTATCATCATTGGCAAATTGATTCAACGTGATATAACCACTATCAGCTACTTTAGTTTCTGCATAATCACGTGCTCCTTCGATTCCAATATCTTCAGGGGTTAAAGTGACCTTTGCACCATATGCACGCATTGTTTGTACACGTTCTTTAGTAGAATTTTCTGGCATCACCAGTTCTATATCCAGTTTAAATATACCAGCAATCATGGCTAATGCAATACCAGTATTACCACTGGTTGCTTCAATTAGCTTCGTATTTTGATCAATATCACCTCTATTTAAAGCAGATTTAATCATATTATAAGCTGCACGATCTTTTACGCTTCCTCCTGGATTGTGCCCTTCTAATTTTAAAAATAATGTAATATTTGGATTTTTAATAAGCGAAGTAGCTTTCACCAAAGGCGTGTTTCCGATAAGGTCTAAAATACTATGCGACATTAAATAACTTTTTTGATCTTTATTTCTGAAGTATTTGATATAATTGAGTTTTGGGGTACAGAGGAGGTAATCCAAGCATTACCACCAATGGTACTATTCGCCCCAATAATTGTTGTGCCACCCAAGATGGTGGCGTTGGCGTAAATAGTAACATTGTTTTCTACTGTAGGGTGTCTTTTAACATTTCGAAGTTTTCTATCTACATACAACCCACCTAATGTAACACCTTGATATATTTTTACATTATTTCTGATAATCGCGGTTTCTCCGATTACTATTCCGGTTGCATGATCAATAAAGAAAGATTCTCCAATCTCAGCACCAGGATTAATATCTGTACCAGTCAATCGATGGGAGTATTCTGTCATTAATCTTGGAATTAGCGGTAATCCAAATTTTAATAGTTCATGACTCAATCTATAAATTGCGATAGCATAAAATCCAGGATATGCGAGATACACTTCTTCTATAGAATTTGCTGCAGGATCACTTTTCATAAATGAATCTGCGTCTTTATTGAGCTTTTGTAATATTTCTGGTAATTTTTGTAAATACGAGTGCCATATTTTGCTACAAGGCCTTTCTACTTCCCAACAGGCAAGATCTACAAGCTCTTCGAAGGTTTGTTCTAACAGATCAATATTTTTCTCCACTTCTGTGTCAGAATCAAATAAAGTGTAAAAAAGAAGATTGGTAAAATACTCGGTTCTTTCTTTCAGTTTTAGCTTTAGATTAGGGTTTTTTTTCTGTTTTTCAATCTTAGCTATAATTTGTTCTCTTTCTCTAGTCATTGTGCCTATTTTGAAAAGTCTAGTAAATATATAGAATAAAGAAATAGAGAAGTCTTATTTAAATATAAATACTTACATTTTTACAATAATTATAACAAAGAAAGGCAAGAATTGATAGTAATACATAAATTTAGGTCAAAACTCGGAAGAGAATAATCAAGTTTATTCGTAACAATAGTTTATACTGGAAGTAACTTCGTAAAAAAATGATTAGCCTTTTACTCTTATATGTAACTGACATTTATCATAATTTTTGTTGGAATATAATAATAAATTTGAATATCATTTTTAAATTAATTCAACATGAAAAAAAGAACTCCTGTTTCCAAACTAATGACTTCTGATGTGATCACATTAAATAGCACAAACGGATTAGAAACTGCAGAAATGCTATTCAAAGAAAATAAAATCAGACATATACCTGTAGTTAAAGGTGATGCCATCATAGGAATGTTAAGTTATACAGATTTACTGCGTATAAGTTTTGCCGATGCGATTAATGATAGTGATGGAGATGTAGATACAGTGGTGTATGAGATGTTTACTATAGAACAAGTCATGGCGAAAAACCTGGTAAGCGTTAGCTCCAATACAACGATAAAAGAGGTAGCAGAAATATTAGCCAAGAGAGAATTTCACGCATTACCAGTTATCGATAATGGTAAACTGGCAGGAATCGTAACAACTACCGATTTAATAAACTATTTGTTAGAACAATTCTAATAGTATATATCAGTTTTTCTTGGTAACATTTATATGAATATTTGGTAAACCTTCTTTGATTTTTTTTAAAGAAGGTTTACGCTATTATTTAAAATTTAGTTAAACTTCTACTCAACGTTTAGATTTTAGTAATTTTAATACTAAAGTAAATTTATGAGTACGATACCTAAATCATCCTTTGAGTTCTTAAAAGACCTAAAAAATAACAATCACAGGGATTGGATGCAAGAACATAAAAAACGTTATCAAGCTAATGAAAAAGAATTGAAAGCATTTTATACCGCAGTTGCAGAAAGACTTAATGAACATGATGAGATAGAAAAAACAAAGATTTTTCGTATTAACCGCGATGTTCGTTTTAGTAAAGACAAAACTCCCTACAATATACATAGAAGTGCTAGTTTTAGTAGGGCAGGAGCTCATAGGCGGGGAGGATATTATTTGCGATTAGAACCTGGTAATTCTTTAATGGCTGGTGGTTTTTTTAGTCCAGAACCCAAGGATTTGTTAAGAATACGAAAAGAATTTGAAATGGATGATCAGGAAATACGAGATATTCTTTCTGATTCAGAATTTAGTAAAGCGTTTGGTGGTTTTAACACAGAATACCAGGTAAAGACTTCACCAAAAGGCTTTAGCAAAGATCACCCTGCAATTGATTTGATTAAAAATAAATCATTTTTTGTACGTCATCAATTTACAGATAAAGAGGTGTTTGCTAAAGATTTTTTAGACAAACTAGTGCATCATTATGAATTATTACGCCCATATTTTGATTACATGAGTGATGTGTTAACAACGGATTTGAATGGAGTTTCTTTGATCGATAAGTAATGTAATTTTTATTTATTTTAAACGACAATAAAATGTGTTTACAACAAATTTATAAACCAACAAAACATTAAAATATGAAAAGAATAGCAATCAATGGATTTGGGAGAATAGGTCGTGCTGCCCTAAAAGTGATTATGGAAGAACCTGGATTACAAGTGGTAGCAGTCAATGACTTAATGTCAGTAGAGAACGCACAGTATCTTTTAAAATATGATAGTGTTTACGGAATTTATGATAAAGAAGTACGCGTTCACGAGGATCATTTACACGTTGATGAAAAAAAAATATTATATTATAATCAAAGAGATCCTGAGCAACTACCATGGAAAGAAAATAATATTGATATTGTAATAGAAAGTACTGGTTTTTTTACCAATCGTGAAGATGCAGAAAAGCATATTAAAGCTGGTGCTACTAATGTAGTTATCTCAGGTCCTACAAAGAGTAAAGACACGCCAACTGTTGTCCACGGAGTAAATACAGCGGATGGTAAAACAGCGATCTTTTCTTGTGCTAGTTGTACAACTAATAACATCAGTCCCGTTGTAGAAATTCTAGGTAGAACTTTAGGAATAAAAAAAGCAATTCTTAATACAATTCACGCATATACAGCATCCCAAACTTTGGTAGATGCCCCGTCTAAAAAGAATCCCAGAATGGGCAGAGCAGGAGCCATTAATCTTACACCTACTTCTACGGGTGCAGCAATCGCAACGACAAAAGCATTACCACAGTTTGAAGGTAAGTTTGATGGAGTAGCTGTTAGAACACCTGTTCCTGTGGGATCTGTAAGTGATGTTACCTTTATAGCAGAAAGAGATACAACTGCAGAGGAAATTAATGAGATACTTCTAAAAGAGGCTAAAACAGATCGATATAGGAAGGTGCTTGACGTTACCTATGAGCCTATAGTATCTTCAGATATCCAGATGAATCCTTTTGCGGCCACAGTGGATGCCTCTATGACTAGGGTAGTAGATGGAGATTTGGTGAAAATTATGATTTGGTATGACAACGAATGGGGCTTTACTAATCAGATGATCAGACAGATATTAGAGCTATGATTATACATAGTTTATGTCCGCAAATTTTATAATTGAGATAAAACATGTTGCTGAAGATTTTTATTTTTTTATAAGGATACAGCCCGTGTTTTGACTCTTGCAGTCATTTTTGTTATGCTAAAACTAAAATAGGAGTGAAATTTCTAATATAGAAAAAGGGTTGATAATAAATTATCAACCCTTTTTAGTTCTAAAAAAAAGACTATATCTGACTCAATCCACCATCTACTTCCAGTTCCACTCCATTAATATAAGAAGCATCATCTGAAGCGAGGAATAAAGCTGATTTCGCTATTTCCTCAGACGTTCCAAAACGTCCAAGTGGCACCTGTTGTGCAAATCCTTTACCCATTTCTTCTACTACATCTTCTGGTAATCCCATCTTATCATAAATCGGAGTATCGATAGGTCCGGGTGCTATGGCGTTTACACGTATACCTCTAGATTTCACTTCAGATGTTAACACTCTTTGATAAGCTCTCAATGCCCCTTTGGAAGCAGAGTAGACTGCCAATCCATCAAATCCTTTTTGATGAACAATAGAACTTGTAAAAAGGATTGTGCCTCCATCCTTAATATGTGGTAATGCTTCTTTAGTGGCGATGATAGGTCCTTTGACATTAATGTCAAATATATGATCGTAGTGGTCTTCTGTAATATCAGAAGTAGGCATAGGTGGCGCTATTCCGGCATTAAGAAATAAGATATCGATTTTTCCGTATTTGCTAGTAGCTTCCTGTATCAAACGCTTATTATCTTCTGCTATGGAAACGTCTGCTTTTACCGTTATGAAATCACCTTCTAAATCTTTTGCTACTTCATCGAGTGCTTCCTGACGCCTTCCGGAGACTACCACTTTAGCACCTTCTTTTAGATATAGTTTGGCAGTTGCTAATCCAATACCACTGTTAGCTCCTGTTATTACAGCAACTTTGTTTTTTAATTTATTCATGTTATGTTAATTTTATTTGAAACAATCGTTTCAAAATAAGTTAAAAAAATTAGTATAGTACTTTAAGTACCGTGTTTATTAGGTTTCTCAGTTCTTCTTCATTATTATTAAGTATTCCAGTCATGCGAAATCCTTGTATTGCCAAGTATAGATAAAGAGCATATTGGCTAGCGGATTGATGCTCATTAAAAATCTTTTCCATTTGGCCATTATGAACCAAATCTTCAAGAATGGCAAGGGTTTGTTCTTGATTTTGTTCCATAAAAGATTTAATCAAAGGTTCTTGATTCGTCATTTCGGATTTACAATTGACAATCAAACATCCTTTTCTATCTGTATCTGATATAATATCATTCAAATACATTTCAAAAATTCTATTAACAATATCTGAAGAGTTTTGCGCTTGTATCATCTCTTTCGCGATATCCTTTTTTGTAATAGATTGATAATAAGAAAGTACTTCCAGAAACAGACCAAGTTTACTTCCAAAAGAATTATAAATACTAGAACGGTTTAGAGTTGTGGCATCTACTAAATCCTGCATGGACGTTCCGTTGTACCCCTTTTTGTGGAATACTTCTGTTGCACTCTGCAACACTTGCTTTCTATCAAATGTTTCTACTTTTGGCATTTTACTGAAATGATCGTTCCAAATTTATGAAGAATAAAACTATCTGAGTGTTATGAAAATACTAAAATTTTAACTTGCTATAATAGTACACGTTTCATCATAAGATCAGTTTGCTCATCTGATCCCAGCATAAATTTGTGTTCGTCAAAGGTTTTGAACCCATTTCGTTCATAAAATCGGACGGCTCTTTTATTATAATTCCATACACCTAACCAGATGAATGCTACTTTCTTTTCTTTTGATATATTTAATATCTCATTAATTAAAAATTGTCCAATGCCTCTACCTTGATAAGTGCTTACCAAATAAATCCGTTCAATTTCCAGTCCATTTCCTGCTAAAGGTTCTGTTTGCGCTTCCTTCGTATTCAATTTTAAATAACCAATGATTTCATCGCGCAATTTGGCAAAATAAAAATAAGAGTTAGAATCCTTTAGTTCTTTTGTTATGTTATCCAGAGTGAATTTTTCATTTAGATACTGCTGGATATTTTTTTCGGTATTAAGCGGAGGTCCAAAGGAGTCGTAAAATGTTTGACGACTGATCTCTAGAAGTTTATGGGTGTTCTTAGTAAAAACTCTGCCTATTTGTAACACTGAAGTATCAATAGTTTTCATTTTTTACACAATTTTCTTGATCACCCTTAATTTATGTGTATATAGACGTCTTTCTACATTAAAAATGCCTGTGTGGTCTATACGATCCACGCGCACTTTGCCGTGCGCATGGATGATATAGTTATCTTTCATAATAATCCCAACATGGGTAATAGCTCCCTCATCATTATCAAAAAAGGCAAGATCACCTGGTTCACTTTCCTCAATAAAACTTAGTGGATCCCCTTGCGTTGCTTGTAACGAAGCATCTCTTAACAGCTTGTATCCGTTTAATCTGTAGACCATTTGGGTAAACCCGCTACAATCAATTCCAAAGTTTGTTTTTCCACCCCATAAATACGGTGCATTTAAAAAAAGAAATGCTGTTTCAACCAACTTTTCTTTGGGTTGCGTTTTAGTAATTCTATTACCATCATACTGGTGTTTAAAAAAATCTAATGCCCCTAAAGAAGACCCTAAAATAATTGGCATTAGTTGATGTTCTTCGCAACTTACAAAATCAATTAAATCTGATGAAACATCCAACGGCTTCAAATCAAAGTACTGATATGATTCTTCAGTAATTTCAAGATATTGTTTATTATCTATCCAACCTTCATATGTATCAAAAGCCAAGCGAATTCGGCTCCATTTTTTTCGTTTTTCTATTACTTTAAAATATTCACCATATAACACTTGTGATACCATTTCACTAGGATCACTTGGTTCCAAACGTAAAGGAACAATACTAAGATTGCAAATACCGTATAGCATGTATGTTTTGAGGTACTAGATATTAAAAACTTAATAGAATTTCAAATAATACTATTCAACCTAATTACAATCGTTCAATTACCATTGCAGAAGCACCGCCACCACCATTACAAATAGCTGCTGCACCGGTCTTCGCGTTGTTTTGCTCGAGAACACTCATCAAGGTAATTAGGATTCGCACACCGGAACATCCTAAAGGGTGTCCTAAAGATACAGCTCCTCCATTAATATTGGTATTAGTATCCTTTAACCCAAGTAATTTCATGTTGGCTAGTCCTACCACAGAAAAAGCTTCATTAAATTCAAAGAAGTCCACATCATCTAATGTGATTCCTGCTTTTGCTATTGCTTTGGGTAATGCTTTTGCTGGTGCTGTAGTGAACCATTTGGGTTCCTGAGCTGCATCTGCATAACTTTTGATTTTGACAATAGGTTTCAATCCAAGTTCAGCTGCTTTCTCTGCGCTCATAACTACTACCGCTCCAGCACCGTCATTAATCGTAGAGGCATTGGCGGCAGTAACCGTTCCATCTTTTGTAAAAGCAGGACGCAAAGCAGGGATTTTTTCCATTTTTACGTTTCTATATTCTTCGTCTTCAGTAATCATTACAGGTTCGCCGCGACGTTGTGGTACGGGAACAGGAACTACTTCATCAGCAAACTTACCATCAGACCAAGCTTTTGCAGAACGCTCATAAGATTGAATAGCAAAAGCATCCTGATCTTCTCTACTAAAATTATGCTCTGTAGCACAAAGATCTGCACAAACTCCCATGGCATTTTGGTCGTATACATCAACTAAACCATCCCGTTGCATACCATCTTCTAATGTTTGTGAGCCAAATTTATGACCCGCTCTCAATCTTACGTAATGTGGAATCAGACTCATGTTTTCCATTCCGCCAGCTACAATAATATCTGCATCGCCTAAGGCTATTGCCTGAGCAGCATGCATGACAGCCTTCATACCACTAGCACATACTTTATTAACAGTTGTACAAGGAACAGTATCACTAATTCCAGCGCCTAAAGCGGCTTGTCTGGCAGGTGCTTGTCCATTACCGGCCTGTACAACATTTCCCATAAATACTTCCTGAACTAGAGAAGGGTCTAAATTTATTTTTTCCAAAGCTCCTTTAATTGCTACTGATCCTAATTGAGTGGCTGGGACAGTAGATAAACTACCCAGAAAACTTCCTATTGGTGTACGTGCAGCTGATACGATTACGACATCTTTGCTCATTATATTATTCGTTTTGATATATGTGTTTGTTTTTTGCGAATTTAAGGATTTTTAGAGGATATACATAGCTAAGTTATTTATAGGATTTATGATTTCCATATAATAAGTACATACCAATTCTTTGGCTTCTTTTTACTGACTTATTTTTTAGTACTTTTGGATATTATATAGTATTATTCTTGTGAAGAAATTTTTAAATAGTTTTTATAAAAACCAGTCCCTTTTATATAAAGGTTTTCTCCTTATCAGTACATTGATACTGATTGTTTATCTATTTCCTAAAGGAGGCATTTTTAAGTATGAGTTTACCAAAGGAAAGCCTTGGCAGTATGAGAACCTTTATGCTCCGTTTGATTTTGCCATAGCAAAAACTCAGGCAGATATTTATGCAGAGAAGAAGCGTATAGAAGATAACAATATACCATATTTCCAGTATGATACGATAATTGCTAAAACGGCAAAAGAAAACTATGATGCTGCTTTCAAGAGTAATCTGGAAACTTTAGATGAGAGTAGTTCTGGAATACAGGCAAAACTTTTTGGAAGAATTTTACTTAATGATATTTATCGATATGGTGTTTTGCAGGAGATATACACTTATGAAAATAACCGACAAATTTTTCTTAATAAAGGAAATAAGGCAGAAGCTATCACCTTTGGTCAAATTTTAACGCCCAATGGGGTTACCGATCTTATAAGTTCCAGAATTGACAAAAGCGAGTATGCAAAATTTAAGAGTGGTTTTGTCGCCATGTTCTATGACTTGATAAAACCTAACGTATCCTTAAATCAAAATTTAACCGAAAGCACCCTAGAAAACGAACTAGCACAGGTGCTTACAACTAGAGGGAGTGTTTCTAAGGGTAGTAGGATTATAGCCAAGGGAGAAGTGGTAGAAGGGAACAAGCTACAAATATTAACTTCATTAAAAGCAGAGTATGAGTCTCAGGTATGGAGTGATAAAAATTTCTATTGGATTGTTTTTGGATATGGAATCTTGGTTTCTCTGGCGCTTTTGATGTTATTGCTTTTTGTCAGAAAATATCGTAGAGATATTTATGATAATAATACACAGGTTACCTTCATCGCTTTTAATATATTACTTATGGTTCTGATCACTACACTGGTAGTGAAATATAAATCAGATTATATTTATATCGTTCCACTATGTATTTTACCTTTAATTCTAAAAGCCTTTTTTGATTCTCGACTTGGTTTGTTCACACATGTAGTAACGGTGTTAATTCTTGGCTTTGTAGTTCCTAATAGTTATGAATATACATTTTTACAAATTATTGCAGGTATTGTAACCATTTTAACTATTTCTGAATCCTACAAACGAGCAAACTTATTCATTACTGTAGGACAGATTACTGTCATTTATATATTAGCCTATATTGCTTTTCATATCATCCATGAAGGAAGCATAAGTGAAATTGACTGGACGGCCATAGGATTATTTGTAATAAGTGGTTTTGCGACTTTGATTGTGCATCCATTGATTTATGCATATGAAAAAATGTTTGGATTAATTTCTGATGTTTCTCTGTTAGAGCTTAGTGATACGAATTCTTCGTTATTAAGAGAGCTATCAGATAAAGCACCAGGTACTTTTCATCATTCTTTGAATGTGGCTAATATTGCTGAAGCTGCTGCTAGTGAAATAGGTGCAAATGTAATGTTAGTAAGAGTGGGAGCATTATATCATGATATCGGTAAAATGGCGAATCCTACTTATTTTACTGAAAACCAAACGGCTTCAGGTAATGCGCATGATGTTTTATCTCCGAAGGAAAGTGCTAAAATTATTATTGACCACGTAATAAGGGGAATTGAAATAGCAAAAAAAAATAAACTTCCTGATAGAGTTATTGATTTTATAAGAACACATCACGGAACCAGTACAGTATATTATTTTTACATGAAAGCTAAAGAAATCAACGAAAATGTGAATACCGAAGATTTTCAGTACCCGGGACCAAAACCTTTTTCCAAAGAAACTGCTATTTTAATGATGAGCGATAGTGTAGAAGCAGCTTCCAAGAGTTTGAAAAACCCTACTAGTAGTTTAATTGACTCTTTTGTAGAAAAAATTGTAAATAAGCAAATGGACGATGGGCAGTTTCTGAATGCGAATATTACGTTTAAAGAAATTCAACAAGTTAAAAAAGTGTTTAAGCGTAAGCTAACGAATATTTATCATCTTAGGATTGAGTATCCAGAGTAATATAATAGTTTTTTGTAAAGATTGGTACCATGTTTGGTTAGAACATATTTAACACAAGTGATTTAATCAACAATTATGAAAACTATCAATTTTTTAACTATTCTTTTTTGTTTTTTTTTAGTTCCTGTAGCGCATAGCCAAGTAGTAATAGGTGGAGGAGTGTCTGTAGATGTAAATATCGATTTGCCAATTCCAGATGTTGTGGTAATAGGGCGCAAAGAAGGACCAAGACGAAGAACGAAACCTAGAGTAGTTACTAAGCCTAGAAAACCTGTTATTCATTCTTGTAATCAAGGTTGTAATCATCATAATGGTTCGGTTTTTGGTGAAATTCAAAATCAGAATGGACCATATGGTAGGCAAATATATAATGTGGTACAAGCAAGATTATCAGGGTACCAAAATGGTTTAGAGAAAGTTATATATCGTCTTAATTCGGGAGATATTTTGGAATTGATAATAGCTACTGCTAATGAAAATGATTATAACTATCATAACTACTCAAATTGCGAGTGTAGTCAGAATAATAGAATCATTGAAGTGTTGTTAAATGGTCAATACATCCCACTTAGAGATGGTAGTTTATCTTTGCAACCAAGAAATGGAGGTTTTCACTCTGTAATAAACTTGCATAGTCAAAATGAAGGAGACTTTAATGGTACAGTTAATTTTTAGAAAGATATTTTTTATCCATCCAGAAAGTTCCGAAAGGAATAATAGAGCATAGTAACACGATGACTAATGTTTTACTGTTCCATTGCTTCTCTGATTTTATCAAAAAAGCAAATACGATATACGCAAGAAACAAAAAACCGTGTGCCATCCCTATTACCTTATTAGGTTCTGGCGATGCAAATAAATATTTTAATGGCATCGTAACAAATAGTATGGCTAGGTATGAAATTCCTTCGAGATAGCTAATTAATCTGAAAACGGTAATCATATTTTATAGATAAAAGGTACTGAATAACTAGGTGCAAATGTAAGGCTCAATATATTTATAAACGTAAATAAATAGCTATTTTTCAATAGCATAATTCAATTCGAATACTTCGAGATTAAAATAGGGGATCGCTGATAATAAATGATCAAAAATGTCTGCCACTATTTTCTCATAGTTTTTCCAGATTTTATCATTACAAAAAGCATATATTTCTAATGGGGTTCCTTGTGCTGTAGGCGCTAACTGACGACTCATAATCGTCATATCTTCGTTAATATACGGATGGTTTTCTAAATACAGTTCAACATACGTTCTAAAAACACCAAGGTTGGAAAGGTTTCTACCGTTTACTAAAATTTCTTTATTTATCTTATTTTCCTGATTATAAAAATTTATTTTCTTTTGTGCTTCTTCGATATATTCATTAATCAACGTTATGTTTTTCAGACGGGCTATATCTTCTTCTGAAAGAAAGCTAATACTCGAAGTTTTTAGCAGTAACGCTCTTTTGATTCTTCTTCCTCCAGAATCCATCATCCCTCTCCAATTTCTAAACGATTCAGAAGTAAGGTGATATGTTGGAATCGTAGTAATGGTTTTATCGAAATTCTGAACTTTTACCGAGGACAAGTTAATTTCTATCACATCTCCGTCCGCTCCGTATTTATCCATAGTAATCCAATCACCAATTCTTACGGTATCATTTACCGCTACTTGTATACTTGCAACAAACCCTAGAATAGTGTCTTTAAATATTAGTAGTATGACTGCAGACATGGCTCCAAGAGCCGTTAAGAAGGACCAAATAGATTTTCCGGTAATTGATGAAAAAATAAAAATAGCTCCAATAGCCCAGATAATAATCATAAATACCTGAACATAACTATCTATAGGTTTGTCTTTTAAAGACTCCAAAGATTTTAAAACATCCCTAAAAGTTCTCAGGATACTTCTTAGGATCCAAATAGTCAAGGCGATTATTAAAATATCAAATAGTCTTTCCAGGTAACTTTCTGCGATCGGAAAAGCGATAAATAATTTTGGTACTATCCAAATACTAATGGATAAAGGTATGATGTGGGATACATAATCAAATGTTTTATTTCTTACCAGAAAATCATCAAAGGTATTTTTTGACCGTGAGGCATATTTTTTAAAAAGATTTAGAACTACTTTTCTAATAATTTTATCCAAAAGATATAAAACTAGCAATAAAAGAAAAACACCTATAACAACATTCAAGTATTCTGCAATGTTTTCAGAAACGCCTTTGCTTAGCAAGAGTTCATAAAAAAAACGATCTAATCGTTCCATAAAAAGAAATCAATTTATTTAGAATTTTCGTAGAAAAGGATACGTATTACTTGAAAGCATCTTATTTATACCAAGTTAAAAATGGCAACAGCATAGAGATAGAATCGTACAAATCGCAATAATCCAAAGAGTAAATAATTAATAAAAGGATACTTTATCATTCCGGCAGCTATACTGGTAATCGAAAAAGGTATCGGTAATAATGCACCAACAACAATTAAAAAACCTCCCCATTTACGAGTGTTTCTTAAATGTTTGGCCATTTTAACTTCTAGATATTCGTGAACAGAAGGTATTTTGGTAATGGATTTTCCGATAAAATAAGAAATAACTCCGCCCAGATATGATAATAAAGCTAATACAGAAAGGTATAAAATAGGAGTCGAGGTTTTATCACTCCAAGCAATAAAAATTTCTGGTGGGATAAGACCCAATAAAGATTCTGAAGCGAAAAAAACACCAAATACTACATAATCAGAATAATTTTGGGTTACATAAAGCAATAAATCATTAATATTTATAACAAAATAATTAACGATTAATAATCCCGCTATAAATAATAAAATAGGGGGTAACGCTTTTTTTAAACTGGTTCCTAAAAATTTATAGAAACCTGTATAACTATAATACTGATGTAATAATTGTAATCTCGTTTTTTTAATAGATCTAGAATTTGTCTTCATAATAATTTTCCGCAAGCAACAAAAATAATATATAATTGATTTTTTCACCTTTATAAAATCATAAAATTTGTCGAAAAAATGTTATTATCATTACAATTGACAAAAAAAACAGCAATAAACTACGATATGGCCTTAGATTATTAAAAAAAGCCTTGAAATATCAAGGCTTTTGAAGGTCAGTATTTTAATAAATTTATGAACTAAGCATTCAATGCATCTCTGTAATCCGCCAAATCCATCACATTCATTTTGTTTTTCAAATCCTTTAATAGCGAAATAAGGTACATAAGACTTTCTACCGGATTTACATCTTCGCTTTTTTCTGCTGGTGTTTCATTTTCTTCGATAGGCTCATCATCTGGAATTGGAATAAGAAAACTATTATTTTCCAGAAGATGTTCATAAGTAAGTCGTAATACCTTCACCACTAATGGTACTTGTTGTTCTAAAGCATATGATCTTAATGTTTTTAGATCTTCAATTAGTGTGTCTGTGTTGATACCGGATTTTTCCAGATCATTCAGAATTTTGTCAATTAACTTGAGCGCCTTTTTATTTTCCAAGGATTATAAAATTAGTATGGTTTAAAAAATGATTATGGCAAATTTAACCCTTTATATAAATCTTTAAAATCTTTTAAAACAATAAATTTAATTTTTGTTGTTAAATAAATAAATTTCAAATTTAACAATTTGATTATTTAGAGGAATTTCCCCCTAAATAATTGATTCATAGTGCCTTATTTGTTGCGTACTAATATTCCAGCTAAAGTTTGAGGTTTAACCGTAACCAAAATTCCATAATCCTCTTTATCTTTGAAAAGTATTCCAATTACAATTTTTCCCTTACTTTTTTTGTTTTCCCCAACACTTACCTCCTTGAATACAGGAGGTAAGTTCTTCTTGGGGTATTTCGTAATTAAAATAGTGAAATCGTGGTATCTCTATAGTCTTCTTTAACGGTTACTAATAATTTTCTTTTTCCCAATGAATTTACCTTTTAAACTTTAGTACCTGTGGTCCAATTCTCTTTTCTGGTAGCCTGCGGCATCATCGGAAAGCCGTAGCTAAATTTTGATCCATCAGGGTTGGGTCCTTCTACAAAGAAATGGTTTCTGGTCATCGAGTTATTCCTGATAACAAACTTTATATATTTTATAGATGTGTTTTTTTCTTTCCTATTTTTGCTCACTATTTTTTTGCATCCCCTCTAATTCTATTAGGTGTGTTCATTATCTTTAATATGGAATCATCACTTAATTTTGCGTCCAATTCATTCGTGACAAATACTCTAGCAGATCCTTGGCTCCAGATATCTATTCTGGTATTTTCTGCAATTAAATCCGATGCATCGACAGAAGCAAGTTCTGCAGCGATACGTAATTCTTTTGTTTTTCCGTCCATAAAGATTTTTCCTATCGGAGCTACCACCTGGATATACTCATTATTAAAATTTATTATTCTAGTTATGTCGTGCGTACCGCTTTATACTTTTCTAAGGCTGGGAGCTCCAATAATAATTTTAGCATTTTCTGAGGGTTGTATCCATTCTCTTTGATCTAAGTATAAAGTACCACCTACTACTTCTTTATCAATGTAATTAAATAGATTACTTTCGGTTGTAATGGTAAGACTTTCTTTTTTAGATTGGTCAATAATTACTTGTGCATAGAAGTTTATCTTTATGTTATTGATATTACTAACATCAAAAGTTCTGGTTGTTATTTCTTTATTTCCTTTTATTTGAGCTGTAATTGTCAAGCTAACCAACAACATCAATAGATTTATAAGTTTTTTCATGATTTTTTTAAATTAAACTAGAATTAAGTTGATTTTTAGGTGCTTTAAACCATTTTTTGCTTATTATATAATCGATACCGAATCTTCCAGATCCAAGAATAAGATTATAAATAGAAATCCATAAGAACCCCATTGCCGGAAGCATCCGCCATATTCCGTTATTCCATTTCTGAAGAAATATTGCTACAATCATTGTGCACATAATCAGGAAAGAAGCGATTCTGGTTTTGGCACCTAACAGCAGAAATACACCGCCAATAGCTTCACTAGCAGCACCCATCCAAGCAAAAAACACCGGGAACATAGCAAAAAGTCCACCGTATTCGGCAATATCATTTGGAAACCAGTCTACAACTTCCAGAAAGGCTAAATCTGGAGATCCTTTGGGACTCCACGGCGCTCCAAATTTGCTTCCTCCGAAATTGAATGCTAAAAAATAACCACAGATAATTCGGGGAAATGCAAAAACTAGATCTGTAGGCCAATGCGCCGTTGTAATCGGTATAATAATTTTTTTGATACTATTTTTCATAATTGAAATAATTTTAGATTATTTGATGTTTCAAATGTCTGAATCAATTATGAATACTAGGCCTCAAAACAAAATAGGACGGCTCAAATTATAATTTGAGCCGTCCTATTTTAGTGAGTCGGTTTGCTAAATATTATTTTTTAGCTTCTAATAGTACTATTTCGTACTCAGATTTGAGTGTTACGTTGCCATCTTTTATAGTAGCTTCTATTCCCGAATAGGTGTCTTTTACAATAGTTCCATCCGTAAAAACGGAACCAACCTTTAAAGTTTTCGTTCCTTTTCTCAGATTTAATCCTACTACAACACCATCAACCAAATTATCTTTGCTATACGTTCTAGAAAAGACATATGGACTTTCATTAATCATCTTATGCTTTCCGGCGCCAATAGCTGGGTGATTTCTTCTGAATTTGCCTAATTTTTGCCAATGCTGCAATAATAATTTTGTTTCATCTTGCTCTAAAGCATCCCAATTCATATTAGATCGCAATGTTGCATCCCCCTGTGCTCCTTCAATGACTAAGGATCTTCCTGTTTCATCTCCATAATATATTTGCGAAATACCAGGAGTCAATAAAAGTTTGGTCGCAGACTCGTATGTTTTGTTTCTTTCTTTGTCAAATGGATCTCCATCATCGTGAGAGGTGATGTAGTTCATGACACTCTTACCGATCAAACCGGTTTGTAATGTAGTACTATATTTATTGTATAATTTTTCATAGTTCAATTGCTTTGCATCATATTTAAACTGAAAATTAATAAGGTTATCGAACCCGTGAGCATAATAATCTACTTTGCGATCTCCAAAATCATAGAAACGTTTTCCATCGATTCCATATCCATACAACTCTCCAAGGACATAAAACTCATTATTATCCAACACTTTATCAGGATTATTGTTTTTCCATTCTACAAACGCATTTTTAGCTTGTGTTGCTAGTGTAGCCCAAACATCTTCTTCTACATGTTTTACAGTATCTACCCGATATCCATCAATTCCTAACTCTCTTATGTAATCTGTTAGCCATTTAATAATGTAGTTTTTTGGAGACCTTTTAAGTCCTGTTTCTGCAAAAAAGAGCTCTAATTCATCCATTTCAGCCTCTAGTCTTCCTTCTTTTTTCCATTTTTCTACTAATACCTCCGGAAGCTTTACTTCTGTGTCACTTTCTGTTTTGATATCAGGAAGATTCTCAACCAGCGTACATTTTACAGCAGTTTCGTAATCCTTGTAGGTACATTGAGGAGAGGTACGTACCCAATCGTCGGGCCATACGGGATCTTTTTCTGTTACGGGGCCCGTGTGATTGATAACTACATCCATCAGGATTCGTATTCCGTTTTGATGTGCAACTGTTACTAACTTTTTAAGGTCGTCATAAGTTCCAAAATTAGGATCAATAGCAGTCCAGTCTTTTGCCCAGTATCCGTGGAAAGCGTATGTGTTGCCAGTTCCTTCATCTACACTGTCGTGAATCTGTTCCACTAATGGATTTACCCAAAGTACAGTAATACCTAGATCGTTAAAATAACCATCTTCGATTTTTTGAATTATACCTTGGATGTCTCCACCTTCAAAACCACGTAATACACCAGTTTCTTTGGTTCGTTCTAAAACCTTGTCATTCGTTGGATCTCCGTTTTTGAATCTATCTGCAAGCAAGAAATACACATTAGCTCCTTCCCAAAGAAAAGGCATGTTTTCTGTGGTTACCGATTTTACCGTTTTTGGTTCGTTAATTTTGGTTTTAGAAGATATTGATTTGGTATCATCCTTACAGGAAATAAGAAAGGAAAACAGAACGAAAAGTGTTGTTGTAACTAAATGTTTCATGTGTTTATTTTTATTGTCTCAAAACATATTTGTTTCATTTATGTAGATCAAGAATTGTATTGAAACAGAAATCAATACTAGTTTAAGTTGCTAATCTATAAAATTGAGTGTAAAAATCCATCTTAGTAGAATTGCGAAATTCATAAAAATTAGGCTATCACTTATTATTTTTGAGATTGAGCATATTGAGAAGGAGATGTATTTGTCAGTTTTTTAAAAACACTGTTAAAGGTTGCTTTGCTATTAAACTCACATTCATAAGCAATACCTAATAGCGATAATTGTTCTTGTTTTCCTTTTTGAAGCATTTTTTGTACCGCTTCAACTCGATATGAGTTTACAAAATCATTAAAATTTTTGTCAAATCCTGAATTGATTGTATCCGAAACTGTTGATGCAGAAATTTTAAGCATTTTAGAGAGCTCCGTAAGATTAAGGTCGGGGTTCATATATGGTTGTTCCTCTTCCATAAATCGCTGTATTTTTTCTTTATATCTAATTATTTCTTCACGTAATACAGTTCCTTCTGTTGCATTATTCTTTTCAATAGTTAGAGAAAAGTTAAGGTTTTTTAATTTGTGAGTGTTTGTAAAATATCCTTTAATGCCAATATAAATAATAGCTATTGCTGTAAAAAAATGACACCACCATCGTTGAGTCCAGTGCAAGTCTGTTATTATAGATCCGATTACTCCCTGAAACAAACTATAAAGAAATAAAAAAGAGTACATAAAAAGAAAGTTTCTAATCCAATTGAGCTCTAAACTGTAGGTGTTAGAAAAAAAATGTTGAATTTTTTTTCTGTAGATATAATAGAGTTGAATTGTAAAAGCCAGATACAATAGCATCTGCAAATTTTCTACAATCCCAACAAGTGGCCCAACATACTTCTCATCTAATACAATCTTGAGGTATCCATTTTGCGTTTCTTTAAATCCTGGTTGCGCAGCATCATAAAGAAAAATTGAAATTTTATAAACGATGTATACACTAACTGGGATACAATGTAAAATATCCTTTTTTCTGAATTTGAAATTAGAAGTGGTGATTGATTTTACATAAAAGTATAAAAGAGGATCAATGGCTAGCGATAAGGCAATAAGCCAATAATTAATTTTTGTATTGCGATAGATTTCATACCAATCCATAAAGCCAATAGTGTATGTGGTTCTATGATACCCGGTAATAAAAATAAGCAAGGATAAAAATAAAGTAGAGAAGTGTTTTTTTAGAAAAATCTTACCAATAGAAGAAAAGCAAAAATATATGCCTGAACTACCAATACTAATAGTGGTGTACTGTATATGTTAAAAGAAGGAAATTCTAATGGTAAAGGAATTGGCATATTGCTAATTTAAATAATTCCCAGATTTTTTTTATTTTTTTTTAAAATTAAAATACTGTTCCTTTGATGATAATTTAGATGAGAATGAACAAATTGAAAGCTTGGATTTCAGCAGCAAGACTTCGAACATTACCGTTATCCGTATCCGGAATTATTGTGGGGTCGTCCATGTTTAATAACGGTTCAATAAATATAGATCCATCTTTTGAATATAAAATTGGTTTTGGAGGAAAACTTTTACTTTTTTCAGAAACTTCTATTTTTTGGTTAGCTATTGCTACAACTCTTGGACTGCAAATACTTTCTAATTTTGCAAACGATTATGGAGATGGAGTTAAAGGTACAGATAATGAAGATAGAGTAGGACCCCAACGTGCATTACAAAGTGGTGCTATTTCAAGGAAAGAAATGTTTAGAGGAATTGTAATTACCGCTATGGTTACCTTGGTATTGGCAATATTTCTTATCTATGTTTCTTTTGGAAAGGCGTATTTTCTATATTCAGTATTCTTTTTTATTTTAGGTATAGGAGCAATTACAGCTGCGATAAAATATACCATAGGTGATTCTGCCTACGGTTATAAGGGCTTTGGCGATGTATTCGTGTTCATTTTCTTCGGATTGGTAAGTGTCGTAGGTTGCTATTTCTTATTCACAAAAGAATTGAACTTGTTAGTTTTTCTTCCTGCTATAGCTATAGGTTTACTGAGTACTGCGGTACTTAACCTTAATAATATGCGAGATCACGATAGTGATAAAAAAGCTGGAAAAAATACACTGGTAGTAACGCTAGGAATTGCAAAGGCTAAAAAATATCATTACTTTTTGATTACGGGTGCTATGGTATCTATGCTAATATTTTTATTTTTTACTTATATACGATATATGAATCTATTAGTATTGATAGCTTTTATCCCTCTATTAATTCATTTAGTTAAAGTAGTAAAAACAAAAAACACTAAGCATTTAGACCCAGAATTAAAAAAAGTAGCGCTATCTACTTTTTTACTCGCCATATTGTTTAGTTTAGGACAGATTTTATAATTTAGTGATGCTTAGTTTTAAAGAACTCAAAACTAGTGGAGCTTGATACTATCTGAAAAAAGATATAATATAGATAAGGTACCGTGTGCTTTTAATGTTGCTCAGAACAAGCTAAAGTTAAAATGAATAGAGAACTAATAACTATTTGTTCTCGAATAGCTCTCAATAGCAGATTAAATAACTTTTTGAACAGTCTTCTGTTGTTATCATTTTTGTAAGATTATTAATTTTAAAACCTCACACAATGAAGATCACATTCTACGGACACAATACACTTTTATTGGAAATAAAAGAAACTAAAGTTCTGATAGATCCGTTTATTTCTGGAAATCCATTAATTAAAGATACGGTGAATATCAACGATTTTAAAGTTGACTTTATATTATTAACGCATGCACATCAGGATCATACATTGGATGCAGAAGTCATTGCAAAAAATAGTGAAGCTACCATAGTTTCCAATTATGAAATTGCAATGTACTACCAAGAAAAAGGAATCGAAGTGCATCCTATGAATCACGGTGGAAACTGGGAGTTTGATTTTGGGAAAGTAAAATATGTAAATGCAATCCATACCAGTAGTTTTCCAGACGGAAGTTATGGAGGGCAACCAGGAGGATTCGTAATTGAAGGTGAACACAAAAATATTTATGTAGCTGGCGATACCGCTCTGACCATGGACATGAAATTAATTCCTTTAGCAACAAAGTTAGATTTAGCAATATTACCAATAGGAGATAACTTTACAATGGGTGTCGATGATGCAATAATTGCCAGTGATTTTATAGCATGTGATAAGGTTTTAGGTGTTCATTATGACACTTTTGGATATATTGAAATTGATCATGATGAAGCGAAAAAAAAGTTTTTTGCGAAAGATAAGGATTTGATGTTGTTGGCTATCGGTGAAAGTATAGAACTGTAAAGAAATAAATTATAAACACTTGAAAGCTACCTATTATAAACACATTTTAGAATTTAAAAGACCCAGTGGAACTTCTCGGGGTATCTTAAAAACCAAAGAAACATGGTTTATTGTTATTACTTCTGAAGGGAAACAAGGTATTGGAGAATGTGGAATTCTAAGAACCTTAAGTATAGACGACAGACCTGATTATGAAGAAAAATTGCGATGGACTTGCAAAAATATTCATTTGGGAGTAGAACGACTTTGGGAAGAATTAAAAGAATTTCCAAGTATCCAGTTTGGTGTAGAGATGGCTTACAAATCCTTTGAAAGCAGATCACCTTATGCGTTGTTTCCTTCTAATTTTACCGAAGGTATAGAGGCCATTCCTATCAATGGATTGATATGGATGGGAGAGAAGGAGTTCATGAAAAATCAGATCGTTAAGAAGTTAGATCAAGGGTTTGATTGTATAAAGATGAAGATTGGAGCTATTAATTTTGAGGAAGAAATAGCATTATTGTCTTACATACGTTCTCAGTTTTCTAAAGATATTATTGAACTTCGGGTAGATGCCAATGGCGCTTTTACTCCAGAAGATGCGTTGGGGAATTTAACACAATTAAGTACCTACCATCTTCATAGCATAGAACAGCCAATTAAACAAGGGCAATTACAGGACATGAAATCATTATGCAAAAGAACTCCACTGCCGATTGCATTAGATGAAGAATTAATTGGTGTTTTTGATGTAACAGAAAAGAAAAAGTTGCTACTAACTATACAACCCCAATTTATAATTTTAAAACCAAGCTTGATAGGAGGTTTTAAAGGTACACAAGAATGGATTGATATTGCAAATGAATTAGATATAGGATGGTGGATTACTAGTGCTTTAGAAAGTAATATAGGATTAAATGCTATAGCCCAATATACGTACACTTTGGGTAGTAACATGCCACAAGGTTTAGGAACTGGAGGATTGTATACTAACAATATAAAAGCACCTTTATTAGTAAAAGAAGGAACATTACAATATCAACCTACTAAAAATTGGGCAGGGTCCTATTTAAATTAAAAATAAATTGTAGATGTATATAGAACAAGGAAGAAAAGGAAAATTAGGAATGTGGAAGTATTTCTTTCCTCCGGTTGGATTTTTAGGGTTAATTGCTGTTAATCTTTTGTTTTCTAAGGGAGTAGATGTTGAAGCTATAATGGCAGAACAAATAGAAACACTGGGGAAGCCACTATTTTTTCTTATCTCAGTAGGGCCATTTGTAATTTTTTTGGCAGGTTTGTTTTTTTGGGTTAAAGTTGTACATCAACAAAGTATAAAATCACTAACTACATCCAGAGCGAAAATTGATTGGAAAAGGGTTTTATTTATGTTTAGTGTAGTTACCCTATATATTATAGGTACTACGGGAATATTATACTATTTCTATCCCGAAGAATTTCAACTTAATTTCGAACCAAAAGCATTTATGGTTTTAGCAATTATGGCTATTCTAATTGTTCCTATACAAACAAGTTTTGAGGAATATTTGTTTAGAGGTTATATGATGCAGGGTTTAGGTTTAGCCACTAAATTACGATGGGTAGCACTAATTGTAACGTCGGTTATATTTGGACTGATGCATTTTGGAAACCCAGAAGTTGCAAAAATAGGTCCACAGATTATGGTGTATTATATAGGCACAGGATTATTTCTGGGTATCATTACATTAATGGATGAGGGTTTAGAGCTTGCATTAGGTTTTCATGCAGCAAACAATCTGGTGACTGCCTTACTAGTTACATCATCTTGGACTGCTTTTCAGACCGATTCTTTATTATTATACACTGGAGAACCCGAAAGTGGATTCGAAATATTGATTCCTGTCTTTGTGGTATTCCCAATTTACATTTTAATTCTTTCCAAACGGTATAAATGGACTGGATGGAAGGATAAGTTATTTGGAAAGATTAAAGTAGCTCCTCAACAAGAATAATGATAACAAATTGATAACATACAATTTACACAAACATAACCCATGAGTATGTGAGAAAATTGAAATTTGAATATGCAAAAAGAACGTACATTTTCTATTCCGGAGATACACGAAGGTTTTAGTATTAATAAACAGTCTTCGGATACAATTGGATTGCAACAAATTGCCCGTGTTTTTATTGAAGAAGGAGAATTCTATGAGCAGGAAGTAGGTTATTTTTTATTGGATTGGTTAAATGATAACGACTATATAATTGTTCAGACCTCGGGATCAACAGGTAAGCCGAAGAAAATCAAAGTTTATAAACAACACATGATCAACAGCGCTAAGGCGACTGGTGCTTTTTTCAAGGTAGAAGCAGATACAACCGCCTTATTATGCCTACCTGCCGCATATATTGCTGGTAAAATGATGTTGGTTCGAGCAATGATTTTGGGATGGAAGATAGACTTGGTTCCGCCAAAGACAAATCCATTAGATACCGTATATAAGCAGTATGATTTTTGTGCGATGGTACCTTTGCAGCTGGATAATTCAATTAATAGGTTGCACTTAATAAAGAAATTGATTGTAGGCGGAGGAAAGGTGTCAGAGAACCTTAAAGAGTTAATTCAAGGGATCAAAACCAAGGTTTTTGAGACGTATGGAATGACCGAAACCGTTACGCATATCGCAGCAAGACGAATTAATCCAAAGAAAAAAGATAAAAAAGAGGCTAAATATTTTAAGGCGCTACCTAATATCACTTTAAATACTGACGAAAGAAATTGCTTGATTATTAAAGCTCCTCAATTAAATGAAGAAACGATCATAACTAATGATGTTGTGGAGTTAAAAACATATAAAAAGTTTATCTGGAAAGGTCGCTTTGATAATGTAATCAATAGTGGAGGCATTAAATTATATCCAGAAGAAATAGAAACTAAACTTCAGCTACTTATTGGGCATCGATTTTTTATTGCTGGTATTCCTGATAATTCCCTGGGTGATAGAGTAGTGTTGTTAGTAGAACGTGATTTTGATATTGTAGTAAAAGAAACATTACAAGAAGCAATGCAACATATACGTATTTTGACGAAATATGAAATACCTAAAGAGATCTATTTCCTACCCCAATTCATAGAAACTGATAATGGAAAAATCCAGCGTGCTAAGACGTTGGAGATAGTTCATAATGATTTACACTAACAATTTAGGCGACTTACCTAATTAAAACATCTACTTCCCTCAGTATAGATTGTAAGCAAGATTTTCTGGTGGTAGTTTTATTTCATAATAAAATAATCAATTATGAAATTACTAAACTACTTTACCCTGTTGTTTTTATTCACAGGAGTATTGCGCGCACAAGAACTAACAATTACAGGAACCGTTACAGATGCAGTCAATAACGAACCAATTCCTGGAGTAAATATAATTATTAAAGGAACGAACAAGGGTTCTCAAACTGACTTTGAAGGGAATTATTCGATTCATACGAATACTGGAGATGTTTTAAATTTTTCTTTTATCGGTTATGAAACTGAAGAAGTAGAAGTTAAAAAAGATGGTTCCATTATGAATGTTGTTATGAGTATATCTACCGCAAAATTAGAAGAAGTTGTAGTAGTTGCCCAAGGTATAAGTAGAGAAAAAAGAACGTTTGGATATGCAGTTTCTGCAATTTCTAGTGAATCCGTAGCAATGTCCGGAGCAGAAAGAAGAAAAGCCAAAAGAACAAGAAAAACATCAAACACTTCTTCAAATAAAGTACGAAGTGGTAAAGTAGCTGGAGTCACTGCAACTAACAATGCTGGTTATGTAAATTCAAATAGTTCAGTTATAATTAGAGGTGCTAATAGTGTTTCTACTTCGCAACAGCCATTATATATAATTGATGGTGTTCCCGTTACGAAAAAAGGTGTAAATAATATTCAAAATTTAGATCCTGCTATAATAGCAAATGTTAAAGTTGTTAAGGGTACGAGTGCTACTGCTTTGTATGGATTTGGAGCAATTCATGGATGTGTTATCATTACAACACATAGCGGAAACTTTACAATAGAAAATAATGAGTCTTACGAAGAATTCTCAGAAAATAATTTTGAGAAAGTACTGACCTCCCCATTATCTACATTTTCTATCGATGTGGATAAAGCATCTTATAGTAATGTAAGACGAATGATCAATAATGGTCAGCAAATACCTGCGGATGCAGTAAAAATAGAAGAAATGATCAACTACTTTGAGTATGATTATAAAGTACCTAAAGATGATCATCCATTTGCAATACATACAGAATACGGCAAAACACCTTGGAATACAGATACTCAATTGGTGAAAATTGGTTTAAAAGGAAAAGAAATTCCGCAAAACGCGATTCCACCATCAAATCTGGTATTTCTACTGGATGTCTCTGGTTCTATGAGTAATGTTAATAAATTACCACTATTAAAAAAGGCATTTAAATTATTGGTAAATCAGTTGAGAGAAAAAGACAAAGTTTCCATAGTAGTATACGCCGGAGCCGCAGGTATGGTATTGAAACCAACATCAGGAGCAAACAAAAATGAAATTAATCATGCATTAGATAATCTTAACGCGGGTGGCTCTACAGCGGGTGGTGCAGGGATCCAGCTTGCTTATAAAATTGCTCAGAAAAATTTTATTAAGGAGGGTAATAATCGTGTAATTCTTGCCACTGATGGAGATTTTAATGTCGGGATGAGTAGTGATATGGATATGAAAGCTTTAATCGAAGAAAAACGTAAATCAGGAGTGTTTCTAACGTGTTTAGGGTTTGGCATGCACAATTATAAAGACAGTAAATTAGAAATTTTAGCAGATAAAGGGAATGGAAACCACGCATATATAGATACCATGCAAGAAGCACAACGAGTTTTGGGCGAAGAATTTGGTGGGACATTGTATACCATCGCAAAAGATGTAAAAATTCAAGTAGAATTTAACCCAGAAAAAGTACAAGCATATCGTTTGGTAGGATATGAAAATAGATTGTTAGCCAATGAAGATTTTGTAGATGACACAAAAGATGCCGGTGAATTAGGAAGTGGACACACTGTAACAGCTTTATATGAAATAATTCCTGTAGGCATCACAAGCAAATACCTAAAGCATATTCCAGATCTAAAATATACAGATGCAAAGATCAATCAAGAATATGGCGATGAATTATTAACGTTGAAATTTAGATATAAAAGACCGCAGGAAAATAAAAGTATTGAAATGGTTCACGTATTAAAAACAAATGATAATAAGGTATCAAAAGATTTCAATTTTGCAGCCTCGGTTGCTTGGTTCGGTATGAAAGTTAGGAAGTCGAAGTATATAGCTAATAAAGACCTCAAAAATATAATCGCATTAGCAGAAGAAAGCAGATCAATTGATAATCAAGGATATAGGGCAGAGTTTATTCGTTTGATGCATAGTTATAGGGTAAAATAGATACATTTTAAGAAATTTAGTAAGGAAAGAGACATCTACAATACATTGCAGGTGTCTCTTTTTTGTGATACATTTATTTGATCTTAATGAATCACACCATGAAAAAACTTCTTATTATAATAGTAGTCTTTATAACTTATAATTCCAAGGCACAAATCCTTCCGGAAAGGGATAGAGCAGAGATCGTTGATCAAATCTTGGCAGATCGCTTTAATAAACTGTTACCTCAATTGATGGATCGTACTGGTATTGATATGTGGATTTTAATTTCGAGAGAATATAATGAAGATCCGGTGTTAAGAACGATGTTACCCGCTAAATGGTTGAATGCAAGAAGAAGAACCATATTAGTTTTTTACAGAAATAAAGAAAAGAATACCATAGAACAACTGGCAGTAGCAAGATACAATGTAGGGAAGTATATTGATTCTGCATGGGATAAAGAAAAGGAGCCCGATCAATGGAAAGCATTAATCGATATTATAGCAAAAAGAGATCCTAAAAAAATCGGTATAAATTATTCTAAGCATTTCGGAATCGTAGACGGAGTAGTAAAAACGGATTATGAAGCGTTTATGAACCAACTCCCTGAAAACTATAAACAAAGGGTGACTTCTGCAGAGAAATTGGCGATAGCCTGGATAGAAACCCGAACCGAACAGGAAATGGAGTTGTACAAAGAGCTGGTTCAAATAACGCACAATATCATTGCGGAAGCTTTTAGCACTAAAGTTATCAAGCCTGGAACTACAACTACAGATGATGTGGTTTGGTGGCTGCGACAAAAAGTAACAGATATGGGGTTGGATACATGGTTTCATCCTACGGTAGATATTCAGCGAAAAAATGAGCAATTAAAAGATCATATTGTTTCTTTTTCTAATAGACCCAATGATAAGATTATTAAGCAAGGTGACCTCATACATTGTGATTTTGGCATTACCTATTTAAGGCTCAATACAGACTGTCAGCAGCACGCTTATATTTTAAAAAATGGGGAGATGGCTCCACCTGATTATTTGATCAAAGCATTTTCTGATGGAAATCGTGTTCAGGATATTTTTACAGCTAATTTTGAAACCGGAAAAACTGGAAATGAAATTTTATCAAAATCGTTGGAAGAAGGTAAAGCAGAAGGTTTAAAGCCTGCAATTTATACGCACCCTTTAGGACTCTATGGTCATTCGTCAGGTACCACAATCGGCATGTGGGATTCGCAGGGCGGTGTACCTGTTAATGGAGATTATCCATTATACGAAAATACAGCATATGCGATAGAATTAAATACCACAGTCACTATTTCTGAGTGGAGTAAGGATATTAGAATCATGCTAGAGGAAGCAGGTTTTTGGGGGAAAGATGGATTTAGATATATCAACGAAAGGCAAACTGAATTGATCACCATTCCTAAAAGACAGTGATAAAAAAAACATCCGTAAATTTTTACGGATGTTTTCTAAAATTAAACTCAGAAGAAAGTTATAGGTCAATCTCTTCTGTAGTGCCATCTGGATAGGTTACTGTTGCTTTATTATCACAGGTTCCATCACCGTAATTGATAGAAGCACTTAACGCATTTTTGGTCATTACTAAAGTACCAGTAGTTATATATTCGCAAGTAAAAGATCCTTCTAAAGTAGGGTCAGTTGCTAATGAATAACTATCGCTACCTAAAGTTACAATCCAGCTACCACCAATAGTATAGCTAGCACTCGCTGTGCCAAGACCATTTACTGTATATGTTTTAGTACCTTGCTCAGAAGCTGTTGTACCATCAGCCTGCATAATGGATAAATCCGACACTACCGTATATACAAAATTTCCTCCATCAGTAGTGTCAAGTGAATAGGATGTACTCTTACTACCGTTAATTGAGTTTCCGGCATAAGTTAAATTATCAAAAGTAATTGTGGTTGATACTTCATTATTTTCGATAACTATAGTCACATTAATAGCACCACTAATAGATTCTCCATTTTCGGTAGTACAATCTGTAAAAGTAAGGGTGTATCCATTTTCAGTTATAGTAAAGTCCGCACAACCAGGTCTGTTAAATTTTGAGGATATTACAACATTAGACCGGTTCATAGAAATGTTGTCTAACGTTAAATCATCAATGAAATTAGAGATCTCTTCTACTTCCAAACTTTTCATAACATCTTCTTGAGTGATTTCAGTAGAAACCTTATCACCGTCATCATTGCTACAACTTATAATAAATAGAGCGGAAAGTATAGCAATACTTAATACTTTAATTTTTAAAAATGATTTGTTCATTATTTTTTGCTTTTTGTTTATAAATATTGAACTTAATAATACGTGTTTTAGTATGTTACGAGTAAGATTTTTAGTAAAAAACCGTATTGCAATAAAAATATAAAGACGATACAAGTATGTATCGCCTTTAGAACATTCTTTTGAAGAAATGAAAAATGTTATGCTATTTGACACATTCCCCAAAAACAAAAGAATTCTTCATATTCAAAGCCAGGTATCGAATTTAAAGCGCTACAATCAGAGTTACTGTAACAGCGCATGCCAATATTACCTCCATTTATAGATTTTTGCGCTCGCTTGTTTAAAACTTGAGTTCCCTTTACTTGTGTTATTTTTTTCATTTTAAGATTATTTGTTTTTATGTGTAACAAATACTTTAAGACAGTTGCCGTTTTCTGTCTGTTTTCGTTGAGAAGTTTCTTAATTTAATTATACTCAAACCTGTTCAGAATATTCCTAATTATTATTTTAGGTAAAAGAACATATAGCAAGTGTAATAGGGTTTCCATTGATTATTTTTTCAACTCCACAATTTCCTGAACAGCAATCACTATCATCAATGCACTTTCTCGCTACATTTTGACATCCGTAAGCACCTCCCTGAATCGATTTTTGATCCTCTTTTTTAAGAAGAACAACTCCATTTATTTTTATAACTTTATGAATCATGATATTGTATTTTAAAATTATAGTACATAAAAAATCCCCTAAGTATAACTTTGGGGAAATTGTAATTAATCTATTTGTTCAAAACAACGTCCAAAAGAACAACGTCCGCTACAAAGACTAAGGCATAGATCTCCATAGTACGTTCCTGCTTTAATAGTTTGTTGTTCGCTTTTGTTTAGCTTGTTAATCCCTTCTAAGTTTAGAATGTTGTCTAACATAATTTTAGTTTTAGTTACCTACTCTGTCATTGGCTTTTCAGTTTCCGCCTTTTTGAATCAATTATATAGCTTTGGCTATTTGCCGATTTATGGGCAATTTGGATTGCAAGGTGGATCTATTGGATTTCCGTCACCTCCTGTATTAGGTCTACGTACAGTTCTACCATCAGCCCACTTTCTAGGATCAGGATTTACTACCCAAATGCGTAATCCTCTACTAGCAAATTGATTGCGCTCATATTGAGATGATAATCGTAATGTAATGACTTGTTGTCCTTGAGCATTTGTTGTTAGTGTACGATTAGAACCTCTATAAGTTCCTATAATACTAGAACCGGTAGTAGTTCTGATATCTACATAAGAATTGTTATCAAAATTAGAACCTTTGATCCAAATACAATAATTATCATTACATCCTGGCCCTGCATTTGTTAATCTTGGAGTTCCATCTCTTTTTACGATAGCCGAATTATAAATACCTAAAAATAAATTCGAATTTGAACATTGGCTATTGAATATATATTCTTCAACGAAGTATCCGCTAGGAATCCCATCTTCAGAACATACAATGAGGTATTCGGGATTACTTTTTTCATTAATTTTATTTTCTAAAAGCACTTGTTCTTCCATAAAAGAATCATCTTCTTTTTGGCAACTGTGAACAGTTATTAATAGAAACATTACTGTAATTATTCTTAAATGATTTTTCATGTTATTAATTATGGTTTTAAAATGATTTATGATTCTCGTCGACTAGAATACATTGGTAAAATTATATGTAAATCATTGATTAAGAAAAAGAAGAAAAGTCAGTTTTATAAATTTGATCTTGTTTATAAATAGATTTTCTATAGGATTTTACTCATGAAAAAAGCGATTTCTTAAATTAATGAAATCGCTTTTTTCAGATTGATATTTTAGTGGTACTATTCCTTTTTTAAGATAGTGCCGTAAAATTGAATATTGTTGACTAAAAGGCCATAAATATATCTACCAGGAGGTAGAACATCATTAGCGTATGATATTGTCTTTGCACTATTATCAGGGGATCTCCAATAACCTTGTTTACTACAAAAATTTCCATTTCTGTCATAGATGGTGAGAACAACTATAGGGTGTGATTTTTTACTCATAAAAAATGTGAAATTTACCATATCCTCGAATGGATTAGGATAGGCCTTTATATTAGTATTGGCCGATTGTAACTCTGGAACATAATATCTAAATGTATTGTTATACTCATCTCGTTCGAATATTTCATTCTCTGAGTCTGCTACGATAAATACATAATCATTGACAATTTTTTGATACGTATTATCACTAAAAAATAAAGAAACAGATTTCCTTTCTCCTTTGCCTACCGGTTCCAATATGATTGATCCTAATAACTTATAATCATTTTCTTTATTCGAATAAAAATTAAGCTTAGATTTCTTGATCACATCCTTTTCCCCAATGTTTTCTATATAGCTTTTGATAATTACTCCATCCCTAATTCCACCTAAGTTGCTTTCTAGCACTTCGGCATTTGTTATTTCTAAATCTGCTAAAGAATTAGAATCGTAAATATCTACATTGAATTCCTTTTCATCAACTATAGTATTATTCGCATTTTCTTCTACTCTTAAAGTAAATAAATGATCCCTAGGTACAAGCTCATTATAGTGCACTAGATCAAGATAAAAGCTACCTAATAAAACCGTTGCCTCATTCCTTATTGTTGATTGAGTTCTTGTACCTGGATCTGGGCGAGTGGGTGGTATGATAATAGGAGTTAAGGTAGTTTGTATAAAATTAGGATGTATAAATAAAACTATATTTTTCTTTGTAGGAGGTATTTGTAAAGATTCCTCATATTTTCCATATACATTTATGGTTATTATTCCCCAAGCTAAGACTTTCAGGTCTAGAATATCTGATTGATTGATTTCTATTTCCCCTGAATTAACATTTACATCAACATTTATGGTAATGTCAAAATAATCATTGTGATTTTGTGAAAAAGAAGTTGTTGATGAAATTATTAGAAAAAATAGATAGTATAGTACTTGTTTGTAGTTCATTATTTAGTTTTTCGTATTCGTATTGTAAAAATAAAGCTTACATAGATAGTACTAATATCATTAGATAGTTATAAACATCAATTTTATAAAATTGATATTATTCTACTGGATATTTAAGAGGTTATTCGAAAGGATTGCTCTGCATCATTTATTTCTTTAATTACTTTCTTAATATAGTACGAATGACTTAATCCAGTTTGCTTTTTGAAAGCAGATGCAAAGGTGTTGACACTTCCGTACCCTAACTCACCAGCAATCGCCTTAATAGTATATGAGCGAAATTTTGCATCAGTGTTTAGTTTGTTTCTAAAATATTTAATCCTTAGTTCATTTATATAATCATTAAAAGATTGTTTGCGATATTCGTTAATTATTTTAGACAAATATGTGGTATTAGTTCCAATATTTTTCGCCGTGTTATAAAGATTACAATCCATATGTAAGTAAAATTTGGTTTCTTCTATGGATGATAATTTTTTTAATACACTTTTTACTTTTTTGTCAGTGATAAATTCTTTTTTTGAAAGAGTCACAGGGTTTGCCTTTAACGTTGTTTCTTGTATTCTTTCAGTCTTTAATTCTTCGTATAAAAGTTTATTTTTACGTTTGATTTTAACGTAAAAAATCGAGGCTATGACAGCTACAATTAATGTTACTAAAAAACTAATAATATAAAGGGTATTTCTGGAAACTAGATCTTGATTTTGTTCCTCTAGGTTTTCTAGATCATGGTCATACAGTTTTTCTTGCGCGCTCATATCATTTTGATATAGAGAATCGATAATTTTATTGTATGCTTTAGTATATTTAAATTGCAGATTTGTATCATTTAGTTTTTCACCACATCGGATTGCTAGTGCATATACTTCTTGTATTTTTTCGACTTCTATATCATCCTTTATAAGATCAAAGTTATCTAATAATAGATATTTTGCTTCACTGTACTTTTCTTGCGCATAAAGACAAGTAGCTATGTGAAGGTTAGCTGTAAAAAGATCCGGATCATTTTTTTTGTTTTCTTTTAAAATGTCGGCTTTGGTAATTTCTAAATAAGAAAGTGCTTTGCTATATTTTTTCTTACCAATATATGCTTCTCCTATATTGAGATTGAAGTCTATAATATATTCTTTGAGCCCTTGTTTTTCTGCATATTGTAGTCCTTTGTAATCATAATTTAAGGCTTCATCATAATCATTTATCTTATAGTAGCAAACTCCAATACCCTGAACAGCAGATAAGTACTTAGCATCATAATTATTCTGAGATTTATATGTTGGTTTCTCTAATAATGCTAATACCTCTTTTAAGGCTTCTAATGCTTTTTCGTGTTGATCCAGTCTAATACGGATTTGACCAATACTTATTAAATTTTCAATTTCGTGTTGTGTAAGATTATATTGTTTTATAATCTTTTTCATTAATAAATATTGTTTTAGCGCATTTTTTCGATCTCTTTTTTTTTGATATGCCCCACCAGTAATGGACAATCCACTTATTGTATAATTTCCGTTTCCTAATTTTTCACCAATTTTTACAGCAGTATTGGCATGCTCTATGGCTAAATCATAATTTTTACTTTTATATTTGATATACCCCAAATAATAGGAAGAAAAGAATTGAATGGTATCGTTTTCTTCTTTGATACCTCTAGCTAGATAAAGTTGATAACCTTCTTCAGCCAGTTCAGCATCACTTCCTATTTTCTGAAATAAGTAAGATTGTATGGTATCATGATCGATTTCATTCAAAATAAACTCCGTGTCTGTTTTGGAAATACTTTTTTCCTGAAAAGCCAATGCTTCATAAAAAGACATCAATAGTATTATTGATAATAAGGGTACTGTAATAACTCTCATAAGTAAAAAGATACGATATCTAAAAAGTATTTAGATATATAAATTTTATGTTTACAGTATTTGGATCAAATACCTATTAATAGTAATGCAACTTTAAAATAACTACTACTTTAATTGAACATTGGAATCGTTATTCCTTACACCTGTATCACTCCAAGATTAAATGGTTTTTCTATCGGAGCGTGGTCTGCAGCTTCAATCCCCATAGAAATCCATTTTCTGGTATCTAATGGATCAATAATCGCATCAGTCCATATCCTTGCAGCCGCATAATATGGTGAGATTTGTTGGTCATATTTTGCTTTAATTTTATCAAAGAGTACTTTTTCATCCTCTTCAGAGAGTTTTTCTCCTTTCTTTTTTAGGGAAGCAGTTTCTATTTGTGTTAGTACTTTGGCAGCCTGGGCACCTCCCATAACAGCAAGCTCTGCACTTGGCCAGGCACATATTAACCTAGGATCATAAGCTTTACCACACATCGCATAGTTTCCAGCACCGTAAGAATTACCTATAACGACAGTAAACTTTGGTACAACACTATTGCTTACTGCATTTACCATCTTTGCGCCATCTTTTATGATTCCTCCGTGTTCACTTTTGCTCCCAACCATAAACCCTGTAACATCCTGTAAAAATACCAACGGAATTTTCTTCTGATTACAATTAGCGATAAAGCGAGTTGCTTTATCTGCAGAATCAGAGTAGATAACCCCTCCAAATTGCATCTCGCCTTTTTTTGTCTTTACAATCTTACGTTGATTTGCAACAATGCCTACTGCCCATCCATCGATACGTGCATATCCCGTGATAATAGTTTGACCATAACCGGATTTATATTCTTCAAAATCTGAATCATCTACTAATCGATAAATGATTTCCATCATATCATATTGTTCGTTTCTTGCTTTTGGCAAAATTCCATAGATATCTTCTGGGTTTTCTTTTGGTTTAGAAGCTTTGATTCTGTTATATCCAGCTTTATCAAAGTCTCCGATTTTGGATACTATATTTTTTATAGTATCCAACGCATCTTTATCATCTTTAGATTTATAATCTGTTACACCAGAAATTTCGCAATGTGTTGTTGCACCACCTAATGTTTCATTATCAATACTCTCACCAATAGCAGCTTTTACTAAGTAGCTACCGGCAAGAAAAATACTTCCGGTCTTATCAACAATTAAGGCTTCGTCGCTCATTATTGGTAAATAAGCACCTCCAGCAACACAGCTTCCCATAACAGCCGCTATTTGGGTAATCCCCATGCTACTCATCACCGCATTATTTCTAAATATTCTTCCGAAATGTTCTTTATCAGGAAAAATCTCATCCTGCATAGGGAGATAAACTCCGGCACTATCTACAAGATATATAATCGGTAATTTATTTTCCATGGCAATTTCTTGTGCCCTTAGATTTTTTTTTCCAGTAATAGGAAACCACGCACCAGCTTTGACGGTGGCATCATTAGCTACTACGATACACTGCTTACCACTAATATATCCTATTTTGATGACAACCCCGCCGCTAGGGCATCCGCCATGTTCAGAATACATGTCCTCACCTGCAAACGCTCCAATTTCTATTGCTTCAGCAGTACTGTCTAACAAATAGTCTATTCGTTCTCTGGCTGTCATTTTGCCTTTGGCGTGTAGTTTTTCAATTCTTCTTTCTCCGCCTCCCAGCTTTACTTTTGCTAGTTTTTGACGTAGGGCAGAGACCAGTAGCTTATTGTGGTCTTCGTTTTTATTGAAGTTTATATCCATTTGTGTGTATTGTTTGCACGAAAATACAAAAATCAGAGAGTTTTTAAATCATTAAAACCGAAACGAAATACATGGATTGATTTTTCATATATAAGTTTCATAAACGTTACCGGTTGATATATCTATAAGCCGTTATATTACAGTTGGCTAATATCTTTTTTTTAGATTTTTAACAAAAGAAAGCAGTGTTATATTTACCTTAAAAACAGTTATTTAAGTATGAGTTTTACAATAATATCAATAATGAAATTAAACCTATTCTTGTTGGTGTCCTTGCTATACTATTTTTAGTGAACTTTACTACAGAAGAGTTACCTTACGATGAAAATATAATGTCAATTGCTAAACAAATAGATAGTACAATTTAGTTTCGAACGGATTATTATGATAATAAGAAATCACAAGATCACAATTTTACAGAAAAAAGACTAATGGTTTTACCGAAACCTACAAATCCGGGTTCAAAGAAATTTCTGCAGTAGGATATTGTTGCTGATTGAACTCAATTTAAAACTTCTGTAAATAACATTGAAACGTTTTCAATTAGTAATAAAACAGGTACTTACCATATAAGTTCCTGTTTTTATTAAAATCACTTCGATAACTATCTGTTTGACAATAGATAAGATATTTGATTAGTTGAAGATCTATACAAAAAGCTGTTTTTTGACGATAAAATACCGATATTTGTATGCTGTTTTTGATTTGATACTAAAAAACACTAAACTAAATAACTTGCTATGGGAATGAATAAAAATACAGTATTAGCGTGGGCTACATTTATAATGATTCTAGCTGGACTTGGATTGATAGCTTTGGGAGCTTTTAGATACAGAGATGTTTCTGGTTGGGGTTTTGCAGCGGTTGGCGTTGGATTTCTTGCAAATGCTTGGGTATTTAATGCCTTGAAGGGTAGAGTATAACTAATTAAGAATTAAGATTAAAAGATATTATTTAAAATAATTTAGGGGCTTATGTCAGACGATAAAAAGATTATCTTTTCTATGTCTGGAGTTACAAAAACTTATAAAAGTGCAAATACTCCAGTTCTAAAAAATATATATTTAAGTTTTTTTTACGGTGCAAAAATTGGTATTCTGGGACTTAATGGTTCCGGGAAATCAACGTTGCTTAAGATCATTGCGGGTATTGATAAGAACTATCAAGGTGATGTAGTGTTCTCTTCTGATTATACTGTTGGATATTTAGAACAAGAACCTCAATTGGATCCGGACAAAACAGTTATGGAGGTTGTAAAAGAAGGAGCTTCAGAGATGGTTGCTGTTCTTAATGAATATAATAAAATCAATGATAGTTTTGGTCTGGAAGAAGTATATAGCGATGCGGATAAAATGCAGAAGCTTATGGATCGACAGGCAGTCTTACAAGATCAAATTGATGCAGGTAATGGATGGGAGCTTGACACCAAGCTAGAAATTGCTATGGACGCTTTAAGAACCCCGGATCCAGATAAAAAAATAGAAGTGCTATCGGGTGGGGAACGAAGACGGGTTGCACTTTGTCGTTTGTTGCTAAAGGAACCAGACGTATTATTATTAGATGAACCAACGAACCATCTAGATGCAGAATCTGTACATTGGTTAGAGCATCATTTGGCTCAATATAAAGGAACAGTGATAGCAGTGACTCACGATAGATATTTCTTAGATAATGTTGCAGGTTGGATCTTAGAGTTGGATAGAGGAGAAGGAATTCCCTGGAAAGGAAATTATTCTTCTTGGTTAGATCAAAAGTCTAAACGTTTGGCACAAGAGAGTAAATCAGCTTCAAAGCGTCAGAAAACATTAGAACGAGAATTAGAATGGGTTCGTCAGGGTGCTAAAGGAAGACAAACCAAGCAAAAAGCACGTTTGAAGAACTATGATAAATTGATGAGCCAGGATCAAAAACAGCTGGATGAAAAATTAGAAATATATATTCCAAATGGACCTCGGTTAGGAACTAATGTATTAGAAGCTTCGGGAATCAGTAAAGCGTATGGTGATAAACTGTTATATGAAGATCTTAATTTTAAACTTCCTCAGGCGGGAATCGTTGGAATCATAGGACCCAACGGAGCGGGGAAAACTACTATTTTTAAGATGATTATGGGTGAAGAAACTCCGGACAAAGGTAGTTTTACTGTAGGGGAAACTGCAAAAATCGCCTACGTAGATCAAGCGCATTCTAATATTGATCCGGATAAATCGATTTGGCAGAACTTTAGTGATGAACACGATTTAATCATGATGGGAGGTAAAGAAGTAAATTCTAGAGCATACCTAAGTCGTTTTAATTTTGGAGGAAGCGAACAAAATAAGAAAGTATCCACGCTTTCCGGAGGAGAACGCAATAGATTACATTTAGCAATGACACTTAAGGAAGAAGGTAATGTGTTACTTTTAGATGAACCTACTAACGATCTTGATGTCAACACATTAAGAGCTTTAGAAGAAGGACTTGAGAACTTTGCCGGTTGTGCGGTGGTTATCTCTCACGACCGTTGGTTTCTTGATCGAATTTGTACCCACATATTAGCTTTTGAAGGAGATTCTCAGGTATATTTTTTCGAGGGTAGTTTTTCTGATTATGAGGAAAATAAGAAGAAACGTCTAGGCGGAGATTTAATGCCAAAACGTATTAAGTATAAAAAATTAGTGCGATAATTTTTTTAATCTGTATGTTATGTTTTTTCTAGGTTCTATTTGTTATTTGTAGCAATATTCATATCTAATTTAGTAAATGCGCTAGTTTCTTATTAAGATACATTAGTTTTACATGATGGTTCTCAATTTGCAGGTAAAATAAATATTAAAACGAACAAAATAGTTATCAAACCCAATGCAAATAGTAAGAAACAGGTATACAATAAAAATTTAGTAAAGTCCGTAACCTGGGTAAGTAGAAAAGGGAACGTAAAAAAGAATATTATAAAGAAATAGGGAAAACGAATAGAGTTTATAGACTTGAAAAGTTGATGGCAGGAAAACTGGAATACTTTCTAAATGAAATTACCGGTCAAAATGGAGAAGTTTACATAACATATTTTTTAGGACAACATAATGATAATTTTGTAACGAAAATTAAACATGGTTCGAGATTTAAGAAATTTCAAAAAGTCATTGATGATTTTTTTCAGATTGTAATGAACTTATGGAAAGAATTAAATCAAATGAATTTGGTCAGGATATTAATGCACTACCCAAAATTGTTTATTTTTTTAATAACCACTGTAATTGATGCTTGAAAATATTAAAGTTATTGCTTTTGATGCGGACGACACCTTATGGGTAAATGAAACATTTTTTAGAAAAGCTGAAGATGAGTTTTGTGAATTAGTGTCAGAGTATCTTCCTAAAGAGCAAGCTAATAAACTTCTCTTTGAGGTAGAAATGCAAAATCTCGATTTGTATGGTTATGGTATCAAACCCTTTACACTTTCGTTGATAGAAGCTGCCATCAAGATTACTAATGGGAAGATAACTATCCAGTTGGTTGAAAAACTAATCGCAAAAGGGAAGCAGATGCTACAGGAACCAGTGGAGTTGATAGATGGAGTAGAAGAGACGCTTCAATATTTATCCAAAAAATATCGGTTGGTCGTAGCTACCAAAGGTGATTTATTGGATCAGGAACGAAAATTGGTTAAATCAGGTTTAGAAAAGTATTTTCATCATATAGAAATTGTTTCCAATAAAACAGAAAAGCAGTATAAAAAACTCGTAAACCATCTAGATATTAACGAAACGGAATTTCTGATGGTTGGCAATTCGCTAAAATCAGATATTTTACCCGTTCTTACTATTGGTGCGCATGCATTTCATATTCCATTTCATACCACCTGGGTGCATGAGGTACATCACGGAGCTATCGATCATCCTAATTTTAGAAGCTTGACCAATTCAAAAGAATTACTAAAATATTTGTAATGAATAAAAGGGAACTAAATCTCAAGACTTGGAATAGAAAAGAACATTATGAGTTTTTTAGTGCTTTTGATGAACCATTTTTTGGAATAGTTTCAACGGTAGATTTTACGTCAGGGTATCAAAAAATTAAAGACAATGGTTACCCATATTTTTTGTTTTACTTACATAAAGCAATTAAAGCAGCTAATAAGGTAGAACCTTTTCGATATAGAATAGAAGAAAACAACGTATACGTGTACGATCAAGTACATGCTTCTGCCACTATCGGAAGAGAAGATCATACATTTGGTTTTTCGTTTATAACTTTTGATGAAGATTTTAAAGTTTTCCAGAAAAATGCGCTTCTAGAAATAGAAGCTGTTAAAAACTCAGTAGGATTGCGACATAATGATGATGCAAAACGAACGGATAGTCTACATATTTCCTCAATTCCTTGGTATAATTTTACAGGAATTTCTCACGCCAGGCATTTTCAGTATCGGGATAGTGTACCCAAAATTTCATTTGGAAAATATACAAAAGAAGGTAATAAAATGAATTTACCAATCTCTATTCATGTACATCACGGACTGATGGATGGTTACCATGTAGGGTTATTTCTGGAAGAATTTCAGCGTTTGTTAAACCAGTAATTACAGACTTCTTAGATTGTAGTGTGAGCCTTAAAAAGGAAACAGTAGGATAATAGTACCTATTTAAATGACTTATGTATTCACTAGATTTTTTTACATAAAATTAGATCAAGTAGTATCCTAATTGCCTTGCTGTAATATTTCTTTTAACTCAATCACTTCGCCAACGTGCATGCTTTGTAGTCTAATATTTCCAACTCTAACCCTAACCAATCGTAATGTCGGAAAACCAATTGCAGATGTCATTTTTCGGACTTGTCTGAATTTACCTTCTTGTAATGTGATAGAAACCCAACTGGTAGGGCCATGCCTTTCATCTCTTATTTTTTTTGATCTTTTGGGAAGATCAGGAAAGTCTTTAATTCTAAAAGCTTTGCAGGGCTTTGTAGTGTATTTTTTTCCGTCAAAACCAATCTCAATACCATTTTGCAACATTATGATAGCATCAGCAGTAATATTTCCATCCACTTGTGCATAGTATTCTTTTTCTATACCACCACTACAAATAAGATTACTCGTTTTACCATCTGTTGTTAGTAACAATAATCCTTCTGATTTTTCATCTAATCGTCCAACAGCCATGATTCCACTTGGGAAATCAAATAGTTCTCCAAGAAGTTTTTTGGAATGTTGCTTTTGACCATTGTTAACAAATTGACTTAGATAGCCGTACGGTTTGTATATCATAAAATGTCTATGATCTTCCGTCTTATTATTGAGCATTATGGATTCAATGTTTATAATGGAATACTAATTAAATACCGTCAAATGTAATAATTGTAAAAACGTGATACGAATTTTTTATAATTTAAAGTGAGCATTGATACTAGGTATTTAACTAATTGAAACTGTATTTAGTTACCTTGTACTTCAGGAATATTTAAGTAATATCAATACTACTGAACCGAAAGCTATATTTTTTTGGATACATCAAATTAGTTAATTTAAAAAGGATCATTTATCTTTGTAAAAAATAAGTACAAATCGATTGCTATTTTATGCTCTTTGTACTTGGTCGTTGTAACCACTGGGTTAATTGTTCGGTAAATCAATCTTTTAGAATTGTCATTTTCCAATCATTCGTTTAGTATTTCGATGACAGTTCATATTTTAAAAATTAATTATACATATACTGAATGGCAAAATCACAACAGACTTTTAGCAAGATTGAAAAAGAAAAAAAGAAATTAAAGAAACGAGAGGAAAAGCAGAAAAAGAAGGAGGAACGTAGAGCAAATTCTAAAAAGGGGAGTGGTTTCGATAATATGATTGCTTATGTTGATGAAAATGGCCACCTTACAGATACTCCTCCAGATCCCTCAAAAAAGAAAAAAGTAAAAGCAGAGAATATAGAAATTGGTATTCCTAAAAAGGAACATGTCGAAGAGGATCCTATCAAAAAGGGTAAAGTAGCATTTTTTAATGACTCTAAAGGATATGGTTTTATTACTGAGCAAGAATCTCAAGAAAAATATTTTGTGCATGTCAATGGTTTGATGCAAGAAGTGCAAGAAGGGGATAAAGTTACTTTTGAACTAGAAATGGGAATGAAAGGATTGAATGCAGTAAGAGTTAAGAAAGTTTAACACTTACACTTAATAAAATAAATTATCAAAAAGGCAATTACATATAATTATTCGTAATTGCCTTTTTGATTTTACTGTACTATTTTTTAGTGCCTGGTAATATCTCCAGAACCAGAAACCTTTTTGTCTTCTCTTTCTGGATTCCCTTGATAATCAATATCTCCAGAACCAGTTACACGAGCTTTTAAAGAAGCAGTAGAAGTAATTTTTATATCTCCAGAGCCTGTTACAGATGCAATTACATCTTTGGCTTTCAGGTCATATGCTTTTACATCTCCTGATCCGGTAACCTTGCATTCCAAATTATCTGTAGTACCTCTTAATTCCAAATCTCCGCTTCCTGAAACGTAACTTTCCATACGAATAGCTTCTACAGCGAGCCTAATGTCTCCAGAACCAGAAACACTGGTTTTAAAATTCGAAGCTTTGATAACATCGTTGCCATAAATATCTCCGGATCCTGATAAACTCACTTCGTCTAAATCCTTAAAAGGAACAGTAATCAATAGCTTTTTGCCTTTACTTACTTTTAGGTAATATCCTTTTTCAACATAAATTTTTAATGCTTCACCTTCGATTTCGGTTTTCACATATGGAATGAGATTACTTTCTCCTTCGATTTTTATCGCTCCTTCTGTTCCAGAAACAAGTGCTACATCCAAGCTTCCTTTAACTTTTACCTGATCGTAGTCTGACAAGCTTCTGGTTTTGGTAACTACGTTACCATCACCTTCTATTTTTTTACCGTTCCCCCACCATTGTGCGTGAATCGATGTTACTCCGCACAACGCTAAACTTAAAATAATTGTTACTGTTCTCATAATTGATTGAATATTTGATGATTAATTTTTTCTTAGTTTTACTCCACCATAACTAGTATATATACTAATTGTCGCCCCATTATTTTTTTGACCGTGATAACCTTGATAATCTTTGCTGGAGTTATCTTTATTCTTTTTTAGCGTATTAATATCATCATCCAGATTGATACCTCCATAAGATGTTTTAATAATAAAATCGAAATTCAAATTGGCACTATAACCTATATCAACACCAGTGTAATCAGTTCTTATGGTAACGTTTTTTGTGGTAGCTTCCAGGTTTTGAATATCAATAGATCCATAATCCGAGTTGATATCGATTTCCTTACTGACATTTCCGATATTGGTATCTAGATAATCTCCGTTTCCTTTAAAAATTACTACATTTTCTACTTTTAGACTTCCATAATCACAATTGTAATTAAGTTCTTTTACCGCCTTTATTGTGGATTGAGTATAATCGGCATTAAGAAGTATTTCTTCTCCGTTTTCTAAAATGAAATCAGAATAATCAGCATTTATTTTTCCATTTTTAATATACTTTATGGTGCTATTATGTGTATAATCTATACTGATGTAATTATCATTTCCCATTAATTCACCAATGATAATTTGTCCGTAATCACAGTTTATTCTTGCATTACCTTTTATTTTATCAAGTGTGATGCTTCCATAGTCATTGCTAAGATCAATACTATTTGTAGCGGGAACTTTGACCGTGTAATTAATTTCCATTTTTATATTACTTCCTCCCCAACCATCTGAAAGTTTTGACCACCAGGATTTTCCATCTTTATCAAAGGTAGTTTTTGCGCTGACTAATTGGGAGGTAGCCTCAAAAACTACATCAATACTTTCTAGCTTTTGTATCACTTTTTCCTCATCATTTCCATTAACTTTTATGCTAATTTCCATGACAATCCTGTTTTGATTCCAAGAAGTGACATCTAGGTTTCCGTAGTCATTACTGATTTTTAATAAAGCATCACTACTTACCGAAAACTCTTTTTTTAATGATTTTTCTTTGGTATATTTTCCTTTCATTCCATTGTCTCCACTTGCAATAGTTATTGCAGGCACTAGGAATAGTATACAGATTATTTTATAGTATATTGGTTTCATTTTCTGATAATTTTAATTCGTTGACATTGTTAATTTTTTCTAGTACTTGTTCCAGTAATAATGCTCGTTTCTGAAAGTTTTTAACCATCGCGCTGATTACTCTCTTGTCATTACTGCTTTCTACTAGGTCTTTTTTTAGAATTTCATAACTAGTTTCTAATTTTTGTAATTGCAGCATAGCATCTGTAACTAATTCTGCAGTTGCCGCAGAAGAATTGTTGTTAATTTCTTCCAACTGCGAAGTAATAGCTACTGTAAAAAAATTCTGGGTATCCTCCATTTGTGGAGAAACACTTGCTAAATCAGCTTTTTCTTTATCTTTAAAAATAGGAGCAATCGATACCATTCCTATAAGTATAGCAATAGAAGCAGCAATTGCTAATGGTTTGATCCAATTTCGTTTTTTAGGGTGTAAGGTTACAACGTTGTTTTGCTCTTGTAGCTTTTCTAAAAAACGTATCTTATGATCAGCCGATGGTTCAAAAATATCAAGTTGATTTTCCATACGTTTAAACAATTTTTCTATTTCATCTTCAGTTTTCATGCAACTAGTAATTTTTTTCGTAAACTTTCTTTTGCGCGAGAAATAAGTGTACGACAATTAGAATACGATATATTCAAAATTTCACAGATCTCTTCATAATCATACCCTTCTATAAGGTGTAATGATAATGCAGTACTATAGCTTTCTTTTAATTCTTTTAGTGTATGTAAAACAGCATTTGCTTTAACACTTGCTAATTCATCTCTTACAACCCCTTCTGTTTCATCTGTAAGCGCATATGCTACGGTTTCTAAAGGGACCTCACCATAAATAGTACGTTTACGAGATATTGTAAGACTTGAATTAATAACTATTCTTTTTAACCACGAACCAAATAACTTATTATCTTCCAGCATCGATAGCTTAGTGAAAGCTGTTAAAAACGCTTCCTGCATTACGTCTTCAGCTTCTGCAGAATCTTTTATAATCCTAAAAGCACTATTGTACATAGCTTTATAATAGCGATTATAAATTTCCATCTGTGCTCCCTGATCACATTTGCGGCATCTTTCTACCAGTTGCTCAGTATTTAGTTTAGTTAGTGTCAAAAACTTCAGTTTACTTTATATAAAGATATAGATCCTATTATTTTGTTACAGTTTTAAGAAAATTTTTTTGAAGTTTGTGGCATAACAATTGAAATACCTAAGTAGAATCATACGTAACTGGTTAATTTTACTATGGTTATTGATTCTAAAATTAGTTTTAATTAATTTTTAAAGAATGTCGTTTTGTATTAATGACAAAATGACTTTGATATATACTTATGACGAAATCCAAATTAACAACTCTTGACAGTTTGTCATTACAAGGAATAAATGAAGATGCAGAATTAATACCCTTAATGACACCTGAAGATGAAGAAGAAATAAATAAAGAAGATTTACCCGAGATGCTTTCGATATTACCATTAAGGAATACGGTTTTATTTCCAGGTGTCGTAATTCCAATCACTGCGGGGCGCGATAAATCTATAAAACTTCTTAATGAAGCGAATAACGGAAATAAAACTATCGGTGTAGTTTCACAAAAAGAAGAAGACGTAGAAAATCCAACATCCAAAGATATTAATAAGGTTGGAGTAGTGGCCAGAATACTGAGAGTACTAAAGATGCCTGATGGCAATACAACCGTCATTTTACAAGGAAAGAAAAGATTTAAGATTAATGAAATCTTAGAGGAAGATCCTTACATTAAAGCTAGTATTTTAGAAGTCCCTGAAGCCAGACCGTCTAAAGAAAATGAGGAATTTAACACCATTATAGATTCTATTAAAGAGTTGGCCTTAGAAATCATCAAAGAAAGTCCAAATATTCCTTCTGAAGCATCTTTTGCAATAAAAAATATAGAGAGTAGTTCTTTTCTAATCAATTTTGTTTCTTCAAACCTTAATCTACCTGTGGATGAGAAGCAAAAAATTCTGGAGATAGATAATATTAAAGATAGGGCACTTGCTACATTAAAATATATGAATCTCGAGTTTCAAAAACTGGAACTTAGAAATGATATTCAGAATAAAGTACAGCACGATATGAGCCAACAACAACGTGAATATTTTCTTCATCAACAGATGAAAACTATTCAGGAAGAACTTGGTGGCGTGTCTCACGAAGATGAAATAGAGGAGATGCAGACTCGTAGTAAGAACAAAAAGTGGGATGAGAAGGTAAAAAAGCATTTTGATAAGGAATTATCTAAAATGCGCCGTATGAATCCTCAAGTGGCAGAATACTCTATACAACGTAATTATCTTGATCTGTTTTTAGATTTACCTTGGAATGAATTTAGTAAAGATAAGTTTGATCTAAAACGTGCTAAAAGGATTCTCGATAGGGATCATTATGGGTTGGATGAAGTAAAAAAGCGGATTATTGAGTATTTAGCAGTGCTTAAACTTCGTAATGATATGAAGTCACCAATCTTGTGTTTATATGGACCTCCTGGTGTCGGTAAAACTTCTTTAGGAAAATCAATTGCTGAAGCATTGGGACGAGAGTATGTACGCGTCTCATTAGGAGGGTTACGTGATGAAGCAGAGATAAGAGGACATAGAAAAACATATATTGGAGCAATGCCTGGTAGAATTATTCAGAGTCTTAAAAAAGCAGGAACGAGTAATCCTGTATTTGTATTAGATGAAATTGATAAGTTATCAGCAGGAAACCAGGGAGACCCTTCTTCTGCTTTGTTAGAAGTGTTGGATCCAGAACAAAATTCTGAGTTCCACGATAATTTTCTTGAGATGGGATTTGATCTCTCTAAAGTTATGTTTATAGCAACTTCTAATAGTTTAAATACGATACAACCAGCATTAAGAGATCGTATGGAGATTATTAATGTTACAGGATATACTATTGAAGAAAAAGTAGAGATAGCGAAGCAGCATTTACTTCCTAAACAATTGATAGAGCATGGATTGGATAAATCGAACCTTAAGATAGGAAAAATACAGTTAGAGAAGATTGTAGAAGGATATACAAGAGAGTCTGGTGTTCGAGGTTTAGAGAAACAAATAGCAAAGATGGTTCGGTATGCAGCAAAGAATATCGCAATGGACGAACCATATAATATAAAAGTTAACAATGAAGATGTTGTAGAAATTCTGGGAATCCCAAGATTAGAACGTGATAAATACGAGACCAATGAAGTTGCCGGTGTGGTAACGGGATTAGCTTGGACTAGCGTAGGAGGAGATATTTTATTTATAGAATCAATCCTCTCTAAAGGGAAAGGTAATCTTAGTATTACCGGAAACTTGGGGAAAGTGATGAAGGAATCTGCAACTATTGCAATGGAATATATCAAAGCAAATGCAGATATGTTGGGGATCAATCCAGATATTTTTAGTAATTATAATGTACATATCCACGTGCCTGAAGGTGCTACACCAAAAGATGGGCCAAGTGCAGGAATCACCATGCTAACTTCGTTAGTTTCTTTGTTCACGCAACGAAAAGTGAAAAAGAGTATCGCAATGACCGGAGAAATTACTTTACGAGGTAAAGTACTGCCAGTAGGAGGAATCAAAGAAAAAATCCTTGCTGCGAAGCGAGCTCATATTAAAGAAATTTTAATCTGTGAAGACAATAAAAGGGATATTGAAGAAATAAAAGCGGAATATCTTAAAGGATTAAAATTTCATTATGTAAAAGAAATGAGTGAGGTATTAGAACTTGCGTTAACTAAAGGTAAAGTTAAAAATGCCAAAAAACTATAATCAATTATTAATAGGTTATCGAAACATTTAATGGGCACTGATCTTGAAAAGATAATTAATTATGAAAATAATAAGTGCTATAAACCCATTGATTTTACTAAGTATTGAGAGATTTAATGTACTTATATTTTAAAAAATTGAAATAAAAATGTAACAAATTTTAGCGATGCTCGTCATATATATGTAAACAGTAAAGAAATCAACGAAATCTTTTACCAGATAAACGAAAGTTGAACGATTGCTGAAAGAGGATTTATCCTGATACTTCTTGGGATTAGTGCTTTTATTTAAGCAGCTTTAATTTAACCGACAATCAAAAAACGGGATTTGCTTTATTGAGAATTACAAGTTCGAACAATATTTTTTTAGAGCGTGTATCCTGATACTTCTTGGGATAGGCGCTTTTCCTTTTTTATAGTTTAAATCAATCATTTTAGTCCACTTATTTTGAGGTTTAAACGCAAGTTCAAGTGAGTTAATTATATTATTTTTACAAAAGAAACCAGACATCGTTAGAAATCGTGTTTTCATTGACCAACAAACATTTTACACACGAAAAACTCTTAAATCTAAATTAGATATCTTACATATGAAGGTTTATAAGTACCTTTAATCGTAAGTGGCAATTCTAATGAAAAGTATTGGTAAAAACGGGATTGCTATTGCAATCTCGTTTTTTATATGGGTTAGATCCTTAAAACCTGAAAAATAGTATTATTCTTGCATAGTATGAATATAATTACTGATGTTAGTACTCAAAGATTAGCTATAAAGCTGAAACCTATTGCCGAAAAAATGGTAAAAAGAGGACATCCCTGGGTTTTTGAAAATAGTATTGTTAAACAAAATGTTCAGGGAAAGGCAGGAGATTTAGCAATTATTTATGACTACAAAAAAAACAATGTTTTAGCCATTGGGTTATATGATCCATATTCTCCGATTAGAATAAAAATTATTCAGTTTAAAAAAGCTGTCCAGATCAATGATGATTGGTTTGCTAATAAAATAAAGCAAGCTTTTGTGATTAGAAAACCTTTATTAAATACAGACACAAATAGTTATAGGTTATTGTTTGGTGAAAATGATAAGATGCCAGGTTTTATCACAGATGTATATGATACGGTGTTGGTGATCAAGCTGTATTCTCATATTTGGTTTCCGTATTTAAATTGGATAGTTCCACATTTGATAGAACGATCAAGGTGTACAACCGTTGTTGTAAGATTGAGCAGATCCCTGCAAACCGTTGGAGAAACATATGGGATAGAAGATGGGAAAGTGATTTTTGGTGATTTGGAAAACGATGTTGTGATATTTAGAGAACACGGAATATTGTTTTCTGCGAATGTAATTAAAGGGCATAAAACTGGATATTTCCTGGATCACCGACATAATAGAAAACGAGTAGGTGATCTTTCAAAAGGAAAAAGAATATTAGACGTATTTTCATATGCAGGAGGTTTTTCTGTTCACGCTTTGGCTGGTGGGGCTAAAGAAGTTGTCAGCCTGGATATTAGTAAACAAGCATTGGAGATGGCAAAAGATAATGTCTCATTAAATAGACATTCTGGAAACCATAAAGTACTGGCTGCAGATGCTTTCGAGGGATTACAAGAACTAATTAAACAGAATAAGAAATTTGACATTGTAATCATTGACCCGCCATCTTTTGCAAAAAGAGAAAGTGAAATTAATAAAGCTAAAAATAGTTATGCTAGGTTAGCTAAGCTTGGAGCACAATTAGTACATCATAAAGGGATTTTAGTCTTAGCTTCCTGCTCTTCTAGAGTAAGTGCTGAAGTTTTTTTTGAAATATGTGAAGAAAACATTGCTAACTCCAGAAGAAATTTTACACTTCTAGATAAAACATATCACGATATTGACCATCCTGTTACCTTTCCTGAAGGGGCTTACTTAAAATGTGGATATTATCAATTAAACTAACTAATTGTGTAATAAAATAATAAGCTTATTGAAGTATTTGTATGAAACTTTTTAGCAGAAGTATGCTCAGATTGCATTTGTATTCTTAATACGTCCTATAAATCTATACCTTCCCTCCATTCGTAAGGTTAATTTTTATCTTTTTTTAAACCCCTTCAAGAGCAGTTCCTTTTATTATGTCTCGATCGGGACCCTATAATTTACATTTCGGGATACTACATATTCCTAAGTAGCAACCTTGTGTGTAATACTACTTCCTATCAATAAGAATATAATTAAAAATGGCAATGCTATTTTTTTTCTTATTTTTTGTAGTAAGATTTAATAAATTTAAAAAAGGTTTAATTGTAGTGTGATTTAATTAATTATAATCAAAAAAACCACGTATCATTGGGTGTATGGTTTTCGTAATGCAAAATCAAATATGTACTTTAATAGAGTGTATTCAGAGCATTTTTGTCTGTGTCTGTGAACTCTCCATTTTCGTGAGGCCCAAAACATGCTAACATTAACGAATCAGCAAATGGAGAAATAGGAGTTCCCTGAATCAAGATGGCAGGTGGTTCTGCTGGCAGAAAACCAGTATAACCACAACTTTGCCGATTGTACCAGTCCTGATGTCTTAATCCTATGCAATGCCCGATTTCATGACCAATTACATGTTCATTTACATTGATATTAAACATATCCGTTCCTGAATTAATTCGTATCCATTTATGAGGTTTGCCTTGTGGTGTAGGAAATCCAGCACTACCACCACCATCCATATTATTTATCTTATAAACAACGATGTCCGCATCTTCAAAATTCGCCCCAAAAGTTAGATTGAAATTGAGCGTGTTAGATAGTGCATTATAATTATTAACTGCCCAGCTTAATGCTGTTTGCATTTTTGAAGTTAACGCAAAGTTATCGCCAGTATACCCAAGAATGTCAATGTTTCTGTTGACTGAAGATACAATGTTTACATCTCGATATTGTTTACTTCCATCATCCAAAGATTTTAAGTTAGGATATGAATCCAAGTTAGTAACCGGAACCAGTATATCTCCCGAGATTAAATACTGTATGGTTTTTCCATCTGGATTGCTAATTCCCTGTATAGAAACTGCATCAATATTTATTCCCATTTGGTACAGTTTGTCGAGTTGCTCTTTAGTGGGCTCAGAACTGTTTTGATGGGTTTCTTCAATAATTTCCTTTTTTTGACAAGAAAATATCACTGTTATAACAGTCGCACTGAGCACAAACAATTTAATTTTTTTCATGGTAATATATTTCACAGTGGTTGATTTTTAAAACTACTACGTGGGGGTAATTTTTTTAGGTATCCTCTCATAAAATAACAGATAGTGTATTTACAAAAGAAATATGTATCAGGAATAGGAAGCCTATTAATATATGAAACGATACATTAAACTATTTTCAAAAGTATGTTGAAAGGAAATACAATAAAAGGGGCTTATAACCCTAATTAATAGGTTTATCCCCTTTTCTACTTCATATAAATTGAAAAAATTATTAACAACTACCTGAACAATTGTCCTGCTGTGAATACACGATATTCATTATTCAATTCTAGTATAGTTCTCGGACTGAGAATATTGACCATTTTCGTCGATGGTAATTTGTTGATACGAATTCTTATCCATAAGCAGTTCAAATTTGAATACCTGAGTTGTATCTACAATTTTCATCATAGGCCCTGAGGCATATTCTAATTGTTCTTCTAGTATATTCCCATTAACAGAATAAGTTCCATAACCAAACCACTCATTATTATCAACAGGATCAAACCGAGTCCACATTACTTTACCTTTGCTATACATTTTTACCTGGCGATATCCATTGATATTGAAAATAGTATCAGACACCTGATTATTATCATACAACAGTTGATATTGCAAATCCCATACGCCTTCTAGGTTAGAAACATCAATCGGAGTAATGGTGTGTTTGTCATTGATTGTAGCGGTAGAAAATAAGCCTAGTAGAATTAATACAAATATTTTCATAGTAGAGTGATTTATATTGAACCATAATAAGTTACGAAAATTTTGTGAGATTTATTTGTTTTAGCGCTGCTTTATAATTTCTTTGGGAGATTGTGAATAAGAATTTAATAACCTCCAAAATCCACTAATACAAGTAACGATGATAAAAGTTAAATTTGATGTTTGATAATAGTAGAACCTGACCCTAATAAATAAAGGAAAATTTTAATTAAGGTTCTAAAATGATAATCGATATGACAGAGTATGTATTGTTAACCGACGATGAAACTTATTTTGTAGAATATCTTATAGGAGAATTGGTTTTATCTCGTAGTATCAGTGAGGCGATGAAGTTTGATGACGAGTATTTAGCATTGAAATTTAAGCAGATGCTTCATAATTGTTGTAAATTAACAACGAGTGTAAACACTTATATTGGTTAGAAATCATATCAATCAATGAGATAAGCTATTTTTACCTAAGTTGGATACAAAAAGAATCATATAGAAAATAAAAAGTTCTATACAAGAAAAGGGATGCTTATATACATATGCATCCCTTTTTGTTTAACATTGTTTTATTCTAATTAGAAGATAGCATCGCAAAGAATTTATCTAAATTAGGTAATAATACAATTCTCGTACGTCTGTTAATAGCCATATTCTCTTCAGAATCGTTTTCAACTAATGGTTGGTAACTACTTCTTCCTGAAGCTATTAATTTTGACGGATCTACATTGTATTTATTCTGTAATAATCTTGTGATTGATGTTGCTCTTTTTACACTTAAATCCCAATTATCTTCAAGTGCAGGAGTGCTGATCGTTCTAGGATCTGTATGTCCTTCAATCATGACGTCAAGACTAGGTTCAGAATTGATTACCTGTGCTAATTTTTCTAAAACATCATTCGCTTTATTACTTACCCTGTAACTTCCGCTATTAAATAACATTTTATCCGATATTGAAATCATTACCACTGTATTGTCAATATCGATAGAGATATCTTCATCTTCTTTCAAGTTGTCGTCTAATGAACTTTTAAGATTATGAGAAACAGCTAGGTTCATAGAATCTTCTAGTGTTCTGGCTCCTTGAAGCTTTTCGGGATCTACCTGAGCCAGCGTCTCTTTCATTTTCTCTTTTGTGTTGTTGGAAATTACGGCAAGGTTATCCACCATTACCATTTTCTCATTATTAGAGTCCCGTAAGGAATTGATTTTTGCATTGTAATCAGCAACTCTTGTTTCGATTTTAGCAAATTTAGACTCTAGTTCTTCCTTTTCTACAGTGGTTTTCTGTAACGTACTACGAGTATTATTTAAATCCTCTTCTAAAGCAAGATACTTTTTTTTAGACACACAAGAAGTGGTCATCAAAGCCCCTGATAGTACGATTAATGTGAATACTTTTTTCATGGTTATTTAATTAATCTTTTATATGCATCTAAAACTAATTGTTAAGGGTTTTATTATATTTTCACCTACTAAATTTTTCACATCAAAATCTTAAATATTGTTAAAAAATATTAGTAAAAATTGGCGCCATACTTTAATTACGGTAAATTTACAATGTAAATTTAGATAACAAGCTGATTGATAATTTTTTATATTCTGTTGCAGAATTCTTGTGTAAAACCCAATATCTTTTATTGTTGTAACGATATGGAATTTATGTCGTCTTATTACAAAACAGAAGCTCCGAATTAAATTTACTTTAGAATAAAATAATTAAAAATTCATGTTTTTGGATATAAGAAGGCTAACTATACTAGTAATGCTGCTTTTTACATCTTCTATTAGGTTGTATGCCCAGCAATTTGATCAGGGTGATAAAAAAACGCTACTAAACTATAAAACAATAGTACTTAACGGTACTATCTCATATTTACCGATTTATAAGGTCAATTACCAAATTATTTTTGAAGAATCGACTGCTACCAAAGAATTAGAAAAACAAGACTTTAATGCTGTTTTTGAAGACGATTGGAGTAATGTAGTGTTTAATTCTTACTGGAAAAAAAAGGTAACTTATCCTATTCCTTTGCATTTTGAAGATAAGATGTTCGCTTCTCCTGTGGATCATAACATGGTGGTCACTTCGCGATATGGATGGAGGAGAGGAAGACCACATCAAGGTATTGATATTGACCTGAAAACAGGGGATAATGTAAAAGCTTTATTGGGAGGAAAGGTTCGGTACGCAAGACGTCACGGAGGTCATGGAAAAACTGTAGTCATACGTCATAATAATGGATTAGAGAGTGTATATGCTCACCTTTCTGAATATTTAGTAAAAGAAAATGATTTAGTTGAAAAAGGTCAAGTCATTGGTAAAGGCGGAGTTTCAGGTAATGCCAGAGGAAGTCATTTACATCTAGAAGTTAGATACTTCGGAAAAAGCATTCACCCAGAATACCTTTTTGAGTTTACCAAAGAAACCAAAGTGCGATCAAATGATATTGTTGTTACTAAAAAATGGATGACGCCAAGATCACATAAATCAACAAGGAAAAGTAAAATTATCATACAGACAGATACAGAGGAAGCCACCCAAAAGGATCCTGCTAAAAGTATTTATGTTGTTAGAAAAGGAGATACTTTACACGGAATTGCCAGAAAACACGATGTAGAGGTTTCAGAAATATGTAAGATGAATGCGATACAATATAACGCTGTTCTAAACGTCGGGCAAGAAATCGTACTATACTAACGTTAATTTTTAAACATATTTTTTGATCATTTCTAATAATACAATTTTATCGTAAGGTTTTAAAATATAGTCGTTTAAGCCAGCTTGTATAATTTGTCTGTTTAACTGCGTTACATCGACCGCTGTCAATGCAATAATAGGTGTTTTGTTATCAAACTCCCGAATTCTTTTTGTAGTACCAATACCGTTGAGTTTTGGCATATTAATATCCATGAAAATAATATCATAACTGTTATCCTTTACTAATTCTATAGCATCAAATCCATTATCAATAGTGGTGCAAGCAAAATTTTCTTTGGAAAGTATTTTATCGGCTACTAGTAAGTTTAATTTGTTGTCATCCACTATTAGAGCTTTGTGTTTATTGGTTCCTGAGCTAGTATCGGTAGTATTGTCAATCGTATTGATCGTTTCTATATCCACAACAAAAGCATATTCGGAACCTGACAGACCGTTATTTTGCAAGATAATTTCTCCATTCAAAGATTTGGCAAGTCTTCTAACTATTGTAGAATTAAGACTTGCACCCAAGTATGAATTTTTTACATTTTCAATACCAATAAATTCTTGATAAATAGACTTTTCATCTTCTTCAGAAACTTCGTTTCCATCATGAGCAACTTTAAACGAAATATTATTAATATCACTTTTTTTATTAATTAACTGAACAGAGAAAATAACGTTTCCATTTTGTGTAAATCGTAATGCGTTGTTAATTAGATTCATGACAATCTGTGATAAAATCGCCGGATTCCCACTTAACATTTCCGGAATCTCATCGTCAAAATCTAATGTTAATGAGTTACCACTACTTTTAATAGCATAACTAAAAGAGTGAATAATATTTTGAGTTAGTTCTTTTAGATTAAAAGGCTTTTTGTTAGGGATAATTTCATTTGTTTCTAAAATATTAATTTGCAATACATTGTTTATAAGTGTTAACAGATAATCCCCGGTGAATTTTAATGACTTCAAGTTTTTATTGTCTTCTAATTCCGGATGTTCATCTACCAGAATATTCGTCAAACCCATAATTCCATATAAAGGTATTCTTAATTCCTGGCTGAGCGAAGAAATAAATTCTTGATGCATCTGAACTTTTCTTTCGGTAGTAAGACGTAGCGTGTTTAATTCTTTGTTTCTGCTTTTGACCTTAGTAATCAACACAAAGCAACGGTATCCTAAAATGATAATGATCAGGATCAGTGGAATTCCGAGGGCATAATAAACCATTTAAAATATTTTCTAGCAAAATAAAAGATATCGGATTTATCTTACAAGTTTGAAACGTTATTTTTTAATAAAATAGTGGTTTTTCCACATATTGTTATAGAATCATTAGTTTGGTCGAGTTTTTGATTATCTATAATAAAAAAAGTTAAGGATTAATTATCTTTAACGACTCTATGTATGATAAAGGAAGAATGTATATGAAATTCAAAGCTACTTCGATATTATTTTTATTATTTTCCATTTACGTAAGTGGACAAATTGAAAAGCCCTTATCTTCTGTAAAAATAGAAGACAACAGTGATTTGAAGACCAGTAATTATAGCCTTTCACCCAGTTTAACGAAACCAAAAAACAACTTTAATTTATACAACAGCCTTGAGGATTCTATAAGATTTAACAGGACTCAGAAACCTTTTGATATGACTGGAAATACGGATTTATTACAACCAAAATTTAAAGTAGTTCCCAAATACTTCCAGAATGACAAGGAGATCAAAGAAGAGTATAAATCGGATCAATATCTTGGAGATTTTAAAAGTAATGCTGAGTATGTATATCTTATTTATAGAGACCATCAATCTGTGGATGGAGACGTCGTAAGGATTTATATAAATGATGATGTGATCAGATCCAATGTCTATCTGGATGCTGTTTTTCAGGGGTTTAAAATAGACCTGATAAAAGGATTTAATAAAATAGACATACAAGCCCTTAATCAGGGAACATCCGGACCTAACACTGCAGAGTTTCAACTACATGACGATCTGGGAAATGTGATTACCGCTAACGAATGGAATTTAACTACCGGTGTTAAAGCTACTATTATAGTGGTAAAAGAATAATTCTTTTGTTTCTTACTTTCTTTTTTTATTAGGACTTTTATCTTATCAAAATTACTTCTCTAGCTTTCTTGTGAATTTTATTTTACACTTTTTTTACCATCCTAAAAACACCCATAATTTCATAATCTTTATTGGATGTTATCTATGTTAATTCATAGTTTTAAAAGTATTTTTTTTAAAATATTATGTGATTTTTTGAATGTATCGAATACTAATAAGAAAAAAACAAGCTTTATATGAGTAAAGAAGAAGAGTTTACTCGCATTATAAAAGATAATGAAGGTGTTATTTTTAAAATAACTACTGTATACAATGATAGATCATAAGATCAACAAGATTGATATCAAGAAATCGTGTGCCAATTATGGAAATCTTATGGTAGTTTTAGAGGAGATGCAAAAGCGAGTACCTGGATGTACCGCGTAGCTCTAAACACAGCGATTACCAGATTAAAGAAGGAGAAAAAAATGGTAATCGTGTTGGAGTTGATCAAGTGGTACTGAAACAAACAGAAAATTACAATACAGAATTCGAAGAGAAGTTGAAGATTTTATACACACATATAAAATTGCTTAACGATTTGGAAAAAGGTTTAATACTGTTGCTTTTAGAAGGAAAAAAATATGAAGAAATAGCACTGATAACAGGATTAACATCATCAAATGTTGGAACCAGAATATCAAGAATTAAGCAAAAATTGAAAACTCAAATAATAAAAAAATAGGTGGCTATGGAAATGGAGGAAATGCAAGCCGTATGGTCTGATATAAGTGGCCAATTAGAAAAACAAAAAAAATAGCTGATAAAATGATTATGATGATGACACAAGAACAATATAGGAAAAAATGGAATAAAATTGCATACCCAGAAATGCTCGGTACTGTTATTTGCTATAGCGTAGCCATAATGATCTTTGCTAATATTAGAGCATTAGAAACCTGGTATAATATATTGCTAGGTGTATTATCCGCGACCATACTCTTGGTACTGCCAGTATTATCGCTACGATCAATTTATTAAATGAGTGGGATCGATTTTTATTCCAGTAGTTATAAAGATACTTTAATTAAGTATACGAAGAACAAAAAGCAATTTCAATCACTTCAAAACATTTCTTTCTATTTAAGCTTTATATTAATCTTTGTAATCCTGCCTGTCACAACAAAAATAATAGGAGGAAAGGATATGTTTGACGGAATTGATACTATATGGCCTTTGATATTTTTTATACCATTAGGAATTACCTTCTTTGTGTTTTTTGCAAAATGGGTAAAAAAATGTTAAGGAAAAAATATTGATGAGGCAGAAAGTATATTAAAGGATTTACAAATAGACGAATAGTTGTTAAAAAAAGTAATTAGACATAAAACCCGGAACCCCATTGAGGTATTCCGGTTTTTTTATTAACTATGTCTATTTAGTAAGGATTCAAGACATATAATGTTTTTGTATCTTTAAAAGATAATTAATTTTACATAAAAAATGAATTTTCAAACAATTTTCAAGAATCGGAGTAAAACGCTATTTTTTCTGATTATTTTAGGATGTATCGTTATCTCTTGTAATCGTGATCAACAGGTTTTTGACAAAAACTTTGTGCATACCGTTTTTATTTGGCTTAACGATCCAAACAGTGAGGAAGATCGAAAGCTTTTTGAGGAATCATTACAAAGGTTTTTGAGAACATCGAAGTATGCGAAGACCAGTTTTGTAGGAACTCCGGCTGACACTGATAGAGAAGTAGTTGATAATTCATATACTTATGCACTAGTGGTTACCTTTTCTTCTAAAGAAGAACAGGATTTATACCAAAAAGAAGAAGCACACCTTTTATTTATCAAAGAGGCTTCTTTTTTATGGAATAAAGTTCAGGTATATGATGCAATTGGTTTGGATTGAAATTCTTACTATTTTTTATTCTTTTGAGTCTAGGTAAGATCCTAAATTGCCTAATGTATCATCCCAGAACTGTTCATAGAATTCTAACCAGTTATGTATTTCTTTTAAAGGTTTTGTGTTGGCAACGCAAAAACGTTCTCGTCCTTTAGAATTTATTTGTACCAACCCAGCTTCCTCCAGGTTTTTTAGATGTTTCGTAACACCCTGACGGGTCATATCAAATTGACTCGAAATCTGAGTGATTGGAAGAGCGGTGGCTGCTATTACCAGTGCGTGAAATATTTCACGCCTAGTAGGATCAGCAACTGCTTTAAGTACCTGTGTGATTTTATCTTGCATAAACTTCTGGTGTTAAATATTCTGATATTTTGATAATACAATTGTCCCAGCCGCCATTAAAACTATTAAACATTGTTACAGCGGTGTCTCCAGAGTAATTAGCGATGCCAGAATGCTCCAAATACAACTTGGTGCCTTCATTTGTTTTTTCTAATTTCCAGGTAACAGTCGTTTCTACATTGGTTTTTGCTACCATCCAGGTATAAACAAGAGTATATGGACTGGATTGTAGTATAGTTCCTGTAATTTGACTACAATTTTCTTCGTCTGTAGCATTAAACGTATACTTGTAGCCAACTTCGGCTTTAAAATCTGCAGGTAAAAACCAGGCAGAAATTTCTTCTTCTTTAGAAATGGCATTCCACACTTTATCAATTGAGTATTTAAAAATGTGTTCTTTACGAATAGAATCTTTCATCTGTAATGTATTTAAAGTTAAAAAAGCAACCATATGGTTGCAAATATAAGTATATTTTTGATAAAGCAACTATTGGGTTGCTTTATTTTGAGGATACGATATATTGTTTAGCCCATAATAGAAGAGAAGATTTTGTTTATAGAAATGACTATTACAATTTTGTTTAACAAATTTTTCTCACTAATTTAACCGTTAACAATTTTTCAGTTTATCCCCAATTTTTAATACTAAAAACGTTGGTTTCCATTTCGGATATCAATAATATCTTGCTTGTTTTGTGATAAAAAATTATAGTATTATATGAATTAGTATAAATATGACCTCAATATAAATTTCAATACCAATTGGATAAACTAACTATTTACATATGTCTTCGGATAAAAAGAAACCTATAATAAACTGTCACACCCATATTTTTAAAGGAGAACATGTGCCTCCTTATCTGGCAAAAACTTTTGTTCCATGGCCTATAAGTTATTTGCTAAATACGGCTTGGATCCTTAAGTTATATAAGAAGAGTGTTCGTAGTAGCAGTAGAAAATTTCAGGATCCTTACGTAGAAAAAAGACGAAATAGAGTTATAAAAGCTATCAAGCTTAGAAGAAATAAATTGTTTTCAGGTATCTTGTCTTTTATAGGAATTGTGCTCACGATCCACGTCTTATTTTTTATATTTAGATGGTTATCATTAATTTTTGACCCTAAGCAAAATGAGTTTATAGGATATATCGTTAAACTTCAGACCTGGTTAGTACATCATAAGGTGTTGCTCCCAATTCGTGATGTTTATTTGCAAATTCTTCTGACAGTTATCTTATTTGGTTTTTTTAAAAGTGGAAGAAACCTCATCTGGTTCATACTTAGAAAAACAGTTAGATTTTTTGCTATTCTTCCTGGTAAAATGACAAAAGATTTACTGGAAAGATATCTGTTATTGGGCCGTTTTACATTATACAAAAGTCAAAGTAAAATTTTCTCATCAATGAAGGAGCAATATATACCGGGAACTAAGTTTATTGTTTTGCCGATGGATATGGAATATATGGGTGCAGGAAAATTAAAACCAGAAAACACTTATAAATATCAAATGGAAGAGCTGGCCAAAATTAAAGTTGGTAGTACTAATAAAGATTCTTTTCTACCATTTGTATTTGCTGAGCCGCGGAGAATTAGGGAAGAAGAAAATCATTTAAAATATACGTGTCAAAATGGTAATGTAACACTACAAGATTGTTTTATTAAAGAATATATAGAAGAAAAGAAGTTTGAAGGATTCAAAATTTATCCTGCGCTGGGATATTATCCATTTGATGACGCTTTACTACCATTATGGAAATATGCAGCGGATCGTGGGATACCTATAATGACGCATTGTATTAAAGGAACTATTTTTTATAGAGGAGCAAAGAAAAAGGAATGGGAAGCACATCCTGTTTTTAAAGAAAGTGTAAATCTCAAAAATGAGATCTATGCACCGTTATTATTGCCACAGCACAAAAATAAAGACTTTTCTCTAAACTTTACGCATCCGATGAATTATTTAGTTCTGCTAAAAGAAGAATTACTTAGGATATGGGTTAGTCAATGTAGTGAAGATATTAAAAAGCTTTTTGGATATACAGATCTTAACACAGCTTTGGTTCATGATTTAACGCATCTCAAAATATGTTTTGCACATTTTGGAGGAGAAGATCAATGGAACCGATATTTAGAATTGGATCGCTACGGTTATAGTAATGAACTAATCAAAGAACCCGACATGGGAATTGATTTTTTATATACTGCTAACAAGAAATTTAGTTGGAAAAAACTCCAGGATTGTTGGAAATATGTGGATTGGTATTCTATTATTTGTAGTATTATGTTACAACACGATCATGTTTATGCCGATATTAGCTATATACTTCATGATGAAAAAATTTTCCCTTTATTAAGACAAACAATTAATCAGGATAAACTGGGAAAAAAAGTGTTGTTCGGAACGGATTTTTATGTAGTGAGAAATCATTCTGCAGAAAAAAACTTGGTAGCCACAACCACTGGGCATTTAACTGTAAACGAATTTGATGTGATTGCACGTGATAATCCTGCAGTGTTTTTGTCACGTCTTTAATCACAGTCTCTAATAGCGTACCATTTAGCAATGGTATTCTCCGCAGGTTTATATCGAGGAGAAAAATCAAGGTTAGTAGAAGCATTTTCTTTTTTTGATTGAGTATTCCACTGCCAAATATAAGTTCCTGCAAACCAATCTTTATCCCAAAATGTTTCATAAAGAGCTTCGTATGCAATTTGCTGGGTTTTATCAGATTTGTGTTTTGATAGAATACTTAGGGCCGATCCCCATTCCCAAGGTTTGATAGTCGCAGAAGCTTCACTTTTATACCCTATTTCTGTAAATAGGATAGGTTTATCGTGCTTTTTTGATAAAGACTCCAATTGGTTACTATACATATTCCAACCATTTTTGATGGTTTTTTTATCAGGGTGCGGATCTTTTGTTAACGGAAAATATGCTTGGATACCAATATAATCCAACTCATTCCAAAAGTCCACCAACTCAAATTCACCATCCCAATTTGCAGCGTAGGTTAGTTTTCCTTTATAAATAGTTTTAATTTCTCTAACTAGAGATTTCCATTGTTCTGGTTGATTAATTAGAGAGCTCTTTAGTTCTGTTCCAATACAAAATAATTCTACTTTAGTTTTAGCAGCCATTTTAGCGTAATGAATGATGTTCGCCCGATACGATTTGAACCAAATATTCCAACTTGATGAGGAAGAATGGGATATATGAGATCTCCATCCAGTACCTAACCAAAGATGCGGTTTTAGCATCACCTGTATATTCCTTTCTTTAAGTTTAATAATCGTTTTTATATGTAAACTATCTCTTCTTGACCATTGACCAATTGTTTTAGGGATTCGTATTGTTTCTGTTTTTTCATCTTCTTGATCCATAAAAGGAACTACTGCCACCCATTCAATATTGGACCGAACGATATCATCGATTGCAGTTTTAGAGTCATTATTAAAACCCCAGCCAAACACTGTCATTCCACGATGTTTTCTATCAATTTTATACAATTCTTTAGGAGTACCACTATTATTTTCTATTGATGGAATCCAGGTATATGCGAAGTCTTCTGAACTGTTTTTGACTATTATAAACTTGAAGATGGCAAAGAGAACTAATGCCGGAGTACATAGTCTTAATAAGAAATGCTTAAACATTACTTTTAAACCTTTCTTTCTCTGCATTCTGATAAAATACCTCAAAATTAAAAAGAGCAGATAAACTACAAGAAATAAAATATGAAGTACGATAAGAAATCTCGGTTTCTTTAAGGTTTTACCAAAATATAGAATAGATTCTGAAATAGTAATACCGTTACTCACTCCACCAATAATAAAAAGAACTAGGCTCATTAAACCAGTAAATACATATACTTTTAGTGCGGTAAATACTTCATTTTTCATATACTGAATTACTGATTTGATGTAGTAAAAACTTACTACTTGTAATCTTACATAGAATTTTGATAATTATGACATTTAAAATGTAAATTAAGTATAAACTTTTCATAAAGTAAGGATTTAAATATTAAATAACCTGTATTTTAATCCTGTTAACTACCACATAATCAGTGTTCTTTTTAAAATCGAAAACGTATGGAACTACATAATAAATTACTTACTATATTAATTTTACTTGGATTCAATTGTATCCAGGCTCAATATAAAGAAGATCATTGGAAAGAACGAGACACTTGGATGAAAGTACCAGAGATACTTGAAATAGCTGATGTTAAACCAGGTAGTTTTGTGGCAGATATAGGATGTCACGAAGGATATTTATCAATCCATATGTCCAAGGTAGTTGGAGAAACCGGAAAAGTTTTTGCAGTTGATGTAAGAGAAGACAGATTAGAAAAATTAGAAGTTCATCTTGAAAATAGAAATATTAAGAATGTACGTACAATTTTAGGGGATTATGATGACCCCAAGTTGCCACAAAATTCATTAGAGGCAGTTATTATTATGGATACCTACCATGAAATGGATAATTATAAAGAAATTTTATCTCAAGTAAAAAAAGCACTTAAACCTAATGGGAATATTGTAATTATTGAAAAATTTAAAAAACATATGCTTCATAAATCGAGAGAAGAGCAAACAGATGCTCATACTTTGGCGATGTATTATGTAAAAGAAGAATTGGAAACAGCAGGTTTTACGATAAAAACAATAATTGAAGATTTTGGTAGATGGAAAAAAGAGAAAGACAAACGAATATGGATTTTAGTTGGGGTACAATCTTTGTGAATTTAGAAAATTTTACAGATCGAAGACAAAGCAGGTTTTCACCATTAGTATTACCACCTAATAATGATCTAACTTTTACAGAGATGTATGCTCTAACAGATGGTTTTATTTTTAGTGCAGGTATTCTTATAAAACCATTCGGGCAAAAGGAGCATCATTAATAGGGAGGTCTATGAACTTTTTATTCTAAAGGAGTTTCTAGCAAAGGGTGTTTGTTTTTGAATTTTGTGAATATTAATATGATTTAATTTTTAGATCCAATTTCTAATTTATATCCAACACCGTGCACATTCGTAATCTTTATTTCTGATTCTCTCCCTAATTTTTTACGTAATTTAGAAATAAACATATCAAGACTTCTTCCTACAACAACTCCTTGATCTTCCCATACTTGTTTGATCAGTAACTCTCTTTTTACAATTTGATTGGGATATTGTGCAAAAATAGCAAGGAGCTCACATTCTTTAACTGTTAACGAAGTTTCACTATTTTCTGTACATAATTTTAGTTGATCAGGGTAAAAAATAAGGGTACCCAGTTTTATGTGTTTATACGGAATTTTTGGAGTGTTTATTTCTGAACTCTTTTTAAACAACGTAGTTGCACTTAGTAAGATGATAAGAAGGATAGCCAAAGAAACTGTAAATAAATTACCTATAGTACTGTAGAGTGCAGTAGTATCCTGATCCAGCATGATTACTTTAATTGCATAACAACTTTTAGGTAGATTTCGACCTAAACAAGAAATTTCATTTTCTTTAAATGGACCTACTATTTCATAGCTGTAAGATACCTCGTTGGTTTTGCAATTAATTAATTCGGTTATATATTTTTTTGGTACTCCTGCTTTTTTAAGTTCTTCATCAATAACTGCTACTAACATCTCAGGGTTAATGTATATGTCTCTTTCAAAGGATAATTTAAAAGCGCCGTTGGATATTTCCTTGACTGGTAAAACCAATGATATAGAATCATTATTGTTTAATAACAGTTGATTACCAGCACGTCGTAAAGCAACCTTAATTTTTTCTGGATAAAAAGAAATTTCTTTGGATGAAAAGCTATGTATTGACAAAACAACTATGCATATAAGAATTACAGCCGCTACTATTTTGACTTTATTTTTCATGCTATACGATTCGTTTTTACAAATAACGGAATTTTTACAATTGTGATACACTTTTTTACAATTCATTTAGCATCATAAGATCTAATCAACATTATTTTCGCTTCAAGTAAAACCAAAAAAAGAAGATTAATGAAAAAAAATGAAAGAATTCGATTAAAAAAAAATACCCTTCATTGTATTAAAATATACCTAAGTATATTGGTCACTACAGTAATTGTTAGTTGTTCTTCTAAAAATGACTTCACAACTACAACTTCTGGTTTACAATACAAAGTAGTAAAAAGTGGTTCGGGTTCGGTCGTTGAAAAAGGACATGAAGTACTCATCCATGAGACCACTACATACCGTAATGGTGTCATAGTCTATACGTCTAGAAACAACGCAACTCCGTTAAAAGTTTTGGTAGGAGGGAATCAAGTAATAAAAGGAGTCGATGAAGGACTACAGGGTATGAAAAAAGGAGAAGTCAGAACACTAATAGTTCCACCTTCTTTAAGCAAAAGAACGGGTAACATAAGATTTCCTCATCCTGATTCTACATTGCTTTACAATATAGAATTAGTTGATATTATGAAAAAAGAAGGAGCTTCTGGTCCAATCGGGAGTAATGTTCTAAAAATAAATCAAGAGACAAGTAAACTAAGATGGGAAGGCTTCAATAAACTTCACACAAATGGGCATTATGGAATTGTTCGTTTTCATAGTGGTCAATTCTTTGAAAAAAATAAAAAGATTATAGGAGGTGAGTTTGTTATTGATATGAATTCTATAATCAATACAGATGGCGATTATAGTGAGTCATTAGTAGATCATTTAAAAAATGCTGACTTTTTTGAGACAGATAAGTATCCTGTTGCAACGCTTACGATTGCAGATGTAAAATACATAGATGATTTTGATGTATCGATTAAGGCTGATTTAATTATTAAAGACATAAAACAACCGATAACTTTTGACGCACATATTAAAAGCAATAAAGACAAGGTGCTTTTTACATCAAAATTTATTATTGACAGAACGCGATGGAATATATTCTATCAGTCAGGCAGTGTTTTTGATAATATAAGTGATAATTTAATCTCTGATGAGATTCATTTTGAAGCAACTATTTATACCGAATAATTATTAAATTTTGTTGAGACTATTTGTAAAATAATTGAATTTGAAAAAATAATTGACATTTTTTATGATAAAAATTCTGCAAAAAAGCATAAAAGGAAGTAGTTTTGCAGCCCTAGAAATTAGAAAAATATGTCGGAGCTCACAACAGAATCACAAGAAAAAAAAACAGGAAAGGATCTTTATAGTTATCAGAAAGGAGCAATCAATAAAATTTTCAAAAGTTTTGAAGATGCAAGAGAGGATTACCATCTTTTGTACCAATTACCGACTGGAGGAGGTAAAACGGTTATTTTTTCTGAGATTGTAAGACAGTATCTAAAACATCACAATAAAAAAGTATTGGTGATGACACATCGGATAGAATTATGTAAGCAAACATCTAATATGCTTACTGGGTTTGGAGTGGACAATAAAGTGGTCAATAGCAAAGCAAATCTGGATGATCAATATAAGTACAGCTGTTTTGTGGCCATGGTAGAAACCTTAAATAATAGGTTAAATGAAGATAAGTTAGATATATCTGACATAGGGTTAGTGATCATTGATGAAGCTCACTATAACTCCTTTACCAAGTTATTCAAGTTTTTTGAAAAATCTTTTGTTTTAGGAGTCACTGCAACACCATTAAGTTCTAACTCTAAGTTACCAATGAAGGATAATTATGATGAGTTAATTGTTGGTGAAACTATTGAGTCTCTGATTGAAAATGAGTTTTTGGCACGAGCAGAAGTATATGCATACAATATGGGACTAACTTCTTTAGAAGTTGGTTCTAACGGAGATTACACGGTCAAATCTTCTGAGGACTTGTACACCAACAGTAACATGTTGAGTCAATTGTTACAAGCGTATGAAAAGCACTCTAAAGGAAAGAAGACATTAATATTCAATAATGGTATCAATACATCGCTACACGTTTATGATACTTTTAGATCTGCTGGATATCCAGTTGCTCATTTAGATAATACAGCTACAAAAAAACAAAGAAGACTGATTCTTAAATGGTTTAAAGAAACTCCTAATGCTATTTTAACCTCTGTCAGCATTTTAACTACTGGGTTTGATGAACCTACAGTAGATACAATCATTTTAAACAGAGCTACCAAATCATTGACGTTATATTATCAGATGATAGGTCGTGGCTCACGTATTCTCAAAAACAAATCAACATTTAATGTAATTGATTTAGGAAACAATTATCATCGATTTGGACCTTGGGGCGCTGATTTAGATTGGCAAAAAATATTTAATTCTCCGGACTATTATATGGATAAGCTTCTGAATGATGAGGAGATTGAAGGTAAATTCAGGCATGAAATGTCGGAAGAATTAAGAGCAGAATTTGCGAATTCTGAAGAAGTGTATTTTGACATAAAGGAAACTTATAAAGATTCAGTCAGAAAGGGAGAGTCTTCTAAAGTAGTATTGGAAAGATCCATTGCACAACATGCTAAAATTTGCATAGAAAATAGTGAAGATGTATATGATGCTATTGCCTTGGCTAAAATGTTAGGTGATGATATAGATCATAGAATACAGAGTTATGCAAAATGTATCAGTAGAAGTACGCATAACTTTTTATCCTGGTTAAAAGATGATTACCGAAAAAAATTGAACGCATATCTGAGAGAGAATTTTGACGCCAAATTTGAGGAAATTCACGGCAGACCACCTGAATAAAACTTTTTTTTTATTCAAGTTTTACTTAGGAAATTATTTTTTCAAAAAACTCCAGGCTATAAAGCGGCTTTGTTTTTTTCCTTGAGACATTTCTACAGTTTGATGAGCAGCATTTAGCTTATGAAGTTGTTTATAAATTTTAGGCAAGTTCTCTTTTTTAGAAACTAAAGAAGTAAACCAGTCAACTTGATCTTTGTATTGGACACTTTGTTTGATCATTCGTTTTATAAACAAAGCTTCGCCACCATTACACCATAATTCATTTGCCTGTCCTCCAAAATTTAATTCTACCGTATTAATTTTGGCCTCACTAACCGATAGGTTTTTTAATTTTCTTAATGTTCCCTTGGTTGCCTCAGTTTCTGAAGAATGGAAAGGAGGGTTACACATGGAAAAATGATAATACTCATCTGGTTTGATAATACCTTCAAAAATATTGGCATTATCTTTTTGATGTCTTATTTCGATATTATTTTTTAAACTCGGAGTCAGATCTATATTAGCCTTTGCCGATGAAACTGCCGTTGTATCAATATCAGCGCCTACCATTTTCCACTGATACACTTGAGATCCCAAAATAGGGTAAATACAATTAGCACCAACACCAATATCCAATCCACGAATTTCTGCATCCTTATGATCTCTTTCCAGTAATGCTGCAATATGATGGATATAATCAACTCTTCCTGGAATAGGTGGGCACAGATAACCTTCAGGAATATTCCAGTCGTTTACCCGATAATAATACTTTAGTATTGCTTTATTCAGGGCTGTTACAGCCTTATTGCTAGAAAAATCGATACTTTTTTGGCCACGAGGGGTAATAATAATATAAGAGGATAATTCTTTGTGCTTGATAATTAAATTATCAAAGTTATACGGCGAACTATGAATATTTCTTTTATGCAAACTAATTAGAAATGATATTGGTATAAAGATAACAATTGTTGTTTAGAATAGATGCTTTAATTGTTGAAATGGAATACGATGTGGTATAATTAATATCAGGTTATAGATATTCTATTTTCCACTAATTCTTGTTCAATTTTGTCAAGAATATAGGTAATATTTTAAAATTTCTTATAAAATTTCGATGAAAAGCACAACATATATCGATGAAATACACTAAAATACCGATAAAAAACACTGTTAAAATTGTTAAACTTAGGGTTTTTCCGTGTTAAAGTTGAGAAAATAGACATGAAAAACTTAGTTTACTTAAACCTTAAGACAATTACGTTCAAACCGTAATTCATAAATTTTAACAATTAAATGTTAAAAGATGCTTTTTCTTTTATATATCAGTGTTTTCAAAGATTTATTTTAAAAAAAGCATCATTATTTGTTAACATTTAAAAGTTCTTAATTTTTATTTTAACACATTGTTAATTGGGGTTTTAAAGAATTCAGGAGGGGGCTTTTCCCCCTATAAACATTGACATAATTCCCTATCTTTGAATTGATCGATCATCACATATTCATTCACTCAAGTTTTTTATTCAGTTTATAATGAAGAATTATAAATTTTAATAAAAAAGTACTGATGGCTTATTTAGAAGAAGGAATAATTGCGTTTGTAGTTATAAAATACAAAGTAAGATTAATCTTTCAATTAAAATTAGAGTATTTAGTATCAACACCTAAAACAATCAGACTATGAAATTCTTAAAAATATTACTTGTGTTATCGATCTTTGTTTCTTGTACAGCAGAAGATGATTATATTCCTTATGAAGTAGAACAAGTATTTTCGGATAATTTAGATAGAACTATCAAAGTAAATATAACTTATATTCAGTCATCTAATAAGGCACACAACACCTCTTATAATTTGAATGAGGTACATTTTATAAAAAATCTTAATGGTAGTTTTTTTCATAGATATGGTATTGGTTTAGAACTGGGAGAAACTAAAACAATTATTAATGACGAATTATATGATTTAAGAGATAATAGAGGACAAGAGTCTGCTGTTTTTCTTTCCCAAACCCAAGATATGTACGAGGAGGATAAAATTAATATATATGTGATCAAAAGGTCAAATACAGTAGCTATTGCCGGTATAGGAAGAAATCAAAGAGCATTAATAACAGATGAATTTTTGTACACGTCTACAGCTCCGCATGAAATTGGTCACGCTTTAGGCTTATTTCATTACCCAGAAGAAGGAAACATTATGAGTGAAGTAAGACCACATGCAAGAAAAGAATTTACAAATGCACAGGTTGATAGAATGAAAACTATTTTGCAAGAAATGAAAAATAATGGATAACCTATAGTTATTTATATGTACCCCAAATTACCCATCCCAGATTGTTTGAACTAAATCACTAGTAAATGTGTGTTTTTTATACAGTACTTCTAGCTAAAGTAACTTATAAAAATATGACCAAACAGGTTTGAAAAGTGCACAAAATCTGTTTGGTTTTTTAAAAATGAAGAACGGAACAAGCTATCAAATTTACAGATAATTAAGTCTAATTGTTTTAATTAAAAATACCCGTTTTCGGGTATTTTTTTATTTACGGTTAATCTGTATTTTTATAAATAAAATTATATAACTTGTTATAAATCAGATTTTATGTTTATTAATAGATGTAGGCGAGTAAGTTTCCCCAATAGTTATATTCCCCGATTTCTCAGTTTTATATAGACACCTATTGATATCCTTATAACGAATCCTTAATAGATGATGTGCAATAGGTAATCAACGATATCTTGTAATTACTTTTAGAACATTTTTAAAATATATGTATGAAAAAACAACAACCAAAGACTTTTTTAATTGAGTTATTACTCGCATCCGTTAAAGGGTCAAAAGAAAAGAACGATAAACAACAAGCACTATTAGATATTTTAGAGGATCCAAAATTTAACCCTTCTGCATTAGAGAAAGTGTTACAAAATAAGGATCTGACAGACAATTGGATTGAAGAAATAATAGACGGCGGTATTCTTAGTATGCTGAATTTAGAGAAGATAGAAAGCGCTACAATTTATCGAATATCTAATTCAGAAGAACTTCCTGAAGAAAAAAAGAAAGAAGTTCTTACAGACCTCATAACCCGAATACGATTAGATCCTAATGATTGGAAGGACTTAAGAATTCGGATAGATAAAGATTGGAAGGATATTGAACGCATACGATTAGATAATGACTGGGATAGGATAGAGCGAATCCGCTTGGATAAAGATTGGGAAAAGAATTTAGGAATACAATTAGATCCGGATAGTAAGAATGAACTATTGTAAAGTAGTAAATACATAAAGAAATGGAACCGTTAAAAGACCAACTTCAGCTTGTAATTAGTAAAATTGAGAAGCTGGAAGAAGTAAACCGAAATGAAATACAGAAAACATTTTTAGAAGAACTTACTAAAACTGACATTGATAAAGAGAAATTGTTACTGTTTTTAAAGAACGATACGCTTTTTGAAACTTTAGATCTAGTTGAAAAAGAAGCTGAACATGTGCAATCCATTATACGAAAATTAGAAACTCAAAAAAACATAGAGTCAGCGACTATAACACCTGAAAAACATATACTTTACTACAGAACTGAATACGAAAACTATAAAATCGAAATGTTTCTTAAAAAACCAATAGGGTATACGATACCAACAGAAATATTTGAATTTATTAGTGCTGTAGAAGATATACAAACAGTAATTAAGGAAAATTGCAAAACCAACGATGAAGCAGATAAATATTTATCCACACTATATGGAATAGCAGAAGTAGGAGGAACCTCTACCTATAATTCTTTTGCAAAAAAGCAACTAGAAGATTTTGAAGACAATTTTGTAGCCTCAAAATGGTGGTCTTTAAAACTACCGTTTATAAAAGAATTAGGGATCACCATGTTTGGTGCTGTGTTGGTTTGTCTTATTTTGGTTTTTTTATTAAAAACCGAACTGATTCGAGATGAATTCTATGAGAAAATGAATGTAGACAAAGGTTATATTACAAATTGGTTTTTTGTGTTAATCGGTTCGTCAATGGGTACCTGGGTTTCGTTTTCTTTATTCAAAAAGAATAAAACCATCGAAGAAATAAAATCATTGAGAGATAATATTCCACATCCGTTTTATCGTCTTGCCATTGTTGCGTTGGTCTCTTCGATTTTTTACTTATTCTTCATCACTGGATTCTTTAATGTCGAAATAGGGAAAGGTGACTTACTGTCTACCAAAAACATAGGTCTAAAGAATTTTGAAAATTTAGCACTTTTGGTTGGTATATTTATAGGTTTTAGTGAAAATTCGGTTGGTCAAAGTTTGCGTAAAAGAATTGAATCATTTACTTCTAAACTATAAATTGAGAGGTTAAGAACGAATCGTTTAATATAGATACTCACATAAAAAAACAGGCTATTGCAAGCCTGTTTCGTATTTGTTTAATGGTTATTGTGAACACAACTATCCCATTTCACCGATGTGGATAGGACTTAACTCATTGGATTCCTTATTATTGTACATTCTTGATTTTATGATAAACCTAACTCCTAAAGGGATTTCTAAGGAAAAGCTGGAGCCACGACCTTCTGTAATATCAACGATCAGTTGTGTATGTTTCCAATATTCAAATTGATCCAAGGACATATAAAAATCACAATTATGTATTTTTCCAAGCCAAACATCAGTTTCATTGATCATTAATTCGCCTTTTTCAAAACACATAGGTGATGAACCATCACAGCATCCTCCGCTCTGATGGAACATCAGTTGTCCATGTGTTTCGCTTAGCGTATCAATCACTGCTTTTGCAGCCTCTGTGATGGTAACCCGTGGTGTCATAATTAGAGGGGGGTTTAAAAGAATCCAAGTGGTTTCTTATCGTACGAAATAAGCATGTTTTTGGTTTGTCGGTAGTGGTTCAACATCATTTTATGATTTTCTCTTCCAATACCCGATTTTTTATATCCTCCAAAAGGTGCGTGAGCAGGATACGTGTGATAACAATTTACCCAAACACGACCAGCTTGCACGGCTCTTGATATTTGGTAGGCTTGATGCATGTCACGAGTCCAGACACCAGCACCCAAGCCATACAAAGTATCATTTGCAATTTCAACAGCTTCTTTTTCATCCTTAAAGGTCGTTACGCAGGCAACCGGACCAAATATTTCTTCCTGAAATACACGCATCTTATTATTTCCCAACAATAAAGTAGGTTCAATATAATATCCATTTTCCAAACCTTCTACATAGGCTGCTTTCCCACCTGTTAATACTTCGCAGCCTTCATCTTTTCCAATATTGATATAACTAAGAATTTTTTCATACTGATCATTGGATGCTTGTGCTCCCATCATCGTTTCAGGATCTAATGGGTGACCCAGTTCGATTGCTTCAGTACGCTCAATAACACGTTCTATAAATTGATCATAGATACTTTCCTGAATTAGAATTCTGGATGGACAAGTGCATACCTCACCTTGATTAAGCGCAAACAATACCGCACCTTCGATACATTTATCAAAAAAAGTATCATCTGCTTTAATAATACTCTCAAAAAAGATATTTGGTGATTTGCCACCAAGCTCTAATGTAACAGGTGTAATATTTTTAGATGCATACTGCATAATTAACTGGCCAGTAGTAGTTTCTCCTGTAAATGCCACTTTTTTTATTCTGGCACTAGAAGCTAAAGGTTTTCCGGCTTCAATACCAAAACCGTTAACAATATTGAGAACTCCGTCAGGGAGTATCCCTTCAATAAGTTCCATTAGTATCATAATTCCTACCGGAGTTTGTTCTGCAGGTTTTAATACAATACAGTTTCCTGCAGCTAGTGCAGGGGCAATTTTCCAGGTAGCCATTAAAATTGGAAAATTCCAAGGAATTATTTGTCCAACCACACCCAATGGTTCTAGAATATTGATAGAAACGGTATTAGAATCAAGTTCACTGGCAGACCCTTCTTCTGCACGGATTACACCCGCAAAATATCTAAAATGATCTATAGCTAGTGGAAGATCGGCTGCCAAAGTTTCGCGTAAAGCTTTTCCATTGTCCCAGGTTTCGGCTCGTGCTAATGCTTCTAGGTTGTTTTCCATTACATCAGCAATTTTTAACAAACAGTTACTACGATCGGTAGCAGAAGAGGTGTTCCATTCTGGAGCAGCTTTCCAGGCTGCATCAATAGCAAGTTCAATATCCTCTGCGGTGGATCTGGCAATTTTGGTGAAACTAATTCCATCAACCGGTGAAATGTTATCAAAATATTGTCCGTTAACAGGAGCGGTCCATTTTCCACCAATGTAGTTGTTGTATTGGTCTTTGAAGTCAGGTTTTCTCACCTTACCTTTTGGGGTTGGTCTTACGATACTCATAGTTATAAGAGAATTAAAAAGTTATTAGAATAGAAATTCTATTGTTTTGTCAAACAAAAGATATAATGTGTTGACAATAAAGGACGTATCTTTTAATATACTATATTTTGAAAGATTTTATAGAATGGAAATTGTTAATATTATTATTAAATTTCACAAAAAACTGTTACGTATTTGTACGTTACAGTACATATGATTTTATTGAAAATTTAATAAAAATTCGGCTTATTGAAGTTGTATATCTAGTTAGGTATTATTCGTATCGCCTCGAAAGTTTTGAATAAGATACCCTTATAAGCTCTAATGTAACAAAGATTCGTATTATCTGAGTCTATCCAAACTTTTACATCATAAGTCTTTCCGCTATCTGCATTGTATATGGTTCCTCCTGCTAATTCTCCATCCTCAAAGCTTAGATTATTGAGGATGTTCATTCCTAACAAAGGTCGACGTCGTAAAGTACGATCAGGATTGTTATTATCTAGGCCGTTAAGATTGGAGATCGGCCGTTCTGCACGTTTATTTATTTTTCCAAAGAAATGATCTCCGTCTCTATAGATCTCTATTATAGATCCGCCTTCTATTTTCCACTTACCAATATAGGTTTCTGGGGTTATAGATGAGAAATACAAAAAAGAAATTAAAGCAATAAATATAAATCTCATGAATTAAAAAGTTGATCAGTTTCTTCTTAAATATAAGTATAAAAGTTTGATTTTAACTTTTAATTCTGGATTACAAGGAAATATTAATATGGTTCAAGGTAGGTATAATTACAAAATATGAATGCAATATGATATGAAAATATAAGTAAAATGACACCAATATAATGGAATAGAGGAGCGCATTTGATTATTTAATACCATCTATTATATCTTTTATGTCTACCTCCATATAGTCAGCGATCTTTTGTAATCGTTCAAAGTCTTTAGCGAGATTTTTTTTCTTAACTACATAGTCTCCTGCCTGGGGACTCACTCCTAATGTTTTAGAAATTCCATATACCGTCTTAGCTCCTTTACTTTTTTTTAGGAGCCTTTTTAAATTCTTATTTACCATAATTCAAACATACATGTAATTTTTTAATATTCAAATAAAATTTTATTAAAAAAATATTTGTATAATCAAATTATATATGTATATTAGTCCAATCAAAACTAAAAATCATCACTTATGAAACTCCTACTGATTACTGCTTTGTTCTTTGTATCATTTGGATATAGCAACTCAACTACGAAAAACGAAAAAGAAAAAACTAAAAAAGAAAAGAAAGATGTTAAAAATGAAAACACGTTGGCCTCAAGAAATTTTCATTCTGTAAAAAGATGGAAAATGACAATTGAATATAATAGTGGAGAGGTAATAACCAAGACGATTACACTAGATGAAAAAACATCGGTTAGTCCGATGGAACGAGCTTTTATGGAAGCTGAAAAATATATGAAAACATTAAAAAATGTAAAGAGTTATACTGTATCTCCTGTTTCGCGCAATTCATTTGTATTATTAGCGGGAAATTAAGATCCTAAACGAGTCTCAAAACTACTACTGAGATAGTTATACCTACTGAAGCAAGCAAAGGCAGTTTTTACTGCCTTTTTATTTTAACAAAAATGTAAGTTTGTGATCTTTGACTGGAGTATCTTGATTTGAACTATGATCTATTTTATTATCAAATAATCGATTGAAGTTGTTTCCTGCTAAATCTTCAATAGTTGGTCCGAACAAAATTTGATAATTATCTTTTTTCCAGGGTTCTAAAGGCGTAAATGACAATACTGTTTCATTATCTAAAAGTTTCCAACTGCCTTTGACTTCTAATTGTTGATTATCTATAACCGTCACATTATCGATACAACTTCCATAATCAAGTGGTTCAGTAGACTTAATAGTCAAATTGGATAAAGAATTTATTTTTGGGAGATTTATTTTCCATTCATCTATATTAGGCTTTACCCGATCTGCTGTAGTTATCTTAAAATTATGGTTAAAACCCGCCTTCATTGGAACTCCCTTATTATCTTTAATTTCTCTAGATATTAACAGGTGATAACTTTCTCCATTTTTAAAGATTTCTCCTAATTGTTGATTCGGTTTCAGTCCTCTTTTTTGTCTTCCGGGCTCCATCCAAATTGTTAAAACGGTGCCATCTTCCGAGACCAGAACATTTTCTAAAGGTAGGATAGCTCTGGTTAGTGTATCACCTGTAGCGCCAACAAGTTGGATATAGTTATAAACTTGTATGGTACTAACAGGTTTTGAAAATTTTATGTGCCATTTTAATAGATTAGCTGGTAACCAAGTAACAGAAGGATATATTTTTGATACTGTGAGGAACTCGTAATTTTTAGGGATTGGTAACGAAAAATATACTATGGTCTTATTGTATATCACTGTATATTTTTCATCCCATCCAAATGGAATTAATGGGATAAATCTAACTTCTTTTTCAGTTATAACTGTTTTTCCGATAATTGGAGTTGAATGATGTAGATCATCTTTAGAGATTTCTCCTCTATATACTTTGATGCTAGCGGTTGTAGATCCAGTTTTCTTAATAACTATTTGATCCTCTTGAAAAATAAAATTTGGAGATGATTGCGCACATAACTTTGGAACTATACTAAAGACAACAAGCAGAATAGAAAGAAGATTTCTCACTTTTTTAATAATTATAATAGAAGATAAAAGATAAAAGATAAAGAATTAATTGTATTATTTTATCCACCAACTGCTTCCAGTTTTTAGCGCTAGGTTTCCATCAGATTCTCTTTGTACAATCAAAAAAGTATCTCCTAGTTTATCTAGTTGCTGTACATTTACAAATGGTAAATTAACAAAATCAACTCCCACCGCAGCTCCTTTTTTGTTGACAGGTGTTGTCAAAGAGCCTTGATACGTTTCAAGGTCTTTGAAATCGATCTTCATCAGCGGTCTATTTGTATTTGCAATCAATAAATAACGTTTGTCTTCACTTTTAATTTCAATCATATCTACAGGAGAATTTCCACTACCTAATTCGGCAACAGTTCTCCCCTTATTGTGCGCTCCGGATTTTATTTTATTCATTGGAAAAACAACTAAAGGGGTACAAGTATATCCTGCAACCAGATGAAGATTTCCGCTTATATTTGTTGGAATAAATGCTTTTATAGGAGCGTGTGTCTCATATTTTCCGTGTGCGGCGTGATATATTTCTAAAGAACTATAATTTTGTTGATCACTAAATGGAAAATCAATAGACCTGAAAGTAGAAGCAAATTCTTGATTGCTTAAACCGGATAGAAAAACTTTTCCGTTCAAATATTTAATATCAGCAACAGCCCATCTACGTAGTTTTCTTCCGCGTTTGTCCTCAGCTTCCTTAGCAACGGGGTTTTGCAATAAAATTTTACTATAGGATACATTATCTAAAGGTACCTGTTTTAGCACATTATTTTCTACTCTTAATAAAATTGGAACACCAGAACTGTGATTGATAGAAAGGTAGATGTTATTATTTTCAGGATTCACTACCATGTCTGTAATCTGTATTTGATCAATAGTAGTTCCCATCATATCTGCTATTAGTTTATCCAATTGATCTAAGTTTACTTTAGAATTATCTAATTTTTGGTGGTCACTTAAATCCACTGCTACAACCTGAGCTGCTTTACTGTCTCCTATAAATAGAATTCCTTCTGGACCGAAAGTCATTTTGTGTATGGAGGATACATTAGGGTTACCAGTTTTAAAATTTGCTTTTAAGGAGGAGTCGGCTTGTACGCTATTAATAAAAACGGATAAAATTAATAAAATGGCAAAGGTATGGAGTGTTTTCATGACGTGTTTTTTATTGATAATCAATACCTTAAAATTAATAAAAATGGAGGAGGCTTACAGTTAAATAAATGCCAATTACTATATTTTCAACTGATCATTTCTTGTATCGAACAGCATTTACTAGTCTGGTATTGATAGCGAGTAAATTCACACCTCAATTTTCATTGCAATTATCTCCGACATCTATTCTTAGAGGTTTTTCTGTCTTTGATGAAGATTCACACAACCATTTTTCATTAGACGTAAGAACAAGGTATAAAGAGATATATCTATTGTCTCAGAATACCATTATTTAGCAAATCCTTTAAAATCTATTGATATGTATGCTGCTGTTGTATTAGGAGTAAGCTGGGAATGAGTGATTTAAAATTTCAGTTTCAAATTACCAATGCAAGGAGTATGGTAGAGGATACATGCGTTATACAAACGCCAAATAACTTTAATTGTAGTGATGGGAATTTTGTCTTTGGTTTTAATGCTACTTATGTTTTACATTTTAAACCGAAGAAGTTATAAAGCACAGTTTTTATTAGAAGAGAAGTATACATAATATTTTATGAAGCAAAAAGAGACTTGATTGGTTTAATCAAGTCTCTTTTGATAATAACGAAACAAATTAAGCCTATTTATTTTCTGCTTTATCCACTATAATTCGGTTTTCGCGATTTGCTAATTCCCAAGCAGTATAAAATACCAATCGAGTTCTATTTTCTAGTAGATCATATTGAATTTTGTCCGGAGTGTCACTAGGTTGGTGATAGTCGTCGTGAGTTCCGTTAAAATAAAAGATAACAGGGATATTGTTTTTAGCAAAATTATAATGATCTGATCTATAATAAAAGCGATTAGGATCATTTTCATCGTTATAAGTATAATCCAATTCTATGTTCGTATATTTTGTATTTACTTGTTCAGAAATGTTATGAAGTTCTGTACTTAATTTATCACTACCAATTAAGTATACATAATTTCTGTTTTCACTTTTACGTTTAGGATCTGTACGACCTATCATATCGATATTTAGATCTGCAACTGTATTTTCTAAAGGAAAAATTGGATCCACATCGGTATAATAACGAGACCCTAAAAGTCCTTTTTCTTCGCCGGTTACATTAAGGAACAGAATAGATCGTTTAGGACCATTACCATCTTTTACAGCTTTTGAAAAAGCTTCGGCGATTTCTACAACAGCAACAGTACCAGATCCGTCATCATCGGCTCCATTATAAACTTCGCCATTTTTCACACCTTCATGATCCAAATGTGCAGATATCACGATGATTTCGTCGGGTTTCTCGGACCCTTTGATAAATGCAGCCACATTTTCTGAGGTTATTTTTTCAGAAATATTTTTGTAGTCAATTGACATGTTAGTTTTTATAACATTACTAGTGTCATTAGTCTCTATATCAGTTACTATAGCTTTAGCTAGATCGGTATTAACAAGAAAAAAATAAGCATCTGCTTTGTTATCAGAAAGAGACATTCTGCCAGATGAATTCCCAAACTGAGCAACGACCATTTGATATACTTCAGGAAAGTAAAATAAGATAGCTTTTGCTCCTTTTTCTTTTGCAGCATTACTTTTTGCGGCAAACTGTTGTCTCATATTGGACCACTTAGAACCTTCTGATGTACCAGTAATCTTAAATGTGCCATCCGCATTTTTAGGTTCCCCTGACTTGATAAGAACCATCTTGTCTTTTATATCAATATTTGTATAACTAGAAAATTTTTCATCCTCAATTCCATAACCGGCATAAACAATCTCGTCTAGAGATAACATATCTGTTTTGCCAGCACTTAGGGATAAGAAATCATCCTTATAGGTGAATGATTTATCATTAACTGTCAATGTTACTTCAGGTGTTCCCGTTACCTCTAATGGTACTTCCTGATAATAATTACCATCCTTCTTTGCTGCGGGAACGCCATATTTAACATAATGGTCTTTTAAAAAATTAATCGCTAATTTTTGGCCTGGTTTACCAGTTTCTCTACCTTGAAATTCATCAGAAGCATAGGTGTATAAAGCAGTCTTTAAGTCCTCTGACGTTATTGTACTAGCGTACGTAACCGGATTTTTTTCTACTTTTTTTATTGTTGCTGATTGCGTGCTATTTGCATTTTTAGTAGTACCACAGGCAGCAATAAATGCCGTTATCACTAAAACGGAAATTACTTTTTTCATAAAAGATGTGTGAATGTTAATTATTTGATTTTGCCAAAAATACAAGAAATTACGTGTGAATTTGTTAAGTGATTGCAAAAATAGGCTAAATCATATATTTTGTGTATATTTTTATCTTTGATATTGTAGGATAAGTACGTATAAAATAGGTCAAATTATATTTGTAATTTCGCTTTGTACAATCAAAAAATGGCTTTATTCTATATGTATATAGATATGAACAGATATTCATATTCCTGAGTCTAGTAAATATGAGTGCTAGTGTCTACTTATAAATAAGAAGTTTTGACCATCTTTTTGTGAAAAGGATATCCTTAGTCAATCAGTATATCAATAAATAAGAGTGTTTAACAAATAATTACAAATGTCTGCAATCAATCGGTGTAAAAATTGTGAAAAATCTTTTGACGAGTCTTTTGATTACTGTCCTTATTGCGGACAAGAAACTGCAGATAAATTAACTTTTGGAATATTATTTAGTAACACAATTAGTAACTATTTTTCTATAGATGCCCGGTTTTTTAGAAGTTTCATTCCGTTAATGACTCAGCCTGGCGTCTTGGCTAGGAGATTTGTAGATGGAAAAAGACTTTCTTATTTACATCCTGCCCAATTTTATCTTTTTATCTCTGTGGTCTTCTTTTTTGCTTTTTCATTTCATGTTAGAAAAGCAGATGATAATCTCACCAGAACATTTAAAAAAGGTTTCGGTCAGGAAATACAGCTGGATTCACTAAATGTAATGAAAGATTCTATGGCTATGGCAAAGGCAACAGAAGCGATCAAGAAAAATGTAGCGCTTGGAAAATTTTCTCAAGAAGAAATGAACGTAATTGATTCTTTGATGTCAGCAAAACAGAAAGGTCCTGTAGTATCCTTCAGTTTTGACCGTGTTGTATTGGATTCTTTAATATCCGTAAATGCTACAGAAGCTGAAAAATTAAAGGCTATGGGTTTAGAAGAAGATGATGGTGCCATCACCAAAAAGTTTTATACACAAATGCTTAAGTTTTATGAAAATAAAGGTGGAGGAATTCTAAATACGCTATATGACACAATACCAATAACTATGTTTCTGATGCTTCCTTTATTTGCTTTTATTTTAAAAATATTCTATTGGAGAAGAGGTAGTTTTGCACATCACATGGTATTTAGTTTTTACTTTTTTACCTTTGTTTTTACGTCATTTTGTATTTTGATTTTAGCTAATTCCTTGCTAGAGATTCCAATCTGGCTTCAATCAATCTTCTATCTATCGTTTATAGTATATCTTATAATAGCGTTTAGAAATTTTTATAAAAGCAGCTGGATAACTGCTTTTTTAAAGGCAAACATGGTTTCCTTTATCTATATGATGTTTATAGTACCCATTGCCTTTCTAGGGGTAATGACAGTTTCTATTTTCTTATATTAACCGAAATAACATTCATACTTAAACTACTAATGAAATTTACGATTCAAAATACGTTTTCTAAAGAATTACCAGCAGATCCAGTAGAAGAAAATACACGCAGACAAGTTAGAAACGCTTGTTTTTCTTATGTTGTTCCAAGGAAGACTTCAAATCCTTTGTTATTGCATGTTTCCAAAGAAATGATGCGTGCATTAGGACTTTCAGAATCGGATATCCGATCAGATAAATTTCTGCATATAATGACAGGAAATAAGGTTTTAGAAGATACCAAACCTTATGCTATGCATTATGGAGGGCATCAATTTGGTAATTGGGCAGGACAATTGGGAGATGGTCGAGCTATAAATCTGGCAGAAGTTGTGTATAATTCAAAACGGTGGGCAATCCAACTAAAAGGTGCTGGTGAGACTCCGTATTCTCGTAATGCCGACGGTCTCGCCGTATTGCGCTCCTCTATAAGAGAATATTTATGTAGTGAAGCAATGTATCATTTAGGAGTTCCTACAACTCGTGCTTTATCGCTTGCAACAACTGGAGATATGGTTTTAAGAGATATGATGTATAATGGGAATGCTGCCTACGAAAAAGGAGCTATCGTTTGTAGGGTTGCACCTAGTTTTATTCGTTTTGGTAATTTTGAAATTTTAACAGCTAATGGAGATCATAAAAATCTGAAACTACTTGCTGATTATACTCTCAAACATTTCTTTCCTGAGATAAATATGACCGGAAAAGAAGCCTACATATCATTATTCTCCGAAGTTAGCAAGAGAAGCTTGAAAATGGTAATCGATTGGCAGCGTGTAGGTTTTGTTCACGGTGTCATGAATACAGACAACATGTCTATTTTGGGATTAACTATTGATTATGGTCCTTATGGATGGTTAGAAGGTTTCGATCCGGGATGGACTCCCAATACTACGGATCGTCAATTTAAACGTTACCGATATGGTGCTCAGCCAGAAATCGTGCTTTGGAACCTATATCAACTAGCAAATGCTTTATATCCTTTGATCGAAGAGGTGGATCCGATGGAAATAGTTTTGAATACGTATCAAAATTCATATAAGAAAGAGTATACCCATATGATGCTATCTAAAATCGGATTGTACGATAAAAAGGAGCTAGATCATTTAATCATAAAGGATTTAGAAGAATTATTACAACACACCGAAACGGATATGACTATCTTTTTCAGGAATCTTGCTAATTATAAAAAGGGCGATCCAACCAAGGGAATACAAATCATCAACGAAGCATTTTATACTCCTAGAGATATAACAGAGGATATTTTAAAACATTGGAATAATTGGTTTTCAAGGTATGATACCAGGCTTAAAGAAGAGCATATAGTAGAAGAGGAGCGTAGAAAAAAAATGAATACTATAAATCCGAAATATGTTCTTCGTAATTATATGGCTCAATTAGCAATTGATGCTGCTGATAAAGGGGATTATACATTAATTGATGAACTATATCAAATGCTTAAAAAACCGTATAATGATCAACCAGAGTATCAAAAATGGTTTGCAAAACGCCCCGAATGGGCAAGAAACAAGGTAGGGTGTTCCATGTTATCCTGCAGTTCTTAGCTTACTATGGTGCTAGAAAAAATTAGAAAAATTACCAAAGGGATACTTCGAATAAATATAACAATGCCAAATATGGTATTACTAAGAAATTTTTCAATAACGGAAAGTCTTTCAAGGTCAATGTCAAAGAATTATAAGGAAATAATTTTATCAGTCTAAATTACTGCATAACATCCCGTTCAGAATTATTAAAACCTTGTGAAATGTTTGTACAAAAAGCAATTGATTTTTAAAAAAAACATGATTTTGAGCTAATTTTTTAACCGTTAGATTTTGTTTTTAAGCCATTGATCGTAGTTTATTTAAATAAAAAGTTTACTGTTATTCTTCTCCCGGATGGTAAGTTTTTGTTGCGCGTTCAAGAACATCTTCTTTGTAATACGCAGCCTCTTTAAATTGCACATCAACATACGGTTGTATTTGATCATCAAAATGAGGAGAATCTGGATCACCACTTTGACCACCAGCTAAACTGGTTTTTGCTTTTACTTTATTCCCAAATTCCACCACAGCAACAAAACTGTTCCCTCTGGTGCCATATATTTTCTTTGTGTTATTGGTGTAACGCTCACCATAAGCGGCCAGCGCTCCCCAACGTCCTGAGGCAAATCCTACCGCTGTACTTGGTTTAGCGTCATCAAAAGGTTGTCTGATATCGCCATTAATTCGCTGAAAACGATTTACTTCACCCCACGGAAGAATTCCATCAAAATCTGTTTCCAATTGTTGTAGGGTTTCCTTAAAAATAGCAAGCCTTTCTTCTAATGGAGATGCTGTACCAAAATAGGAGAGGAGTTCCATATCACTCATAGGCTCTTCTGGCCTTCTTCCTTTTTTTGCATAGTTGGTTCCATAAAAGTGAGCAATTGTCATTGCTCCCGACTTTTTAGAGGTTTTATAATTCCAATTTCGTAAAACTTGTATTGCTTCTGCTACCTCCTCAGTTTTTCCTATTTTATCATAGGCTTCCACAAGACCAGGTATTAGTTTCGAAAATGCTGGTAAATATGGATCGTATGCTAATGAAATAAGACTGTCTAAGGTATAATCTCTTTTCGCTTTAAGTAATTCTACTGCGTGTATACCTCTAAAGTTTTCTCTGTCTATAGACATGTACTTTGGATAATCCTCTTTTTTTGGACTGTACTCTAACGCCGCAGTAAAGGGTGTAGAGTTACAGTTTTGTAACCAACCATTAGCCGGATTTAAAAGCGTGATAGCTTCTTTTACAGGGTGTAAACCATTCCAATCAGTTTTGGGATTACTTCCGTCCACAGGCTTTGTGTAATCAAAAGATGAATCTCTTACCGGAATAAAATTTCCATGAAAATACGCGATATTTCCTTCTGCATCGGCATACACAGTATTATTTGATGAGTTCGTCTTCATATCCATCATCCTACGAAACCCTTTGTACCCATCTTGCTTTGTGCGTATATAAGATTGCTCCAGCGCTTTGACTGGTTCCCACATCAAAGCTGTTGCTACCCATTTCCCTTCTTTGAGGTGTGTAATAGGTCCATGATGTGTACGATAAGCAGGAAATATTCTTTCTTTTAGAGAATCTCCATCTTTATACTTCAAAGTAATATCATATTTGGTAACTGGTCTTACTTCATCACCATATTTGTACATAGGTTTTCCATCTTTTTCGACGGTAGTTTCAATAAACTCATCAATAACATCCGTATACGTAGAAGTATGCATCCAGCCCGTTTTTTCATTAAAACCTTGGTATACAAAAAACTGTCCCCAAGTTACTGCACCGTATGCATTTAATCCTTCTTCACTTACGACATGGACTTCCCCTCTAAAATAAAAAGAAGTGTGAGGGTTTATTAACAACATAGTATTACCAGATTGTGTAAGTGATCCTGAAATGGCTATTCCATTAGAACCTTGTGGTTCTAACATTTCTTTTTCCTTTTTTAAAGCTATTTCTTCTGAATTAGGTATTTCCATACCATTTTCATACATCGCTTTGATTTTACGTGTAGAAACGCGCTCTATATCGCCACCAATAGAACCTTCACTAAAATACATAGGCATCCATGGTTCAAAATGAGTAAGCAATCTTGGTTTTACTTCTGGATGTGTTTTTAAAAAATAGTTGATACCATCGGAAAAAGCAATACATAATTCTTTCAACCACTGTGGACTCTTTTCATAATTAGCTATGGCTTCTTCCTGAGTCATAAAAAGCTTAGCTCTTATGTCGCTATATATCGCTTCTTCTCCTTCAACTTCTGCCAGTCGACCGGTTGCCCATATATAATTTTGCTCCACTCTATTGAAATCATCTTCACACTGCGCATATAATAGTCCAAAAACAGCATCGGCATCAGTTTTTCCGTAGATATGAGGCACGCCAAAATCATCTCGTATGATCGTTGTCTGTAGTACATGTTCTTGCCATCGTTTCTCCTCGTCACTAATTTTTAATGTTGTTTCAGTTTTACAGGAAAACAGCAGCAGTACTGTTATACTGATTAGTATGCTTTTAAAACACGTCATAGTTTTAATTTTATAGTATGTATTTGAAGTAAATGAGTTATTATTTTAGAAGTGTATGTACTCCATTTTCTAAGGTATATAAAGTTGTGATCTCTTTTTGCGTGAGACTTCGATTAAAAATTGAAAGTTCATCCATCAGCCCTATATATCCTAAGCCGAGATAAATATTAGATTGATCAAGTTTCCAGGTAAAAGGGTCACTGATACCTTCTCTTTTTCCTTTTAGTTCACCGTTTATATATAAAGAAGTTTTCCCTGTATCAGAATTCAGATTTTTATAGTTGATAAATATATGTGTCCAGGTTCCTTTTGCAAATGGTGGTTCAGAAACAGGTAGTAATTGATTAATGAAATCCGGATCATCATTATCTGAAACTGTTGTGTCTTTTTTCCAGGCGGTTTTATCACCAATCACTCCGAGTCGGAAATCTCTAGGATTATTTTTTGTAAAATCCACCCATATAGATGCATCATTATAACTTACATCTGTAATCTGGATTGGATCACAATATCCCGGTTCTAGATCAGTAGCAGGATCAAGGTTTAACCAAAAAGACACCGCACCATTCCAATTATCACTATTGTAAGTAATATTATTTTTGCTTATATAATAAATATATCCTTTGTTATTAGAAGTGTACCGGAGCGCATCTCCGTGAAGCCCTTGGTTTTTGGCAACTTGTATTCCTTCTTTATGCAAGCCTGCTTTTGCAGAGTCTCTAGCATCACGGCTAGGAACAGTATATAATTGTGGATCACCTAGAGCAAAATCCGCTGGAACACCCTTATCAAAAGAGGCATAAAATGTAAGAGCTTCTTTTAGGTCAAATTTTGTATTGTCTGATCCACAAGAGACTCCAAAAGCTACAACGATGATATATACAAAAATTCTAAGGCAAATATTGAATTTCACAGAGGTCATGTAAGATGTTTTGTGTGAGTTTAAGTGGATATAAATATATAAAAATAGTTTTTAGCGTGATTAAAGAAACTGGAAACTAATGGTTATTATATTCATTTTAGTAATTGTATAATATTGTTTTTAAACATGGTTCCGATAGGGATGATATCATCTACAAGTAAGATTCTATTTCCTTCAATATTTTTTATATGTTTTTTGGATACAGCAAAAGATTTGTGCACTTGTAAAAAATCATCACAGGCGAGTGTTTCTAATAAATCACCTATTTTTTCTCGTACAATAATGGTTTCGTTAAGAGTTACTACTTTTAAGTAGTTTCCGGAAGATTCTAAATATTGAATATCTCCAAGTATAACCTGTGTGTATTTTTTGTTATTTTTTAAGAAAACACTTCTTTCTTTAATGTCGTGATGCATTATGGATGGTGCACTTTTTTTTGGAATAGAAGTTACAGCTTTGTTAATAGCTTTTAAAAAACGTTCAAAACTAAAAGGCTTTAATAAGTAATCGGTTATATTTAGCTCATAGCCTTCCAATGCATATTCGCTATAAGCTGTTGTGACAATCACTTTAGGAGGTGAAGGAAGCGTCTTTAAAAAATCAAAGCCTTTTAATTTTGGCATGTTGAGATCTAGAAAAATTAAATCAACTTCATTTGTATTTAGATATTCAAACGCTTCTAATGCGTTATAACATTGCTGAAGTAATTTCATGTTTGGTAATAAATCGCAATAACGTTTTATAATACCGTGAGCTACGTGCTCGTCATCAACAATTATATATTTGATCATAAGTTTTGTAAAGTTAATTTAGCTTTATAGACATCTTCTGTCGTATGAAAAGATAAAGAATGTTTTTTTGGATAGACTAATTCCAATCTTCTTTTTAAATTTTTCAGACCTATTCCTGCTTTCTTTGGTAGTTCTGAAGGATCAAAATTATTTATGACTTCAAAATGAATTTCGTTTCCTCCGTTAGCAAGGTTAATAACAACATAGGGATTTTCTGTAAGATTTTCTACACCGTGTTTAAAGGCATTCTCCAGTAATATTATAAATAATAAGGGCATCACTTTATATCCTTTACTCTGAATGAACACATTAAATTTTACATCTATTATTTTATGATAGCGCATTTTATGAAGCGCTATATAATTCTGAAGATACGTTATCTCTTGCTCTAAAGTCACTATATCTTTTTTACCTTCATAAATGCTATAGCGCATCATATCTGAAAGTTTAAGTATTAATTCCTGAGCTTTTTTCGAATCCTCTTCTACTAAACCATATAGATTATTTAGGGTATTAAAAAAGAAGTGTGGATTCACTTGACTTTTTAGATGTAATAATTCCGTTTTAGACTTTTCGTTTTTTAGTTTTATGATTGTTTTTAACTGTCTCGACACCCAACGAATCCCCACAATAAATAGCATACCGAAGTAAAAGAAAGATAAAAGAGTAGCCACTAATTCTTCTTCCGAAGCAACCAAAATGATCAAGACAAAAGGAGTACATATAGCAAATAGCCAAAAAACGATTTTTAGAATTCTAGATCTCATATTCAATATTAATTAAATAAAATATATCCACCAAAGAAGTTGACGAACACAATGTATCCCTGTATAAACAATACCAAATTAGGGATGAATTTACTTCTTGTTTATTCATCACATTTGTGTCCCAATTTAGGCCTACTTAGTAACTATTATTTAAGAATTCGATACTTGGTTCATAGGTTTGATGAAAATAAAAATCAATCAAAAAACGAACAGTATGGAACTAATCATTGATAACATATCAAAAACTTACACAAATAGAGTAAAAGCTTTACAAAATATTACACTTCATATTCCTAAAGGAATGTTTGGGTTGCTTGGTCCCAATGGGGCAGGGAAGTCCACATTAATGAGAACAATAGCAACCTTACAAGATGCGGACTCAGGTACGATTTTGTTAGAAAACCTGAATGTACTTAAACAAAAAAATGAGGTGAGGAAAGTTTTAGGGTATCTACCGCAACAATTTGGCGTTTATCCTAAAGTATCTGCTAATATATTACTAAATCATTTTGCTGTTTTAAAAGGAATTACTAATAAAAGTGAACGCAAAGATATTGTCGACGGACTACTACATAAAACAAACCTATATAATGTTAGAAAGCAAAATCTAGGAGGATATTCTGGCGGAATGAAACAACGTTTCGGTATTGCTCAAGCTTTACTCAACAATCCCAAATTACTTATAGTTGATGAGCCAACCGCTGGGCTAGACCCTACAGAGCGAAACCGATTTTATAACCTTCTAAGCGAGATTGGAGAAAATACGATCGTTATTCTATCAACGCATATTGTTGATGATGTAAAAGAGCTATGCACCAAAATGGCGATCATAAATCGTGGTCAAGTAGTATTGCAAGGAAAACCTTTGGAACTTATTGAGAACATGGAAAATAAGGTATTTAAAAAAACAATTCACAAAGATGAACTGGAAGCTCATAAGAAGGAATATAAAGTTATCAATGAAAAATTATTTCTAGGCAAACCAATTATTCACGTTTTGTGTGATGATCATCCAAAAAATGGCTTTGTTCCTGTAAATGCTGGGTTAGAAGACGTTTATTTCTCTCAAATTAACAACTAAAAACAAAACTATGTGGTACGAAATATTCAAATTTGAACTTAAATATAGAATAAAACGCCCTGAAACATATGTATTTTTCTTATTTCTGTTTTTGTTCTCCATTGTGGGTGTAGATTTTATTTTTCAAGGTGTAGAGATTGGTCTTGTTAAAAAAAATGCCCCATTAGTAATTGCTAAAACTATGGGGGCGATTACAGGAATTTTCATGATTATGGCTTCGATGATTATGGGGGTTCCTGTACTGCGGGATTTTCAATATGGGATAACATCATTGCTATTTACAAACCCAATAAAAAAACGAGCATATCTATTAGGTAAATTTTTAGGGTCATTCATTATATTGTTATTAATCTTTATTGCAGTACCACTTGGTATGATGGTTGGTGAATACATGCCTTGGCGTACAGATCTATTGCCTTTTGCACCTGGTATTTATTTTCAATCGTTCCTTGTTATTATGTTTCCTATATTATTATTTGGGGCATCTTTATTTTTTGTCACCGGAATGTTAAGTAAGAAATTATTAGTAGTATATACACAGGGGATATTTTTATTTGTTGTTTTTTTATTGACAAAAGCAATCAAGAATGAAACTATACAAGCGATTTTAGATCCTTTTTCATTAACCACCTTAACTAAAGTTGCCAAAAACTGGTCCGTTGCAGAGCGTAATTCATTAGAAATATTGTTTAACGGTGTTCTACTTTATAATAAAATGTTTTGGGGAGTATTAGGAGTTGTTCTATTGCTAATAGGATATCAAAAATTTTCTTTTACCATTCTTTCAAAAACTTCTAAGAATAAGAAAGTATTAGAATCCAATCAGCAAGAAGTTTCTTTAAAAGCTAAATATCAAATTCCCAAACTGAATATAAAATACTCTGTTAGAACATACTGTCTTCAATTGGTAGGGCTTTCAAAGTTTTATATAGTTTCTTTACTCAAAGAAACTTCATTTTGGGCGATTGCTATTTGTGGAATAATTATCATCTTAATCAATTCGGTGAGCTTGGGAACGGTGTATGGTGTAGATAGCTATCCAGCAACTTATTTTATTGTAGAAGAATTACAAGAAATGTCTCTCTATTTCTTTATAATTATACTGCTTTTTTATTCTGGAGAACTTATTTGGAAAGAACGAAATGCCAAATTAAACTTATTGTATGACGCCACGTCTATTTCTGATGTACTTCCTCTTGTAAGTAAGTTCATTGCTCTTGTAAGTATTTATGTGATATTGATGTTAAGCTTGATCCTAACAGGCATACTATTTCAAGTTTTTCATGATTATTATCATTTTGAATTGGAGGTTTACTTTTTTGGATTCTTTTTAGAAATATTACCATTCTTAGTACTTTACACATTTATCGCATTTTTTTTCCAAGTAGTCAGTAATAATAAATTCATTGGAATCCTTCTGACATTGTTATTTTTTATCATTAACCTAAGCTCTGAAGCTATTGGATTTCAGCATAGCTTATATAAGTTCGGTGGTAAAACTTTGGGGACTTATTCAAGTATGAATGGGTATGGTCATTTTCTGAAACCATATTTATGGATTAAGTCGTATTGGCTTGTGTTTGGCAGTACATTGCTAATTATTAGCGCTGTGTTTTCTGTCCGGGGTACAGAAACCAAACTATTTAAACGTTTAAGGAGTATTAGATATCGTCTTTCCAAACCTTTAAAACAATTTGTTATTTCAGCTAGTTTTATATTTGTAATTATAGGAGGTTATATTTTTTATAACATGAATATACTTAATGAATATTGGACTAATCCAGAAAAAAAAGTATTTAGAGCTACTTATGAAAAAGTTCTGAAAAAATACGAGTATATACCACAGCCCAAAATCACAAAAGTACATTTGAAGGTTGAGTTATTTCCTAAAAACAGGGCATATTCGGTTGATGGGTATTATATATTAAAAAACACATATGATCATCCAATTAGGAACATTCATATTCAGAAAAAAATCGCAAGCCACATACTTTTAGATTCTGTGTTTTTTAAAAGTGGAGCTTCCGTTCATAGAGCATATAATCAATTTGATTACACTATTTATTCGTTGTCGAAAGCACTACAACCAGGAGATTCAATAAAAATGAATTTTATACAATCTTATATTCCCAAAGGATTTGATGATCAAAATGATGACACACAACTAGTCAATAATGGTACTTTTTTTGACAATCAGGAGTTTCCGACAATTGGGTATGATAAAAAATATGAGCTCCGTGATGCAGACGAACGTAAGGAATATCAACTAGAACCCAGAGTAAATAAGCCTAACAGAGCGGATGCACGTGAATTGGTTAATGCCATTTCTGGAGGCGATTCAAATGGTATCAATTTTGAAGCTATTATTGGTACAACAAGTGAGCAGACCGCAATAACATCTGGTACTCTTATTAAACAGTGGGAAGAGAATAATCGAAATTATTTTCATTATAAGATGGATCAGCCCATGATAAATTTCTATTCAATAGTTTCTGCAGACTATAATGTCAAAAAAGACAGTTGGCAATCATTATCGTCTAGTGCTACAGCACCTGTCTCTTTAGAGATATATCATCACAAAACGCATACCTATAATTTGGATATAATGATCGCTTCTATGAAAGCTTCTTTAGATTATTTCAGTATTAATTTTAGTCCTTATCAATACGAACAATTACGTATAATGGAATTTCCAAGGTATAAAGTATTCGCTCAGTCATTTCCAAATACCATTCCTTTTTCTGAAGCTATAGGGTTCGTATTGAATATTGACGAAAAAAAAGATGTAGATATGGTATTTTATATTACAGCTCACGAAGTAGCACATCAATGGTTTGGTATGCAAGTAGAAGCAGCAAACGTTCAGGGTCGTCATATGATTTTAGAAACTTTATCACAATATGCAGCTTTGATGGTTCTAAAAGATAATTATCCAGAAGAAAAGATACATCAGTTTTTAGAGTTTCAAAAAGACACATACAACCGTGAACGAAAAAAATCAAAAGTCGAAGAGCCCTCATTAGAATTTGTAGAAAATCAGGATTATATCTATTATAATAAAGGGGCTTTAGCTATGTATACACTGCAACAGGAAATAGGAGAGGATGCTGTTAATCTCGCATTAAAACGTTTTATTGAAGATTGGCATGGTCAGACTGGCAGACTTAAAACTGTATTGGATAGATACGCAACTACAAAGGACCTATTATCATATTTTAGAGAAGTTACGCCAAACCATCAAAAGCACGTTATTACTGATCTATTTGAAACCGTAAAATAAATTATTCTTCTGGTAGATGATTTAAAATTTTCTTAACATAGCATATAAGGCCTGATGGTATCGATACGAGCATGAGATTGTAGTTGTATCCTAATTTCTAATCCTGCAAATAATGAATTAATCGTAGAATACTAGTACATTTATAGCGTAACAATCAAAACTTATTTTTTCATGAAAAACAAAATCATCAATCTATTTCTTATTCTCTCAGTGTTTTTTATAGCATGTAATAAGACGAAAGAAGAAAAATCCGAAGTAAAACAAAAACCGTATGAATCATTAGATACTCCCGTTGCCAAAAAAGTAGCAGAAGAATTAACGGCACATGGGGATACACGAACCGATAATTATTTTTGGATGCGTCTTAGTGATGAGCAGAAAAACGCTGAAACTCCCGATGCACAAACACAAGATGTTTTAGATTATTTACATGCGGAAAATGATTATAAGGATGCTGCTATGAAACATACGGATAGTCTTCAAAAAACGTTATTTGATGAAATCGTAGGACGAATCAAAAAAGATGATTCATCCGTACCCTATAATGATAACGGGTATTCCTATTATACTCGATTTGAAAAAGGAATGGACTACGCGTTATATTGTCGTAAACAATTAGAAGAAGGTGCAAAAGAAGAAATTATACTTAACGGCCCAGAAATGGCTAAAAATCTTTCTTATTTTGCACTAGGAGGTAGATCTATTAGTTCGGATAATAAAATACTGGCATATGGAATTGATACCGTATCAAGACGTAGATATACTATTTATTTTAAAGATTTAATAACCAATGAATTACTTTCTGATGAATTAGTAAATACTACAGGAAGCGTTGCTTGGGCGAATGATAATAAAACAGTTTTTTATACCTCTAAAGATTCAATTACACTAAGAGCCAATAAGATTTATAAGCACGTATTAGGAACTGCTCAATCAATGGATGAGCTTATTTTTAATGAAGAAGATGATACCTTTAGTACATTTGTGTATAAATCAAGATCCGATAAATATATTATTAGTGGTAGCTATCAAACTTTATCAACAGAATACAGGTATCTGGATGCTGATACTCCCAATGGAGAGTGGAAGGTGATACAACCTAGAGAAAGGGATCTGGAGTACAGTGTAGCGCATTTTGGTGATCATTTTTATATTCATACAAATCTAGATGCGAAAAACTTTAAACTTGTGAAAACCCCTGTTACTGAAACAACTAAAGAAAATTGGGTAGATGTAGTACCACATAGAGATGATATTTTGTTACAAGATTTCACTGTTTTTAAAAATCATTTGGTCCTTAGTGAAAGAAAAGAAGGTCTAAGTACGATTCGTGTAAGAAAATGGGATGGAGTAGAGGATCATTACATATCATTTAATGATCCTGCATATGTAACGTATCCGTCTACAAATCTTGATTTTGACACCAATATTTTACGATATAGTTACACTTCTTTGACTACACCCAGCAGCGTTATAGATTATAATATGGATACTAAAGTGAAAACAGTTTTAAAAGAACAAGCGGTATTAGATCCTAATTTCTCTAAAGATAATTATGTATCAGAACGTCTGTATGCCACAGCAAGAGATGGTGTAAAAGTTCCTATATCACTTGTTTACAAGAAAGGAATTAAAAAAAGTGCCAATACACCTTTGTTATTGTATTCTTATGGTTCATACGGAAGTAGTACGGAGCCTTATTTTAGCTCTACCAGACTCAGTTTGTTAGATCGTGGATTTGTATATGCTATGGCGCATATCAGAGGAGGACAAGAAATGGGAAGATATTGGTATGAAGACGGAAAGCTTCTTAAAAAGAAGAATACATTTACTGATTTTATTGATGCAGGAGATTTTTTAGTAAAAGAAGGATACACAAGTTCAGATCATTTGTATGCTTATGGAGGTAGCGCTGGGGGATTGTTAATGGGAGCTGTTCTAAATATGAAACCAGAGCTTTGGAATGGAGTAGTTGCTGCTGTGCCATTTGTGGATGTTGTGTCAACGATGATGGATGAGACGATACCACTAACAACTTTTGAATTTGACGAGTGGGGGAATCCTAAAAATAAAGAATACTATGAGTATATAAAGTCCTATTCTCCTTATGATAATGTGGAAGCTAAAGAATATCCAAACATCTTGATCACAACTGGATATTGGGATAGTCAGGTGCAATATTGGGAACCGGCCAAGTGGATTGCCAAACTTAGGGAGCTAAAGACAGACAATAATCTCTTAATTATGGATTGTGATATGGAAACTGGTCACGGTGGAGCATCCGGCCGTTTTGAGCGATATAAAAGTACTTCTCTAGAATACGCTTTCATGCTCGATTTAGAAGGGATAAAAAACTAAAAATATTTTATTAAAGCGAGTTAGAGTTCAATTTTTTTGCTCGCTTTTTTTAATTAAAATGAATTTTGAGAATAGTAATAACTCCTTTTTTAATGATACTAGTGTATAAAAATTTATGAAAGTAGTACTTACCACAGTTATATGTGTTTTTATATCATACTTTAGTTACAGTCAGGCTGTTCAAGATTCTAAGGGAAGCTTGTCTAAAAGATGGCAAATTCAACGAGATAGTATAAAGCGTTTTAAGATTGAACCTTACAAACCTGTATATTTCTTAATAGCTAATTACACTACCGATATCAATAATTTTCCTACGAGCGATAATCCTCTTAATACGGTAGAAGAACCATCTGATTTCTCTGACACGGAATTAAAATTTCAGTTAAGTTTCAAAACAAGAGCAGTAAGAAATCTTTTAGGAAAAAAAACAGGTGGCGATGTTTGGGTGGGGTATACCCAATCTTCTAGGTGGCAGTTATATAGTGCCAACATATCTAGGCCATTTAGAGAAACTAATTACGAACCTGAAGTGATGCTGATTTTTCCGACACCTTATAAAATTTTAGGATTGAAAGGAGTGTTCTCTGGCATAGGAATTAATCATCAGAGCAATGGAAGATCTAATCCATTATCAAGAAGCTGGAATAGAATTGTATTACATTTTGGATGGGAAACTTCTTCCTGGAGTTTTGTACTAAGACCTTGGTGGCGATTGCCAGCAACTACTGTTGAAGACGATAATCCGGGTATTGAGAATTATATCGGTAGAACCGAATTTTTAACCATTTTTTCTAAAGGAAGACACGATATCAGCATTCTGGCAAAACATTCGCTACGTGATGGAAGCAACAACAGAGGAAGTATACGTTTGGATTATGCTATTAAAATTTTAGGTCAATTGCAGGTTCAGGCACAATTGTTTCATGGATATGGAGAAAGTTTAATCGACTATAACCATAGTCAAACAACTTTTGGAATTGGTTTATCACTTATGCAGTGGAGATAATATCGTAATACAAATAATGTAAAAAGACTGCCAATCAAAATGATGGCAGCCTTTTCAAGTACTTATTGGCTAATAAATATTCTTAGTTTATTTCTTTACAAGAAACCTTTTTGTAATTGCTAATCCTTCAGAATTAGTAAATCTTACAAAATACAATCCATTAGAAAATTGAGAAATATCAACTCCAAAAGAAGATTCTTTTGGAGTTATTTTTTTCACAATAGCTCCATTCGACGAAATCACAATGATCTCATCAAATCTCTCTTCATTCAGATCAATATTCAGTATTGAAGTTGCAGGAATCGGATGTAATCGGATCTTTTTATCAGCTATTCTTGTAAAAGAAACTAATTCATCACGACTAGAGGCTCCAATAATTACTACGTAATCTTCAACTTCTCCATATCTAAATGATTCGCAAGTTGATGGTATATCATTATATTTCATAGATACACGCATACGAGTTGCTCCTTGAGACGCTCCTGATGGAACTGTAAAACTACCTGTATTAACTGCATCTCTTGAAGGACTCTTTGACCATACTAATTCATTTGCATCTGCAAAATCTCCATCTCTGTTATAATCTATCCAGACGGCATATGCTTCAGGATAGATCGTTCCGGTCCAAGTAGGCGTAACCGTAATCGTATTGGTGTTACTTAAGGTTGTAGTAATAGATGTATAATCACCATATCCACCAGTCTCGGCTGTAGTTACATTGTTTATACTACCTAGTTGTACTCTAGATATATATTCATCACTAGTTATTTGACCGTTAGAATCACAATAACCAGTAGGCGGAAGTGTGTCGCCATCTCCATCACTACTTAAGTTAATAGTATAATCTTCTACTTCACCATACGTAAAAGTCTCGCAAGAAGTAGGAATAGCATTGTACTTCATAGAAACTCTCATCCGTACTGAAGTTTCAGAAGTTCCATTCGGAACAGTAAAGGATCCACTATTTGGAGTGTTCGTAGATGGAGATTTTGACCAAACCAGTTCGCCCGCATCATCAAAATCTCCGTTGTTATTGTAATCAATCCATACGGCATACCCTTCTGAATATATTGTACCAGTCCAGGTAGGTGTTACGGTAACAGTATATGTTTGGCCTTCATTTAGATCCGTAGAAATAGCACTAAAATCAGAATAAAACTGAGCTCCAGACGCATTGTTTATCGTATTCAATTCAACGTTACTAATAAATTCGTCACTAACATTTGTGCTTTCAGAATCACAATAAACAGTAGTGCTTCCATCTATGGTTGTAAATGAAGCGGTTGCATTTCCAGAAACATTTCCAGCGGCATCTTCAGCACTTACAGAAGCAGAATACGAGGTTAAAGGAGAAAGTCCAGTGACATTAAAGTCTGTTGTAGTAGAAGTACCTACTACAGTACCATCAATAGAAATAGTATATCTAGCTACACCTATATTATCCGTAGAAGCAGTCCAGTTAAGTATTGCTCCACCAGAAGTAATATTGCTAACAACTAAGTTTGTAGGATCTGTAGGCGCTTCTGTATCAGGAATTCCAGCTTCAACCTGAAATTTACCAACAACACCTCTTCGACCACTATTTACATACTCATTAATAAACCAAAATGAGGCATCATCAGATGGATCTACATCAATTTTACTATAATCCCCATAGCGTGTTCCCGGAATGTTCCCTGTTCCATTAGCTATCAGTTCTTCTGCACTCGTCATCGTCCCTAAAGGATCAGAACTTAATCTACCGGTAAAATAAGAACTTACTCTTACTGTTGTTGGCGTTGTTGGTCCTGACATAGATGTATATCCCATCCCTATATTTCCTTGACCGTCCATTGCCAAACTTGCGTGCCAAGCGTGTCTTCCGTCTGGTGCTGTATACGTTCCTTCCTGATATAAGGACCAAGGTTGATTGTCTCCGCTTTGGCGAAATTCATACCATCGTATTGCGGCTAGTTCTCCAGAACTTGCATCCGCATCTACTACAAAATTAAATACAGCAGAATTATGAGTAGCAAATTTTCTAAATTGTGCTTGATTCATAATGGTTGCTTGTAAAGCATCAATAGAAGTACCTCCTCCTGGTTGTGTTAGATTAACAAAACTTCCTCCGTCAAAAACACTGATAAATGGTGTAGTAACAATTTCTTGTGGATTAGAAACCGTAGAATTTCCAGGATTATTCCAATCTACATCTGCCGTCCATACTTTAATATGATCAACAGATACGCCATTCCAAGCATTATCTTGTAAGTAAAGGATTGTAGCTCCTCCGGGAGCAGGTAAATTACCATTAGTAACATTTAGCGCCTGTGGACTAAAAAAACCACTAGTTACAATTCCAGGGAGGTTAAAGCCAAGAATTTGGGCATTTGGATCCCCAGCTAACATAGCATCTCTTTCTAATGCCCATAATTTATTAGTTCCGCCCGTGTTTTCTGTTATATAATATCCATCGCTCCAAACAGATAACTTTTGATAATCCTGTATTCCTGATATATTATACACGAACCATCCCGATGTTACTGGATTGGGGCCATCAGAAATTGCTACTTGAGCTCCTGATCCCAGAAACGAAAGTACCCATCTATCTGCTGCATTATCATAAGAGGCTGTAAGATCACAACAGCCACCCGAAGGGAAAATAGCTGGATTTGGAGATGTTTGTCCAACTAACTGGTTACCAGATTTATCATAAATCATAAAGCCAGTATTATATACTACAATTACGTGATTAGGCCCAACAGCTATAGAAGGATCTGTGGGTTGAGAATTTGAGGTGTACGTATCAAAAACTAAACTAGCAGGAGCTCTTTGTACACTTTTCTCCATCGCATTTTTATTTCTGAAATAATAATCATTTTCAGTTTGTGGATCTTTACCCGAGATAATTTGATTTCCTAAAGACCTTTTATCCTTGGCTTCTCTAACAGAATTATCGGGTGGAACTAGATCGTTGGGTCTTGATGCTAATGAGGAAACATATTCTACAGAAGAAACTTTTCCATGATAGAAGGCTTTTGTTCCTGTTTGTTGTGCATTGACCATAAAAGAGCCCCAAAGAAAGGCTGTTAGTAAGGTGAGTTTTAATTTCATTTGTGTTAGTTTAAATAGTTAATTAATTTAAATTTAAGTTAAATTTTAACACAATATTGAAATTATCTTAGGTTTTTTAATAATAAAAGGGAAGACCATATTAAGGTTGTGTAATAACCATTTATTTAGTCGTTTACATTCGTTTCTAGTAAATTATAGACAGAAAGTAACGGTTCATTAACCTTATGAAATATAACTCAAAAATGTAAGGGAATCTATGCCAACTTTTTTCCATATTATCGGTCTTAAAAATAAATTTGAAGTATTTTTTAAAGGTTATTTTATACAAAGACTGAACCTGAATTTAAACTAACGAAATAGTAGCATTTTGTAATAATCAAAACCACTACATACAAAAGACTTTTTGTAGTATAAATAGTGAAAGCCTTTTTGTAAAATATTTTACAAAAAAGGCTTTCACTTTAAAACAAATACGTTTCTTCTATCTAATATGCCATCTCTACAATTTCGGCTGCGACTTCTGGAGTAATATCCTGATGTTCGCCCAAAGCAGTCATTCCATGATCAGTAAGGTTTTTTGCAACTTTTTTCGAAAACCCCTCATAATCATCAGTATAATCTCTTAATCTGGTATCGATGCCTAGGGACTGATAAAATCCTTCTGTTTTTTTAATAGCTTCCCTCGCTTTTTCTTCAATCGTGCCTTCGGTAATATTAAAAACACGTGTCCCATATTGTGATAATTTCTCTTTTTTCTGTTCAAATTTCTTAGCGTATGCACTAGGCAATATCACGGCCAGTGTGCGTGCGTGATCAATTCCGTAAAAAGCGGTGAGCTCGTGTGCAATCATATGTACACTCCAATCTATTGGAACCCCTTTTTGTATATATCCATTCAATGCCATGGTACAACACCACATAAAATTAGAAGCAGCTTTATAATTACTCGGATCTTTTATTACTGTTGGAGCAATCTCTATTAATGTTTGTAAAATTCCTTCAGAAAATCGATCCTGTAATGGAGCATCTGCTGGATACGTCATATATTGTTCTAATACATGCGTATACGCATCTGCAATACCATTTGCCAGTTGTCTTTTGGGGATACTATGAACTACTGCGGGGTCACAAATTGAAAATTCTGGAAATAATCCTGGTCCACCCATAACCATTTTTTCGTTTGTTTCTGATCTGCTAACTACAGCACCACTGTTCATTTCGCTTCCAGTTGCTGGTAATGTTAGCACTGTACCAAAAGGTAATGCGTTGACTGTCCTAATTCTTTTTGCCAGAATATCCCAAGGATCATCTCCTTCATAGCGTGCAGCAGATGCCAAGAACTTTGTTCCATCAATTACAGAACCACCACCAACTGCAAGCATATAATCAATATCTTCCTTTTTTATGACTTCTAATGCCTTAAGTAAGGTAGTATATTCTGGATTTGCTTCAATTCCACCAAATTCGATAACCGTATGATCCTTAAGTGCAGTAGCTACCTGATCATAGACTCCATTTTTCTTTATGCTTCCTCCTCCGTAAAGCAATAAAACTTTTTTATCTTTAGGCACTTCAGCAGTCAACTTTTTAATTTCTCCTTTACCAAAAATTATTTTGGTTGGGACATATAATTCAAAATTCTTCATGACTTATATTTTTTCTATTCTTTAGTTACACGTAAGGTTATATTTATTTACAAATTTCAAAATAAAAAAACAGTAAATAATTGATCTATGGTAAGAAAAAATAAAATCTTACGACATTACTACTATGGATTGGAATAATTAATGTTGTATTACGCTCCATTAGATCCAGATTATTTTTTTAGATTCGTCCCAATGATATCACCTAAGATTCCAAAAAACGAAAAACAAAGGCAAGTAGCTGTAGAAAAATATGGATTGTTAGATACTTTTCCAGAGGAAAGCTATGATAGCATCACATCCATTATCGCTTATATTTGTGATGTGCCGATTTCATTAATTACGCTTCTGGATAACGATCGCAACTTTTTTAAATCCCATCTTGGTGTACCATTTAACGAATCCCCAAGGGAAATCTCATTCTGTGGACATGCTATTAATTCTGATGACCCCATAACTATAATAGAGGATTCCAGAAAAGATGAACGGTTTCAAAATAATCCTTTAGTAGCACAATATCAAACAGTTTTTTACGCTGGTGTACCTTTAGTAGATTCTGAAGGCTTTAAACTGGGTACGTTATGTATATATGACAAGAAACCGAGAACGTTAACACCTGAACAGAAAGAGGCATTACTCGCTATGTCCAAACAAGTCGTTAATCTATTCGAACAACGATGTCAAAACTTAAAGCTTACAAAGCTTAGTGACCAACTTGAAAAAAGAAACGAAGATTTAAAGAAGTTTGCTAGTGTAGTATCTCATGATCTTAAATCACCTTTAGCTAATATAATCTCACTTACAGAACTTTTAGAAGATGAAAATAAGAATAATCTTAACGAACAATCTTTACAATATTTAGAGTATCTTAAAACTTCATCCTTTTCCCTTAAATATTATATTGATGGGATTTTAAAATTCTATAAGAGTGATGATTTACTAAAAAGCACAAAAGAAAAGATATATATCGATCATCTTATCGAAGAGCTAAAACAAATAACAGATTCAGAACATAAAGTAACTTTCAATCTTTTTGGAAATGTAAATGAAATAGTAGCGAATAAGTCTGCTTTGATGCAAATACTAGTTAATCTCATCACCAATGCAATAAAGTACAATTCGAATCCTGATGTTGTTATTAATTTTACAGTCGATGAAACTGAAGGTATATATAAATTTTCTATAAAAGATAATGGTAACGGTATTCCAAAAGATTACCTAGATACAATATTCGACCTTTTTACAGTTGTTGGTGTAGCAGATAGAGATGGAAACCTTGGAACAGGTATCGGACTGGCAACTGTAAAGAAAATAGTACAAAATTTGGACGGAGACATCGCTGTTGTTTCTTCTGAAGGAAATGGAAGTACTTTTACTTTTTCGATAGCTAAAACTTAAATACATTTAGGTAAACGGATTTTTTATATAACAACGGTTTTAACTCTTACCAACAATTTATGCTGACGGAATTATCATTTCGACAGCTTTTATGATATCCTTTAAGTTACTTCGTGCTATAATTTTATAAATTTATAGTATGTCTAGAAAGTATCGAATTCTTAAATGGATTCTAATTTCCGTTATTGGTATCGTTGTTACAATTTTCATTTTTGGTTGGTGGTTTATGAGTTTATTACCTGCTAAAAATAATCAACAAGATATTACTTTAACACAACGATCCGATTTACCCTATGTATCGCAAGATGTTATTCCGAAACATGGAAAAATTCTGGCAATAGTAACTAGTACGGATACTATGGGAAACACTGATGAAAGCACTGGTTATGAGTTAACGGAATTGTCACGTGCATACTATGTTTTTCTGGCTAATGGTTTTGAAGTTGACATTGCTAGTCCAATGGGCGGCGAACCACCAGTGGTGATTGATGATGAGGATATGGGGCCATTTGACTTTGCATTTTTAAACGATAGTATTGCACAATATAAAGTTGGGCATACTATGTTGGTACAAAACGTTGACCCTGATGCCTATGAGGCTGTATTTTTTGCTGGAGGCAAAGGAGCTATGTTCGATTTTCCTGAAAACAATGCGATTCAGTCGATTATTCGTAACCTGTATCAGTCTAATAAAGTGATTGGAGCCGTATGTCACGGACCGGCAGCTTTAGTAAATGTTACACTGGACTCTGGTAAACCATTGTTAGAAAATAAAATGGTGAGTGGTTTTACAAATAATGAAGAATTGTTATTGATTCCTGAAGCAAAAACAATATTCCCTTTTCTCTTAGAAGATAAACTAAAAGAGAAAGGTGCAAATTTTAAGGAAGGATCATTATATCTGGAAAATATAAGTCACGATCAAAACCTAATCACAGGTCAAAACCCCTGGTCTACATGGCTATTGGCCGAAACAATGATTGCCGAATTAGGATATACTCCAAAATATAGAGAAACTACCGCAGAAGAACATGCAGTAAATGTGTTGAAGGTCTATGAGTCACAGGGATCTCAAAAAGCCAAAGAGATGATTAAGCGACTGTATACGGTAGAGAAGAAACCGTTATCTAGAATACTTATCGCAAAACATAGCATCATGGCGGCAATGCAAGGCAAAATGGGTAAGTTTATTAATTTGGTTGGACTGACATCCTATACCAAAGCTATAGCTGAGAATAAGGGCTAGCAGGAGACAAGAAAAAAAAATCATATGACTAACGACAGGATAACGAAGCTGTATCAATACGTATATATTTTAGTAACATACCAAATAATGTTACTTTTGAAAAAAAATGCCTATTGAGCTTTCTAGATATTTTATTAATCATTGTAAGTAGCGCAGGACTTCTGCACGGGATACTATTTGCTGTTTATTTAATTTTTTTCAAAAAGAAAAAAACTGTTACCAATCTTTTACTAGGATTACTATTGATTTTTATGGCATTTCGAATTGGAAAATCTGTGATGCTTAATTTCGGTGATAATTTAGAACCTATCTTTATTTTTATCGGCTTAGCGTTTCTATTATTAATTGGTCCTCTTTTTAGATGGTATACAATGGGAATGACACATCCTAATTTTAAATTACAAAGGTATTATACAATAGAACTGGTTCCATTTATTTTAGTTTTTGGAGCCAGTCTATTTGTAACCAGAGCATGGTATCAACAACAAAGTAAACAGGTCATTATTATATTTAGTAGTGTGCTTATTTTTATTTACCTTCATTTGGCTTTTTATATTTTATTATCCTGGCTGATACTTAAGAAAAAGATAAAAAAACATCAACGAGTACCACAAATAAAATCACAAAAATTTATTTTTAAGTGGTTACGATTTATGGTTATTGGTGTGTCTATAATATGGGGATCTTATGTATTGAATATTTTAGATGAGACAGTACCCTATGTATTAGGTCCTATGGTATATTCTGTAATAATCTATTTTCTGAGCTATAAAGCCTTTCAATTAAAGGTCACCGATCTGGATGGTACTGTTTTTAAGTCAAATAATGATGATGTTTTATTTGATCAGATTCTTACAATAGTGAGAGATAACAAACTATATCAGGAACCAGATATTTCATTAGCAAAAATTAGTAAGTCACTAGGTAAAAACACGCAAACGATATCATCAGTAATTAATCAATACGCCGAGCAAAATTTTAATGATTTTATAAACTATTATCGAATCCAAGACGCAAAAAAGATACTCACTACTACCAAAAGCGAAAGGTATACTATTTCTTCTATCGCTTTTGATACCGGCTTTAGTAGTCTTTCTTCATTCAATGGCGCTTTTAAGAAATTTGAAGGCATTACTCCATCTTCGTATAGGAAAAGAATATTAAAAAAATAGACTATAAGAAAATTAAAAATGGCTTCGGATAATTAAACTATACCAAAAATATTGAATAGCTAAATATCCGTAAGTATTTGTATTTCATTGATTTAATGGTCAAATATCACTTCATTTAGAAATCTTAATTAACCACAATTATAAAAGTGTAGTCTATTTAAATGTTTACAATCAGTATAAATTTCCATAAAAGATAAAATATAATTCCTTATATCTATTTAAGGCTTTTGTATAGTGATGGCTTTAACATAGGAGATCTTTTTTTCATTCCAAATAAAAATCGAGTAATCCTAAAGGGGTAAATCAATAATCTATATATGCATATAGTAATACAAAAGGATGTAATCCCTAAAAGTATAAACTTTACAAGGATACTCCAGGGTTGTTGTAATATATGATATCCTACTACAATTATAACAGTCTGATGCAGTATATAAAAAGGATAGATCCCTTCATTAAGTTTACTCAACAAACTACTTGGTTTAGCTAACAAAATCTGACCATATCCCAGTAGAGTAATGATGATTGACCAACTCAGTAGGGTAGTTAATCCATACCAAATGTTCCATCGAGTAGAAATACTCCAATAAGTCGCAGCGATGTTTTCTGGTAAGAGATAAAAAGTATAGAATAGTATGACAGCAATAATGGCAGCAACAAGATTCCACTTTCTATATTTTTTTAAGGAATCCCATAATGTTCTAGTTCCGGCTAATATAATTCCTGTGATGAAAAAATAACCATAAAAAAGCGTAGTAGAAAGATTTGTAATAGATGTATCATCATCAGGAAAATACTTTTTAGTCACTATTTTAAGAATGATAAGAGGGGTTACCATAGAAAATAGTCCCAATGGTTTTGAACAAAAGTAATCCAATGCTACTTTAAAAGAAGTAGCGTAATACGATTTTATGAATAAAATCAAAGGAATGCAGACTACAGAAAAGTAAAATAGATTTTCAATAAACCAAAGATGATTTATTTCCAAATGCTTCAGTAAATCCATATAAAAAGCAATGTATGATGTGTACAACGTATGATGCTCTATGTATGTTTGCGGTGGCACAATCACCAAAACACCAAAAACGAAAGGCACTAATAGCCTGGTAGCACGTTCTTTTATAAACTGCCTCCAACTTCGTTTTGAAAAAGCAAATACTGTTCCGGTTCCTGAAATGACAAATAATAATGGTAACCTGAACTGCTCAAAAAATACCATAATATCATCCAACAACTTACTGGATGACGTATTCATAATATGAAAACCATCTCCATTAAAAGGCATTCCTGTATGATGTAAGAAAACAAGGAAGATGGAGATGACACGCCACCAGTCCAGATCATAACGTCTTTTGAATTTATGCATAACGAAGGATTAAATAAACAGGACCAAAAATATATTTTGGTCCTGTTTAAAACCACGCCATTTTATAAATGTCGGGTAAATGACGGGATGTTCAAAATTGTATTAAAACTATTGTAATCAATTACTTTATAGTATTACTTTTTTTAAATCATTGAATAATAGTATTTTAAATGAGGTAATTTAAATTTAAACTTTAATTTATTTCGTTTTGCCTTATATAAGAAATGTTTACAATTAGTTGAAGGATACCCTATTAAAAATAGCTGTCTCATTTGATAATCCGAGTTTCTCACGAAGCACTTGTCCAGCTTGAAGACCAGAAATAATAGCCCCTTCATAATACCCGACATTAACACCAAAGTTAATCCAATCTCCGGTTAGGATAAGATTATCAAAACCTGATTCATCTGCTTTGAGACGGTATCTGTTAGAACCTGGTAGTGATAACGTATATCTATCTGTCGGATTTACATTTGCTCTAAAAAATTGGGTTTTTAGTCGACCATAACCTGTTTTAGCTTTTTGTGAAAAATCATGGATCACATCAAGTTTCATTCCTTCTGGGTATTCCAACGTTGTAGCATTCGGGAAAAACCAACCCATTTTGTCCCGCAACCATTGTTCTGAAACACGTATAATTCGTTCTAGTTGCTCGTGAGGATACCTATGATCAGAAAAGGGAGGTATTTCTTCCGGATCCAGGAATGATCCTGTATAGTAAATCAAAACACCTGGACGATCTTCATTCCAATCTTCATATGAAATTACCTGTGACATATCAATAAAAGAATATTGAGGGTCTGCATAGGTTACTAAGTTTGGTAATGACCCCACAGGAAAACCCCAATCAGATAAATTCATACCCAATTCTTTTAGGGTAGGTTTAATCCATAATTGCATAGACATCGTAGGAATACTTTTTACATAATGATACATGTTATGCCACGCTTCACTATTACTTATGATTTCTTTACAAATACCTTCATCACCTCCTAAAACGTCAATAGGAATTCCTAAGATCACATAATCAAAATCCTTCCCTTTTTCTAAAGAAATCTGACCGATATTTTTCCAACCACACCAAGATTCTTCAAGATCATATTGTCCTTCTTTAAGTGCTTTTGCTTGTGCATCATCAATTTGGTCATAAAGCGGTTCTTCTGGCCATACATCCAGGTTTTTGAATTTATAAGTAGGAGTATAGGTGCCATTTTTTAAAGTAACTTGTTCAGCCATTGATACTTTTTCTATAGCGCCCGAATCCGAATAATGAACTTGTTCAACTTTGTGAAAGAACTTGAACTTTACTCCTCTATTTTTAAGTACCAAATAAATTGGAGTAATCATGGTATCTGCAGTACCAGCTTTAAATTTCCAAACAAATGATCCCTTATACCCGGCAGAGTTCGTTAGAAAATGAAGTCCTACACCAGCTGCTAAACTCCCTTGTTGATCAGGTCCGGTAAGGTTATGAAATGTTCCTGTATATAAAAATCTAACCATAGCAGAACTCAATAATCGTTCACTTGCGCCATGCTGCTGAAGCCACTCACGATAATCTAGGTCATTGATACGTTCATACTCTAATTGGTGCGTTTCAGGATTATAAACATCATCAAAAGTTCCTTTCATGTTTATCAGTCCAAATTCCACAAAAACAGCTAGCCAATAGATATACTCGTCCTGATCGGTAATTGAATCAATAAGTTTTGACACCCATTTAGCGAGTATATCAAAAAGTTCATTGATAATGGAATGATGTTCTTTTCGTGTGGAGTAATTATGATCTCTTTCGCTCAAATGCTGAACTAATTCAGCAACATAATTCAATAACTTTTGTCCTTCATGTTGAAAAACTTTATTCTTTATAAATTCTTCAAATTTAGCGCTGAAATTTACCCAAAGAGGATGATGTTCTGGAGGTTTAATTTCTGTAGCAGGTTTTGAAGTAGCACTAGCACTGAGTAAACTTTTTTTGTTTGGATCTGTACCAAATAAAATTTCAGCAATCAGACCAATAGCCTTTTTAATAATAGCTGAAAAAGGTAATGGACCACCTTGACCAGGTATGTAATCGTTAGATGGAAAAATAATATTTTTTTTGATCCATTGATTTGTTTTAGGATCAAAATGAGTGAGTAGGGTAGTATCCTCTCGGTCAAAACCATCTTCCCAGGATTTAAAAGGGCTATCAGGCATTAGATTATGCTCTTCACATTCCTTATAAGAATCTTGTATCAATCGGAATGCATTTTCGTACCATCCTTGAGCAATATGAATACCGTGCTCCTGAATACGTTCTTTTGGGCCTCTACCTGTTGCTGTCTTTCCGCCTAGTCGCCAACCCATTTGGTATATCGTAATATCGTAGTGATCATGCCAGTTTTTATAAGCGCTAAGTTCATAAGCAGCGGTAAGTGCTGACATACCACTCCCCAAAATAGCTATTTTCTTTTTGTTCTTTTCTGTGTTATGCATTGGTATATTAGTTTTTAAGAAGTATGAATATTTCTGGTTGTTAAGACGTTATTGAAATGTATGGAGCTTGATTGTTGTTCTGTAATGGGGTAGATAGGCTTGTTGTTTTTAACATAGTTCAACACTATTGGAGAGTTATTCCACTTTGCAGCTTCTTTGTATAATTTGCTTAAATGTGGTACAATTAAAATCTTATCGAAAAGATCTTCTATCAATCCTGTAAAATTATGAGCGTGATGTATAACATAGGCAATATCTTCTTTGGATAAAGGATAATGACTAGGATAAAAAGCCTCGATATCGGTAATGATAGAAACTGCATATCCTCTGGGGTTAGCAAAAATTTTACCCAAAATTCCAAAACTAACACCCTCTACCATCGATTGAGCATACAGCAACCGATAGAGCACAATATTGACAAAATACTGCTCATATATATTTTCTTGAAATGCAATTGAATCAGCTATCTCATATCCTGAAATAATACTAGAGTTATGAGCACGATACCATGAACATTCATTAGGAGTGTCTATGTAATCTAACCAAAATTTAACAGGAACAGCCAAATTCGTAAAGCTTTCCCCTGATTGTTTGATAAGTTGTGCAAGGGTAGCCATATACAAAAACTGACTATTCACAATTCTCCACCAAGGACTACCTGAAGGTGAGCTGTTTAATGGATTAAGGGTGCCTCTCCTTATTTCCCATTCAATAAATGCTAATTCAGAATTGCCTAGTCCTTCTTTACCTTGTTCAAAAGAGTCACCATATTTTTGATAGAATTCGAACCTTAATTTGTAGCGGCCTTGTGGATCATTGGCAACGCTTTGTACGATTCTTTTTGCTTTTTCCTCAAGTATTTCAAGTTTGTTCATATATTCGTAAAATGGTTTATAAACTTACAAGTTAAATTGCTAAATACAATAAACTTTTAGTAAATTCAGAAAGTGATTTTTATTAAAAATCCTTATATCCAACATTACGAATGACCCCTTTTTTCAAATACTGTTTGGGAGTATTGTCAATAGTATTATTGTCACCTTTTCATATATCCGGTCAAACAGAGATTCTTCTAAATGACACTTCAGAATTACAAGATATTGGTTTGCAAACTCTTTATCTGGAGGATGCTTCTTCAGAATTATCCATTAAAGATATTGTACGGGATAGTATTCACGACGAATTCACGGCGAATTCCCAGAAAACTATCAATTTTTCGAGCACTGCTTCAACGTATTGGTTAAAGTTTAAGATCAGGAAACTCACCTCAGATAACCTTTATCTTAACGTTGGCTCTGCTTATATTGATGCTATATCACTATATGAATTTGATGATTCTGGTCAACTGATCGCAACCCGACATACTGGTGACAACTTGCCTTTTGATACCAGAGAAATTAAAGTAGGGAATTATTTATTTGCCCTTGATTTTGATAAAAATACTAGTAGAATTTTTTATCTAAGGGTAAAAAGTGATCAACCTTTGTTTTTTCCACTAAGAGTGGGGACACTTCCTGACTTTGTGGGCTATGAACACGATTTAGATTTTCTTCAAGGAATTTATTTCGGTTTCATGTTGTTGATATTTCTTTATAACCTGTTCTTGTATTTTTCGATAAGAGAAAGAATATATCTGTATTACATCGCTTACGTATTTAGTATTACTTGGTTTATGGCATCTATTTTTGGGTATTTTTTTGAATACTTTTGGCCCAATGCACCTTTTCTGAATCAATTGGTAGTGGTCAGTTCGGGATTAACTATGATTACTGCAACCTTGTTTACTCAACAATTTTTAGACACCAAGAAATCGGATTCTCGTATGCACAAGGGGTCTTTTATATTCCTTATTATAGGGGTTTTAGTGTGTGCTTTGGTAGTTGTAGGTTTTAAGATTGAAGGGTTGAAATTAGCGCAAGGTGGTCTGTTATTAATGGCTATATATTTTCTCATATTAGGAATACGATTTAAACTAAAAGGCTTTCGTCCGGCAATTTATTATTTATTGGCTTGGGGAGCACTCATTATAGGAATTTGCTTTGCAATATTAGAGTCATTAAATCTAAGTTTTGTAATGACTTATTTAAATGCAATGCAAATTGGTTCTGCATTAGAAGTATTACTGCTCTCTTTCGCGTTGGGAGACCGAATTAATATGTATAAAAAACAAAAAGAAGATGCACAATTACAAGCGCTGATATCTGCTAAAGAAAATGAAAAATTAATTCAAGAGCAAAATATAGTATTAGAGGAGAAAGTCAAACAACGAACTGCCGAGGTAGCCAGTCAGAATGAAGCACTAGTGAATCTTAATAATGAAAAAGATATGCTAGTAGATATGGTTGCACACGATCTTAGAACTCCTTTGCACCAAATGAAAGGAATTATTTGGCTATTGGATATACCTGCTATGGAATTAACAGAAGATCAGGCAACATATTTAAATGAAATTGATAATTCTGTGGATCGCCTTACAGATATGGTTGGTCGTATTTTGAATACTCACGGAATGGAAAGCAATCAGGTTAAATTAAAAAATGAAATTATTGATTTGGTAAAGTTTGCAGAAAATATGGCCAAGCGTTTTCTTTTAACGGCCAAAGAAAAAAATATCGAAATAAAAGTAAAAGAAGCAGAGGGCAGCCATTTTGCCGAGTTGGATAAAAATTATATATACAAGTTTTGGAAAACCTGTTATCCAATGCTATTAAATTTTCTGAAAAAGGAAGTGAGATACAGCTCCATATATACTCTAAAAGTGATAAGACATATATGGTGGTCGAAGATAAAGGACCTGGTATTAGTGAAGAAGACCAGAAAAAGCTATTTGGCAGGTTTCAACGCCTCAGTGCACAACCTACGGCTGGAGAATCGTCAATAGGTCTAGGGCTATCTATTGTAAAGAAATATATTGAAGCAATGAATGGTCAAATTCAATGTGAAAGCCAACTAGGCATTGGTTCTAAATTTATTATGTCTTTTGAGGCCAAAGATTCTGTGGGCAACTAATACCTGAAAAATATAAATTTCTCATTATAAATTTGAGATACCAAGAAACTCCATCGGTAGGGATCCATATCCTCAAAACTACCAGAAAAAGGAATCTTTTAAAGTCAAATTTAAACATCAAACATTCAACAAATGTTTGATTGTTGTTTCTAACCTTATTTTCAATAATTTTTTATAAACATAAGATTATCAACACAATATACCTACCATTGGGTATTGTTTTCATTTAGTATCAGTAGTAGCTTCGTATCTAATACATTCACTTATTTTTTTAACACATTACTTGCTTAAATTCTAGTAGATGCAGGTATATAAAAAACAGCAGTTATTATGAAAATTTTAAAGATTTCAGTACTATTTATTTTGGGTATTGCCATGTTGACTTCCATGTCATCTGGTACAAAGAAAAATAAAGCAAATGAAGATACACGATCCTGGACCTTTTGCTGTACAGACAGGTCACACCAAACACTTAGAAGCTCTGCTTGTGTTGTTACATCAACTCGATACAATGATTACAAATCTTGTTATAAAAGAGTGAAAAGCCATAAAAAGGCATATCCAAGACATGGTTGTGGATGCCGTTAATTCTGTAATAAACCCGCATTATGTATTAGAAAATCTATTACATCTGTGAGCCACTTCAAATACTGATGTTTCACTTCTTATTTTTATTTCACCGTAGCGGTGCACGCTAAAATCAAGAAAAAGCCACTATTTATTGGGTCTCAAAGCTATATTACGAAGTTCTAATGCATAATCTGGGATACAAGTTTAGTTGACTGGGTTCTAAGGCAAGAAACCAAAGAATTCAGTCACTTTTTTTGGCAATAACTCAATGTTTGGAGGCTAATAGTGGCAAAGTGAAAGTCGGTTATAATATGGATTTCGTACTATTATGTGAAAATCTTTTAAAAAATAGTGTAAATACCAGAGCAATTGAAGCTGTAATTACCCAAGGAACTTTTTAGACAGAAATACTTTATACACTATACTACAATCGGTTAAAGATGTAGACAATAGTAGTCGTAAAGTAACTACTGATGATTTCCTCTAATAGATAGCCTAACCAAAAGTTACCAATTTGATCTAAACATTATCGTACGACCTTTTCTAAAACGTCCCAAACATTATCTGCAAGAATTTTTTGCCCTTCTGCAGTGGGGTGAATGCCATCTGCCTGATTGAGTTCTACGATACCACCGACATCCTCTAAGAGAAAGGGGATAAGTAGTAACTCGTTCTTCTGAGCCAGTTCAGGAAAAATGGATCTGAATTCAGTTGTATATTCAGCTCCCATATTTGGCGGCAATTGCATACCCGCTAATATGATCGTTGTTTCTGGACTTTTTTTTCGTACCGAATCAATAATAGCCTGAAGATTATCTCTGGTTTCTGTTAACGGAACGCCACGCAACCCATCGTTAGCGCCCAACGCTAGTATAAAAATATCAACTTTCTGATTGAGTATCCAGGCAATTCTACTTTTTCCTCCTGCTGTAGTTTCTCCGCTCAGTCCAGAATTAATGACAGTATATGGTAAACCTAAAGAATCTAACCTGGACTGAAGTACTGCTGGATATGCATCATTGATGTCATCTAAACCATAACCGGCAGTCAAACTATCTCCAAAACATAGAATAATCTTAGCATTATTGTTTTGAACAACATCACTACTAGTTTCAGCAGATGTATCGGCGGTAGTTAACTCTTTTTTGGTCGTGTTTTCTCCGCAAGAGAGGAGCAGGCCTAACAATAAAAAATAACAAAACTTTAAGGAAATCTGCTTATAACGACTATATAAATTAGAAACCATTTGCTTATTTTTCATCCTTAACATTCCCTAATTAAATTAATTAAAACTAACATGCCAAAGATATTAAAGATTCGTGAACTGGAGAAAACATATAACAGTGGTTCGAAAAAGCTTAGGGTGCTACATGATATCTCATTTGAGGTAGAAAAAGGTGCTACCTTTTCTATTATTGGCCCTTCTGGGAGTGGTAAAACTACCTTACTTGGACTCTGTGCAGGATTAGATCATCAGGATTCAGGTACTGTTGAGTTGTGCGGACAGAATCTTCAGGAACTTGATGAAGATCAACGTGCAGAATTACGAAATACAGAAGTGGGGTTCATATTTCAGGATTTTCAATTATTACCCACATTAACAGCCTTAGAGAATGTGATTGTACCTTTAGAATTGCAAGGCGTTAAAAATGCAGCTAATCAAGGGATGGAATTATTAAAAAAAGTAGGACTATCGGATCGTTTTCATCATTATCCTTCGCAATTATCTGGTGGAGAGCAGCAACGTGTTGCACTGGCCAGAGCCTTTTCAAATGCACCATCCATATTGTTTGCAGATGAACCTACAGGAAATTTGGATGAAGAGACCGGAGAAAAGGTCATACAGCTTCTGTTTGAATTGAATAAAGAAGCCGGAACCACCTTAGTAATCATTTCTCACGATCTGGATCTGGCTAACAGAACACAACAGATACTTCGATTAAAAGGAGGTAAAATTATAAGTAACGAAAAAACCTTAGCCCACTAATGAAGAAACTTTCGTATTCCAAACCGGGGATCTCCTGGCTCTTAAAAATGGCATGGCGTGATGGAAGGGCAAGTATTTCAAGGCTTTTTCTTTTTATGGCATCTATCATTCTCGGTATTTCTGCGGTGGTTTCAATACAATTGTTCAGCGAAAACGTAAAACGAAATATCGAACGGCAGTCCAAAGTATTAATAGGTGCGGATTTTATTATTGATAGTAGGCAACTTCCTAATGAGAAAGTTCAGGCGATCATTGATTCTTTAGAAGCAGATGCGTATGAAGTAAACTTTCCATCAATGGCAGCGTTTCCAAAAACAAAAGCTGCAAAATTGGTACAAGTACGAGGTATGGAAGGTAACTTTCCGTTTTATGGCACTTTGGAGACTCAACCTATTACTGCAGCTGCTGAATATCAAAAAAGGGGAGGAGCCTTAGTAGATGCTACGCTGATGTTACAATATGATATCAAACCAGGTGATTCGATTAAATTAGGAATGGTTACCTTTCCTATTATAGGCGCTATTAATTCGATGCCTGGTAGCTCAGGAATCTCCACAACTGTAGCTCCAACGGTAGTGATTCCTTTTCGATTTGTAGCAAAAACCGAACTGCTACAAATAGGCAGCAGAAAGAGATATCAATATTTTTTTGAAGCACCAGAAGCTGATTTAGTTCAATTAGAGAAAAACGTAGATCCTATTTTGGATGCTGAAAATGCGGATCTCGATACGCATACCAGTACCAGTCGGCGAATAGGTCGTGGTTACGGAAACCTAGGTAAATTTCTTAATTTGGCAGCGTTTATCGCCTTATTATTAGGATGTATTGGTATTGCCAGTTCTGTACATATTTATATTAAAGAAAAATTAACCGACGTTGCAGTGTTAAAATGTTTGGGTGCAAGTAGGAAGCAGGCTTTTTTGATTTTTTTGATACAAATTGCTGTAATGGGTTTTATTGGAGGTGTTTTAGGAACCGTAGGAGGTATAGGACTTCAACAGGCGCTTCCTTTTCTTTTAGAAGATTTTTTACCTTTTGATGTTCGGGTTTCTATAAGTTTACAACCCATAATTATGGGGGTGTTACTTGGAGTCTTCATGTCGGTATTATTTGCATTGTTACCTTTACTCGGAACTTGGTATGTTTCACCTTTAGAAGTGTTGCGGGTATCAGAAGAACAACCAGTTACATCAAGAAAGATAAGAGCATTTACCTTTGGAGCGATCCTGATTTTTATTCTCTTATTCTCGATTTGGATTTTTAAAGATGTCCTATTCGCGCTGGCTTTTGTAACTGGAGTTTTTATAACCTTCGCGATCCTGGCGGGTATCGCTACCTTGTTTATTAAGGCAATCAAGAACTATTTTCCTACAGCTTGGGGATTTACCGCTCGAACTAGTTTATTGAACCTCTTTCGTCCTAATAATCAGACTACCGTGCTCATCTTTGCTATTGGTCTGGGAACTTTTTTGATTAGCACGCTATATTTTACAAAAGATATCTTGTTAACCAAAGCAGCGCTTGATAATGGTAAGGACAATGCCAATATTATTTTGGTAGATGTACAACCAGATCAGCGAACAGATGTGGTTGCCAGTGTATCCCAAAAAGGCTTAGAAATTATAGATAACCTCTCGATTGTTACCATGCGAATGCATCGTATTAAAGGAAAATTAGTTAATGAAATTCGAAAAGATACAAGCACAACAATCAATGATTGGGTTTTAAATCACGAGTTTAGAACAACTTTTCGTGATTCACTCATTGCTTCAGAAACTGTTACCGAAGGGAATTGGATTGAAGAGGTCCTACCAGATGAAGTGGTTACTATATCTATTTCAGAAAGTCTTGCAGAAAATGCCAAAATAGGAATCGGTGATCCCGTTGTTTTTAATATACAAGGAGTGTTGATGGAAACTATCGTTGGGAGCATTCGGGAAGTAGATTGGACAAGATTACAGTTAAACTTTATGATTGTTTTTCCTAAAGGTGTATTAGAACAAGCACCACAATTTCATGTACTAACCACCTATGTTTCGGATAACGTGAAATCAGCAGCTTTGCAGCAGCAGCTGGTTCACAAGTTTCCCAACGTTACCGTATTTGATCTTCGACAGATATATACGGTTATCGAAGACATTCTAGAAAAAATATCCTGGGTTATTAACTTTATGGCCTTCTTTAGTATTCTTACAGGGCTTATTGTATTGATTGGATCCGTTCGTACGAGTAAATATCAACGTATTAAAGAGAGTGTTTTGTTACGTACATTAGGTGCTAAAAGCAAGCATATCCTTGGTATCACGGCATTTGAGTATATTTTTTTAGGAGTACTTGGTAGCTTGGCGGGTATTTTGTTATCACTAATTAGTAGTCAATTATTAGCAACATTGTTATTCGAAGAACCCTTTGTACCTTCTGGTATTCCATTCCTGTTATTTCTACCTGGTATTGTGATATTGGTATTGATTATTGGGTTAAGCAATATCAAAAGTGTATTGAAAAGCCCGCCTTTGGCAATACTGAGAAAAGTAGGGTAATGAATACATGATATAAACAAAACCTATGTATGGAACATAATAAGAAAATAAAAACGAAGCTGAATTGGTTGCAAAAATCCCGCGAAAGCTGGAGTCACGTAGGTACTAAGAGGCCTCCTTTTGCCATAGAACCAAAAAAACATCAACGATCAGTTTGGGATTTTCCACGTCCTCCGATTGTTGAAAAAGTGAACAAAACCGTTACTGTAAAACATAATGACACTGAGATCGCACATTCTTACAGTACCTTGGCAGTTCTTGAGACAGCTAGTCCGCCAACCTATTATATACCGAAGAGTGATGTAAACCTGAATATCCTTATTACCATATCCGGCAAGACTTCTTTATGTGAATGGAAGGGAAGCGCCGTATACTGGACATTGAATACTATGATTGACCGACCAGTAGCGTGGTCATATCCAAATCCGTTTCCAGAGTTTAAAGCATTAAAAGATCACATCGCGTTCTATCCTCAACACTTGGAATGTTATGTTGATGGCGAGCAAGTAACCGCACAATCCAGCCCATTTTATGCAGGATGGATTACGTCGGACCTAGTTGGACCTTTTAAGGGAGAACCAGGAACAGGACATTGGTAAGGAATGAGTGTGGAATATAAAGAATTGTTCATTAAATTTCTTCTCAACCATTTTTAAATGAGATCAAACAGGAAGATCAATTTTTAAGTAATTTAATGGTGTCTTTATATGAGACGCCAATAGGAATTTCCATACCTCCAGATAGTATAACATCTTTTGAAGTTAATGCGGCAATTTTTGTAGTATTAATAATATAAGAACGATGTATCCTTAAAAAATCGGGAGGGAGTCGTAACACAAAAACACTTATTTTATCTTTGGTAGTTATGATATCATTTGCTGTATGTATTCTTATATAGTCTTTAATACTATCAATAAAGAATATGTTAGTAAATGCTATCCTAATCATCTTTTTGTTTGAATTCACATAAATATGATCGACTGTGGTGTCCTTCGATGGGTTAGTGACAGGCAATGTACTTGCATGCAATGCCCTGTATTTATTAATAGCTTTATAAAATCGAATGAAAGATATTGGCTTTAATAAATAATCAACGATATCCAATTCATAGCCCTCCAAAGCATATTTTCTATAGGCTGTTGTTAATATGACTTTGGGTTGTATCATCGTATTTTTTATAAAATCAATACCTGTAACAACAGGCATTTGAATATCTAAAAACAACATGTCGATACTCGTTTTTTGGAGAAAGTGTCCAGCATCTATGGGATTATCAAAAGTAGAGACCAATTCCAAATCAGGTACTTTCATAATATGATTTTCTAGTACCTTAATAGCTAACGGCTCATCATCTACAACTACACATTTTATGACCATCTCAATTCAAATTAATCGTTAATATGACCTGAAAATCATAATCAGTTTTAATGCTTTTCAGGTCATAGTTATTTTTATAATTTAGCTCCAATTGTCTTTGCGAATTTGAAAATCCAATTCCAGTACGTGATTTATTTTCTATATCCGGTTGATTACCATCAGGTAGTGTATTGAAAACTCTAAAATTAAGTTGATCTTGATTTGTGATTAGTTCAATTTTAATGATAGAATTCTTTAGATTGTTACTTGCCCCGTGTTTAAAAGCATTTTCTACAAATGATATCAGTATCAATGGAGCAATCATAACGTTTGGATTATGAAGGTGATATGAAAAGTTTAAGGCAAGCTTATCGCCATAACGCAGTGATTCTAAATCTACATAATCCTGTATTAGAGAGATTTCATTGACTAACGGGACTTCAGAGTCTTTACACTGATAGAGCATATAATCTAGCATATCCGAAAGTTTTAAAACAACTTCAGGTGCTTTATCAGATTGTTCTAGTGTTAGTGAATACAAATTATTTAATGTATTGAACAAAAAATGCGGATTGGTTTGTGCTTTTAAAAATTTAAGCTCCGTATTCGCTTTTTCTTTTTGTAAGACTTCGAGTTGATGTCGTTCTTCAAAACGGTCTTTAAATGCTTTGGTCATCAGCATTAAAAAAACAAATACATACACGGATGGGAAATACACTACAGCCAGATGAAATGGATCTGTTATAATCTCTTGTATACTTTTATATTCGTAATATTTAGGAACAAAAATTTTAGTTAAATACATACTTAAAAGCTTAGAAAGCACTAAAAAAGTATATACAGATATTAAAAAAGACATTCCAAACTTGACGTATTTCTGTCTAAATAAAAGTTTTGGAACCTGATAATAGATTAAAAAATAACTTGCTAATAGCTGGGCAGGTAAAAAACTTAAACCACTGATTATGGTTTTCTTAACACTTCCATCATTTAAGGCAGCTAATATGGGTAAACTGATAAACAATAAAAACCAAAATACGACGTGCGAAACGACTCTATTCTGAATGATCCAGTCGATCAAGTTCTTTCTTTTGACCATAGTTTATAAATATATAAAATAAGAATCTATCAGTTCTTCAAAAAAGACGAATCTTGATCTTCTACTGCCCAATTCTCATTTCCTGCTTATGAAACATATTGTCTGCTAATGACAGGTTTATATCAGCAGGAAGTTATCATTGGTCTATTTTACATTTTTCAATGTATTCCAATTGATAGATTTGTTTTAAGACACCGTGTTTAGGACATATTAATGAGCTACTTACTTCTTAATATCCGAACATAATGAAACTAAAAAAATAATGAAAAAAACATATTTTGTTTTAACGCTTACAGGAGTTTTATTTATAAATGTTTGTACTGTTAAAGGTCAGAATTCAAAGAATAACAATTTGACAGCAATAGAGGATTCATATCTCGGACAAAAACCACCTGGCTTAATTCCCCAGCTATTTGCTCCAGAAATCGTTTCAACAAAAAAACATTTGGAAATTGAAGGCGTTTTCGCACCTGGCATGACAACATTTTATTTTACTAGACAGGTAAAAGGACAAGTGTCTAAAACGCATGTCATTGAATATAAAAACGATGCTTGGTTAGAATCATTGGTTACGCCTCGTACCGGTGAAGTCTTTATATCAACTGATGGCAATACAATGTATCTTGGGAACAAATTTAAAAAACGAACACATTCAGGATGGTCTTCAGAAAAAAGCCTAGGACCACTATTCAATAAAATTCCTATTATGCGTCTTACAGCTTCAATGGCTGACACCTACGTTTTTGATGAACGAAATACAATTGGCACTATTTGTTATGCGCGATTGGTACAAGGTAAACGTGAAAAACCAATAGTATTTGGAAAAGAAATCAATACAGGAAAATGGATAGGGCACCCCTTTATTGCTCCGGATGATAGTTATATCATTTGGGATAGTGAGCGAGAAAACGGTTATGGAGCCTCAGATTTATATACTAGGTTTCGTCATCAAGACGGTTCTTGGGGATCTGCTATCAATATGGGAAAAGACATCAACACCAAATATGATGATGCCTATGGCAGTGTTACACCAGATGGCAAATACTTTTTCTTTCATAGAGTACAGTTAAACAAAGAAAGTTTTGAAGAAAGTCATGCAACATATTTTGGGTAGACGCTCAAGTCATTAAGAACCTTAAGTACAACCATAAAAATTAGAACAATGAAAAAGGCATATATTATTTTAATATTGATATTGATCACGCTTTTACAAGCCTGCAATACTAAAAAACAGCATTCAGAAAATATGGATGAACCAGTTGTGGAGAACACATATCTAGGACAAAAACCACCTGGGTTAACGCCAGAACCTTTTGCTCCTGGTTTGATTGTACTGGATAATTGGGAATATGGAGGAGTGTTCACACCTGACCTAAAAGAATTTTACTTTATCAGAGAGGTTGGAGTAGTAGAGGAGGATAAAAAAATGGAATTTGTTGTTTTTCAACAAAAGAATAATCGATGGCAGGAATCCGTGATATCAGCCAGAGTAGGACAACCATTCATCTCACCCGATGGTAAGACTATGCATTTGGGCAGAAAATATAAGGAACGCACTAAGACTGGCGATTGGTCAGCATTAAAAAAATTAGGTTCTCCTTTCGAGGAGATAGCGATCATGCGTCTTACAGCATCATCCAAAGGAACCTATGTTTTTGATGAAGCAGGCATGCCAGAAGGAGATGGGATTATTCGTTATACCCGATTGATAGACGGAAAGCGTCAAGCACCAAAGGCATTTGGAAAAGAAATTAATACCGGAAAAATGAATGCTCACCCGTTTATTGCACCAGATGAGTCTTATATTTTATGGGATGGTAGAAGAGCGAGTGGATTTGGTAATTCTGACATCTACATCAGTTATAAACAGCCAGATGGTTCTTGGGGAGAGGCTATTAACCTGGGAGACAAGATTAATACAGAAGCTTGGGAAGCTGCTGCAACCGTGACACCAGATGGTAATTATTTATTTTTTAACAGGAACATGGGAAAGGCAAAAGAATCAGACAAATACGATAATGTTGATATATTTTGGGTAGATGCTCAAATTATTGAAACACTAAGGCCAAAACAATGAAATGTTGATAACCTATGTTACGATGACATTGTATTTTATCGAAAAGTAGTGAATTTACAGAATAAATGAGCGCTTCAGGTGTTATTACATTAACAGTACTATAATAACCCACTAGAATGAAAAAGCTATTATCATTACTCTTTATTTGTTTCTTGATTTCTTGTTCAACAGATTCGGATGCAACCAATACGGTTCCTGAAGTGGATAATCCTGATGAAACAGGTCAAGATGTAACGGATTATGTGGATTATTATGATGGGCGTATTGTATTTAATTTCGCAGAGAATTATACCGTAGGTCAATTTGCTAATGGAGATTATTGGGTACATAATAATGGTGATAATGTGGTTATTACTGAAATTGTTCCAGCATCTAGAAAAGACGAAACGGGTAGAGTCATTCACGGTACTATGGTCAACCCAGCAGTATCCGGAACACAGGGTTACGATAGTGAACCCAGAGACATGAATTATGATAATGCGCTCAATGTAGATCCAGGAAATACTACAGAAGCACTTACTGCAGCTCCTGGAAGTTCTGTAATCAAATCGATTTCGAAGGAAAATAATGATGGAAGACCGATGATTAGTGATGCAGCTATCTTAACAGTATTAGCTAAAAAGCCAGACAAAGGATCCTTCCGTCCTGGATATGTAGGTACTGATAAAAGTAGTATCGCTACTATCGACGATTTAGACTACTCGTTATTAGGAAAACATGCGCCTATTGGTGGAGAAGCTGATCTTGATGAAGTGGCAAAAAAGTATGAACGTGTTTGGTTAGAACATAATACAGAATGGACAGCACGAGACATTCATCCAGAAAATCATATGCCTGACTATGGTAGAGATATTACGACTGCCTTGGCTGAGGGCTTACTGTTATTACAGATGGATTATAGTAATGAGCAGAAAGAAAAATTGCTAATCAATATGGTACAGTATGGGTTGGACGTTTATAATGTTGCAAAAAATGGTGGGGAATGGTATAATAACGGAGGACACAACTTAGGACGAAAAATGCCACTTGTTCTGGCTGCAACAGTGTTGGGTAATTCAGAAATGTTGGCGTACGCTGATAAAGAAAAGCATTTTATATTTCAGGATGACCAGAACCACTTTTATATTGGCCAAGAGGATGTTGATATTACCCACAGTCCTTCATGGAATCCTGATGATAGAGCTACTCCTATACCTTATGAAACCAGTGATATTGGTCGTGCAGAGTGGGGGATTCGAGCCGCAGATCAACCACAGAAAAACAATAAAAGTATGGATGCCACGTACAGAAATGTCTGTGGTCCAGGACAAACGCAGCACATATTGGCAGCACGCATGATGGGAGTAGAAGCTGTCTGGAATTGGAATCCTGTTTTTGATTATGCAGACTTTTATTATGAAGCGTCTCCTGATAGATTTGATAACTATTTCAAAGCTTTGTGGCAAGCGTATCGCTAACCGTGGTAAAATCTATCATAATCAAATCCTCCAAAAGGTCATTTAAAGAGTTGGCTAAAGTATCGAATGTGGATTTTATTCAAGATAGGGGGGCAATCCTATAGTATACAGTACTAAAAAAACAACCTTCTAAAATCTAGAAGGTTGTTTATCATAAATTTTGGTTTGTTCTGCACGAACGAATTCTTAGTTTATCACTAGTTTCGCACTGCGTCTGGCACCAGAATCATCTACAATGTTCACCAAATACATTCCAGATGTAATTCCAGAAATATCGATTGTTAATTCGGTAGTACTTGTGGGTACTCTTAGGGATTTTAGTTTCTTTCCGCTTAGGTCAGAAATCATAATGATACTATTTTTTAAATCCGTTGTGTTTTTAATTGAAACACGACCAGTTGCAGGATTCGGAAACATTTCGAAGAGTTTATTTTCTATTTCATTCTCTCTGTTGATAGCAGTTTCGCACACTGGTGCTGTTGCAGAATTACTAAAATAAATAGCGTAATCTTTGGCTACCAGTACAAAATTTCTTTCATCAATTGTTACAAAATAATCTCCATCTAGACCAGGAATACCTGTACCTACCAAAGAAATTTGAGGATTCGGTTGATTGAAGTTTTGTGTAGTATCCGAAAAATCAATATACCAAGGAGCTATATCTAAATTAAACGAAAATTGATATAACCCATTGTTAGCCAAATTCCAGTTTAGTGTAAACAAATTGATATTGTCTAAATCCGGACCTCCAGTTCCTAATACGTAGATATTTTCATAAGATGTATTTATACTTACCAAAGAAGTTTCTATTGGTGCGCCAAAAGAACAATCACCAGTAGGTGGATCTATAATATCATCTGTAACTATGATCATAACCGAAGCAGTATCGGTACTACCATTTCCATCGCTAACCGTAACAGTAGCGGTATAATCACCTGTTGTGTATGTATGTGTAGAAATAGCATCTGATCCAACGGTTCCATCACCGTAATCAATACTATAGGTCAGCGTATCATTATCTGCATCTGTCGATCCAGAAGCGTCTAATACAACCTCCAGCGGAGTCACTCCAGTAGTTGGCGTAGCAGTTAGGCTAGCTATCGGAGCCGTATTTACAGGATTAGTGATATCACCGCATTGTGGAGCGATATCAGAATTACTACAATAAATAGTAAAATCGCCAGTGGCAGAAACTAGTACCAGATTATCTCCATCTAAGGTCGCATAATAGCTTCCATCTAATCCTACAAAACTAGAACCCGCAATTGTAAGTTGTGATCCAGAAGCATTAAAATTTTGTGTGGACACGGCAATTAAATCATTATACCAACTTGGAATACCGTTGTTAGTACTAAATGAAAATTGGTATAAACCATTATTTCCTAAATCCCAATTGATAGTACAATTGGCAATGTTATCTAAATTAGGACCACTATCTCCTAATACATAAATATTGGAATACGAATTATTTACAGACGGTAGTGGAGTGGCTCTTGGTGTATCAAAAGGACAAACTATTTCTTCGCAATCGGTATCTACCACTAGGTCAATTGTTTGTACTACACCGCTACTAAAAAATCCATCACTAACTGTTAAGGTTACCGTAGCACTATCTAGATTGGCATAGCTATGGGAAACAGTAACACCTTCTGCAGTAGTACCATCACCAAAATCCCAAGAATACGTTAACGTATCTCCGTTAGGATCAAAGGAATCACTGGCGTCAAACTCCACATCTGAACCACCACATCGACCATTATCACTTGAGAATTTAGGTACAGGAGGTTTTGGTTCTGTAGTTTGACCAAAATCAACATCACTAGTAGAATAAAAAGCTTCTTCTGTAAGCGATCGTTGCCAAATACTATAAATAACGTGTTTACCAGTTCTTGCAGGAAGTACAACATCTATATTGTCAATGGCAGATGCTTCTCGCGGTTCTGTTTCTACAAGAAGCTCGAGGCTATCCCATGTTAAAGGTTGATCCGGAGTCCAACTGGCTTTCGTAATATATACTCTATAGTACAATGTTTGATGTGGAGCAGTATTGGTCCAAGTGACAGTAAATGGGCCAGGAGTAACCGGTGTAGCGATCCAGTCATCACGTACTTGATCCAGACCACCATACTTATCTGGGCGTCCTGCGCTAGCAAGATTACCATCTGCAATGATTGCTTGATGCATACCATTCGCATCCATACGTGCCACTTCATTCCAATCATATAATGCTTGCGTACCATACAAAGCAACGGCATCAATACAGGCTGGTGAATCTGGGCTTTCTGGATTTTCTTGAAAACAAATCCAGACTCTACTAGGAGGACTGGTTACGGTACCGTGCGAAAAAACGGTTTGAAGGCTTGGAAAAATAAATGCGACGCCTAAGAATAATGGCGTTAACGATTTTCTTAGGTAGGAAATCATCCAACCTAAATTTTTGGTTTTAGAGCTTGTTTTTTTCATGTTGTTATTGAATTGTTAGTATTGAATTTACGTATCAAAAAAAACAGGGTGGTTCAATAACAAGCTTGAAATTACTATTTAGGATCGTTGTTGTCAACTAATTAACATTTTTTAAAATCATATTTAACATAAATAAGGAATACTTGAAGATTTGTGTTTTTAGTTTTCAATTGATGTGTGTAAAGTTGTACATAATAAGTAATTCCCTAATCGCTGAGAATCGCGTATTTAAAAATTTCTGGAGGATAGTAAGGAATAAGCAATTTATAGAATACTAATTTGATATGAGAAAAAGGTAGAACCAGTAAGTTTCAAAATATTCTATTTTACATAATATAAATTATAGTACAAATGTATATTGTAGCAAATTGGCGCATACGTAGTATTTTACATAATTGCAGATATAGTGACACCGCTAGGTGTTCTATATCGTCAGCAATTATGTAAAAGCCAATTTGCGAAACGTTTAGCTTATTAGTAGCTATAATGTAGTATTATGTAAAATATCCCAGTAATATTAGCTACTTGGGTCATCATAATTCTAAAAAACTATTGTTGAAACATTCGCAGCCGCATCATCTCGCCATCAAAACGAATCATCCACTGGATAATTTATTTTGCCACGTATTTGTAGCTATAATTTGCCGTTATGTACGGAACAATTTTAAAGATTGAGAATCTTTAGAATTGTTAGCGAGCTGATGTGGCTGGGGTTGCCTATGCGCTCGATTGCTTTTTATAAATTAAACGTTTACTGGCAATTTATTTTAAACACAATTATCCACCGCTTGCCAACGCCAAAATAAAAGCTAACCTTTTTGCTGTTATTAAAAATCGCGTATTCGATAAAATATCCGTAATAAAAAATTTTAGACGATTCTCGTAAGCTTGCCACAAGAGCATAAATTTTATGAAATCGACTTTTTAGGAGATTCACGAACACATTTGAAGTTTCTACAAATAATTAAATATGTGAGTAAAAATAAAATTCTATGCACTTGTTATATATAGAACTTCAATTAATCATTTTTTTAATGTTTCATTATCTTTTGTCTTGAAACAAAAGAAACAAAAATTCAAGGCTGCATATAATTTTGGAAACAATTAACGGCTCATTCGCTATATTTTAGGAAACATTGTAACTGGTTAACAATGCTTTTAAATCCCTTGTATAATTGAAACTCTTAAGAAGCTGTATTACTAAACCCCTAAAATATCGACGCTCATTTCTCCTATTGTTTTAGCCAAAATTTTATGAGGCCTTTTTGCGTATATCACTAGAATTTGGATGAATTCCACCTCCTTTCCATTCTCCAGTAATATGCCAATTTTCATAATGATATAACCATAAAATTGTCCAAGGAATAATACAGTCAGAAATTAACATTTTTGAATTAAATTCTTGATATTTAGGATAATACAAGCACAATTCATTTAATGGATACACATGAGGGATTTTATCATTATTAAAATTCCTCTTTAATTCTGGATTCAAAATATTCACTTTCGGTCGTTTGCCTATTCTATATATTAACTTAAAAGAATAATTAACACTTCTTGAAGTAGGCCTTATTAATCCAGTACATATAACACTATCCTTTAAAAGCTTAACATTGAATTCAGGATAGCTTCTTTTTAGAGCAATAAATTGCTCTGACAAAGTATATGTTTTTTGTTTATTCACTTCCGAAAAAAGTATTTTTTTTTATCGGTTTCGTATTAGCAACTAGTGATTCAGATATAACGCCAGTCGTAGTATTTATACCAATATTTTTCAACTTTCTTGCTTTTTCAAGTTGGTTTACTTGTGATTCTTGTGCACGTAAGAATACTTTTTCGCCAAATAGTCCCTTTATCGTATTTGCTTCCTCAATAACACCATTTTCTTCTTTTAAAATTTGCCATTGCTTATCTAAATGAAGTATGAATTTCTTAAAATGTTCATATAATTCAGGTTCTTTATCATCATCCCATTTATCGCTAAAATCTTCTTGAGAGTTAATAGGGTTTAATATTTTTAAGCGATTACCAACTAGACCTACAATGCTAAAATTTTGCTTTATTTTATGTATTATGTTTTCAATAGTATCAAAAATTGATTCTTCACCATCATAAAACTCACCTGCAATAGTTGTTAAAATTATGCTGGATGTGGCCATTTTAGGATTCGACTTAAAATATTCATCGCGATACATTTTGATTAACTGAACGGCTCTTTGTAAAGGCTTCTTTTTAGAAAATTCATCTGCTGGCAAATTTTCCATTGCATACGCCTTTTCTAGTAAGGTCATTTTTGCTAAATTTGACTTGTCAACAAACCAATTACCATAACCTCTTGGGTTACTTGAAGTCCAATCTCCTAATTCTCTATCTGGTATAACTAATTTGTCTTCGTCATAACTTGTTTCTTGACAACCAGGTAAAATATCCATATGAAAGTCACCAGCATAGTTTAGGCGAATACATCTATTCTTTAATTCAACTTTATCTTTATATCTGTCACTGTTTTGTAGAACTCTTTTCAATTGATTGTAAATATATTGTGGAGAATATTTCTCCCAATCCATAACAATATTTACAACTATATCTAAATCGAACTCATTTTTTCCAGTAGGCTTAACAGTTGTGCCAATCCTAACAGAACCTTGAGGATATATTTCAAAAACGGCGTCTTTAAAAAAGCCAGTATCTTCATTAAGTAAACTCTCAATAGCTCTGTAGGCTGTTTCCATTCTTTCCTTACGCGTATCGTCTAATTGAATTTGTTCTGCGATTCTGGCTAATAAATCGTCCAACTGCGTATTTTTATTTTTAAATAATATCATGCTTTACTCCATTTTAAATTTAAAACCCACTTTGCGTGAGGTCCAATATTGTATTTAGTACTTAACTCTCCCTCATCATAACCTAGTTTATTAATCATTTGAGCACTAGCCCATATTATATATTCACTATCTCCTTTTAATAATAATTCTTCTAACTCCTTTTGTTGTGATTCATTTGGTATCAATTCTAAAACTTCGTATTGTAAAATCTCCCAACAATCCCAGCCGGATTCAATTGGAGCTCTTTTTAACGGAGTTTGAACTGATTTTATAAATCTGTAATTAACATATGGGAAATTCTTTTTTTTAAGAATTCGATTATCTGCCTTTCCTCCCAACAACTCTTCGTAAAATTCTCTCCAATGAGAAATTTCACGATTTTTTTCACTATTAAACCAATCAAGAAACTTCATTGCATTTCTAGCAGGAACAAAAACCGCTAAATCATCTTTTTTTAATCCAGCTGTCTTCATTTTTAAATCGTCAGTGGCATTCATTCCCTTTAAAACACTTTGTGTTTCAGGTAATCTTTTATACTTCCCTCCTACGTGTTGATACCAATTCCAATTTGGGTTTGCATTTTGTACTAAAAGGTATTTATCATTAACCTTAATTACATACTGATAAGACATGGAAAATCTTATGTATTTTCCAGAAAGGCTAATCCAAAAACAATGCAATGCTAATTTTAACCTTTTCCAGTTTTTGTAAAAAAAATTAAAACCATCAATAATCAAAATAGTGATAAGTAAAATAAATCCGCCTCCAATAAATTCAGGACGAAGCGACTCATCTATATTATAACCTATGATAATTAGAATTAATGCAACTAATATTTTTAAAATGAATCTCAACATACATATTTAGTATTAACCTTTTGGTGGAAAATTATCGTTACCAAAACTATCTTTCTGTCTAATTTGGCCTTTTTGGTTATGAACTAAAAGTTCAGATTTTTGATTTTTCGCAATATTTCTAGCTATTTTAATTGCCTCCTTTTGAGTAGGAGTAACTTTTGTTGCCTTTTGATTCCCTGCTCCTTTAACTGCCCAACCATTATTATGTGGAACTACGTGTTAATTCTTTTTCATTATTTATATTTTAAATTTTTATAACACTTTCTACAATACCTTGTATTTTAAAGTCTCTCGTTAATATTATTGGCTGATGCTCTTTAGTTGTTGATTTTGGTAACAAAACAATATGATCAACATTATTTTTAAATTCCTTGATTGTAGCCTCATCATCAATTAAAGCCACTACTCTATCTCCATCTTCAGCGGTTTGTTCATTTCTTATTAATACTAAATCTCCATCATCAATATTAGCCTTGTTCATTGAGTCACCAGATGCTCTAAGAATAAAATACTTTTTATCCTTTCTAATGAACTTTGTTGAAATAGAAATTTCTCTTTCAATATTTTCTTCTGCAAAAAGTGGATAACCACATGCAACATTCCCTAATACTGGTATGCTTATCATTTTTTCATACTCTTCTCCACCTTCAGCAACACTTAAATTTGCTGATTGTATAGAATCATAAGTTTTATAAGGAGTATGTGTTTCTAGTAATTCAGCAACTGCAACATCCAATATTTTTGCAATCTTGAATAAATCTTCAAGACTTGGTTGTCTCCTATTTTGCACATATGAATTAACCATATTGTAGCTCTTTTCTAATCTTTCAGCTAACCAAGTTTGCTTAATACCTTTACTTTCTAAAACTATTTTTATACGATTCATTATAATGAATTGATTTACAGTAACAAATTTAAGACATAGTGTTATAATATCTCATACTATGAGATATTATATATTAACATTATGATGTTAATTATCAACATTTATAATGTTAAATTAAAACACTACGTAGAAAAATATTATTTTATATTGCATATATGTTAGTAAAAGAAGTTTTTAAAAAGCTGTATTATTATTCAGCTGCAAAGGGTAACAATACTTGGGAATTAGTATGTGACTGTAATGATGACAATATTCTAGCAGCAGTTGAGCACTTAATGCAGATTGAGTTTATAGGTATTGTCAATAAATATAAACTATCAGAAAAAATTAATTCAATTGTACATGTTGTTTTTGATGAAATAATCGATTTGAGAAGAAGATGTAAAATACCTGAATATGAGGACAAATTGGCATACCTACAATTAAATTGGGGAGTTTGCGCATCTACAAGATTTAATTCTCAAGGAGAGTTTTTATATTGTTATGGTATTTTTAATAAATCTATTTTCGAACAAGTACCAGAAAATGGGGAGCAACAATATTTCGATACTCAATTTTTGTATAGACATATGTTCTCCAAAAGTGAATATCTACGAAGGAGTATTGATTTAATTGATGCTTGGTTAAATCAACTTTTTTATTATTCAAAATCCTTTTCGGGTTTATCGGAATGGTGTAATCTTTTTTATGATGATTTGGTAAATAGACTAATAAGAAATCCTTTTATTCCAGCATATTACACTAATTTTTTATCAACTCTAGTGTCTTGGGGAGAACTGCATGAAAAAAATGATTCTGTAAAAAAAATCAAAGAGTTTATACAAATAAGCTTTAACGAAACTAAATGGACCACTAATGTGGATGAAAACAGGGTTAAAGCAGAATTTGGTTTATCACTTTTGATGTTCAAAAATTATCATTCCATTGAGGAAAAGGAATTAATCTATTTAGATTTAAAAAAGTCTGGTGTTTTGAATAGCCTTAACATGCTCCAAGCAGCGATAGAAATTTCTTTTGATATTTCTACACTGGATAAAAATTCAAATGAATTAATCAATGCTATTTCTGATTATAATAATGATGTGCAACTAAAAGATGTGGGAGAAATTGAATGGATTTATAATAGAGCTAGAATTTTTAAAAATTTATTAAATACACCAATACAAGTAGCAATTACAAATGGACGAAGTGATTATATAGAAAACATTTTAACCAACTATTATAATATTAATCGTCCAAGTAATTCTAATGAAATTATATTTATCTCACCAAATCAACCAGAAGGTGTTACCTATTGTTTTAATAATAGAACATCATTTGTGCCAAATGATGCCAAAACTATATTAGTTGAACTTGTAGATTTAGAGAACGAGATTTTCAATATAGTTAGATTATTTAAAAGTAAAACAAGTCAAAAAATAGTTATTCCTGATAAAACCATAGGTCAACCAACTACACAAAAAGCTCAATCTTTTAAAACCAAACTTCTAAATTATTATAGATTTGACTTAATTAATTATAAAGAAATTACAACAAGACATTCTATTTCTCAATTCGATTTAAATTCTTTTCCAATTCAACCTTTAATGCTAGAGCAAACAGGCATTACCTTACCATTAAATTTAAGTTTAACAGAAAAATTACCTTTCTTAAAAGTTAAAAAAGTACTTTTTTGGCAAGGGAATAGTATGACTTCTGAAATTGAAACGAATGCAATTACAGAAATTTTTGGTTTATCTAACATTGAACTAATTACTCTTAATTCAAACGAATCTAATAAAGAAGAATTTCTAAAAAAATGTAATACAGAAAACTTTGACATTATTTGGATTTCATCTCATGGACATCATGCACATTATGAAACTAATATATCGCAGATAATTTTATCTGATACTGAAAATCTATCTATAAGAGAATTTAAATCATTAAGTAATAACAATGAAAAAAGAAGGCTTCTATTTCTAAATATTTGTGAAGGCGGAGTCCATTCACAAAATGGCGAATTTAAAAACATAGGATTTCCAAACTTACTAGTTGATTTTAATCAAGATGTATTATCACATCTTTGGATGGTAGATTGGAGAATTTCATCTGTATATGGTGCACTAATCGGAATTGGAATAGTGAATTACTCGTATAATTTTTTTGAAGCGTATCAATTTTCTTTAGACTTATTATTAAAAGGCAAAGATTCAGTAATAGAAGAATTAAAAGGTCATAAGTACAATCTTGAAGAATTAATTGCTAGAATTGAAAATGATGGTAATACAGATTGGGATAATCTTGTAAATATTTATAGTCCTGTCTATCATATTTGAAATTTAAGTAAATACATCTAGTATTTCAATCCATTCCATACACATTCCCACTTCTCTCCTATCGTCACTTCGGGCAAAGAGTATTCCATTACATTTTTAAAGAAACTTTTTAGAATAAATTTTTTCAAGATACTGTGGTAACAACTTTCGCTTTTAACCAAAGCTCAAGTTACATAACGCAGAACATTATAGTACAAATATATTTATTGAAGCAAATTGATGGATGCTTGCATTTTACATAATTGCAGATATAACAACACGGCAGTGTTTTATATCGATAGACAAATCGACTTTAGGAGATTCACGAAATCCATGATATCAAATATAAACCATGAGTAATTATGTAAAAGTCAATTTGCAAAACGTTTAGCTCATTCGTAGCTATAATGTTACGAAACAAGAAATGGGAATTATTGTTTAACAAAGGCCGGTACAAGGGTTTCAAAAACGGGTTTCATGATTTTATCATCATCCCCGTCGTGACCGGAAATAACAATGGTTAAGTCAAGTTCTTTTACAACCATAACACGCTGGCCACCCCCTCCCCAAGCCAATGTCATATCATAGCTTTTGTTACCTACCTTTACTGGTGTGTAGTACCAAAAATATCCATATAGATAATTCTTAGGCATCCAATCTATTGCAGGTCTTACAATACCGCTAGTAACTTTGGCAAGATAGTCTACAGAAATAAGCTGTTCGCCGTTCCATTTACCGTTATTGAGAACCAAATTACCAAATTTGAGCATGTCACGAGACATCAGACTTGCCTTCCAACCTGCTTGTGGCAGACCACTTACATGGGTAGACCATTTATAATTAGTAATACCTAGTTTATCAAGTAGCTCTGTTTTTATAAAATATTCTGCTGTTCCGGGGACTACGGCGTCAATGACTGTCATTACTAACATGGGGTTAAAATTACCATACAAGTAGGTCTGAGAAGCATCTGTAATGGGTTCGGAGTATTCAAGTAGGTTTTGTACCAGCCCCTGCCCTTTTAATATAACCGAATCACTTTCAATTTCTTTCCATTTATCCCTATCTATTGTTAAACCACCTTGCATCGTCAATGCTTTATGTAGGGTAATTTTTTCAAATCCTTTGGTGAATTTTTTTGGGTCAACATCTTTTAGAAAATGAACTAAAGGCTTGTCTAGGTCTTCCATGGATAGATACCCCATTTGAATTGCCCTACCTAAAACCAAACTGGTATAACCTTTTACCGCAGAAGCTTGTCCGTGTGGCAAATTAATACGTCCTTTCTTATAATAGGATTCAAAAACTAATCTGTTTTTATGCGCAATGAGCAAGGCGTCGTAGTTCCCATATCTGTCGTCAAAAATTTCTTGGGCAACATTTAGGATGGCCTTCTTTTTATTGCTGTCTACCGATAATTCACCAACTGGTATACCATCATCTCTATCCTCGGGAGCTGTGCTTATAAAGGCATTATTAAGGTGGGGAATATCCCAGAATGAAACTTCTGCGGTATCACTTGAAACATGAGTCACTATTGATGACAACCAAGCGACACTTGCTACAGCAATCCTTGGGAAAGCAGTTTGGTGATTACCTTCAATGGTTTTGTTTTGAATGGTTAATTCTAAATTGGCGCTATCATTGAATAACTTAAGAAACTCTTCCGTTAGTTCTTCCTTTCCTTCCTCTAAGTTACCATGTGCAATAAATACATTGGCATGTAATTTCTTACTGTTATCTGGCTCAGAAGATACAAGTTTAGCATTAATCTCTGATAGCGAGGACATGTTGTTTTTACTCATAGGACTACCAAGAATGTAATTATTAAAAGTGTTAGGTTGCGTAAGTAATATGTAAGCACCGAATGCACCGCTTAGGGAATAACCAAAGTAGCTGCGACTGTTGGCACAGGTACGATAGTTTTTTTCCACATACGTAATTACGTTGTTTCTAATAAATGTTACATGATTTTCAGCCTGGCCAAATTTTAGCTTGGGATGATTTGGGTTGGTTTTTTTTCTGAATGAATAATCGGTAAACCGGCTGGCGTGAACCCCATATTGTTGCTTTACATCTGATGCTATGTCCTTTTGCCAAGAAATTCCGACTAGAATAACGTCTTCTAACATGTATTCCGATGCACCAGAAAGCATTTCTAGATGCCACATAGCATCTGTATAATAAAGGACAGGATACCTTTTATCCGTATTCTCAGCATAATCTTCAGGTAACTCTATATAAAGTTCATATTGTTTTTCTGTTTGGGTGTCTTTTATTGGAACTACCTGAATTTGTGGCATTACGAAGGCAGAAGTTTCGCCATTTGAGACCAAATCAAGTTCTCTATTTTTTTGGGTAAAACCTATATTTATTGTGGCTAGAAAAAGGATTATAAATAATACTCCTGTTTTGTTTATCATCTTGTTATTTTTTATGAATGCACCTTAAAAGTACTGGATAAACTGTATTATTTATAGTAAACAGTATAAGCATAGAAATTAAATGATAAGTTGATTTCATCATTGATATAGGCCTTTTGTAAGAAATTATGATAATTTAAGTTTGAACGCAGTATTTTTATCTCTTAACGAAAAGCATGATACAGAAGTTTTTGAAGAATACCATACTCATTAACTTGGGTGCATTTTTATTGGTGCTACTCCTTGAACTATTTAGTAATTTGATTATAAAGGACAAATTAGGTTCCGATTACGCGCTATTCATTCACAGTTTAAGTTATACTATGCACATCATGGGAATCATTTGGATTAACCATTTTATTCTCATTCCTTATTTTCTGGACAAGAAGCGCTATCTGTTATTTTCGATACTGTTTGTTGCCACCATCTTCGTTGCAATTTCTACCAAAGGCAATTTCAGTTACGACTGGATAACTATTTCTAAATTTTTCTTCTTTTTTTTATATACCACCGGAACTGGAATGGCAGTTTTCTTTTTAAGAAGGAATATAGGCATTGAAAGAGAAAATAGTGAAAAAGAAAAATTGCAAAGAGAGTTGGAACTGAATTACCTAAAGGAACAAGTAAATCCTCATTTTTTATTTAATTCATTGAATAGTATTTATGCTCTATCCAGGCAACAATCTAAGGAAACACCTGAGGTGGTAATGCAACTTTCAGAATTAATGCGGTATCAATTAGAAAGTGCTAAAAAAGACTTTGTTTCTTTGAAGGAAGAGTTAGAATTTATAGAAAATTATTTATTCCTAGAAGAGAAAAGGTTAAGCAAACGCTGTACGATTGAATTTTTAATTGAAGGAGAACTATTAAATTATAAAATAGCGCCCATGTTGTTGATACCATTTGTTGAAAACGCAATTAAACACGGTGCACAAGCCACGAATGAACAGAGTACAATTGAAGTAAATATAGATATAAAAAACACCAAACTTCATGTAGATGTTGTAAATTCAAAACATACTACGGTTGTTAAATCGACAAGAACTGGCATGGGACTGGAAAATGTAAAGAGACGATTGAATTTATTATATTCGAATGCTCACATATTAGAGATTAATGACATGGAGAAAGCGTATCATGTAAATTTAACCATCGATATAACAGACTAGGAGGAATGATTAAAATTGCTATTGTTGATGATGAATTGTTAGCACGTGAGGTGTTAGAAGAATATTGTTCTAAAATAAATAATTTTGAATTGGTCCTAAGTACAGGGAATCCTATTGCATTTGTTAATTTTATCCAACAAAATACAATTGACCTTGTTTTTTTGGATATAGAAATGCCAGAACTTAATGGAATAGGGATTTTACGTTCAATGATAAAGTCACCAAAGATTATTTTAACGACGGCATATTCCGAGTATGCATTAGAAAGCTATGATTTTGGCGTGGTAGATTACTTATTAAAACCCATAAAACTTGAACGTTTTCTACAAGCAATTAACAAAGTTTCAACTTTAAAAATAACAGAACCCAAAACGAAGAATAAAAAAGAAGAACTTACCATAAAACATGACGGATTACCGGTAACCATCCCTTTTAACTCCATTCTCTACATCCAGAGTTTCGGGAATTATTTAAAAATTTTTACAGATACTAGAATGTATCTTATCTCCGAAACACTTATTAATATCACTACTTTATTATCTGAAAATTTTCAACGCACACACAAATCATACATTGTTAATTTAAACAGAGCTACAAAAGCTACCCGAACGTTTTTATTAATTGAGGATAAGGAGGTTCCTGTTAGTGCTATGTATAAGGTGGTTGTTTTTGAAAAATTGGAAGCTTTACCTAAGTCATAAATATTTACTCTAATTCTAAGTCATCTGAAAAAGAGACTTTTTGAAAGAAAAATTTAAAGAAAGTGTAGCGCCAAATACTTTGCTTTACCCAAGCAAAGTGACCCTTCGGCAAGCTCAGGGTAATACATAACGCAAGTATATTATGATTCAATTCCAGAAATCATAATTAGTCATTATGTAAGATGGCTTTGGTATCTCAAAAAAGATAATATTTAGTATCTAATTTTAAAATTTTAATCCATTTCTTAATTTATAATCTACAAATACTCTAGCTAAGCAACGATTATTCCGATGATATAGTCGCTTACAATATAGCTATAAGAACAAAACCGGGTCTTGCCGTAAAGCAACGATGTTTATCCTTCTGCTTTTTTAAAATTCTTAGAGAATCGCTACCAATTATTCGCCTTATGACTTATCTACTAGTTTTATTAACGCATTTCTAACCAAACAGCAGCAGGTATTTTCTCGAGTTCCATAGCTAACGGGTGTAAAATACACTATTCATTAAACATTCAAAAATTAAGAGCTCCTAATTAATGCACTTGTAATTACTTCCATTCCAAACAAATTCACCTACTCTCCTACTGTCGTGGCATAAAAAATGTTCCATTACCTTTTTTTATTGGAACTTTTAGCTCACAAGGTTTTTATTGTTTTAGAGGAGTTCGTGAATCTTCGATTTCGTTAGAAAATTTTTAAAGAACAGATAGAAAATACCTTAAAAATTCAATATTAAATATACGCGTAGTAGCTCCTTTTATCATGTCTAAAAATAGCTGTGATCCTTTTGTATAGCTTTTGTTGTATCCTTATAGTGTTTTTTTATTGCTTTTGTTGTGTTTATGTATTGATTTTGTATTGATTTCGTTGTGTTTATGTTGAGCGTAATTATATAGTGAAGCGTTTTATTTTATATAATTTCACAAAAAACGAATACTATTGTTAGCTACGCTCCTTTTTTTTAAAGACGTATGTATCCTTACCTCGTGAGTAGACTAACATGATTAATAAATCCAATAATTAAAACCTCATGAAAAAAACCACACAATTAGTCACATCTTTTTATTTGCTATTTTTTACAATACTTAGTATAAATGCTCAGGATTTGAACCTGAAATTGATGTCTTTCAATATTCAACAGCCTCATGGTACAAATTGGGAGAGCCGAAGAGCGAATGCCGCTTACATTATTAATACTACACAAGCAGATGTTATTGGTACCCAGGAGGCTATCGATTCTCAACGTACATATCTTATAGAACAAACAGGTTATGCCTGGTATGGGACTGGTCGTGATGGTGGTGATTCTGGTGAAGGGTCTTGGATATTGTATAAAGGAGATAAGTATTCATTAGACACCTCAAATTCTGGGAGCTTCTGGATGTCTGACACACCAAATGTTCCCTCCAGTTTTGGGGGTTCTTATAATCGAATTTGCACCTATGTGCGATTGATTGAAAAATCTTCGGGTCAAGGATTTTATGTTTTTAATGTACACTTTCCTACGTCAGGTTTTTTTGATGCCAGATTTAAAAGCATGAGACTTGTTGCAGAACGAATGGCTACCAGAGCAGTGCAATCTGATCCGGTATATGCTACCGGAGATTTTAATTCAACAGAGGGTGATGCTGTTACCCTTTGGATGAAAAATGGCGTTGACAATCCTATCAAATGTCGAGACACCCACAGAGATATTGATCCAACCGGACCTGTAAATACTGGTTTTGGAACCAAGTTCGATTATATCTATAGCCCTAATAATACTAACTACACCACTCAGGCATCCTGGGTTATTGAATCACCCAAAGCTTCAGATCATAAACCCATAGTGGCTCAGGTGAGATATGAAAATCAGATCACTCCACCAAACTCAAATCCGTTACCCATTCCTGGGAAGATTGAGGCCGAAGACTACGCCAATGCCTTTCAGGTAGAATTAGAAAACACTACGGACACTGGCGGTGGAAAGAATGTTGGGTATTTGGATAGCAATGATTGGGTAGAATACAAAGTACTTGTGGCTGGTACAGGCAATTATTTGTTTGATTTGCGCATCGCCAGCAACTCGGAAGGTGGAAAACTTAATGTACTAATTAATGGAGAATACAATCAAACAATAGTGATTCCTGTAACTGGCGGTTGGCAAATTTGGAAAACCATTAATAAGGCGATAGACTTACCAAAAGGGATACACACCATTAGACTTGAGGTTGTCGAGCCAGGATTTAATTTAAATTGGTATAATTTTGTATCCAACAGTACCGGTAGTCTTTCCATTCCCGGAAAAATTGAAGCAGAAAACTACACGGCTGAATTTGGTACGGAGCTCGAAAATACAACCGATGTTGGTGGAGGGAAAAATGTTGGCTATTTAGATGTAAACGATATTTTGGAATATAATGTTCAGGTATCTGGAACTGATCATTATAATTTTGATATCAGAGTAGCCAGTCTGGACAAGAGTGGCAGTATCAATGTCATTGTAGATAATCAATCTCAAAAAACAATTAATTTACCCGTAACGGGCGGATGGCAAAATTGGCAAACGCTAACTAGCAGTATTTATTTAACTCAGGGAAATCATCAGTTGAAATTCGAGGTCGTAAATTCTGGATTTAATTTAAACTGGTATAATTTTTATCAAAATGGTTTATCTAACATAACAATACAAACTGGTTTTAAAGCACCAGATTTGACCTTATTTTATCCTAATCCTGCAACCAATTACATTTTTTTTACAGATATATCCGATTGGACTGTATACACTATTTCTGGTAAAAAAGTATTGTCAGGAAATTCAAAAAAAGCAGCTATAGGCGTATTACATTCTGGTATGTACTTGATACGGGTCAACAACGGAGAGGTAAAAAAAATACTTATTAATTAGAGAATCCCTATGTTTAACAGCTAGTTTCTATAGCGCATTTACATTACATTTTAAGATGCAATGACTTCTAACCGATCCGTTAGAAGTCATTGCGTTATGAGAAACAGTGATATTTAGATCAACCTGCACTACACTTTTCTTTTACATTGTGACTACGCTCATTGCTGCTATAATTAAATAATCATACTATTGGTGTCATATAATATGTATGAAACCCTCCAAAAAAATAAAATCTCATGTTATGGTCATTCATTGCCTATTTCAGACAAAAGTACTTTAGCAACTTGACCTACTTCTCCATCTCTATCTAAAGAAATTGCCTTATGGAGTACTTCTTCTGCTTGTTGTGTTTCTCCCACTGCCATATAGGATTCTCCTAGATATTTATATCCGTTTGCCGAATTTGGAAATAACTGTAAAACCATAGAAAATAACTGAATGGAAGCCCGAATTTCTGGCTCACGACCACTTTGTAATAGCATATTTCCTAGTTTAAGTAGCCCTGTCTCAAAATCACAAAATGCATACAATGGGTCTTGGATCATTTTGGGAAGCTCTTCTGCCAATTGTTGTGTTTGCCCAGATAGATACAAGCTTACGACATAATCTATCGGCTTTGGTTTAAAATTAGGTACATCAAAAGCTAATGCTGCTGCCAGTACGGGGTCCTGATTGGTAGCATACTCCTCGAAACTCATCGTAACCGGAATACTAGGTGCCATCCACGCTGCATTTTCTAACGCGGGTTTATCTTGCCACCATAGATACGATAAAGAGATTCTAAGCGAGCTATTTGGTAGCGTTACAGGACGGTTATCACCCCAAAAATTGATATTTTCTGCTGTGGGCTCTCCTACAAAAATGACATTGGTATAATTATCAATTTCATTAACCAGATTTTGGCAAGCAGAAAAGGTTCGCTTTCCAAGGATAACAAACAGCTTTCCTATTTTATTGATCTTTTCAGCCTTTATAAGCCCTTTGATAATGTCTTTATTTAAATAGTTGTTTCCTCCGCCATTTAAACGCAAATCAATTACTAATTTCTCGGCATCCTTAGTTTCTATTTCTTTAAAAACACGGGTGTAAAACTCCTTCGTACTTTCTTCAGCCTCATCTTTAATCCTACTATGTCTAACATACATCGCCTTTTCTTTTGCTAAATATTCTGAAAAGTACACCTTATCCAGCTGTTGTAAATACAAAGGAGTTGTTGATTGATCTCTAGCCGATAACCAAGTTTTATTTTGATGTACATACCCACGATGTGTCGGTACTCTTTCTCCGTTTTCGAGAGCAGTAAAAGATTCTGTAAATACATTACCATTTTTTTCTAAGGTAAGGGTAACTTTATCTCGAAGAGTTTTTGTTATTTTCTGGGCGTGTAAGACTTCTGGATATCGTATATTATTAATTCCGTAGGCTTTAAAATATTGTGGATTCTCTACTTCTACTGTCGGTTCAATAGCTTGTAGTACCTCAGAAATTGGCTTCCCTTCTATCGCTATAACCTTTGCACCTAATACTTCTGAGTAGTCCTTATGTGTTCCCTCGATATAAATCCCGTCATTATACGCATACAAATTGAAAGGGAATTGTGAAAATCTAAAAGGCTTTTGATGAAAACTTACGTGAGTATGTCCGTACTTGAATAAGGATACAAGTCGAGAAAACCCAACAATAATTTCATGCTCTTCTATATTCGGAATGTCATTATATAGTGTTTCCACTTCAATATCAAAATTTTCTTTTGTTGTTTTTACGAAAAGAAATGAATAGTCTGTATGTATCGTGTTTTGTAAAAATCGAAGGTCTTCCTGCCATTGGCTAGCACTTACAGTTTCTTGTGCAGACAATTGAAAAAAAAGAAACATGCTGAGTATAAAAAGTGTTTTTTTCATGAGTATGGTTTATTTAAAATGTATGTTCTACTGCCAAAACTACGTGCATTGTGATGTATTTATGCTACACTAGAGCGTAGTTTTTAAAAATTGGATTAGTTACTTACGGTTTATGTAGATAATTAGCACTACACGCTCGAGTAGTTTTTAAAAAAACTTATATTTGTTACTATGGCCGACAGTACTTCTTTTTTTTCTTTAAAAAACACCATCGGGAAACTGACAGATAATGATATCAAACAAACAGCCAATTATCTCGATGCCATAGAAGCTTTTACCAGAACTACATACAAGAGTGTTTATGTAATTGATTATAAGATAAAAGGATTTGAGTATGTATCAGACAACCCATTATTTTTATGCGGGAATTCTGCTTCTGAAGTCAAAGAGATGGGATATGATTTCTATTTTAAACATGTGCCAGAAAAAGACTTAAAACTTCTTTTAAAAATAAATACCATTGGTTTTGACTTTTATGAAAATATACCGATTCGAGAGCGGAAAGAGTACAGTATATCCTATGATTTTCATTTGAAAAATGAAGAAGGTAAAACCATTTTAATCAATCAAAAATTAACTCCGCTATTTTTAACAGAAAGTGGAAAAATATGGAAAGCAATTTGTTTCGTATCCCTATCTACACAACAACAATCTGGTAATATTACCATTACCAAAAAAGAGGGAGGACAAAAAATGGCGTATGATTTAACGACCGATTGTTGGAAATCTATAAAAAAGATAGGGCTCTCTATGAGAGAAAAAGAAATACTGCAATACTCCATTAGTGGCTATACTATACAAGAAATTTCAGAAAAAATTTATATTTCTCCGGATACTGTAAAATTTCACAGAAGAAAACTTTTTGAAAAGTTGGGTGTTGCTAATATTTATGAAGCTATTTCTTATGCCACTATAAATAAATTATTATAAATCATATTCTCTTATTTGGTTTATAACACCTATGCCATTATTTATATAATTGTATATCGGTACGATGCTGTATACAGCTATTTGCTAATTAAAATACATCTTTACAGGATGATGTAGGTTGTGCTCCAAAAAAAAGGTACTTTTATCTTTATATAAATATACATTATCTTGAAACTACTCTTTTCATCTTTGGATCCGATTATTACCATGGTTTCTATATTGGCCACACTGGTTATAGTCATTAGTATAGTACTCCGAAAGTTTAACCAAACGTATATTATAGGCTATATTCTGGCAGGAGTTATCCTGGGAGATCATGGGTTAAATGTGGTCAAAAACAAAGAATCCATTCATCTTTTAGGAGAGTTGGGTGTCATTTTGTTACTGTTTTTTATCGGTATGGAAATCAATCTTATCGATTTTTTAAAACGCTGGAAACTTGCCGTAATCGGAACGCTTTCACAAATAGCTATTAGTGTGGTATTGGTATTGTCTATAGGGCATTATTATGACTGGAGCTTTGCAAGATCTGTAGTTTTGGGCTTTGTTATTGCCCTAAGTAGTTCTGCAGTAGTAATCAAATTACTACAGGATAAACAACTTATTGACTCTAAAATTGGTAAAAATGTATTGAGTATTTTATTGGCTCAGGATGTAGCCTTGGTACCGCTCTTAATTATTATCTCTCAATTAGGAGGAAAATCTGAATCAGTAGAAAATATTATCTTAATGGTTGTAGGAGCTATTTTGATCATTGCCGTTTTGGGATATATTTATATCAAAGGAATCATCGTGCTTCCGTTTTCTAAAAAAATATACAGAGACCACGAACTACAGGTTTTTATGGCCATATTTTTATGTTTTGGATGCGCTTTGGTTACTTCTTTCTTTGGATTATCTTCGGCTTTAGGTGCTTTTGTGGGCGGTATGATTATTAATGCAGCTCGGGCCACTGGCTGGATACACGATACACTTCATTCTTTTAGGATACTATTTGTTTCTTTCTTTTTTATCAGTGTAGGCTTGCAACTGGATCTAAGCTTTATCTATAATAATTTTTGGACCATCTCTCTTGCCATTTTAGTTGTATACGTTACTAATCACTTATTAAATTCTTTGATCTTACGGGTATTTTCTTGTAACTGGAGGGAAGCTTTACTAGGAGGTGCGTTATTAGCACAAATTGGTGAGTTAAGTTTCTTACTGAGTTCTACGGCATATACATTAGAAATCATTGGAGTTTTTGGATATAATTTTACGATCAGTCTAATTTCACTTACACTAGTCGTGAGTCCTTTTTGGATTGCTTTAACAGAAAAATTAACCAGATATCATACCAAAAATAAGTCTGCATAATCATTGAAGACAGTAATGACTATTTTTAATGTAGTATTCCGTAAAGAAAAATGCTCCAACGATCCCGTTGAAGCATTTTTATCAATTAAGTAGATGCTTAGAAAATCATTATTGAATGATTAGTTTTTTTGTAATAGCATCATTACCTTGAGTTTGGATTTTTACAATATACACTCCAGAACTCAATGCTAAACTGCTTGCAGAAAAATTAGTTACTCCTGCGTTTACTTGAGTTTGGTATTTTTGCTGTCCTAATGTAGTATAAATCGTAAGGATTGTTTTTTTATTACTTTCAGAAGTTACGTGCAATGAGAATTGATCTCTTGTAGGATTCGGAGCCATTTTTATCGCTTCGATTCCTTCTTGATCAGTTCCTAAAACAGGTCGTTTATCATCCAGGTTCGCGATAATTTCTGCTGCAGATCGACCATTACAAGACCCTTCGTATATTTTTACATTAGAAAAAATAGAATTATTTCCAAAGCCACCATCATTATCATTGATAAATACCAATCTGTCCATAGCTCCGGTATAGAAATTTCCGACAGGAATCACATAGGTAGTAGTACCGGATGAGTAATTATCAAAGTTGGTTACTCCATAATTTTGTGTTCCATGTACTTTAAAATAACGAGAGGATGTGAGCGTATTATTATTCTCAAAACCAACCGCATGAATTTCTCCTTGTGAGGTGCTGCTAAAATCAAATTCAATAACCGTATTGGGAGTTACCGTATAATTGATAGGAATGTATTTCCAGGTATTATTGGTTAGAGATAAAGCCTCTCCACCATTTCCTATAGTGAAATCTCCGGCACTATCTTGATTAGAAAATGAAGTAATTGCATAATCATTAAAATTAATACTATCACACGTTGGATTTGGATCTACAGAACCATTTTGGATCGTGATAGCATCAATAGCAATATCACTTTGCCATCCGCTACTTCCATTACCCGTTACCACAATAAATCGCAACTGAACACTAGATTCTCCTGCATAATCTGATAGATTTACACTCGCGCTATTCCAGACATTTCCCTGGTTTCCGTTGTTATCAAATACTCCAGACCAACTTCCTGTGTTATCAACTCTGGCTTCAACCGTCAGACTATTGATTGCACTACCAAACATGTGGTATTGAAAATTTAACGTTGGAGATGTTACATTACTAAAGTCTAAACACGGAGAATCCAATATTGCTGTTTTATTGGGATAACCGGTTCCATTACCCGATGCCTCTACATAAAGGTAAAAATTACCATCGGCACCATTAGAAGGCCCAGTACTATTAGAAGGAGTACCACCAGAATCTCTAGTCCAGTTAATATCATCATTGGTAGATTGTGACCATAATCCCAAGGTGTTTTCAAAACTTTCGTTGTACGGAAAAGATGATACAATTTCTGAGCACGTATCTACAGGAGGAGGCGTCGAATCTAAGGCACCATCGATATCAAATCGGGAAAAGAAATTCCAAACTTCTTGAGAGGTACTTACATTTCCTCCATTCCAGCTATGTCCTTTTCCCTGTACTCTTATAAACTCGGCTGTTACACCATTATCCCCATTATCCCAAATCGAACGGGTAGATCCGCCACCTAATTGGATAACATCAGGTGTTGTATCAGCGTTGTTTACAGCAGCCCAATATTCCATAACATTCTGTATCGGTTCATTGGTTCCGTTACCGTTTATAGAAATTACATTATCATTCGTACCCGTAATTTGTAAAACTGCTGTAGGATGTTGCGGTTGACACTGATTATTGTCGATCCATACCCTTGTCATGCTTCCTGCTACCGAAGCTACTGCAGCAATTCTTGGACTTAATTCACAGGCCAGTCGATAACTAAAAAAACCACCGTTAGAGAATCCCGTAGCATAGATGCGTTTTTCGTTGATATTGTAATCCTCTTGAATTTTATCAATTAAAGCATCAGAAAATCCTAAATCATCCTCATTCCCACCAAAATTATTGTTGATGGCCCATCCGGAGAAAAAGCCTCCCAACCCTTGAGGCGTAACAAATATAAATTGATTGTCTTCGGCTAGCTGCCGAAAGTCACTTTGATTGTACTGTATATCAATATTATTTGTAAAACCATGGAAATTTAAAATCAGTGGAGCCGGTTTGGTAGCATCATAACTGGCTGGAACATATAAGCGATATTGCCTTGTTCTTCCATCATTTTGTAACGTGGCGTTGATAACCTGCTGCGCGTGAGCAGTGATTGTTGTGAAACAAGTAATGGCAATAAGCCATAAGAATTTCTTCGGAAAGTGTAGTTGAGTTTTCATATTCAAGTTTTAAGATGAATTGATTGTGTTAAAAAATGTATTTATTATGCACGAATAATAAATTAGTTACACGCAAATATATTCATATAAGTAAATAAAAATCAATTTTTGTATTAAATTTTTACAATATTCTCAATAATGTTATATAAAAAATAAAGGAAGTATAATTCTTACATATGTTTTATCTTTTTCAGTTCAATGACCAATAAGAGAGAATTATCGGTTTTTCACCCTGTTTGCATGCTTTTGATGATGTTCACATTCAAATTCTACATTCTCAACTATAGATAAAATTTACCAAAAACTTATATTCGCAGCATGTGGATGTATCTGGGCTTACTAGCGGCATTTTTTTTAGGATTACACAATTTGTGTAAAAAACATGCAGTACAAGGAAATGAAGTGTTTCCTGTACTTCTTGGCACCATCGGCTCAGGTTTTCTGGTCTTGCTACCCTTTTTTATTGGCTCTCAGTATTTTCCGGAATTTACTGAGCGAATTGGTTTTCAAATCGAACGAATTCCATGGAAAACTCACGGATATATTTTTATCAAGTCCATGATTATGGCTGCATCCTGGACGTTAGCCTATCAGGCTTTAAAACATTTGCCCATTACCATTGTAACTCCTATACGTTCTGCCGGTCCGTTTTTTACTTTTATAGGAGCGATGTTAATTTATCAAGAAAGACCTAATCCTTTACAATGGTCTGGATTTTTCCTTATTATATTTTCCATGATGCTCTATGCCAGAATTGGTAAACAAGAAGGAATTAATTTCAAAAAGAATAAATGGATACTCGCTATTATTGCAGCAACATTTTTAGGAGCTTCCAGTGGGTTGTATGATAAGTTTTTAATTCAGAGTTTAAATCTCAATCCGCAAACATTACAATTCTGGTTCTGTTGGTATACCGTTCTGATTTTAATGGTTATTTTATCATGTACTTGGTTTAACCATAAAGAAAAGCGAAAAAACTTTAAATGGCGCTGGACGATTGTAGCAGTCGGTGTTTTATTACAAGCAGCAGACTACTTCTATTTTAAAGCACTGCAAGATCCTGACGCATTAATTATGTTGTTATCTGCTATAAAACGTAGTCAGATACTTATTGCAGTGGTGATAGGTGGTCTTCTCTTTAAAGAAAAAAATAAGCGAAAAAAATTAATCCCTTTATCCGGAATTATGATTGGAGTGTTTTTGATTTTATATTCCTAGAATTAAACTACCTTTATTCCAACTACCAGAAACCATGATTGACTAAATGAATCGAAAATTTCTTATACTCCTCTCTTTGGGTATTTTTAGCTTCTCGTGTAATAAGAGCTCTACTGCCTATGAACGTTTTTTTATACCAAAAGGTTTTGGTAATAAAGGTGTCGTTAATAAATATTATATACACATCTACCCGAAGAATCAACAGAACAAAAAAACCATTCTTGATTATTCTTTCCTAAAGAAACTGAATGATAGTATTTATAGCAAAGAAACCTTTGGTCCTTCTTTTGGATTGCAATCTTCTAAACAATTTAGAATTGCAGGTGAAGATGTTATAGAAACTACTTACAAACGATATTATTTAACAGATACGCTAGTAGCACACTATACAAACGATACAGTTACTACCTTCTTAACTTTTCAGAAAGATACGGTTTATTATAAGACTAAACTGAAAAATAAAGATTCTTTAGCTCTTGATGTGTATCAGTATACAAAGACGATTAAAGATACAATCATACAAAACAAACCGGCAAAAATCATAGGGCAATTCACTACCAATACTACCATTTTTGGAGAGACTCCCCGAGATACTATACGATATCATGCGCGTTCCATTTATGTTCAGGATTTAGGATTGTGGAAATCTACCCTTACTACAGATACCGATGTTGTGGAGCGAGTTTTAGTAGAACAATTGCTTCCAGAACAATTTGACAAACTATCGAAACATGGGATAGAAAGAGTTGGTTATATTGATTTTGACAAAACTATAGATAAAGACAAAAAACTAGAACTCTGCTCCTCTACAGATTTTATTGTAGATTATTATAATGGCGGGAATGATCGTGCAGGGTTTATTGGTGGTAAGGGAAATCTGAAAAAATTGGTGGGCAGTAAGCTGGATACAAATAAGCTACATAATGAATCAGGCTACTTAACCTTTAGGTTTGTAATTAACTGTAAAGGTAAAGCTGGTAAATTTATAACAGATGAATCAGCCGATTTTGATTATAACAAGAAGCAATTTTCTAAGAAAACAGTTATGCATCTTTATGATATAATTTCGGGTGTAGAACAATGGAAACCGTGTGTGATTAGAAACACAAAGAGAGATTCCTATTTCTATGTAACTTTTATTTTAAAAAATGGAGAGATTCAAGATATTTTACCGTAGTGTTTTTTGCTGTGCTTTGTTAATGAGTTCTTGCGACCAGCAACCAGAATTATACAAAAAAGAGTTTGATGATGCCATATCAAAAAAATATGCTAGACAGTTTATAAAGGGATTACAAGGTTCTTATTATCAAGGTTCTGCTGAAGAACAGTTTTTGATTCAGGAAGCTAAACATCTGGATAGTACTTTTTCTGATATCTATAGAGAAATGGGAGCTTCTAGAGTAAAAAGAGGGATTAATACCGAAGCAATGAAGAAATATAAGAAAGCCGTAGCACTAGATCCCGAGTCCTGGCAAGGATATCGTGGATATTTGTATTTATATTTCTATAGAGATTATGATAATGCCATAAGAGATTTTGACGAATTGGACACTCTTACCCCTAATTTTGTAGATTATCCACAGTCTGAGAATATAGATTTTATGCGTGGCGTGGCGTATATGATGAAAAAAGAATATCTTAAATCTCAGGCATACTTCGAGAAATTTTTTGAACACGAATCAAAATCCGGAGACATTGCGTATGTAGAAAGTAGAGCATTTATGTACTATGGAATTACTTATTTTGAAACGGGTGATTTTGATAAGGCTTTAGAAAAATTTGATTTAGGAATCAAACACAATAAAAATGCAGATCTTTTTTATTGGAAAGCAAAAACACTGATGAAATTAAAGGGTAGTTCACTTAAAATTAAGGCTATGTTGGAAAAATCTAAACAACTTTTAGCGCAGGGATATAATAGTAGAAGACCTTATGTAGAAGAGTTTTATCAAACTTACATAGAAGATATCAAAGAACTGGATCGTCGTCTTTAAAAATTAACTAAAGTAACGAAAATGCTTCCCTCCTTTTTCGCAGATTATTTTTGAGCTAAAACAGCTTTATATATTCATTAATTAATGGCCAATCCCTCATCTGACTCTAAAGTTGATATGGTTCCTCGATATCGAATAGAAGTACGATGGGAACTGTTTATTGTAATGCTGCCATTCCAGTTAGGAAATAATGTGATGATTACTCGATATGATTCTTGGTCATTCTTTGCAGAAAACTTTATAGTATGCTGTTGTCTTTTTTCATCTTTTATCAATTCGTAGCGATCTGGTATTCCACGAAATACAATTCCGCCTTCATTTCTTATAAGTTTTCCAGGTAATTGCTGTTCTCCGAAATAGGGTAAACGCATAGCAATGCTATCTCCATAAAATTTTATATGATTGGGATTTCCTATTAAATTGATACTATTTACGGTACTACCGGGTTGTAATAACCCACTATTAGAAAGACTTGTCAAACTAGCTGTTGCTAATGGATATGCCCAACTCGATTCTATGCTGAATTTTTTTGTAGCAATCAATGCCTCCAACGCTTCACTTTTTGCTGTTGGAGCGATGGTGTTTTTAGTACTATTACAACCTATTAGCATCCATCCTACTATCCATAAAAAAAATACTATCCTCATTTATCTTTATATTATTTTGTATAACAATGCATTACGAGCAATTTCTATACCATAATTTACGAATTTTATAGTAAATCCTACATAAGAACCTGAACAAATCTTTTATACTAATCCCTTACTACCTCTTTTAATCTATCTAGAATATCGTTTTACGTTATTAAAGTTTATTGTGATTAGAATTACTTATTACCAATAAAATAATTTCTTTTAGAGCTTACAGAATTTATTTTTATATTCGATTTCCTTCCATCAGAATTCTACGTTATTAATTACACAATTACATCTCTCGAATATACAATAATTTAACATGGATACTTCACCACCAAATCGTTCATACTAAATAATAGTTAATTAGTAATACTGAATATTACGCCGCATCATTAAATAAATTACTTTTGCCCAATGCTTCATAAAAAAAAGTTTGCACAGCTAGAATTTATTGTCTTAATGGCATCATTGATGTCTATTGTGGCATTGGCTATTGATGCATTGTTACCAGCGTTGGATATTATTGGTATTAATATCGGTACTACAGAACTAGCAGATAATCAATTATTGATCACGATGATCTTTTTAGGTCTTGGTATCGGACCGCTTATTTTTGGTCCGGTGTCCGATAGTATTGGAAGAAAACCTGTGGTATATATGGGTTTTGCTCTCTTTATAATTGCCAGTTTTATGTGTATTAATGCTACGAGTCTTACCGTAATGATTGCTGGTAGAATAGTACAAGGAATTGGGCTTTCTGCTCCAAGAACAATTGCTATTGCTATGATAAGAGATATCTACAGTGGCGATCATATGGCTCGCATTATGTCTTTTATCACAGTTGTATTTATTTTGGTTCCTATTATAGCGCCAGCGTTGGGGAAGTTCATTTTGGACCATTATAATTGGCAAGCTATTTTTTACATTCAGTTAATATTTAGTTTATTGGTTTCATTTTGGTTTTGGAAACGTCAAAAAGAAACCTTAGAGGTATCAAAACGCATTCAGTTTTCTTCTCATATTTTTGTAGATGGTATAAAGGAATTAATCAAATACAAAACTACCATTGGGTATACCCTTATCTCAGGTTTTATTGTAGGTTCTTTTTTAGTGTACTTAAGTAGTTCTCAACAAATTTTTGAACAGCAATATCAGCTCAAAGAGGAGTTTCCTTATATTTTTGCATTGTTAGCGATTTCTATCGGTACGGCTACTTTTTTAAACGGTACGTTGGTTCTTAAATATGGAATGGAAAAACTGGTATCGATTTCACTTTATGCATTCTTTGGGGTTTCACTATTGTATATCATCCTATTTAATAATAGTGCCAATCCCAATGTCGCCATTTTATTAATTTTCTTTGGATTACAATTCTTTTCGATTGGATTTTTATTTGGCAACCTAAGAGCCTTGGCAATGGAACCTGTTGGACATATTGCGGGCATCGCAGCGGCAATAACAGGATTTATAAGTACGCTTATGGCCGTTCCAATTAGTACCTTTATAGGAAGATACGTAACAGATACTGCAATCCCTCTATTTCTGGGGTTTCTTATTTGCGCAACAATTTCTATCGGAATTCTTTTCTATCTAAAAGCTTCCAGACAAAAGACACTAAGTAACAACATTTAGTCTTTAAGGTTTGTGTCCCTCGATACTATTTCTAACAGGAATCGAAAGCTCACCATCACCATTAATAGCAAACTTATCTCTCTTTGATCCATATCCAAAATTAGAAGATCTGCGATATTTTGTTTGGAAATCTGCAAACTTTCTTTTTGACCAGGATTTCTCTTTATTTTGATTTTCCATATCTCAAGATTTATGGTTTATATACCTGACAACCAATTAATTTCATTTCTAATTTAGATGATTTTTTAGAATATTGAAGAAACGTTAACATCAAATTATCATTATTTACCTGTTTTTGGTTTACTTTACAATTATTGATTTCTAAATATTCTTGGAATACTAATTGATTCCGTTTATATTTAAAAAATGAACCAAGTCATGAAAACCTATATCAAATCAATTTTTTTTCTTATTCTTTGGATTCCAATTGGCTACGGTCAATTTTCTCCTCCTTCTGATGATATGATAAATATAGCTAATCGTTATACGGGCCAAGAAGAAGCTTTGATTGATGATGTTATTAAGTTAGATTTTGATAAAAAAAACGCAAAAATATCATTCGATTTTGTTTCTGAGGAAACATCTGGTACCATTGCCGGTTTAGATTTTAAAATATCATTTAATCCAGAAGATCCGGATAATGCGTATTTTAAAGGAACTGCTTTAGTGAATACGTTAGACACTGATAACTTTTTAAGAGATGGTCATTTGATGTGGGAAAAGTTTTTTTATAAAAAGAAATATCCCAAAATTGCATTCGAAAGTAGTCAGGTAGTTCATTTCGGTAATAATAATTACAAAGTAATCGGAGATTTAACGATCAAGGGAATTACCAAAGAAATCATTATCAATTTTACGTTGGATATTACTAAAAAACTTCTGGGAAAAACTACAATTTATACCAGCGATTTTGGAGTAAATATCCTTGATGAACGTAAAAAAAACAAACTGGATATTGTTTTTGATTTCCCTATTTTGAAATAAGAAGTATGGATATTCTTGATTTATAAATGTAAACTATATGCCTTCGCTAGTCTTACAGAATTCTTCTGAATCCCAGTATTGACCAAGTTGACTCCTTTTAGCCGTGTAATTTCAATTTTATTTTCCCAAACTTTTTTCTTTTTAATTGTCAATTGCGTGATCATATTGAGTAGTTTTTATGTATTCATTTTCCCTACAACAAAGGTACAGATGCTTCATTGATAATTTCAGGGGATTAGTACGGTATTTTACTCGGGCGTTACCCCCTATTATTATATCATATAATAAAATAAGCTATACGCTGTTACGGTCGTCAAAAAAATAACGACGATCGTCAAAATAAGGTAACTATTCTATGCTGTATTCTTTACATTCGAAGAAACAAAACAAGTTATGGCTTATATTAAATTAAAAATCGTGTTTTTAGGAATGTTTATATTAACACAGTTTTATTCTTGTAAGATAAATGCACAGGAAAGTATTACCAACAAAATAGAGAACAAAGAAATAGCGCAGCTTTTAGAAGAAAAACTACTCCTTTTCCCAAACCAAACAGAAGTATCAATTGCTTTGATTGATCAAAAAAGCAGTGAATTTTTTGGAATTGTTAGAAAAGAAGACTCTTTACAAATTAAAATGAACCAAAATGCAATATATGAGATTGGTTCGATCACAAAGGTATTTACAGCAACCTTATTGGCAAAACTGGTGATGGAAAAAGAAGTATCCTTAGATGATTCTGTAATTAGTTTACTTCCTTTTACATTAGAAAATCCAACCGAGGATCAAAAGCATATTACCCTAAAAATGTTAACCAATCATACTTCAGGTTTACCAAGGATACCTCAAAATATAATCCCCTTAATAACTTCGAACCAAGGCGACCCATATCGCAATTATGACACTGATAAATTGTATGAATATCTTAAAACTGATTTTAAAACAGAATCGACACCGGGAGAAAAAAGTACGTATTCTAATCTTGGAGCAGGACTCTTAGGACATTTGCTAACTCTTAAAACAAATAAAACTTATGAAGAATTGTTGCAAGAAAAAATATTCAACCCATTGGATATGAATAGTTCTACAACAGATTTAGAAAAAATTCTAGCTACTAGTATTATAAAAGGACTTGATCCAAAAGGACACGAAGTCTCTAATTGGAACTTTGATGTACTCGCAGGAGCAGGTGCGATAAAATCTAATATAGTCGATTTGGAAAAATTTGTAAGAAAACAAATGAGTAATGATCCTGTGTATGAATTGACCCAAAAACAAACACATACTCTAAATAAACAAGTTTCTCTAGGGTTGGGTTGGCATATCGTACATAAAGATGATCAGACAATACTGTTTCATAATGGTGGAACAGGAGGTTATACTTCAAGCCTTGTAATCAATAAAAATGCTCAAAAAGCCGTGATTATACTTACAAACATTTCTGCTTTTCATCCCAAAAAACATGCTATCGATGCGCTATCCTTTAAAATGCTTAGTCTCATCAAGTGAATTTAAAGATTTATAGGTAATACCGTATATTGTGTGCTTTTATGAATAGCTATAATGAATCCAGAAAAAACATCTTCAAAGGCCAGTAAATCTATTTAGTAATATCCATTCTTTCAGAAATTGATGCAAAAGAAAATATTTCAACGTTGGATTTTTATTTTTCACTTCGTCTTTTGGGGAGCACATTGGAGTGTTGCTTTTTTGGGTTTTAATAATCTAACCTGGAATGGTTTCTCAACAGAAAATAACTTGTTGTATATTGCTTTTGTTTACGGAATTTTAAGTAATATGCTATTGTTTTATTGGCAATACTTTATTACTGTTCCTAAATATTTTATAAAAAATAAGTTTTTCAAATTTTTAGTAGCCACAACATTGTTTTTCCTTCTAGTTAATGGCTTTGAAGGGTATTTAGATCATTATTACACCCAGACTCATAATATTCTTGGAGAAGAATTTACTTTTTTAGAATTTTCGATGATATGGTTATTCCCTAATTTTCTTTTTAATTTTTTTTATACGTTTCTTGGTTTTTTATTTCGATTCCCTTTAGAGTATTTTACATCTGAAAGAACAAAACAAGAATTGCTAAAAGAAACTCATAATAGCGAACTTAAATACCTAAAAGCGCAGCTTAATCCGCACTTCTTGTTTAATGGCATCAATAGTATTTATCATCTTATAGATCAAAACTCAGCGCAAGCTAAAAACACACTCCTTCAATTTTCTGACTTGCTTCGTTATCAGTTATATGAAATCGGAACTGCAAAAATCGCCCTAAAAAAAGAATTAGATTATATTTCAAAATATATTGAAGTTGAAAAAATCAGAAAAGGAGAAGATATTAGGTTAGCATATCAAATCTCTACAATAAATAAAGATCGACCGATTGCTCCACTATTACTCATTCCTTTTATAGAAAATGCTTTTAAACATGTAAGTAATGATGATGACCCTTCAAAAAACCATATAAGTATTCAACTACTTGAAATAGACAACAAATTGACATGTAAAATAGAAAACACATTTGATTCGATCAACAACAAGAAAAACTCAGGTGGGATTGGATTGCAAAATGTACAACGAAGATTAGCTCTTTTATATAAGGATCGATATGATTTACAGATCGCTAAGAAAGGAAATGTTCATCAAGTTTTTTTAGAAATAAATTTATAATTAATGGTACTTAAATGTCTTATCGTAGATGATGAACCTCTAGCCAGAGAAGCTCTTAATGGTTATTGTAAAGCTATTGATTTCTTAGAGGTCATTGGTGTCTGTAAAAACGCCCGTCAAGCTCAGGAACTTTTACAAAAAAGCCACGTTGATCTTTTATTTCTAGATATTCAAATGCCAATAATTACTGGAATTGAATGGTTAAAAACGCAAAAAACAGTTCCGCCAACTATTATCACAACAGCATATTCTGAGCACGCATTAGAAAGCTACAGTTTTAATGTTGTTGATTATTTAGTAAAACCTATTTCTTTTGAACGGTTTAAACAAGCTGTTGACAAGATGTATAACTTAATAAATAACAAGGAATTATCGAACTATTTATTCATTAAACAGAGTAAGGAGTTAAAGAAAATAGAAGTAAATAAAATTTTATTTATCGAAGCTCAGCAAAATTATGTCAAGATCATAACCAACCAAGAGACAATACTCACCCATAGTACACTAAAAGGTATGCAAGATTCATTGCCTAAGGAAGCTTTTATAAAAACACATAAATCTTTTCTTGTATCACTACATAAGATTGAAAAAATTTCTGAAAATGAAATTTTTATTGGTAATCATGTATTGCCGCTTAGTAAACGTCGCAAAAAAGAGGTAGTTACCAGGATCAGGTTGAATAATCACATTACTGAATATGAATAGATTTAACTCGCATTATGCATTAGAAAATCTACTACATCTGTCAACCACTTCAAATACTGATGATTCTTTTTTATTTCACCGTAGCGGTGCTATGCTAAAATCAAGAAAAACCCACTATTTATTGCGTCTCAAAGCTTCATTATGAAGTTCCAGTGCATAATCCGGGTGGTTTAATGACTGGTAAAAGAGTATTTTCATAATTACATATCGATAGCAAAAGCTGAAAAAGAACCATGACTGGATAAGGAAAGTGGTATATCTGTTGATTTATTATATATTTTTATTTCCGGAATACCATTATCATCTTTGTGTAACTTAACATCACAGTCCCGAATTCCTTTCATATCTGCAATATAATACCGAAGAATGTTTTTATATTGATCTTGTGCTACGGTAAACACTCTAGACACAAAGTTTGTTTTAATTTCATCACTATATGCTATGGTATAGATATAGTTTTTTGTATGTTTCGAAATGGTTCGGTATGTTTTTTTTTAATAACAACATCAGTATCTAAACAAACAAAATCCCAAGGATTGTATTTTGGAGATAAAGAAAAACACCGTTGATGCGCTTTATATGTCGCTTCTTTCATACTCCATAATTTCCAGACCATTTGGCCGGGGTTTTTAGCATACCAAATTCTTTGTTGTTCTGATGCAGTAAAAACTTTGTTAAGCCAACCTTTTCGTTGCCAATTGCTTTGCACGGCAGCAAGTTTAAGATCTATAATATCATTGCCTATCATCTATTTAGCGGATAATTTTTCCTGAATTACAGCTATAGAAGCTTTTACAGTAAGCATTCTATCCATCCCGTCATTATCGATTTCAATACCAAACTCATCTTCTACATCCAGAATTACATCAACCAAATTGGCAGAGTTTATTTCTAAGTCTTCTATAAAATTGGTTTCTTCTGACAGCTGTTGTAATCCCTCTTGATTTTGAACATAAGGCTCTATTATTATTTTTAATTTGGATAGCAATTCTTCTTTTGTCATGAATTTTTGATTATGAAAATTTTTTAAAGATAATACAAGCATTTACATCTCCAAAACCAAAGCTAGCTTTTGCTGCTATCGTAAAAGGCTTGGATATAGTTTTTGTAGGAATTCTTTCGCTGTCTACCATCGATTCAATTTTTGGATGTATGTCATCACAATTGACATTTCCAAATATGAATCCTTTTTTCAATTGCAATACAGTGGCAACACTTTCTATACTTCCTGATGCTGCCAGGCAATGACCTACCAGACTCTTTAATGAATTAATATAGGGGAAATCATTTCCTTTTCTTCCTAATGCTTCACACCAATTCTCAATTTCTACAACATCTTTGGTTGTAGCGGTTAGGTGTCCATTAATCACATCTATATCTTTTGGTTCGATATTGGCATTAATGATTGCTTGTTTGATACATTTTTGGACTGCTATATTATTTGGTGCTGTCATAGTTCCACCATTACGCTGTCCACCGCTATTTACGTGACCTCCTAATATTTCTGCATAAATAGTAGCTCCGCGTTTTTGAGCACTAGCTAAGCTTTCTATAACCAATGCCCCTGCTCCACTGCCTGGTACAAAACCGCTAGCAGTTGCGCTCATAGGTCTTGAGGCTGCAGTTGGGTTTTCATTATATTTATGCGGAAGAATCCTCATCGCGTCAAAACCACCCCAAACATATGGACCACTGTCACTGGTACTTCCAGCTAATATAATTTCTGCTTTTTGCGCCACAATACGATCATACGCCATTAAGATTGCTTCTGTTCCGGTGCTACAGGCTGAAGAATTCGTGGTTGTAACATTCCCACATCCTATGATACCGCCTAAAAATGCGCTAATACCACTCGCCATGGTTTGTACTACGGATGTACTACCCAATCTTCTTACATTACCAGCATCGACTTTATAAATGGCTTCTCTAAATTTATCAACGCCCAATACACCTGTTCCAAAAATGGTTCCAACATTCCATAAAGGATTCTCTGTTGTATTATCAATAGAAAACCCAGCATCTCTCCAAGCATCAATTCCGGCGATTACGCCATATTCTAATCCTGAAGCATTTAATCCTTTTAATTGAATACTATTGAAGTAATTATTTAAGTGATCGCGTTTATAAAATGGTTTTCCAGCTATTTGACACGAAAATTTTAATGCATTTAATTCCTCAATATATTGAATTCCAGAAGTACCTTGTTGTATTGCTTTATTAAATACCGAAACGTTCGCTCCGTTTGGTGCAACTACTCCTAATCCTGTAATAACTACTCTTCTATTACTCATCAGTAATCGCCTTATTAATGATAGAAACTATTCTTTTACGCGCTATCGCTCCCTCTTTAAAGTAAGGTAAAAAGGGCCAAATGTGTGGCATCCCTTTTCCAACAATTACCTCAATTTCTCCTCCTTCTTCTTTTACTTTTTCGATAAACACCTCTTGATCAGGTCTTAAGATGTCGTGGGTTGCCATAAAAATATGAATCGGAGGGAAATCTCTAAATGAACCGTACAACGGTGATATAATTGGATCTTTTAAAGAAAAATCACCCGCACACATCTTTTTAGCAGAAAGCACTCCTTCATAACTTAAAATAGGATCTATAGGATCAATTTCTGCAATTCTTGGGTTTGTGAGACTAGCATCGACCATGGGTGTGATTAAAATAAGACGACTAGGCGACTCCCTTCCATCCTCAATTAATCCCTGTGTTAATGAAGTAAGCAAATTACCACCGACAGAGTCTCCAACAAAAATTATGTTAGAAGGGTCATATTTTTCCAACGCTTTATTGTAGGCTTCACAGATATTTTGAGTAATTTTTTTTATATCATTTTCGGGTGCTTTAGGGTAATCTATCATCCAGGCACGAGTATGGGTTTGTTTTACAATGCGCGCAATAAATTTCCAATTGTTTTTTGTTGGACCATAAATAAAAGCACCTCCGTGACAATAAAAAAGTAGATATTCATTCGATGGTTGAGCTGGTATTATCTCGGTTATTTTACTATCAGCAACAATCTTTGTTTGAAAAGAATTTCCCAATAAAATTTTGCTATTTGGTTCATCAATATCTTCTTTACGTTTTTTTAAATAATCCACAGGATCAGCTGACCAGGATTTCTTTTCTCCTCTTATTTTTAACGCAAGTTTTACTATAGAATATCCTAAGCTCATTTAATCTATATTTGTTATCATTCCTGCAATTATCCCCTTAGCTACTAGCTCATCTGCCTCATTATACATGGTAACTTTACACTTTAACTTATTGAATCTAAAATATTCTTTTTCAGATTTTACAATGACTGTTTCACCAGGTAATACCGATTTATAAAAATCCATTTGTACACTACTCATAGCAACTCCAACAACAGCATCATCCAATAATTGATCTTTAAAAAGAAAAATGCCTAGGCAAACTAAACCAATTTGTGCCATAATCTCTGTTAGAATAACACCGGGAGTAATGGGGTAATCCTTAAAATGACCTTGGTAAAAATACTCATCAGTTTTTAAGGTATAAAAACCAAGGATATGGTCCTGATCTACTTCCGTAATCTCATCTACAAACAAGAAAGGTGCTTGATAAGGTAATTTATTAATAATTTGTTCTTTTGTCAAAACGCTATTATTTTTAAAAGGCACATCTGTCGGGCAAAGGCACTGTAGTCTCTAATTCATTGGCAAAATCAGTCTCTAGTATTTCCTGGCTAAATCCACCAAATACACTACCTTTAAAAACAACATCTCCATATCCTTTATTATTCATATGTGCTCGTATATATACTACTTTATCCTTACTAATAGCAACAGGACCTCCTGATCTGTTGAATGGCTGTTCATTTACATGGCTATGTGCTAAAATTCTTCGATATACTAATATCCCATTTTCCGTGATGATTTCCCACCAATCAGCATATTGATCACATCCTACGTCAGGACTTTTTATTTGTACACTAAACGTGTAATTGTTCTCTTCTCCTATTACCGAAACATTAGTAACGCTTGCAGTGATTTCTGGTGTAGAAACGTCAGTTTCTGTTGTAACGTTATCATTTTTTGCGCACGCTGTTATTTGTATTGCTATTAAAAACAGATATATACATATAAATTTCATTGTTTACAGTACTTTTTTCTTTTTTAAAACTATGTTTGTATTATTAGGTAAAGTAATTGTTACATCCATTGCATTCTTAGAGGTCTCTTCTTGAAATTGTTGTAAGCTACAAAAATCCTGAAACGTTTTTCCGTTAATCATTTTCACTTCATCCCCTTGCCGTAACCCTTGTTTCCATGCTTCACTATCGCCCAAAACTTTTACTACTTTTATTTTATTCTGTTGATAAACAAAAGCGCAACCATAATCCATATGGTATTCTTCTATTTCTTTTAGATTGGTATAAAGTATTGCTCTGTCAAGACTCAGAAACAATATATTATTCTTCCACAAGGCATTACCAATCTTGCTACTTTTTTTACTTACTTCAAATATTCCATTAATAGTTACATCATTTGTTGTAACCGAAGGAAATCTCATTATGAGGGATTTTAATTGAGTTAAATCACCTTTAAAATCAAAAAAACCACTATATGCTTCCCTTTGGATGTGGTCTATACTTTGTATCCCTTGGTAACTTTTAGTATTAATATCAGAAAAAGTTGCTCCTGTATCAAGTAGAAAACGTATTCGCTTGTTTCCAAAATTAAGAAAAGCCCAAGGTTTTTTATCAATATAGCTAAAATCGATCTTATGCATTTTTTTTAGATCATCTGGAAAAAAACCTTTGTGATACATTACCAAAAATTTTTTATCATAGTTAATTACCCAGTTAAACTCTCCTATAATATCCACTCCTAAAACCCCGTCGATGTTGTAACAGGAAAAGATATCACTATCTCCTGTCATAAGGATTCTGTGTTTAGTAATTTTTGCTGAGGCCAGATTTACAGAATCACTTTTATAATATCGTAATCTACTTTTCCTTCTACTGGAAGACGTTATTTTTATAGTTTTTGATGTTCTGGAGAGCTCATTTTCAACCCAGGAAAAACCAACTGAATGGGTAGCTCCTGTATCAAACATAAACTTTTTTTCTACTCCATTGAACTTGATTGGCACAACAATTAACCCCAAATTATTTTGAAACGGAATCGTATCGCTAAATTGCTTCTGCGCAACCATCACGCTGTATGCTAGAAATAAAACTAAAACAATACTTGATTTCACTTTGAATAATTTTAATTGTGCTACCATTGCAATAGTATTCTTTGTGCAGAAAATCCAGGGCCAAAACTTAGCATTAACCCAGTATCTCCTTTAGCCGGTTTCTTTTTCATAAAACGTTCTAACACATATAAAACCGTAGCACTGCTCATATTTCCATAGTCTCGTAAAACAGCTTTAGTATCGTCAATATTTTTACCAAGATCTCCAAAAAGTTGTTCGACCGTTTGCACAATCTTCTTTCCTCCAGGATGAAATATTAAATGATCGATTTCTTCTATTGATTTACCATGTTTTTTTAGAAACGGATTAATAATATCTGGAAAATGAGTAGCAATTTTTGCAGGGACTTCTTTATCCAGCACCATTTGCAGACCTGTGTTGGTTAATTTGAATCCCATCATAGTAGTAGCATCGTAAAAATGGTACATTTCTTCTCCTACAATCATCGGTCCATCCATTTCTTCTTCTGATGATAGCAACGTGCAAGCCGCTCCATCTCCAAAAATGGCCGCGCTGACAATATTTACCATACTAAAATCATTATGCTGAAAGGTAGTTGTTGGGGATTCGATAGCAATTACAGCAGCCCTTTTACTTGGATTAGCTTGTAAAAAATTTTTAGCATAAATTATTCCCGAAACACCAGCCGCACACCCCATTTCGGTAACCGGAAGCCTTATAATATCTTGTCGAAGATTTAACGCGTTGATCAAATAAGCATCCAATGATGGAATCATAATACCAGTACAACTTACAGTAATAATATAATCAAGAGATTTTGGATCCCACCCTGCTTTATTCAATGCTTTTTTAATTACTGATTCTCCTAGCTTTTTGACTTCACGAGCGTAGATATCATTTTTCTCTTCGAAAGATGTAGCTGTAAATACTTCTTCAATACTCATAATCCCATATCGTTTATCTACCGCCGCATTTTCAAAAATTTTAAGAACTTTTCTCCTAAAACGATCTTCCTGACCTGTAAGCCATTGAGATACAAAAGGAATAATTTCTTTCGTTTCTCTTACATATTCTGGTAATTGTTTTGCAACTGTTACTATTTTTACGCTCAATTTACTTCACTTTTTTATTAATTACTAATGATCCAACAATATCTGAAAGCCCATTTCCATTTTAATCGATAGCTTTTAAGCTGCAATTCTTTTGCATAATGAATCAATTCTTTTCTTTTAAATCCTCTTTTAATTGACACCAATCCATCATTTTTTGCGATATGTCCTTTAATAAAAAAGAAACTAAATATTTTAAATAAATAGTATGCTAATTTATTTCTGTGTAGATCATTAATAATCAGTACACCAGAAATCAATTCCATACTTTTTTGGAGAACCTTTTTTATCTGATAGTCTTTAAAATGATGTAATGTTAAGGTACAAATAATGATATCACAGTTAAACTCATCCTTTTTTAATGTTAAAATATCACGACTATAAAATTCAATTTCTTTATACGAATGACTTAATTTGTTGGCTTGTACTATGCAGTTATGGTTATTATCAATTCCGATTAACTTGGCTTTTATTTTCTTTCTTCTAAAAATGTCTGTTACTTGTCGGAGCATTTCTCCATCACCACATCCCAGATCGATGATCGTCCATTCTTTAGTAGTACCAGTAGTACCTTTTTGATTTATTTGGTTTAGCACTGCCTGTATTGTAATATTGTTTCCACCTAGCCATTTGTTTACCCTCGATATATCAGAAAGTGCCACATTTAGGTCTTCACTATCAACCTCAGGATGATCCATCAGTTCTTCTTCATTGCTTCTATGTGAAAGATTTACTAGCATATTAAAGGTTTTCCGTGTGTTTGTTTTATGATTTGAGGTACAATAGATGGCGCAGCCGTTGCTACTTTTTGAGCAATTTGCTGAAATCTTTGATTTAGCAATATTTTTTGCAATATTCTTCCAGCATACAGTCTTTTAGAAAAAGTGCTATTCCATTGTTTGGTGTATATTTTTTTAATCTCTTTAATAGTATAATTATTCAATTTGTAATTCTTTATCAATACCTCACATAAAATTTGAGAACTTTGGATTGCCATGGCCATACCATTCCCACAAAGTGGATGAATAAGTCCGGCAGCATCTCCCACCATAAAAATATTATTTTCTACAGGTTTTTTCTTATCAAAATTGATTTGACTGATACTAAGTGGTTTTTCAAATACGGGATCAGCATTTTTAAAAAAAATATTTAAAAGTGGGTTTTTACAGATAATTTCTTTTTCAAAATTTTTAATATCTTTATATCGTTTAAAACTTTGATAATTTACCAAATAGCAAGCATTTACTGTTTTATTTTCTACCATGGATAAACCACAATATCCACCTTCAAAATTATGTAATGCAACAATTTTAGGATCAAAATCAGCTTTGTAATGTGTTTTTACTGCTAACCATGGAGATTTCTTTTGACTAAAATTACGGTTCATATTTTTATCTAATACAGAACGTTTGCCATAAGCTCCAATAACGAACTTACTTGTAATCAAACCGTTATTAGATGTTTTTATTTGAAATATATTGTTTTGACAATCTATATCTACAACTTGATCGTTAATCATTTGTACACCAAGATTTTTAGCCAAATTCCACAAATAATGATCTAAGGTATAACGGCTAATTCCAAAACCACCTAACGGTAATTTACTTTTGATTAGGTTACCCTTGATCGTACTGATATTTAATTCAGAGATTTTCACGGGTTTTAGAATGTCCAGGTCTATTTTTAAAGAGTTTAGATAGGGCACTACTTCATTAGAAATATACTCGCCACAAACTTTATGTTTAGGATATACATCCTTTTCTATCAGTACAACAGGAACTTGAGACGTAGCCAAATGAATAGCACTTGTTATACCCGCCAAACCGCCTCCGATGATTGTTATATGTGTGTGACTATTCATCGATTGAAGATACATAAATTTTAAGCATAAAAAAACCCCGAATATTACATCGGGGCATATTATTCTCAATTACAAGATCTTACTCTTTAATTTGTGCAACGACTTGTTTTCTTAATGCTTCATTTGGTGAGATAGTAACCTCTACTCTTCGGTTTTTTGATTTTCCCTCTGGCGTATCATTACTATATTTTGGTTGGGATTCACCATAATATTTAACCGTAAACCGTTGTTCTTCTACTCCTTGCAGAATGAGATAATCTCTTACAGACTGTGCTCTGTATTTTGATAAAATGAAATTAGATTCTTCTTTTCCAACATTATCCGTATGGCCTTCTATTAACACATTAGAATTAGGATATTCTTGAAGGATCATTGCTAATTTTTTGATCGTTTCTTTAGAAGATTCATTTAAGTCGTGTTTGTTACTTTTAAAATACACTCCACTTTCTTCATCAAACACGATATTAATTTCTTCTTCTACCCTTTCTACGGCTACGCTTGGCATCTCTTGTTCTATTTTTTTTGCCTGTTGATCCATCCTGTCTCCAATGACACTTCCTACTGTAGCTCCAACGATTCCGCCAATAACTGCACCTATTTCTGCTTCTTCGCCTAAACTTTCTCCTACTACTCCTCCTATAATTGCTCCTCCTGCGGCTCCGATAAAACCACCTAACTCGGCATTTTTCATGGATTTACAACTAACGAGTGTTATAAGTAATATTAAAAAGTATAATGGTTTCTTTGAGTTTTTGATAATGTGTGATTTCATCTGCATATGATATTTGTTGGATTCTTATTTTTAAAAGATTTATTGTTTTTCAAAATTTAGTTTTACTGTAAATTTTTTACCATCAACAATCAAATCATAACTCCATGTCATTTTGAATGCTCCGATTTTATAAAGCTCCATGCGGTATCCTTTATTATTCTTTTCGCTTTTCATTTTAGCATTAACTGGTTTCAATAAAATCGAATGGTTAAAACCATACATTTCTTTTGGAACAGACCATATAAAGTTTTGTATCTCTTTCGTTGGGCAATATGATCCTGACAGTGCATAACTCCCAGTATTATTATTAGAAATGAATTCCCAATTCGTATTTTCTATACATTTCAGTGGGATATTATCCAGAACCGTAATATTATAAGTTCCTTTATTTTCGGTCTCAAAGTTTGCTTCTTTTAATATCCAAACTCCATTGATTGAACTTTCTGCGGCTCGGGTAAGTTGATCTGATGCACCACAACCAAATAACACTGAACATATTAATACTAAAAATATTATTCTCACAAGACTTAGGTTTTAAAGAGGTTCTTAACTGTTACAATACAAATATCAGCATCTTCCTCTTTATAAATCACATCATAAATGGTGAAAACCATACCACTGTTTTCGGGGTAAAGGAAATGTAAGCGCACAAAAAATCCCCATAAAACAGGAGTTTTATGGGAATTTTTATCTTTTTGTGATACTTACACTAGTCTACTTTCTGTTTTGCATCCTCAATCATTTTATCATTCGCTATTATTCCGAATTCTACCCTTCTGTTTTTTGCTCTACCTTCTGCAGTAGCATTATCATATTTTGGTAATGTTTCTCCGTGATAATAGGTAGTTAAACGGTTTTTATCGATTCCTTGAGATATTAAAAAACTAGTCACAGAGTTTGCTCGTTTCTTAGATAGTTCCATATTGTATGCATCATCACCTGAACTATCGGTATGGCCTTCTACAATAATATTGGTATCAGGATAGTCTTTAAAAACATTTACTAATTTGTTTAAATTTTCTCTTGATTTTGTATTGATATTATATTTATTGGTATCAAAATACACCCCACTATTTTCATCAAATACAATATCAATTCCTTCTCCTATCCGCGTTACTTCTGCACCAGGAATCTCTTCTTCTATTTTTTGTGCCTGCTTGTCCATTTGCTTACCGATAACACCTCCGGCTACACCACCAACTACACCACCAATAACAGCTCCTAATACTGAGTTTTCTTTATTACCAACATTGTTCCCTATTACACCACCAAGAACGGCTCCTGCGGTAGTACCAATTACGGCACCTTTCTGTGTGTTATTTGCATTTTGTACGGTATCACAACTATTTAACATAGTTAATATCATACATGCGATCATTATTTTATTTAAAATTGACTTCATCATTGTGTAAAGATTTGATTTATTGTAGTTTATTAAAATCCATTGTAATAACAAAAGGTTTTCCTTCCAGGCTCACTGTCTGTGTCCAAGTCATGGTAGTGTCATCCAAATGTTTTAGCGTCATTCTGTATCCTTTATTGTCATTGGTACTTCTCTTTTTTTCGTCAATAGGTTTAAACAGGAAACTATAATCACCATTTTCTGAAGGTTCTGGAATGGTAAACCTAAAGTTTCTAGCTCCGGTAGAAGTACACTGATTATCATTTACAGTATACATTCCTGTATTGTTATTAGGAATAAATTTCCAGATACCACCTGTCAGACATTCTGCAGAAGCATCATTGTATAATGTAACTTCAAAAACACCAGAACGATCGTAGGATATTTTATCTAAGGACCATTCTCCTTTAAGTGTTTTTTTTGCCGCGATGATGGTTTTTTTGCTAGCAGAACAAGAAGCAAGCAGAATTACGGTAAGTACTAAAATTACTTTTTTCATAATCGGTTATCGTATTAATATGATTTGTAATACTAACGATTTTTTTACTTCTATATTTCTTTAACAATACACTTTTACATGTAAATTCTAAGCAAATATTGTAGGTAAAAAACGTATATTATTATTATAGTAAAATTACGATATGGCTTGTATGCAAGTGTCCTCATATGAAAGAATATTTAATTCTTATAGAAATACAGCGATTATTGATTTCTAGGGACCCTAAATAAGAGTAAAACTCCTATCACAAAAAACAGTATGAGAAAAAGTATTGAATATCGGATGCTTCCTGTTAATTGAGCAACGATACCATAAGAAAACATACCAATCACAATTCCTATTTTTTCCGACACGTCATAGAAACTGAAATAAGAAGCTGTATCAACAGCATTTTCTGGTAAAAACTTAGAATACGTTGATCTAGACAATGATTGAATTCCTCCCATTACTAAGCCAACGATAGCCGCAGTAATATAAAACTGAATAGGTGCTGTAACCGTATATGCAAACACGCAAATCCCTATCCAAACAAAATTAATAAAAATTAAAACTTTTATATTTCCGAATTTTGCGGAGGCTCTAGAAGTAAGAAACGCACCTAAAACGGCCACCAATTGAATCAATAAAATACTAATGATCAAACCAGTTGTCGCATCCTGATCTCCCCAGTCTAATTCTTCGATACCAAAATATGTGGCAATTAACATAATCGTTTGTACAGCCATGCTGTATACAAAAAATGCAGAAAGATATCTACGAAGCACTAAGTTATGTTTCATTGCTACCCATATGCTCTTCAGTTCTTTAAAGCCATTAAATACTACATCTTTTGTTAGTTTATCTTTTTTATTTCCTTTTGGCAGATAGTAATATGTATATTGACTGAATCCAATCCACCATACTCCTACAATTGCGAAAGATAATCTGGTCGGAACTCCTTCGTTTTCAAAACCAAAGGTGTCATGGAAAAATATCATAATCAGGTTTACGATTAGAAGAATTACACTTCCAATATATCCTAAAGAATACCCTTTTGCACTAATAGCATCTTGTTGCTCTGGAAAAGCAATATCAGGTAAATATGAATTATAAAACACCAAACTTGCCCAGAAACCTATTAATGCTAAAAAGTAACACAATAACCCAAACCATAGATGTTCCATACTAAACCAGTACAGACCAATACAGGATGTTGCACCCAGATAACAAAAGAATTTTAAAAAATTTTTCTTGTTCCCAACATAATCTGCGATACCAGATAATAAAGGACTAAGCACAGAAACTACTAAAAAGGCCAATGCTGTTATATAACTTATTAAAGAATCATTATTAAAATCAATTCCTAAAAAATGGACAGTATCATTAATTATTGTATTATCAGCGTCTCTAACAATTGTCAATGCTCCCCAAAAAATTGGAAATATAGCAGAAGCAATAGTTAGGCTATATACCGAATTTGCCCAATCATAAAAGGCCCAGGCATTTAATAATTTCTTATGTCCTTTTGGTAATATTTCTCGCATATTTTAAAATTAAAAAGCTGCCCCGATTCGTAACAGAACAGCTTCTAAAATAGGTATAATCTTTTTAAGATTTGATAGTTTATTATTATTTAAAATTTGTAACTCCAAATTTCTTTGCTTCAACTTTTGCAGCTGGTGCCCAAGCAGTCAAATTGGCGATACGTGTATCATTGGATGGATGCGTGCTCAAGAATTCTGGTGGCGCTTGTCCACCACTATTAGCTTTCATTCGTTTCCAAAGTTGTGCGGCTTCATCTGGATTGTATCCTGCGATCGCCATCAATTGTAGTCCTATACGATCTGCTTCAGTTTCGTGACTTCTGCTAAATGGTAACATAACTCCTAATTGGCTTCCCAATCCAAAGGCTGTTCCTATAATTTGTTGAGTTTCCTCTTTTTGACCGCTTGCGGCAACTGCGGTTGCAACTCCGGCAACTTGCTGAATTTGCGCTGCACTCATCCTTTGCTGTCCGTGATTGGCCAGTGCGTGTGCAACTTCGTGACCCATGATGGCTGCAACGCCGGTTTCACTTTGCGCAATTGGCATAATACCGGTATAAAAAACTATTTTCCCTCCAGGCATACACCACGCATTAACGGTTTCGTCCTTTACCAAGTTGTATTCCCATTTGTAGTCTTTGAGGTATCCAGCATACCCATTAGCATTTAACCACCGCTCTGATGCTTTTGATATTTTTTGTCCTACACGAGTAACCATTTGAGCTTCAGAAGTACCAGTAACAACTTTATTTTCTCCTAAAAACTGATTATACTGCTGAAAAGCCATAGGTAAAATCTGCGAATTAGGTACTAATGCCAGTGTTTGCTTGCCAGTAAAAGGGTTGGTTGCACAAGAAAGAAAAAGGAATACAGATCCTAATGCAACTATTATTTTTTTCTTTTTCATAATATGTATAGATAAATGTAAATTTCAAATGTTAAAATTACAAAATTCAACACATCATTTTCAATAAAAATAAAGTATTTACGAACTAAAACCTATATGCTACAATAATTATCGATAAACGGCTTTATTTAGCAATTATGTGCAACTCTGCGAAATCTTTCGGTACAACTATGGTATTCTCCTTTGCATTAAATTTTAGATTTTTGAGTGGTACGACCACGTTGTCTATTTCTATTTCACCTATTATAAAGGGTAATGCAATAAGTTCGATTTTCATGCTATCATACTCAGTAATAAAAGTACCGTTTTTATGCTGCTGGATAATTATTTCATTCTCCTTTCCTGTAAATGCAAAGCTCCTTAGACTAAAACGACCTTTAGCATAGTCGTAACCATCCTGTGCATCTTCATATACTTTGGAAACTTCTTTATTGCCTAACTTATAATATACTTCGAGTTTAAGTTCTTCAATTTTTTTCTCACCTACATATTGTTGAATAGGATATTTAGGAATAATTGCACCTTCTTTAATAAACAAAGGAATGGTATCTAATTCGGCATCAACCCATTGTTCCATGCCACCCTTCACATATTCCCGAGTCCAGTAATTATACCAATTCCCTCTAGGAATATATAGCCTTCTACCCTTTGCATTTGGCTCCTGTACTGGGCATACAAGAATTTGATTACCAAAAACAAATTCATCGGTTCGATAATGCGTTTGAGGATCTAATTGATCATAAAGCACTAAAGATTTCAACATTGGAATTCCATCTTTTGCATACTCCCAAAACATCGTATACAAATAAGGGAGTAACTGATAGCGGAGTTCAACATACTTTCTGGTAACATCAATTACTTCTTCTCCAAAAGTCCAAGGCTCTTGATTACCATGGTCTCCTGATGAATGTGTACGGCAGAATGGATGAAATACCCCCAATTGTATCCAACGGGCGTATAATTCTCCGGTAGGGTGCTCTGCAAACCCTCCGATATCACTTCCTGTAAAAGACATTCCGCTCATACTCATACGCTGTGCTTGTATGTTTGCAATCCAAAGGTGCTCCCAAGTAGCTACGTTATCACCTGTCCAAGAAGAAGTATATCGTTGCGCTCCAGAGTATGCTGATCGTGTAATTACAAAAGGCCTTTTAGGGTATCCAAATCTTTTAACACCTTCATACGTGGCTCTTGCCATTTGTGTACCATAAATATTATGCGCTTTTCTGTGACTACAAGGGTTTCCATCGTAATTATGGCGAACATCATCAGGAAACGTTTTTCCAGGAACCTCCATCACTGCGGGTTCATTCATGTCATTCCAAACTCCTTTTACGCCTATTTCGTCAATAAGTTCCTTAAATAAGCCTGCCCACCACTCTCTAACTTCTGGGTTTGTAAAATCAGGAAAAAAACATTCTCCCGGCCATACTTTTCCTCTCATATAAGGACCATCTGCACGCTTACAGAAATAATCATTTTCCATGGCCTCCTGATATACCCAGTATTTATCATCGATTTTGATTCCAGGGTCTATAATAACAATGGTTTTGTAGCCATCTTCTGCTAATTCCTCTACCATTCGTTTAGGGTCTGGAAAATATTCTTTATTCCAGGTAAAACAGCGGAACCCTTCCATATAATCAATATCAAGATAAATGGCATCACAAGGAATTTTTAAATCTCTAAATTTCGTAGTTACTTCTTTTACTTTACTTTCTGGATAATAACTCCATTTACATTGATGGTATCCTAAAGCCCATAATGGTGGTAATTCTGGTTTACCAGTCAAGTCTGTATATTTAGTAATCACATCTTGCATATTAGGTCCATAAAAGAAATAATAATTCATTTCTCCACCATGCGCCCAAAAACTAGTTACATTTCGACGTTCATTACAGAAATCAAAATAAGTTTTAAATGTATTGTCAAAGAAAACACCATATGCTCTTTCTTGATACATCCCTATATAAAACGGTACACTTTTGTATAAAGGGTCTTGATCTTTACCAAATGCATATTGATCCGTAGCCCAGTTTTCAATACGTTTCCCTTTAAGATTAAGATGCATCGGTTTATCCCCAAGTCCATAATAACATTCTCCCTGAGGGGCTGACTTGCTCATTTTCACAATGTTACCTCCATATTCATAGCTTTGCTCCCAGTGAAATCCCCAGTCATCTTTACATATAATATTTCCTTCCTTATCCTTTATAGTTACATGAATATTGGCTTTGGCAATAAAAATCCTAACAATCTTTGTAATTATCTCATATCCATCTTCTAGCTCATTTACTTCTAATTCGCTATATCCTCTAGCACCTTTCTCACTAATGGCATAGGAAAAGTCGTTTTCGAAATTATTATCAGTAGCATATCTAAAACGAACAACACTCCCTCTAATGATTGTAACCTGAAGAATGACTCCATTCTCTGTCTTGAAATTAATTTTATCTACATTTTGTGAAAAGGAGATGATTTTTCCTGGAAATAAGTTTCCTTTAATTTCTAATTCGGTATTAGTAATCATAGCTGGCTGGTTTCTTTTTCTTATACTTCTTGGTTATGTAAAAAAACAATAACTATTTCAATATATAAACTCTTTTATAGAGTATTTATTAATAAAATTTAACGAAAACGTTTGAAACCTTATTCAATTAACAATTGTTTAATTTATCCAAATGATCTTTTTAAAATGTTTAAAGGTTCTGATCAATTTTGAAAACAATTGTCCCCAATGGAGGAATGTTAATCTTTGCGGAAAAGGTTCTGTAATGCCACTTTTCATCTTCTATCACTATGGTTTCGGTTTCAAAATCACCGGTTCCCCCGTAGTTCTTATGATCACTATTGAACAACTGTACTAATTTCCCATTGAAAGGCAATCCTATGCGATAGTCATTTCTTGATACTGGTGTAAAATTACAAGCTATCACCAGTACATCTTTTTCAGTATTACCTCTTCTTATATAAGCCACCACAGAATTATCGTGATCATCATAACTGATCCATTCAAAACCATCTGCATTAAATTGCTTTTGGTATAATGCAGGATATGTTTTATACAATGAATTGAGGTCTGTAATGAGATTTTTAATTCCAGCGTGATAGTCATATTGTAATAGATGCCAATCTAAACTACTTTGGAAATTCCATTCTTCTCTTTGCCCAAACTCTGCTCCCATAAATAATAAATTTGTTCCTGGATGTGTAAACATGTAGCTATACAATAATCTTAGGTTTGCAAACTGTTGCCATTCATCACCTGGCATTCTGCCAATGATACTTCTTTTACCATACACCACTTCGTCGTGAGATAACGGCAACATAAAGTTTTCGGTAAATGCATAGGTCATACTAAATGTGAGATCGTTCTGATGGTGCCTTCTGTAAATAGGTTCCTTTGCGAAATATTGCAGTGTATCATGCATCCATCCCATCATCCATTTCATACCAAAACCAAGACCTCCGAGAAACGTAGGTTTAGAAACCATCGGAAATGAGGTAGATTCTTCTGCGATGGTCTGTACATCCGGGAAGCTTTTATAAATTTCTTCATTCAATTCTTTCATAAAGTCAATGGCTTCCAGATTTTCTCTCCCGCCGAACATATTAGGTTCCCATTCTCCATCTTCTCTAGAGTAGTCCAAAAACAGCATTGACGCGACAGCGTCTACCCGTAATCCATCAGCATGATATTGATCCAACCAAAATAGCGCATTACTGATTAAAAAACTCTTTACTTCATTTCGACCATAATTAAATATTAAACTTTTCCAATCCGGATGATACCCTTTTCTTTTATCTGGATGCTCGTACAAACAAGAGCCGTCAAAAAATCCTAGTCCATGCGCATCTTCAGGAAAATGCGATGGTACCCAATCCAGCAGAATCCCTATGTCATTTTGATGTAATTTATCAACAAGTAATTTAAACTCTTCGGGATAGCCAAAACGCGAGGTAGGCGCAAAATAACCCGTAAGTTGATATCCCCAAGAAGGATCATAAGGATACTCCATGATCGGCATTAACTCTACATGGGTAAAATTCATTTCTTTAACATAAGAAACCAATTCATCTGATAATTCTGTGTAGGATAAGGATCTATCTTCTTCAACCTTTTTTTTCCAAGAACCCAGATGCACTTCATACACAGAAAAAGGAGCGTCAATCCCATTGTTTTTCTTTCTTTTTTTCATCCATTTCGCATCCTTCCATTTGTAAGCGTCTTCCCAAACTACGGAAGCAGTTTTTGGAGGGTGCTCACATCTTCGAGCATAAGGGTCTGCCTTTTCTGTTTTGATATCATTATTATTAGAATGGATTTTATATTTATAGACGCTCCCTTTGCCTACTCCAGGAATAAATCCTTCCCAGATACCAGATGCATCCCAACGAACATTTAACTGATGCTCTCCTTCTATCCAAAAATTAAAATCACCAATAACGGAGACTGATTTAGCAGATGGCGCCCAAACCGAAAAATAGGTTCCCTTTACTCCATCTACGGTAATAATGTGTGATCCAAATTTCTCATATAATCTATAGTGCTTGCCTCCTTTGAAAAGATTGATATCAAACTCAGAGAATAAACTATGTACTATTACTTTGCTCATATTTTTGGTTGGCTATTAATAATTTTTGAAATTCCTTTTAATGGTATTACTGCCCATCTAGGTCTACTATTTAACTCATATCCCAACTCATATACAGCTTTCTCCAATAAACAATACTCTAGCATAAACTTTATTTCTTTATGATATCCAATGCTCAAATTATGTGACTGAACGTACTTTACATATTTTCTAAGAAAAACGGCGGTCATATAACTGTATAGAACATCTGCAAAGTGAAATAATTCTTCATTAGAATAATTAAAGTTTTCAAGGTTGTTAAATATTGTAGCATATACCGCATAATTAAAAGATCTGAAAACTCCTGCCACATCCTTAAGCGGAGATTGTTTGACTTTTCGATCTCTAATGGTACTTTCTGGTTCGCCTTCGAAATCAATAATATAAAAATCCTTATTATCAACTAATACCTGACCCAGATGAAAATCTCCATGAATTCGTATACGTTCCCCTTTTAGTTTAGATTCATCAAAATCGAGTAATTTTTTTCGTATGATTTTTTTATTATCTAAAAATTCTTGTGCTAATTCAAGCCGTAACCCTTCTAATTTATGAAGGTTGTTTTCTACAAGGTTCACACGATTTTCAAATTGATAAATCAATCTGTTCTTAAGCCAAACTGAATAATCGTTGCTATAAGTTTGTGGAGTAAATTGCATGTTCACTCTTTCTAATCCAAGTGATACGTGCATTTGTGCCGTTCTAAGTCCCAATTGGATGATATCTTCGAAGAATGATATTGGCACATGTTCTCTAATTTCTTCAGGAATTGTTTTGATATTAATCTTATCAAACATACCAATAGGTTTCAATTTCATTACATCAGGATGAACGTGCTGCAGCGTCTCATAAATTTCTTTTAATTCATTTGAAAAATATTCCCAGGCATCTCCTTGATTTGGAACTAATTGCTGCAAGAGTGCCAAGGTAATCACATTCTTATCAGAGAAACGTAGTGTTATACTCCCACTATATTTTGGAGTGTTTTTAAATATTCCTTTATCCGTTAAGTATTTGTTAATCTCGTAGTCAGGGTTTTGATCTACAAAGATTCTCCTAAAAATTTTTAATATATATTTATCATTGAAAATAATAGAAGTATTACTTTGCTCTACGCCCATTGGTTTTGAAGAAATATATTCAACAGCTTCACACTCTCTTCCTCTTCTAAATTCTAACTCATTATATTTACTCTTTGCTCCTTCCAGTATTTTTTCAAAAATCTGTTTTCTAAAAGACTCCAAAAGGGTAGCATCAATTAAAACCCCTTCCTTCTCATTCAGTGCTACCTTTGTAATTATCTCTTCCTTAGCATAATCATGATCTGTAACCAGCGCAAGTGGAATAAAATAGTTTTGTACAAATGCTTCTCTAAAATTAACTTCCAGCACTAAACCATAGAATAAATCATTTTCATCCTCAATTCTAAAGTGATCTACCAGTTCTATGTACTTTAAAGCGCTCGCTTTACCACCATACCAACGTTTAGTGATAATATAAGGTTCTAAAATATCTTCGCTAAATTCTTTTATAAATTGGGGATTCTCAAATAATTCAGACCATTCTGACTTATATATGTACATATCATTTAGGTCTTTTTTCTGGTTTATATCAGACATGTGCTTACATCATTTGGTGATTTTAAATATGTGAAAAGGCAATGCTGGATGTAATTCGACAAAATTCCATTCATTATGCCAATGATAGCTGCTTTTGGTGATTAAATCGTGAACTTGCACAGGATGACCTGCTTGTACACCTAACTCGTGTAGCGGTAATTGTACGTGTCCATTTTGTGAATAATACGGATCCAGGCTGATTACGATTAGTAATTCATTAGTCCTTTCTTCATCGTACTTATAAAATGCTATAATTTGATCATTTTCAATATGACAAAATTTTATATGATTTGTTTGTTGTAACGCAGGGTTTTCCTTTCTTATATGATTTATACTTCCTATTATGGTGGTAAGCTTATTCTTCTGATTCCAATCCCAATGTCTAATTTGGTATTTCTCGCTATCCAGGTACTCCTCTTTTCCGGGAACAGCTTCTGAAACTATTTGTTCAAATACAGGGCCATAAATCCCTATGCTAGAGCTCAAAGTAGCTGCCAACGTATATCTGATGATATGCATTGCTTCATTAGCTCCTTGTAAGTGATATGGATTAATATCAGGAGTATTTGGCCAGAAGTTAGGTCTAAAATATTCCTTTTGATCCGTGGTGGTTAATTCTGTCACATATTCTGTAAGCTCGTGCTTATTAGTACGCCAGGTGAAATATGTATAGGATTGTGTAAACCCTTGTTTTGCCAACTGTTGCATCACTTTAGGTTTTGTAAAAGCTTCTGACAAGAATAATACATCTGGATGTTTTTTCTTGATTTCCTCGATCAACCAACCCCAAAAATGAAATGGTTTTGTGTGCGGATTATCGACTCTATAAATAAGTATACCACATTCTTCTATCCAAAAAAGGGCTGTATCGAGTAACTCTTTCCACATTTTTTTCCAAGCTTTGGTATCGAAGTAAATAGGCTGAATATCCTGATACTTTTTTGGCGGATTTTCAGCATATTGAACTGTACCATCTGGCCTCCATTTAAAAAATTCAGGAAATTCCTTTACCCAAGGATGATCTGGAGCGGCTTGCAATGCATAATCCATAGCTATTTCCAAACCTATATTTTTTGCATTTTGAACTAAATCCTTAAAATCTTGTAACGAGCCTAGTTCTCTATGGATAGCCGTATGCCCTCCATCTTTGGAACCTATGCCCCAAGGCGATCCCACATCTTCTTTGGTTGCTAACGTGGTATTGTTCTTCCCTTTTCTGTTAATTTCTCCTATAGGATGAATTGGTGGGAAATACAACACATCAAATCCCATTTCTGCAATTTTTGGTAGTAAGCGCTCACAGTCTTTAAAAGTTCCGTGCGTTCCTTCATTTTCTGAAGCACTTCTTGGAAAAAACTCATACCAAGTACTAAATCTTGCTTTCTCTCTATCTACATATATTTGCAAATCCTGATAAGTAGCCATTAAACCTTTGGATGGATACTTATAAAACAAATCGTATAATCTATCACTTTTTACCTCGATTATTGCTTTATCATAATGTTTTTCTTCCTGAAAAATATCCAGCAACTCTTCTATAATTTTTTTTTCTTCTACGGTTGCGCTTTTCTGTATGTCTTGCAAATATTCCCTACCTTCTAACAATTCAGATTTCACATACTGTTCATCTTCAATTTTTCGAATAGTTCCGTGCCGCCAGTTCAGCGCATAATCAATCCATCCTTGAATTTGATAGGTATAATACCCTTGTTTTTTTACATCAAAATCACCTTTCCAAGAGTCATTCTCCATTGGCTCCATTCTGATTTCTGACCAATTGCGCTCACTCTTATGTTTATATCGTATACTTGCTTGAACTATATCGTGACCATCACCAATAATATCTGCAGTAATGTGTACTTTTTCATTAACAACTCTTTTAATAAAAAATGCACCATTATTTATTTCAGGAGAAACATTTTCAATAACAACTCGTTCTTGATTCAACATGAAAAATTTAAAATTAAATTGATATGATTTTAATATTTTAATAATAAGTATAGCAATTTATTACTTATTTATGAAAATTTATGTACAATTTTGTGGGATTTGAAGTTCTATTGTTAGAATTTATAAACAATATCGTTTTCGCCAAATACTTGAACGGTATAGCGTACGCTTACACCCTGTCAAAATTGCAAAATGTTTAAAAATTTAAGATATTAATAAAGAATTCTGAAGACTAAATTTCAAATCCATCAGGAATTACTGCTCCCTTTCTAATCACAACAATTCCCTCTTTTATAACATATCTATCATCATCAATATCTTCTAAGTGCGGTCCACCATTTATAATCACGTCATTACCTACTCTACAATCTTTATCAATAATTGCATTATTAATGATGCATCGTTGTCCAACACCCAAATAAGGCCTATTTTCTTTACTGTCTGTAGCTAATTCTTCTAAATCCTGATACCTATCGCTTCCCATCATAAAGCAATTTTTTATGACCGTATCTTTTCCTATTCTTGATCGAATCCCGATAACGGATTGTTCGATTTCTTTTGCCTGAATCAAACAACCTTCTGCAATCATAGCTTTATTCAAAAAAGTACCTGATATTTTTGATGGTGGAAGGATTCTAGGTCTGGTCAATATATTTCGGTCATTGTCAAACAGATCAAATTTAGGTATATCATTGGCTAGTTCGATATTAGCTTCAAAAAACGACGGTATCGTTCCGATATCAGTCCAATAACCTTCATATTGATACGCTAATACTTTATGACTATCAATTGACTGGGGAATAATTTCTTTACCAAAATCTATTCTACTCGGATCAGAAAGCAAATCTACCAATAGCTGACGATTGAAAATATAAATCCCCATGGAAGCAAGATATTCTCGTTTCTCATTTTTCATTTCCTCGCTTACTTCTGATTCCCAACCTGATAGTTCATCTATGCCTGGTTTTTCTGTAAAGGAAGTAATTAAGCTTTGCTCATTAGTTTTAAGAATTCCAAAATCCGTTGCATCTTTAGCGTTAACTGGCAATGTGGCGATTGATATATCGGCACCTTTCTGGATATGCGATTCAATCATATCATTAAAATCCATTTGATATAATTGGTCTCCTGATAGAATAAGTGCATACTCAAAATCATGATTCAAAAAATGATGCATGGATTGCCGAACTGCATCTGCCGTTCCCTGAAACCACGTTTTATTATGAGGAGTTTGTTCTGCTGCGAGTACATCGACAAACGCCTGACTAAAAGAACTAAAAATATATGTGTTCTTTATGTGACTGTTAAGAGAGGCCGAATTAAACTGTGTGAGCACAAACATTCTTTTAATATCAGAATGGATACAGTTTGTAATAGGGATATCTACCAATCGATATTTTCCTGCTATGGATACCGCTGGTTTAGATCTACTTTCGGTTAGTGGGGCTAATCTTGTTCCTTGTCCTCCTCCAAGGATAATTGCGAGGACTTTTTTGTTAATCATTTTGGTTATTTTAAAGATTTGTATAATTCAATGTATTGCTGTGCTGAATTATTCCAGGAATGATCAATTTTTACTATTTCTTTTTGTGTTTTCCTATAATATTTTTGGTCACTATAAAATTCAACTCCCCTTTTAATTGAATTATATACATCCTGAACATTTACTTGATTGTGACAAATTCCAAAACCGTTATCTCCTATATCGACTACTGTGTCCTTTAAACCGCCAATACGCCTTACGATTGGAATCAATCCATATCGCAATGCATACATTTGATTTAAACCACAAGGTTCAACACGAGATGGCATTAACAAAAAGTCAGCTCCCGCATATATTCTATGGGATAACTTTTCATCATAACCAATAAACGTATTGTATGAATCAGGAAAACGTTCTTTTAATTGTTGTAACCTTAATTCTACCTCAGGGTTACCAGAACCAAGAATTAAGATATTAATATCCAAGTGTTGTAGCGCTTCAATAACTATCTCAGGCAACAAATCTGCTCCTTTTTCATACACTAATCGTCCAATAAAAGCAAAAAGAGGTTTTTCAATTGTAAAATCAAACTCCTCACAAAGCCATTTCTTATTAGCTTTCCTACCAGAAATTATATTTTTTAATTCATACTTCTTTACGAGCATTGGGTCCTTTTCAGGGTCCCATGTTTCGTGGTCTATTCCATTTAAAATCCCTCTACATTTTTCATTCTCATGAGCCAAGAGGCCTTCCAGACCATTAGCCTGATGTTGTAATTCTTCCATATAACTGGGTGAAACCGTAGTTACCGCCCAGGCACATTTAATACCAGTTGCTAATGGGTTTATACAATGATCCCAGTCTAACAACCCAATGTTATGAAGATCAAATTGAGGGATGTAATCTAATTTATCATATGAAAATTGTCCTTGGTATTGCGCATTATGAATAGTCAGTACCGTTGGGATATCTACTAGACTTTGAAACTTGTCAACTTGTGATATCAGAAACGGTATAAGTCCGGTGTGATGATCATGGCAATGTATGATATCCGGTTTCACCTCGGCATCTAACATCCAGCTCAAAATTGCCAATTGAAAAACTACAAATCGCTCTGTATCATCCTCATAACTATACACATTTGACCGGTATAATAGTTCTTTTTGATATACCATATACATCTGAAAACCAAGTTCACTGGAAATTAATTTTCTAATAGTAAAATCAAATGTGCTATCCCTTAAATCTAAAGAACCTTCATAGATATCTTCATACTTTAGCTGATTCATCGTGTTGTTATCATAAAACGGAAGGATTACATCCGTTATACATCCCAAATCAGTTAAATATTTAGGTAATGAACCAGCTACATCACCAAGTCCGCCAACTTTTGCTAAAGGATAACATTCTAAACTGGTGAAAAGTACTCTCATTATTTATTCAATATTATTAAATTGATGAAATCAACTTATTGTTGATATCTTTCTAAAGGAGTTTAAATCTATAAAAAACTTGAAAACATTACCTTAAATAAATTTTAAAAAGAATAAGAATTAATGATTATTTAATAAATATATGGTATTATGGTTTTTGATTTGATAATTATTCGATTTACTGAGAAATCTACAGTGTTTGTTAATAAATAAGAACTACTTATTAATTGTCCGCAATGCTTTTTTAATGATATAAGCAGTATTTTTATTAGGAGCCTCTTTTTGCCATCGGTTACAAACATTTTTCACCCAATCTGGCTTTGTTTTACTAGCATCATTTAGCCAATTACCAACTGCATCTTTAACATAATTAGAAGTATCGTCTTTTAAAGATTCTAAAATATTAATGGCTTTCTCTGGTGATTCTCTCAGATCATCAATTTTTTTTGTCCAAACACCAATCGGTCTGATTGCTTCTACTGTGTAACGCCTCACATTCTCATTTGTGTTTTTAGTCCAATTAGAAAAGATCATAATCGCTTGGTCTAAATCTTGGATAATATGCTCTTTGGTAGCAAAGATAGCCACTTCCCTAACTCCAAAATGAGGATCGGCAGCATATGGTTTGATTGTATGTAAACGCTCTGTTATAGACATTTCAGTAGCTCCATAATATTGCACTGCCCAACATCTAGGTACATCAGAGGTATGATTTGACAAATAATCAATAACGTTGCTGTCGTTGGTCAATTGAGTAAAAGTGCTCCCTATTATTTTGGTATTGGAATTAGCACTTGGCTTTTTTTGATTTGAAACAGCTTCATAAAAACTATCAAACCAATGAGATTTATTTAATTCACCCAAAAGTACTTTTAACAACTTTAATTGATCCAACGCTAACCATTCTATCAAGTTAGCAGTCTCTATAAGGCCTTTGTTCAAGTGTTCAAGTACTTCTGGGTTAAGATTCTTAAGACTTCTGGCTCCTTTTCTGTTAATAATATGTTCAGGAATCAAGTGATTTATTTGTGTGGTTGGTTTTAAGTCTGTAGACATACTATATGATTTTAAATATAACTATTCTTCGAATTGATTAAAAACATCCAGGTGATACATTTGCATTGTCCCTGGTTTGATAATTTCAAAAATGGCAATAGCTTCTGGGTTTTTCATAATATCTTCTCCTGCTTTTTTGGCAGCTTTTATATCGGTCCAATACAGTAAGTCGATGTATTTTCCCTCTTCGTTATGAGCAGTAGTTCTATCTATAAACCCATCATATAACTTTATGATATCATTTAGCGAGGTTAAGGCTTTTTTTGCTTCTTCTGTAGAATAATTGGAGCTTGCTTCGAATACTACTACTTCGATGATGTACGGTTTGTTTTTCATAAGGTTTCGATTTTGACTAAACATTGTTGCGCAGCATAAAAACATACTTAGCATAATTGTGTTAATTAAGTGATACATGATTTAATTTGAGTCAAAATTACAAGAGACCTATGACAACCTTATGTCAGTAGTAAAATTAATTTTCCAAGTATTTTTTAAAATACTCTTCTAGTGTAAAAAATTTAGGAGGAAATAATTCTGAAGTCTCAATAAGGTTAATAATTCTATCCGTTCTAAATTCCCGATACTCCTTACGCAATCTGCAGTAAGCAATCATTACCCATATTGTGTTTGTGAAATAAACTCCAAGTGGTTCAATCGTACGTTTGGTAAACTCTCTGGATGCTGAAGTATATTCGATTTCTAAAACACGTAAATCCGTAATAGCTTTCTGAATTACAGATAAATATGTACTTGATGGAGATTTTTCATAAAAGGGACTAACAATCCGTTGTTCTAAAAGCTCTAATTTTTCTTTTTGTGTGGAATTAAGGATCGCTTTTAACTTTTCTATTGCTTCCTTATAGTCTGAGATAAGTGACACGTCATTATTAGTTTGTATAATTTTGGAAGCTGTGATTAACGCATTGGCTTCTTTTTCTGTAAACATTATTGGTGGAAGTGAATATCCATCCACTAAGTAATAGCCAGTACCAGCTTCTGCTCCTATTGGAACTCCAGCATCCGATAACGCCAGCATATCTCTATAAATAGTACGAATACTAACATCAAATTTACTGGCCAAATCCGAAGCTTGAACTACCTTTTGAGATTGCAATTTTACCAGAATAGCCGTTAATCTATGTAATCTTTTCATGATGGTAACGTTTATTCATATAATTCTTCATCATCAGGATCAACGTGATCTATCTCACTTAGGTCTGTAGTCGTATTCATAATATATGCCACTTCTGCATCTGCTTCAGCTTCTATTTCTTCGGGTGTTAATGTAACTGCTTTTATTCTTTTATCCCGAATCATTCCTCCTGTCATAATTAAGCTGGTACCTATGATTACAAACAATAAAATACCAGGTTCAAATCCTGGAACCACTGCCTCGGTTGGGATGGCATAGAATAACAGTACTGTAATCAAACCTCTGGGGGCAATAAACAATTGTGGAGCAATATCTTTACCCACAAATAGACGTAATAACCCATACCTGATCACATAAATAGATATGATAATAAGTATACTAATAAGGGTTACTTTTAAATTCAACAATGAAGAAAGTGTTATGGTAATCCCAAAAATCACGAAAAATAATGTTCGCACAACAAAAGCCGTTTCTGCAGTAATTACGTGTAATTCGTGGTAAATAGCTTTCGCTTTTTCAAAATCTAAAAGGCTTTCTAGTTTCCATTTAAAGAATAATTTCATGTTAGCAATGACAAGCCCAAAGATCAATATGATAATTAACGAGGATAAATGCATCTTCTTACCGACACCATATAATAATAACAGCACGGCAATCAAAAGAAATAATTTTACCTGACTCTTTATTTTTTGAAAAATTAATATAATTCCGTAACTAGCGATCAGGGATATGATAATGGTGATAATTAAATTAAAAGCAAAACCAATTACACCTGCATCTTCAGCTGGATTTAATTTTCCGGTTAAGAAGTAAAACATCATAATTCCCAAAATATCAGAGAATGTACTTTCATACACGTGAAACTCTTTTTTAGCCTCTGATAAGCCCGCCACACTTGGGATAATTATGGCGCTAGATAAAATAGACAATGGTGTAGCATATAATAGTGCAGATTGCCAGGTCATTCCATCAATCAAAGCTTTTAGTACAATGGCAGCAACATACGCTGAGGCTACCAATCCAATTAAAGCTATGGCCAAAGACTTTAGAATTGGAACTAATTTTTCTCTTTTTAGCTTTAGTTCCAATGCAGCTTCTAGTACAATCATGATTAAACCAACAATTCCTAAAACTTCTAACATCGGAAAAAAATTGAAGGCCTCTCCTTCGAAACTTTTAATAGCATATTGAATAATGACTCCAAGTATGATTAGCATTAATACAGCAGGAACATTAGTTTTCTTTGCTATTCCATTAAAAATAAAAGACAGGATAAGTACTAATGAAACTTCAATAATTAGATTATACGAGGAGAATATTTCCATTGGTTGATTCAGGTTGTTTAAGATTGGTTGGGAAAAGATAGTAAAATAATTTAAAGTAGATACTTTGAACCCGATACTAATACTCTTACTATTTATTTAACGACATCCTATCAGCAAAAAGTGTATTTTAACCATTAGAAATTTAAAAAAATAAGTTTCCATGTCAAATCAAGAATTAATAATCGAAGAACGAAGTCGTGATATTGGTGATTTTCTGGTAGGAAGACTTATACCCTTTAGAACCAAAAGAATGGTAGGCCCCTTTATTTTTATTGATCATATGGGTCCTACAGTTATTAAAAAAGGATCGTATATGGACGTGGATCAACATCCGCATATTGGTTTATCTACCTTGACTTATTTGTTAGATGGCGAAATTATACATCGGGATAGTATAGGAACGAATCAGCGTATTACTCCAGGTTCTGTTAACTGGATGGTTGCCGGAAAAGGAGTTACGCATACAGAAAGGACCCCAAAGGATATGCGTGATGGATCAGCGTTTTTGGCGCACGGATATCAAATTTGGGTTGCATTACCAAAACAACTCGAAGATATTGAACCTGCGTTTCATCATTTGGATAAGAATGAGTTGCCAAATTGGAAAGATGGAACTACAGAATATAAGTTGATTGCCGGAAAAGGATATGGTAAAGAATCACCTTTACCTGTACATTCAGAGCTTTTTATGGTTGAAATAAAAAGTAAAGAACAATACGAACTAAAGATCAAAGGAGAATTGCAAGGAGAGATTGGTATCTGTATTGTAGATGGCGAAATACAAGCTTGTGAAAATACAATTGAGAAAGGAAGCATGCTGGTTTCAAAAATTAAAGATAGCTGTTCTGTGATTTTAGAACCTAATACCCATCTATTATTATTTGGCGGTCAACCTTTTTTTGAAGAAAGACATATCTATTGGAACTTTGTGTCTTCGAGCAAAGAGAAATTAGAAAAAGCTAAAAATGATTGGCGTAACAAAGAATTTCCAAAAGTCCCAAATGATGATAGTTATGTTGTGATGCCGGAGTAATGCTATTTAGTACGCCGCCAATTCTCTACGTATTTCGTGTAATGTCTTATTCGTATTAACCAACTCTAGCACCACTTCTTTTCTAAACGCATCCAGATCCTCATAATCATAATATTTAGCCCATTTATGATCTTCTAACAAGTTTTTGATTTGCTTGATCAATTTACGAGTAGCTTCTACAGGTCGTATCACAGCGATCTCATCATAATTAGGATTATCCTTGTGCTTATACGTTACTGTTTTCGTTTCAAAATCTACTGAAATATAATATGCATCTACATCCTGATCTAAATTCTCTCTAAAATCAGTCCAGTCAGCATATCCCAAACGGAGATCATCAATCTCTACAGGGATTTCTGAAATTAGCCTCCAATTACATTTAGCAGCTCTTCCCCAATGATTTGACAATCGGTATACTCCATTGGTAGTATAATAATAGGTGCTTCCGGACTCGCTTCGATAATGCGGTTTTCTTCTAGAGATTTCCCGTAGACGTACTCCTCTAAATACACAATAGGTATTTTTGAAGAAATTATTCCGAGTAAATTTCTTAGTTTGTGTAATTTGTTCTTCCAATGACTTCTTTTTTTCCAAGTACAAAGAAATTGTTTTTTAAGAAGAAAAAGAAAACAAGTTTTTAACAGATAATTGTTAGGAAAATAAAAAGTACTATTTATTGCTCTTTCTTACCAACTAATAAAAACATACAATACCCTACTAGATTTCCAATAAAAATTCCAAGATAATGCGGTAAAACGAATAATGCTTCATAGAAAATGCCAGCACGTTTACCCCATTTTCTTGTACAAGCTCTTCCAATATAGGACATTCGCCACCAATGATTTGTTTTACGACCTTGGCGACCATCTCTATAGACTTCTTTTCCTGTGGTATATACGCAACGTAGATGCCCTTTAAGGCTACATTGATCTACATTTGCAAATTCGCCCATCGAATTATCTATATTTTTCATGTTTTACTAAATAGTAGTCCTTTTGACAATATAATCTCATTTAGCACTAATTTATTTAAAAATTACAGATGTACGTAAATTAATTTGTTCCAAAATTTTCTAGTTCTTTAGCAAAGAATGTATTTGAGAAATCATTTGTTACCTTATTTACGTATTGTAAAATCTCATCACTATTCATCTGATCAACACGTTTTTTAGCATATAATTCTGGAAAAACATTGATTAATTTGTTTTGTATATGAGCTATAAGCTTGATAAGATCATTACAATATACCGATGGATTATTAAATCCATTTTCTTTTCTAAATCGATGTACTAACCTTCCACCCTGACAGACATCTCTGATGGGGCATTCTAAACATTTTGCACATAATTTTGTAGTACTATCTTCAAAATATAATTTCCCCAACGGAGACTTTTTAATATCAGAGAAATCATTACGCTGCACATTCATTCCAGATTTAGTAAATCCGTGACCACAGGCTTTTAGCGAATCAATTGCTTCAATTTCGCCATTAGTTTCTACTACTAATACAGCTGATTCATTATTAGAATTCTCTGTAACACCTAATAATCTATTAATTAATCCCAAAAACATCGGAATTTTATACCTACCTGAATCTTGTATCCAAATATCGAAAAGTGTAATCAACCAATTTGCCATTACAGTTTTTTCTGTATCAAATGGAAAGTTATCATAGGTAAAATCAGGAATTAAAAAGTTTACAGAATTTACCTGCATTTTTTTAAAACTTTTATAAATTTCTTCAGGCTCCTCCTCAATATTGATTACACAAACAGTATCGGCATATCCGATGTTATCTTTGAGCAAATTTACCGCATTAAACACTTTATCATAACTACCATTTCCTTTATGATCCACTCGAAACATATCATGCGCTTTTTTTGTACCATCCACACTAATACTTGGGTAGATATGTAGTTCTCCAAATAATGAACACCAATCTTCATCAATTAAAACTCCATTGGTTTGTATGTCATATCGAAAAACTACATCTTTCAATTCTTCTTTAATTATATTGGCTTTAGAAACAAAAGTTCGATAAAATTCTTTTTCTATCAGTAGCGGTTCTCCTCCATGAAAAATAAACGAAAACTCTTTCTTATCGTAAGTGAGTATATATTTTTTGGTTTTTTCCAGTATTGAATCGATCATATTATAAGACATAAACTTAGGTTGCCCCTTGTATGTGGTATCGCCTAGATTATACATAAAACAATAGGAACAATTAAGATTACATCTACTGGCAATTTTGAGTATTAAAGCATCAAATTGCATGAGCTATATTTTTTAAGAGTTTAATTTGATTGTGATACTAAGCGAAGCTCAAAGGTAATATGATTGTACAAGTAAATTTTCTTGACTTCGCTTAGTATGTTATGAATTGATTTAACAATCCTTTTTTCTAATGAATACAACCTAGTCTATACCTGCATTTCCTCTAAAATAACTTGAGAAAACATTACCGACTATGGCTAATCCATTTTATCTTGGCCCGTCGGGAACTCCAATAGCTACCACAACGCAACGCTGTAATGTTTCTGACCAAGCCTGACCATTTGCACATCGTCTACCACCACTAGTGGGATAGTAAATGGGAGCTGGTACATCTTCTGCTCCACCTAGAATAGCTTTCATGTTTCTAAGTTCTTTTGCAGAAAATTTTTCTAAGCCTCTGGGTAATAAGAATACCTTTTTCATTATTTGTATGTTTAGATTTTGCCTACTCTTGATGATTTTCGGCTACCTCAATAAAGTTGTAGTGATCAAGCGCGCGCTTTGATTGTACAACTTTATATACAAGGAAAAATATTTTGTTACCCTTTGAAACATGAAAGGTTTACAAACTAATAACAATACGACCTTTTGAGTTTATTTACGAAAGAACTCAAAATACCAATGAATTTTAAAATTTAGCATGGATTATTTATGTAATGAGGAGATTCGAAAAGTGGTTTATTATTGTTTCTGACTGAATTGTTATTAAAAAGGTCTATTTTTCTCCCAGATATACCCAATAACCACTTTCTTTTATGAATCGAGAGTTTTCATGAATTACTTGCAGGGTTCCGTTTTCAAAATAAAAAGCTTTGAATTCTACAGTACCTTCATTATCCGATTCGGTACCCTTTGTTGTGTGCAAAACCTCTAGTTTAACCCACTTTACAGAGTTGGTCCATTTTACGATAGATTTTTTCTCTTTTATCTCAGGTCGTGTAGTACTGTGGTGACTTTTTATTAAATAATCCCCATTGCCCACTACAAAAGCACTATACCGGGATCTCATTAATTTTTCAGCAGTAATAGCTTTTGTGATATCTTGATGAATCTTACCACAACAAGTGTCATATGATCGTGATTTTCCACAATAACAATCACTCATTCTTAGAAATGTTTTCTTTGGATTCATTCGACTTTTGCACGATCAATTTTAATCGTTCTTTCCTAAGCGCTTTTTCCTTTCTGAGCTTGTTCTTTTTACGGTTTATAAGTTTTGTATGCTTTGCTTTATTTACCGTATTCTTTTCTCTTCCTTTTTTAGCCATGTTTAAAATCCAGTTGTTTTATGCAAAAGTAAAGAAGACTCACGTCCAATTTTTTAGAATTGAATGAATATCTGATTTGACATCAAGTCTAATTTCTTTTTTCCGTTTTCCTTTACCAAATTGTTGATCGTAATCGGTCTCAGCGTGTCGTACATGTGCTTGTACAGCTAGATCAATCATAGTACTATCAAATTCTTTTGCTTTTGCAGTTCTGCCCACTCGCCCACTATATTTTTTGCAAGCATGTGCGGCAATCTCAAATTCTCGTTTTGATGGACAATTAGGATATCGGGTTCTAATCGCTTTAGCAAAATTTAGTATGAATTCGTGATCTTTTTGTTCTCTAATCCTGGCGGCTTTTTTATTTTTTAGAATTCTTGCTTCTTGGTCTTGTTCACACGCTACACGTGCTTTTTCAATCGCAATCGCCTCTACTAACTGACCTCTTCGTTCATATCGTTTTCTACGTTGATTCCAGGCAAGCACAACTCCGCAGCGCATCGAATATTTCTTAGACCTTCTGGTCATTGCCACATCTCCAGGAGGTAACAATACGTATCCTTTAAAAGGAGAACAATTAAAACAGGTACCTTTATGACTTTCGCTTTCTGCAACAAATGATTTGCCTAAAGGAATCTTTTTACCACAAGAGATACATCGTAGTTTTTTCTTTTTAGTCAGAAATATATTTTGAGAAACTGTTGCCAAACCAAAGAGTAATTGAACACGAAAATAAGATTTTATTCGATTTTAACTATATATAATTTAGGGGATTTATGGAAAAAAAATAAGTATTTACAAGTAATATATGGGGAATTTATCAATTTTTATGCTTTTTAGTTTGTGTTTTTACGGTTTTTCCGTAGTTTAGTATCGCCTTAAATCTTAAAATCAAACACTTATGCAAAAAACTACCCTAGAAAAGCGCTTTAATTCGCAAAATTTAGCGGAAAAATATCATCACATATGGAACACTGGGATACATCTGTTTTCTATGAATGATGCCAATCGTGATTTTTACTACAGTATTTTCTATATTGATTTTCTATTTGCTGAAATAATTTACAATAAATTGAATGGTGAGATTATTGCGATAAAAAGTTTTACTGACAAATCTAAATTGATGTTTTATCTCAGAGAAGATTTCAATTAAAGAAACAGTCTTTCTATTGAATATATGAGTACCATGAGACTTAATTTAGATTTGAAATTAAAACATTTTGCCCCGTTTTTATTGTAACTAAATTTGAATAATTTGCCCTAAATATTTCACCAAATCTCTCGTGGCTCATATGCTCAATATAAATTACTTCAAGAAATCAGCAATTAGAATAATACCATATATCCAAAAATTATATAATAAAGTATAACTTAAACCAAATGCGATACTTTTAGTTGGGTTTCCTTTACATATCGGAGATTTTTTAAAAACTAAACGCAATGCTCTAAAGAAGATCCAGTATAACATTGCTAAGAATATTATTACCATCGTCCATAATATACCTCCAAATAACCATAATAATATTCCTATTATTATGGTTATTAAAACCCAGAGTAGTATTCCTAAAAGGATTTCTTCAAATCCATCGTCCATATCGGGTAGTTTCAGTGAGGTATCAAAAACCTCAGGTATACTCTCCTTCTCAAAATCCAGACGATCGGTCATTTTACCTAAATTATCCTTTAGTTTTACACCTTTGTATAGTCCAATTGTTATAAAAAGAAAAAATACTATAGACAATATGGTTGAGGATAATAGAGAATTTTCAATTATTGTTCTTTCTTTTCCAAGTCCAAGTTGCCAGACAGATAGTACGGTAAGAAAGATTACCAATAATGTAATATAAAATATCCCTTTGGTAGTGATATAATAGAGTTTAGGTCTTTTTGTAAAACTCATTAACTAGTCAGGTTTATAGAACATTAGAAATTTGTTCGAAATGTTTTTTGTAAAATATCTGCTTGTTTAGAGGGGATACCTGCTTTATCCGCATAATGACTCCAGTTGCTTACGACATCTAAAACTTGTTGTATTGTTTCTTTGCTCTTATTATACCTTATTTTATTACCAACAGTAAGTAAATCTTTTGTGGTAAAATCACCTCTTTTAGCATTCGCTGACATCTGATGCATGCTCGTCCATATACCGGTAGGGTTGTAAGAATATGTAACATCATATGCGGGTGCTAATTTCCATACCCCTTGCTGATCCATTAAGAAAGAGATATTCTTAGTATGATCATCTTGGTTTCTAGCTATAATATTTAATACCATTCTTTTATATAATTGGGTAGCATCCTCGTGTGGTAATCCGAGTTGCCGCATAATATCAAAAGCATTTTCATATGAATATGCGCCAGGAGATTTATAATCAAAATGTGCTAGCGAACATAATGTTTGCATATGCAGTTTCTGATTATTTGATAATCGATCAAATCTTTTAGTCATGAAATGAGCTCGATCGTGTTCTTCGAACAATTGAGAATGCTCCATATGAATTCCACAATCCAATGCCATTAGATAGTAAGCATATTCTATCCTTCCATACCCTTGCGGATCGCTAAGGGATACGTCATTTACACCATCAAACTTAAAAAGATAATGTTCAAACCCTTCAGGAACATCTGTTTGTCCAGACCTAATCTCGTTAGTTTTCGAATTATACGCAATAATTGCTTTTGCACGTTGTCCGCCGGCAGAAGTACCTACTTTTATCAATTCATTTAGATGTTCTGTCTCAGAGATATTAAGTGCTATTTGCTCACGAGAGTTCAATACTTTTTGTGCAAGTGTAACAAGTTTATCGATTTCTACGGTACTTGCGACCCTTTTACCAATGTTTCTAGCAGGCTGAAATTCTAAAGCTCCCATTCCGCGTCTTCCTATATAACACAAACGGTCTAAAGGTGTGAATTGAGTTTTAGAAATATTATTAAGCAATAACCACTGGTCGATTAATCGATTTCCAAAATCATCTGGTAACACATCTGATAACATCCCGGGTAATCCTTTAAAAGTATCTTCATTAAGACGTGGAAAATTATATATTCTTCTTTCTGAGCTATGGATAGGCATATGTACGGGCGAAACATCCCAATTATTTTTTAGAAAATTCGGAAAAAATTCGAAAGAAGCATATTTTTTATCGACATCCCAGCTCAAAGCTCCTAATTCTCGTCCCCAAAGTGTTATTTTGATTACATCTACCATGATGATTTTTTTGGTTTATCGTCAGAACCTCCTGAAGCCCTTTCTCTTTCTTTACCTTTTAATTTTAGTAATTCTACAGGACTGATACCTGGATCTGGTAAAAATGAACTCAAAGAGTCAAGCTCTCCAAACGCCCTCAGAATCTGAATAAACGTGAGTAATGTTGTAGATTTACCCGACTCAAAGTTTTTAATTGTCTGTACATGAACTCCTGCTCTCTTAGAAAGTTCTTCTTGCGTAATATTGAGATTAAGTCTTCTTTTTTTTACACGTTGTGTAAGCTCAAATAAAACATCATCATCAGAAAGTTGTTTTAAATCCATACTACTTATTTAATGTATATTAAAATATACTTTGTATTTAAAAAAACATATTTATGTATAAAAATTTATACTTTATGATTATATATGTAAATATACTAAAGTATATAAAAATATATCTTATAGTTCTTTAAATATTCTAAAATATAAAAGAATATACTTTAAAATATATATAATTCAAATTAAAAATAGCAAATTATCATATATGTATCCACAAATAAGTTTATACAACAATCTATTAAGTAAAAAACTTGAAGTAATGATTTAAAGTGAGCGTATTAAAATTAAATGGTTAAATACTATTTAGATCGATAAAGCATATTAAGAACCAACCCGGTAATAACCATAAGAGTTCCCAATATACTCAATAATGGATATGCATCTCCAAACAAAAAAATTCCGGCAATCATAGTAAAGACAACTTCCATATATTTTAGGGAAACCACTTTATTAGTCACTTGTGATTGAAAAGCTTTGGTCATAAACAATTGTCCAAAATAGCCAAATACGCCCAAACTACATAAGAATACCCATTCCCAGCCTTCAGGAGTTTTTGTCCAATGAAAAATAGATAGTATGCCTCCTAAAATAGTGGCTATCCACATAAAATAATTAACAATAACTACTGGATGATCCTTTAAGCCTATTTTATTAATCAGCACGTACACCACGCCGCTAAACAATGCAGATAAAACGATTAATAACAATCCAATAGAATTGATATCCGTATCAAATCCTTTGATCATTAAAACACCAAAAAATGCAATTAGAAAAAACAACCATTGTATTTTTTTTACTCGTTCTCTAAGAAAGATTACAGCCAGAATGGTAGCAAAAATAGGTGAAAGGTATCGAAGGGATACTGCAGAACCTATTTTTAGGTACGCTACGGACATAAAAAAAAATCCCATAGACGTAACCCCTGCTAAACCGCGAAACACGAGTAATTTCTTCTGGTTTCCTGCTATTGATATTTTATAATAAAACAAGAAGGGCATGGTAAAAAACAGAGTACCGATAGATCTAAAAAACACTAGTTGATATGCACTAAAACCAATTAAATATTTTACCAATAAATTCATTACCGTAAAGGATACGGTACTTAGGATCATAAAATATATAGCTTTTTTCAAATGCTTATTCTTTTATACTCATCAGATAATTATATAAGATAATGAGCCTTCAAATATAGAACTTGCCTAAAGATTATTTATAAAATACAGAATACATTATTCTTAAAAGTAAGATGTAGAGAATGAGTATTACTAATTTTTTTGGCTTCCTTTTTGATAGTATGAAGTTAAAAAATAGAATAACAAAAAGATGAAAACATCATGACATTAGATCGACAACCCTATGGTTTTAAATTATTTTTATTAATTTGTCCTATCAATTAATGCCTCTTACCTACTATGAAAAAAGTATTCCCCATACTTGTATTACTTATGATACAGGGAGTCAGAAGTCAGTCTTACAGGGTTTTGGACGTGACTAAAAAATCCCCTGTTTCCTACGCGACTATTTCATTTGGTAACGGTAATGGTTTGTTTGCCGACGCGGATGGAGTTTTTCAGTTTTCAAAAAAAAGATATAGGGATATAGATTCTATCTATATATCCGCACTTGGTTACACAGAAAAAACTTTAGCTACAAAAAATTTACCTAAGAATATTTTACTAACACAAGATGTCTCAGAACTTCAGGAAGTAGTAGTAACCGCTGAAAATCTAGGAAAGTATAGAACGAAACGAAAGAGTTCTAGAGTACACGATGACTATTTTAGATGTTGGTTACCAACCGTAGAATCTGAAATTGCTGTGTTTTTTCCTCGAGATCCACTTAAATCAACTAAAATTGCTTCAGTATTTTTGCCTGTTATGATGGAATCTTCTAGTGAATCTGGAAGGAAACAATCTTTTTCTACGTTGTTTAAAATGCAGTTTTATAAAAACCACCAGGGCTTTCCTGGAAAAAGATTGCCTAATGATGATATTATTTTCAGAATTACGAACAACAATAAAACTAATTTTGAGCTTGACATTTCCGAATATAAAGTTTTTATACCCAAAAATGGTGTATTCATATCCATACAAGTATTGGGGTATACCGATAAAGAAGGAAGACTTCAGCATACTAAAAAATATCACGAAGTTGAGACGCGCAAAGGAATTGTTAAGGTTTCTACTACATTCAGACCACTACTGCCTTTTACAAATAAAATCGATGACAATATTACCTTTACCCGAAGAATATTCTTTAAGAATAGAACATGGCAACGTTTTGATACTGAATACAGTGAAAATAACATCTTAATTCAAAAAGGATTTATGAATTATGGCATGGGTGTTAAACTTCATGTATACGAGAAATAGGTCAGAAGGTTACATCATAGGGTATTCACTCATGTTCCATCAGATTAAGCACGAATAACCTAATCTAAAAAAGATCTTTTCTTATTATGTTGTACAGCTACTTCCAAGGATTTTTTCTGAATTGTTTTGTTCTTTGTAAATTGTACAGCATCTTCAATTTGCAAAAAATTGTGCTGCACTCCCAACGCATCTGTAAAACCTGATCTTTTAAGAAAATCCCTAACCGGTCCTATAGTCCCAGACATTAATAATTGAATTCCTGATTCCTCTAAATATCGATGTACATCCTCTAAAATATGTAATCCTGTACTATCAATATCGTGGATGTTCGTACTATCTAAAATTAAGAACTCAGGCAATGGGTTTCGTTTTTTGATATACCTAAGGATGGTTTCTTTGAAATAACTAGTATTTGCAAAATACAGCTGGTCATCAAATCGAATAATTAAATATTTGGAAGACCTTTTGGCATCTGGAAATCTGTTAACATTTCGATAATAATGGGTGTCTGGAATATGTACCAATTCTGCAATATGAGGCCTGGAACTATAAAATTGTAAGAATAAATAAGAAAGTATCACCCCTATGAAAATTCCTTTTTCTACTCCAAAAATCAACGTTCCTAAAAATGTGATAATCATTACAATAAACTCTCTTCTTCTTAATTTGAGAAGATACTTAGCTTCCATAAAATTAATAAGACCAAAAACTGAGACGAGTATAATTGCAGCTAAAACTGCTTTGGGGATATAGTAAAAAAAAGAAGTGAAAAACAACAGTGAAATAATTACCATAATTACGGTAATTATAGACGAAATTGTAGTCTTCCCTCCTGCTTCATCATTAATCGCAGACCTACTATAACTACCCGAAGAAGGTATCGCCTGAAAAAAGGATCCAACTATCTTGGCAATACCCAATGCTAGAAGTTCTTGGTTCGGTTTAACTATGTGATCACGATTTTTCATTTCTAATGATTTAGCAATACCAATACTGCCAACATATCCAATAAAAGTTACCGTTAGTACTGATGGTATCAATGCTATCATCGAATCATAACTCATATCAGGAATACTGAAAGAAGGTAACCCTTTGGGAACATCTCCTATTACAGAAAGCCCTTTATTTTTCAAATCAAATACAGCAGTAATTATTGTAGTTGCTATTAGCACAAAAAGTGCTCCCGGAAAAGATTTTTTCCATTTCTTTAGCATAATCATCACTACAATAGAACCTAGACAAACACTCATTGTGATAAGATGAATTGAAGAAATATTTTGTATAATGAACCATATTGATTCATGAGTGTAACTAAAATTTGGGACTTCCATTCCTAATGATTCCCCAAGCTGAGAAATAATAATAATGATAGCTGCCGCTGATATAAACCCCGAAATTACAGGTTGGGAAATGAGATTGATCAGAAAGCCCATTCTCAAAAAACTAAGAGCCAACTGCAGAACCCCAATTAATAAACCTGAAAAAATCACTAGATTGATAAACTCCTTCGTAAACGGTACTGCTAATTGATTCACTCCACTCATCACTAAGATGGCAGTAACCGCAACAGGACCAATGCTTAACTGCCTTGAGGTTCCAAAAAAGGCATATACAACCAACGGAATAAGACAAGCATATAATCCATATATAGGTGGTGTTCCTATTAACAAAGCATATGCAATTGCTTGAGGAATCAACACAACAGCCACGGTAATCCCAGCTACTAAATCCGCTGCAAAACTTGTTTTATTATAACCTTTTAAAGATACTAAAACCGGAAATATTTTAAATAATGCTTTGACAGTTGCTATATTTTGAATTAGTACTGTAAATCTACGATAGTTTAAGATTTTATACTAAATGATTTACAAAAAGCATTTGTATTTTTTAGATTTGGTATTTTTGGATAATTACATTAAAGAATGAACGAAACACTACTTCTTTTTCTTCTTGCTATAGTTGGTTTTATAGCAGGAGTTATTAACACTATAGCTGGAGGCGGGTCTCTATTAACTTTACCCATGTTAATTTTCATGGGGTTACCACCAACGATAGCCAATGGCACCAATAGAATAGGTATTTTTATTCAGAGTATTACATCGGTAGCAGGTTTTAAAAGTAAAGGGATTCGACCCTCAATTTTTAGTTTCTATTTAGGGATATCCGCTTTGATAGGGTCGTTAATTGGTGCAAAGATCGCTATTAACATAAAAGGTGAAACGTTTAATAAAATATTAGCCATTGTGATGCTGGTGGTCGTATTATTTATGGTTTTCAAACCCAAAATAAACACGAAAGACCTGATAGAACGGATACAAGGCACCTACCGTTTTTCATCCATTCTGGCTTTTTTCTTTATAGGAATTTATGGTGGTTTTATACAGGCAGGTGTAGGAATCTTTATTCTGCTGGCTCTTAGTTCTATAAATAGAATGAGTTTAGTGAAGTCTAATGCTGTAAAAGCAGTTGTAGTTTTTATTTATACCATAGGTGCATTGGTGATTTTTGCTTTTAACGATCAAATAGATTACTTATATGGTTTTGTATTAGCCTTTGGCAATGCGTCTGGAGGTTGGTTCTCTAGTAGATGGTCGGTAAAAAAAGGAGATGGTATTGTCAAAATATTTTTGATAATCATGGTAATTGCTATGGCTATTAAGCTATGGATGGATAGTTAATCTTACATTAAAATGTTTCTGGTTTTACAGTCATTTTATACCTTGTTACATAACTAAAACCATATATAATGAAATTTTATACCCTATCTCTATTTATCTTTAGTCTGTTTTTATCGAGTTGTAAAGAAACTAAAAAAGAAGAAACTACCGGTGAAACAGCCAAAGAAGAAATTATTGTAAATAATGAATCCTCAGAAAAACCAATTTCTGATCTTCAAATTATCCCTATCCAGCACGCTACTACCGTATTAGAGTATAAGAAAAAAACTATCTATATAGATCCAACAGGTGGAGCTACAGCATTTGAAAATCAAAAACTTCCAGATTTAGTACTCATTACAGATATTCACGGTGATCATATGAATATTGAAACTTTAGATAGCCTAGACCTTTCAGATTCTAAAATAATTGTGCCCCAGGCGGTTGCAGAAAAACTTCCGGCAAATTATACAGATCAGCTAGTTATTATTAATAACGGCGAAGTAAAAAATGTGGATGGAGTTTCTGTCGAAGCCATACCCATGTATAATTTAAGAGAAGAAGCATTAAAATTTCATGTTAAAGGACGCGGTAATGGATATGTAATTACACTTGGAGATGAGCGTTTATATTTTTCTGGAGATACTGAAGATATTCCTGAAATGAGAAAACTTGAAAATATCGATAAAGCATTTGTTTGTATGAACCTTCCGTATACGATGACTGTAGAAAGTGCTGCTGATGCGGTTTTAGCATTTAAACCTAAAACGATTTATCCCTATCATTACAGAGGTACTGAAGGATTAAGTGACGTATCAAAATTTAAGGAAATTGTGAATAAAGGTAATTCTGAGATTGAAGTAATACAACTGGACTGGTATCCAAGTACAAAATAGCCACAACAGTAAAAAATGAGCTAAAAACTGCTAGGTGAGTTTAACTTCTTAAGCAGTTTTTTTCATTTAATAATCTTTACTTTTGCTAGCTACATAATATGATTAATAAAGAGCATTTATGTAAATAAAGTATAAAATCTTAATTAACCCCAAAAACGATAACGGACACCTTGTATTTTTTAAAAAAAAATGAAATTCGTCTTAAAGAAATGCTTCCAAACGAGTATGTGGATATCCATTCTCATCTACTACCTGGCATCGACGATGGAGTAGAAACAATTTATCAATCTGCTTACATTATAGAACAATTTGAAAAGTTAGGAGTAAAAAAGATTATTACGACTCCTCACGTAATGGAGGATGTTTGGCCCAATACTACAGAGGTCATTAGGTCTAAACACATAGAAATGCAAAACGTACTTCATACACTTAACATAGAAGTAGTTCTGGAAGCAAGCGCAGAATACATGTTGGACGACCTTTCTTACAAAAGGATAAAAGAAAATGATATTATTCCATTAAATCAAAAATATGTATTAGTAGAAATGTCTACATTTAATCCTCCTATTAACCTAAAAGAAATTCTTTTTGAAATAAAAATAGCTGGTTTCACCCCTATCCTTGCACATCCAGAACGTTATTCCTTTTATAATGATAACATTACTAAATTTATTGCACTAAAAGAGTCTGGGTTTTTATTTCAGCTAAATCTTCTTTCGATTTCTGGGTATTACGGAGAAAAAGTAAAAAACACAGCGGTAAAGCTTCTTACTGAACATCTTTTTGACTTTGCAGGCTCAGATATCCATAATTATCAGCAGTTTGAAATATTAGAAAAAGGGTTTAGTACTAAACACGCACATAAAGTTTCTGAATTAATGAAAAAAAACTCTTCTTTCCGTTAATTTTAAACTCCATATCCATAACCATAACCATAACCAACTTTATCACCTGCTGCATTAAGAAGTACGGCCATATTGGGTAAGCGTTTTTCCCTGTAAAGATTTTCCGGAATCTGAAGAATTCTTTTATCAGAATAATTTTCGCGAACAATATAGATACTTAAGTCAGCAAAGTGACTAATTAGTAATGTATCTGTAACCAAGCTCACTGGAGCAGTGTCTACTACAATGTAATCATAGTGTTCTCCTAAATATTCAAACATTTCTTTCACCCTATCATTCATAAGAAGTTCTGCCGGGTTTGGAGGAATTGCGCCAGAAGGAACTACGAAAATAGGATCGTTTTCACCTTGTTCATATATAATGTCTTCAGGCTTAATATCTGAATTCATAATAAAATTAGTAAACCCAAGAGCATCCTTTCCTTTTGGAAAATTAAAGAAATTATGAAATTTCGGATCCCTAAAATCAGTACCTAAATATGCAATCTTTTTTCCCGAAATAGCAAGGGCTTGTGCCAAATTAGATGAAACTAAAGTCTTTCCTTCTCCCGAAATCGTAGATGTAACAAATATAACTTTTCCGGTTTCCTTTTTGATTCCAGCCATTAAAAAACCTAAATTAGTTCGAAGGATCCTAAAGGCTTCTGCTACCGAAGACCTACTATTTCTAGAAACTACAATATTACTTTTCTTCGTTTTTGTTTTTGGAATCGCACCTAAGATTGGCATGGAGAGTACATTCTCAAGGTCTTCTCTCGAATTCACTTTGGTATTAAAAAGATCTAGTAAATAAATCGTTAAAAAGGGTAATGCCAATCCTAAAAAAATAGCACCAAAATAAATCATTCGCTTATTTGGAGAAACGGGATATGACCCTAGTGTAGATGCCTTATCAATGACACGCGCATTGGATAATGTAATGTGACTGGTTATCTCTGCTTCTTCTCTTTTCTGTAACAAATAAAGATATAATTGTTCCTTGATACCTTGCTCTCTCCCTATCGCTGTTAGTTCTTTTTGTCGTAATGGTGCATTATACAATTTTCCGCTAAAGTACTTATCCTGAGTTCTTAGACTATTTAGACTTATATTTATGGAACTTTTTGCACCGTTTAAACTGGCAATTAAACCTTGACGCAAAGAACCTATCTGCTCATCGATGTTAACCACCACTGGATTCTGCTCACTTGAAGATTTCAACAATCTCTTTCTTTGACTTATTAATTGATTATAACGGGCAACAGTTGATGTGATAGAAGGATCGTCAAATCCTAATGTTGAAGGTAGGATATCATATTTTCCATCCTGACTTAACACAAATCGTCTGGTAGATTCTATTTTTCTTAATTGCGTCTCTAATCTATTGATTTCTTGAATATTTCTAGAATCGATATCTGCTACTCTCTGTGTCTGAGCTGAGACGTCATTGGTCAATCCAAATTTAGACTTATAACCTGCCGCTTCATCATCTACTTCTGATAAATCACCAGAAATGAGCTCTAGCCGCTCGTTAATAAACCCTGCAGTTCGTGCAGAAGTTATTTTCTTATTTTCAATAGTAGATTTATTATATTCTTCTACCAAATTATTGATAATATCTTTAGCCTTTTCTTTTACGGGATCATTTAGTGATAACTTCACAATAGAAGACCCTTTACCAATGGTCATAACAGCCAGCTTGTTTCTGTACCTTTGAGCCACTACATTAACAGGCGTTATCTTTATATCAATTACTTTCCCTTTATTGGATTCAATACTTTTTATGTTGGGAGTAATCACAATATCTCCTATACTTGTATTTATTGTTTTACCAAAAGAGTGATCACTAAGCTTTTTATCTTCCTCATCTACAAAAGAAAAAGAAGTATCCGAATTGATGAGAACTCTGAAGTTTTTTGATTTTGTACGTACTATTGAATCAGCAGATAAAAAATTAATCTCTACAAGAGATTTTGGATAATTTTCCACCTCCAAAACCCTGCCCTTTGTAAAATACTGTACGTTTAGTTTCAGATTGTTGACTACATTGGTAAGTAATGTTCTGGATTTGATAATTTGTATCTCATTTTCAATTTTGTTTTTGGAATCATCAAGAAGTCCAAGATCCTTAAATGCAGAAAGTTCGGATTCACTTACACTTTCTTCCTGTGAAATAAGAATAGTTCCCGAAACATTAAACTGTGGAATAGTATATCGTATATGTAAGTATGCTAATGTTCCAAAAATAGATATGCTTAGCAAAAACCAATACCATTTTTTTACATATTTTAGAATTTCTTCTCTAAAATTAAAACTTGGCTTTGTAGTCTTTACAGATGTATTGGAATCCGAATTATTATTAGAAATCATAAATTTTCTATCTTAAAATAAGTGCTAATGCTGCTAGACCTACACTAACTACACTCAAAACAATTCCGATTGTATTATCCCTGCCTTTGGAGCTTTTAACCATAGCTTGATTGGGCTCAACATACAGGACATCATTCTGAGCTAAATAGTAAACCGGTGAGTCAAAAATAGATTTTGAAGTAAGATCAACACGGTGATACGTATTTACTCCGTCGTTTTCTCTTATCACCATCACATTTCCTCTTTTACCCATTATAGTAAGGTCTCCAGCTAATCCAATTGCTTCTATAATTGTTATTCTTTCATTAGGAATAGTAAAAGATCCAGGTCGACTTACTTCACCCACGACAGTAATTTTAAAGTTTTTTAGTCTAACACTTACAATAGGATCTTTAATATAGACTTTCAACCTTTTTTTCAACATATCCTTGACTTCTACCCGAGTTAGTCCTGCAATTTTCAGTTTTCCAATAACCGGAAAATCAATTGTGCCTTCTTCGTCAATAAGGTAGGTAGGTTCTACTCCTCCATTTCCATTAGCCACGACTCCATTTTCTCCGGCTGGAGAAGTTACACTGGCGCCCTGCATTAAATTAAATGGTCTTGCTGCATCCATATCCGTTGCGGAAACCAAAATACTAACGATATCATCTACTTTAAAAACAGGAGTAAATGAGTTTGTTGACTTTATTCTCTCTAAATCTTTAGAATTCTGAAAGTACACCACATCAGTAGGTGTTTTACAAGAAAAAACAAAAGTGGTGATTAATAATAATAGTAAAAATCTGTATGAATGCATATAATAAATGCTTTAGGATATTTAGATAAACACGCAAAAATAGGACAATATTCTTGTTTATTACAACAATTTTAAGAAGAAGACTATACTAGTACTTTCTTAGTATCGTTTTGGGCTTCTTTATTCTTGATATCAATACTTTCGAAAGTAGAATTCTTAGAAATAAATTCTGGAACAATTTCTTTAAGTTTGCTTACAATTTGATCATCCTGATTGAATAAATTCATAATACATAGGTCATCAATTTTATCCATTACTAGTGGGCAATCGGCATCATCAAATTTGCTGATCATAATTTTCTTATGGTATGTTGGCAGGGTATTCTCAGTATCTGCTAATAATTCTTCATACAGTTTTTCTCCGGGTCTTAATCCCGTTATTTCTATATTAATATCATTGGGATAGGTTAGACCAGATAATCTTATCATTTTTTTGGCTAAATCAAATATCTTCACAGATTCACCCATATCGAATATAAAAATCTCACCGCCATTGCCCATTGTACCAGCTTCAATTACAAGTTGTGAAGCCTCTGGTATGGTCATAAAGAAACGAGTTACATCTTTATGAGTAACCGTAAGTGGACCACCTTTATCAATCTGTTTTTTAAATAGCGGAATTACAGAACCATTAGATCCTAAGACATTTCCAAATCTGGTTGTGATAAATTTAGTTTTACTCGTTTTATGCAAACACTTAATATACATTTCGGCTACTCTCTTAGTAGCACCCATTACATTGGTAGGGTTTACCGCTTTATCTGTTGAAACAAAAACGAATTTATCTACTCCAAACTCTGATGACAGATCTGCAAGTTTTCTTGTACCTAAAACGTTTATCTTAATCGCTTCGCAAGGATTATTCTCCATAAGTGGTACATGCTTGTAAGCGGCTGCGTGAAATACCATATTTGGTCTAAATCTTTCAAAGATAGTTTCTATCCTCTGGTGATCTCTAATATCAGCTACAATTGGAGTGAAATTGGTAACTCCTTTACTTAATAACTCCTGCTGTAAATCATATAATGGTGATTCTGCCTGATCCACCAATACCAAGTGCTTATAACTGTAAAAAGATGCTTGTCTTACAATTTCACTTCCGATAGATCCGGCGGCTCCTGTAATCAAAATTACTTTCTCGTGAAGTTCTTTTTTGATATTTTGGTTTTCTAATGCTATCGGAGCCCTATCTAACAAGTCTTCTATCTGGATCTGTTTGATTTGAGATACGTTCAATTTTCCATCGATCCAATCATTTATAGCAGGAATAATCTTAACTTTTACAGATAGCTTCAGCAATTCATCAGAAATTTCAGATAAACGTTGTTTATCTATATGAGGGATTGATACAATTATTTCAGTTATGTTATGTTTTGTAACATAACTTTGTGTAATTGCTTTAGAACGATAGACTGTGATCCCATTGATCGTCTTTCCAACTTTTTGCGGATTATCATCTATAAATCCGAGTACATTTACTGATTTCTGCGAATCGTTGGTAATAGCTGCTAATGTGATCAGACCAGAATCTCCAGCACCATAAATCATTACTCTAGAAGAATCACCTAACTTTGATTTTATATAATGATAGCAATATTTAAATACAAGGCGGCTGGTGGTCAGCGTAATAATATTTAGCAAATAATGAACGCAAATAATCGATACAGGAATATTAAGAAGTTCTGGTATCAATGACAATCTACTTGAAACCATTAAAGCTCCACTTAGGGAAATTAATACGGTAACAGCTAAGAAAAGATTATATGCATCTCTCATCCCAGTATGCCTCACTACTCCTTTATAGGAGCCTACGATTAAGAAACTAATTGCTGCTAAAAGCATCATGACCGGTATTTGGTATACTAAATTTGTATCCTCAAAGTCAAGCGTAATACCAAATCTTACAACATAAGCCAAAAAGAAATTAAAAATAGTGACTGCAATATCAATAGCTAATACAAGCCATTTGGATGCATGCTTGTGTGAATTATTAATTATGTAATCCTTAATCATCTCAAAATGTTTTTAATTACCGATACAATTCTAAATAAATCTTCTTTTTCAAGATTGGACCCGCTTGGTAAGCAAAGTCCTCGATCAAATAGATCATCAGAAATTCCATTGAGGTACGCTCTACAATCTGCAAAAACAGGTTGTCGGTGCATGGGTTTCCATAATGGTCGTGATTCTATGTTTTCTTCTGCAAGTGCTAATCTCAACCCTTCTCGTAGTTCATAAGAAGTGGTCTCTATACAAGTGAGCCACCTGTTAGAATGAAAACCTATTGGCTCATCCAAAAATTTAATTTCCGGAGAGCTACTCAAGTTACTTTTATAAAAATCAAAGTTACTTCGTCTATTATAAACATGCTTATCTAAAACCTCCATCTGTCCTCTTCCGATTCCAGCAATGATATTACTCATACGATAGTTATGGCCAATTTCAGTATGTTCGTAGTGTGGTGCATTATCTCTGGCCTGAGTAGCGAGAAAAATAGCTTTCTCTCTGTGCTCGCTATTTTTTGCTATTAATGCCCCACCACCTGAAGTTGTAATGATTTTATTTCCATTAAACGAAAGTATGGCTATGTCACCAAAAGTACCACACTTAACACCGTGGTACGAGCTACCTAGCGATTCGGCACTGTCTTCTAAAACAGGTATTTTGTATTCTGATGCTATTTTGTGGATGGCATCTACATTGTACGGCATTCCATATAAATGTACAGCGATAATAGCCTTTGGTTTTTTGCCTTTCCCTATTCTATCCTTAATTGCTAACTCCAATTGTTCTGGACAGATATTCCAGGTTTCGACTTCGCTATCTATAAATATAGGCTTTGCTCCTAAATATGTTATAGGATTAGCAGAAGCAGCAAAGGTCATACTCTGGCATAATACCTCGTCCCCTTGTGAAACACCAAGAATTTTAAGTCCTAAGTGCAACGCTGCTGTACCAGAACTTAGTGCAGCTACAAAATTGTCTCCACCCAAATAATTCTCAATATCTTTTTCAAAACTATCTACATTTGGCCCTAACGGCGCAACCCAATTAGTGTCAAAAGCTTGTTTTACATAACTTTCTTCTGTCCCCCCCATATGTGGCGAAGAAAGCCATATTTTTTTAGATTTTACTTCATTCATAATTTTCCCCTTTAATTAATGAACATTAATCTATTCTCACGATGATAACAAAACGGTACCATCGCTAATACTTTTTTCTTTTTTTTAACTTCATAAAATATAAGGAAGAAGGGGGTAGTACTTCCAAAAATTGTATTTTACTCTTACTTGCTTTAACCACCGCTAAAATAGTCTAGTTACTTGTAATTACATCAGAAAATTTCATATTTTAGATGGAATACTAAAAAAAGGCGTTTAACAGCATAGCTACCTATCCATAAACTGTTAGACGAGGGTTTTACCGTAAGAAAAGTATGATCTGTTTAGGTGATTAGAACAAGTAAAAACCTGCAAAAACCTTAGTTTTGTTTAACCTATTACGCCAAAACTATTATTTTTAACGTTTTTTAACTAACACTTACCAAAAACATTGTTGTGATTTCTTACATAATCCTATCTCTACATTCAACACTGCAATTATACCGGTAAAATTTGATAAAATAAGCAGTGAATACCCTACTTTTCCATAGGGCATTCACCCCTCTTAATTTTATTTATAGAGGCAAACTATCTTACCTAATAAAAGATTTAAAAAAAAAGAAGATAATTCTTGATTTATTAAATTAATTAAGTAAAATTTACTTGCTTCAAAATTCAAGGAATTATATAATAGTTATTCCTTATTGGTAGACTCCCTCGAATTTTATATTAATAGTTTTTCATGTTATTTAATTCGTTAGATTTTTTTATTTTTTTACCAATTGTTTTTATCGCGTATTGGTTCTTCTTCCATAAAAACCTAAGACTTCAAAACATTTTTGTGTTGGGAGCAAGTTATCTTTTTTATGGAATGTGGGATTGGCGTTTCTTATTTTTAATTTTAGCAAGTACGATCGTTGATTATTTAGTTGGTCAATATATTCATCATAGTGATTCTAATAAGAAAAGAAAAAGTTGGCTATGGGTTAGTGTACTATTCAACATTGGACTTTTAGGCTTTTTTAAATATTATAATTTCTTTATAGATTCCTGGACAGATCTTTTCTCTTTCTTTGGTTATGAAATACGTGGTTCTTGGACATTACAGATTATACTACCTGTTGGAATATCTTTTTATACGTTTCAGACGATGTCTTATTCTTTAGATATTTATTATAAAAGACTTACTCCTACTAAAGATTTTATCTCGTTTGCAACATTTGTTAGTTTTTTTCCTCAATTGGTTGCGGGTCCAATAGAAAGAGCATCCAACTTACTTTCTCAAATCACTACAAAAAGAACTTTTAATTACAAACAGTGTACAGAAGGATTAAAATTAATCATTTGGGGATTATTTAAAAAAGTAGCTATTGCAGACTCGATCGCCCCTATAGTTGACGATATATTTGCCAATTATGGGAGTTATCCCGCTTCTACTCTACTATTGGGTGTAACTTTATTTAGTTTTCAGGTTTATGGGGATTTTAGCGGCTATTCTGACATTGCAATTGGTACAGCTAAGTTATTTGGAATCGAACTGATGTCCAATTTCAAGTTTCCAAATTTTTCCAGAAATGTAGCAGAATATTGGCAACGTTGGCATGTTTCTTTATCAACATGGTTTAGACATTACGTGTATATTCCTCTTGGAGGAAGTAGAGTTAGTAAATTAAAATCCGTTAGAAACATTGCTATTATCTTTTTGGTAAGTGGTTTTTGGCACGGTGCTAATTGGACGTTTATCGCCTGGGGAGCAATTCATGCACTTTTATACATACCTGTTTTTCTAACAGGGCGTAACCGAATGTATATGAATACCGTAGTTGCAGAAAACAGATGGTTTCCTTCGTTAAAGGAACTTATACAAATACTCTTTACTTTTTTATTGGTAACATTTTCCAGAGTGTTTTTCAGATCAGAATCCATTACGGATGCTTTTGGTTTTTTAGAACAAATATATAGTAATTTTAGTTTTGAAATATATCAGCATCCTTTAGGATATCGCATGATCGATTATTTTGTGTTGTTAGGGATTTTTGTATTGTATGAGTTTAGCATTCGAAGGGATGAGCGGTCCCCTTTTAAGTTTAAATCAAGAATTGTACGGTTTATAGCCTATACTTTAGTAATTTTAGGAATGCTGCTTTTCTTTGATGATACTATTGACAGATCATTTATTTATTTTCAATTTTAAAACATTGTCCTTGACTAAAACAGTTCAAAAATGAAAAAACTTATTCTAAAAAGTGCATTATATGTTTTTCTGGTACTCATTTCATTAGAGCTATTCGTGCGAGTTTTTTATTTAGGAAAAGATACACCCACCAGGATGCTGGATAAATACAAAGTAGAAAAATGGATGCCTAATCAGTGTGGTTTTTCTGTAACAGGAAATAGAAGGCAAAATTTCTCTGAATATCATATAAATAACTCAGGTTACAATTCTTACAGAGAATTTAATCCAACTAAAGATAAAATTGAGATTGCTCTAGTAGGAGATTCATTTATAGAAGGATTTCATCAAAACTATTTTAATTCTATTGGTAAAAAGATAGAGAAATCTATACCAGAAATTGAAGTTTATGAATATGGATATGCAGGATATGACTTTGCTGATCAATTACACCTTATTCATGCATATAAAGAACAGTTTGAAGCGATCGATCATATTGTATTAGGGATCAAGTTTTCTAATGACCTAACAAGAGGAGAATACCAAGTTGTCACTGGTCGGTTAGCGCTAGAATCTCCACTAAATAGACTTCTTAAAAAAAGTAAATTACTGGTTTATTGTAAAAGCATAGGTATTTTAGATCCTCCACAACGGTTATTACACAAAATCAGGAGCCTACTAAAACCTGCTAAGAAAAAACAAGAATTAAACGAAGAAGAATTAGTACGTTTGAAAAAAGAAAAAGAAAATAAATATATAGCTAATTTCAACAGTCTTGTTGAGATCTATGGATACGATAAAGATCGTTTTACCCTTCTTTTAGATTCAAGAATTACTAGTGATGTTTTTTTATCTTATTTAAACAAAAACGACTTCGCTTACATTGATTTTTCAGAATATTTTAGAGAAAGCACACGTGCTACAACTCTAATTTATGATAGACATTGGAACAATCATGGAAGAGATTTGATTGCGAAAGTCGTAACCAAATATTTTAAAGAAATAGAGATAACTAAATAGTAATCAATTTTTTAAAATAACTTTTTGCATTTTAGACTTTCCTACAATTAGGAATATCTTTTCTTTATTAGAAACTTCTAATACTCTTACATTATTAACATTGTCAATACTTGCATAAAGAAAGTCAAAAACAACCCTTCTTAAAGAACCGTTTGTTTCTTTATTATAATCTATTACTGATAAACTCTTGTCATATATAGCGTCTTCCAACGGAGAAATCTGATATTTTTCTGTCATCTCAACCGGAGTATCCTTTCGCTTGGCTTTGTACTCTTTATAGCGAACATAGGCTACTTTATAAATATACTCCTTCAGTTCTGTTTTAAGATATACTATGTTGCCTTTCACAAAAGCGGCAATTGATTTTTTAGGATAAATTACTTGATGTTCAAAATTATAGATGTGATTACACCACTCTCTTTTATAACTGAGGTCACCCATTCCCATCTCGTAAGACGTATGATTATTTTCGATAAGCCAATCAAGTTTTTTATAAATTTCTACACTACCTAGACTAAATTTAGAATAATCAATATCATAGGATGATATTGCACTAAATAGTCTATTCTGAAAATGATGATTTAGAGAAACTATAATGGGTTTATCATTCTCGAAGGCTACAAACATGGAAGCTTTTTTTTCATTGATAAGAGAAAAATACATTTGCTTATAATGATCCCATCTCAAAAGACTCTGACTTACATCATTACGTTGTTTAAATCTTCTAATCAGCATTTTCTTTAAGGAATCCATAAAGAACTCATAGTCCTCTTTCTCAATACCTCCATAGTATGTTTTATAAGAAATGTTGAAGCAGGTCTCTAATCGCTTGATACGCCTTCTGATTCCTTTGGCATTGCTTCTAAAACGATACTTGATATAAGCATCCGCACTAGCAAAACCATCCAGAAAAATTGCGTACCCTTTAAAAAATTGTATTGTTTTTTTAATAACAAAATTATCACTTTTGATAATCGGTTTTATATAATCCGGGATAAAGAAAATAGAATAAATAGTATTTGGATTATCAACTAAGTTACTTTCATAATCAGAGTTAATTAAACGCTCTTCTGCTCCTTCAGAATGCACCTCCGAAAATATTTTTGGTATTGAACATTTTTCAAAAATTTCGAAAAAATAATCTATATTTTCCTTTTTCATCTTTTGTTCAATCTATAAAATGGAAAGAAATAATTTTTCAGGTCTTCATTTTTAATACTTTTATATTCTTCATCTGAAAACAAACATAATTTATCATATACCTGTTGATTTACAACCTTTCTACCTGTACAAAATATTACATCATCATCCTTTGGGAAAAGGGATTTTTTATTCTTATATAATCCGTCTCCATCCTTCATACCACCACCAAGCACGTAATATTTTTTACCATTTTCAATGGCCCATTCTATAACTTTTACTCTTAAAAAATCATTAGGCCGATAACTAAAATACTCAGCGTTAGTACCGCCTAAGAATGCAAAGATTATATCATTATAATTAATGATTAGCTCTACTGAAATAGGTATATCCTTATAATAAGCAATAGCAATAGAAAAATTATCCAGATTTGACAATATGAGATCTTCAAAGTAAGTATTAGAAAAGAAGTAAATACTATCGGCTTTGTTTCTTGTCATCGTATCTACATAAATATCATGAAAGGTTTTAATCACGTGTTTGCTAATCTGTTCTTTGTGGTACACCTTGAAAGTTAGCTTATAGTTAACCGCTTTTCTATAATTATTTCTCACCTTAGGAAGAAACGAATTCCACTGATCCTCAAAATTGTCTAATAAACAACCTTTTACATTGGACAATGTTTTCATGAGAGAACCGGTATAATTATCGTGATTTTCGTTAAGACTAAAACGCACAAATTCTGTTACGATATTATTTTCCTGATACCAGGAATCTACGTATTTCCAAAATTTGGCAAGATCTTCTGATGAAATATGATTATTATATAAAGGACCGCTATAACCATACGGGCTAATAACATCTTTATATGGATACTCCTTATCGTTTATCTTAATTTTTCTTAATATAAATGGCATTAAAATAATAGGGGTTTTATCTTTCTCAAACAAAAAACATCTTAACTCGTCTGTATCTTTCTCAGAATGACGCAAGTGCTCTATAGAATAATAAACATTATTATTCCATTCTTTTTTAAGAAGTGACTTATATTTTAAAACCTCTGAACTATCATCAAGATCCTTTATTAATATTTTGTAGTTTCCCTCCAATGCTAATGTATTAATATGAATGATTCTTTTTATTGATTGTTTTTTATTTATTTTTCACAGTAGTTTGCGCAAAGTAAGTATGTATTTTACTGGCTAATACATTTGACAACCATATAATTCTACCACAATGTTCTACGTGCCAAACAGCTTTTCCTTCAAAAATATTACCAGCTAATAATGGTCCTATAATATGTAAATTATCTGATGCTTCTAAGGATTCGTTAACTTCAAAACCTATTTTTGATTCATTAGGAACACAAAGTTTCTTTTCTATAGTTTTCTTCAATAATATTGGAACATCGGGTGCGGTAAAATTTGTACTCCCAATACAGTTAAAAACTACTTGGACTGTATCCGCAGAAATTTTATTCTCACCGGATTTAGTATCCAGATATTCGAGAAAATAAGTGTCTTCAGAGTTTTTCTTAATAGTTATAAACCTCCCTGCGATGTGGGTAAAGCGATTTACTTTTTTTAAGGCTTCTATTGTTTTAGAATAGTGATATCCAGCGCAACGTTGTCTTCGTCCTATATCATTACCGTATAAACAAGCAAACTTTTTAAGTTCTTCTTGATCTAGTTTTTTTAATAATGACCCAAATGCTTTTGAAATAATATTCACAGTAGAAGCTGCACCTAAATGAATTTCGTCAGCTACATCTAAATCCCTGTAAGTCGCATCTGCTATTTGTTTAGCAGTTAAACTTTCGTGAGTTACAAGTCTTAGTAAATTTTTGGGAGAATATTTCTTTTTCCTTTGTTCGTCCACAATTGAATCTGGCGATAATCCTTGTGTAGAAATTAGTGTAAACTTATTTATTTTAGATTGTAAACGTTTGTGATCATTGAGCTTGTATAACATCTCTAACCCGCTTGCATTTGCCCCAACGATTAAAGCATTTATTTGTTTTTCTGGCTTATCGTCTAAAAATGTCTCCAGTTTATTTAATACTTCCTTCAAACAAGGCTTATACGGATTATTAATGAAAAACAAATTTTCATCGATAATTAGGTCATTTTTTTTCCATAAGTGTCTCGTTGGAAGAGAGCCAACAGAAAGAATAACTTTCTTGGAAATAACTTTATGATCGTTGTTCAGAGCTATTGCGAAATTATCACCTCTTTTATCTAAATCGATTACTTCAGAATTAATGTAATTTACAGTTACACTACCTTTTTCCTGAGCTTCATTGATATACGACTTAGCTTTTTCTTCAATATAACAACCAAAAAACCGACGAGGAATAAAAAGATCTTCCCATTCGTTATTTCGAATGTTGTTCTCATGTTTAGAAAGCCATTCTAAGGATAATGCTCCTCCATCTAATCTAAATTCATCTAACAACCATTTTTTGTTAATATTAAGCCAATTAATAAATTTACCCAATTCTGGCTCTGGCAGGAAATTCTTTAAAGATGTAATTAAAAGAACAGAAAATCCTGATCTTTCTCCATATGGTATTCCTGTATAATACTCAGTGTATTTATCAATAATGGTTAGTGATATTTTCTTGTCAATCGGGTTGGTTTTTAATTGTTCAAGAAAATATAAAATAGTAAATGAAGAAGAGATACCTGACCCAATAAAGGTGATATCTGTGTGGTTAGTTTCAAAATCCATAAACTATGGTTTATTTGTTTTTATTACGCGAGCCGGATTACCAACTACTGTAGTGTATTCTGGAACATCTTTAATAATAACTGTTCCTGCCCCTATTAATGTTTCTTTTCCTATTTCTTTAACCCCTGTCATTGCGGTGACGCCCATACCGATATATGCATTTTTCCTGATATTGATTAAAGCTCCGATATTAACGCCCGAAGACATAAACACTCCGTCTTCTAAATTTACATGATGTGCAATCGTACTATCCATATTGATCATAATATAATTACCAATTGTTGTGTGTGGCATCACGATATTACCTGCCAGCATATAAACGGCTTCACCAATGGTAACATCTGGGGCAATCGATACCGTATTGTGTATGAACCCAGGTATACCATATCCTTCTTTTTTTAAGGTGGATAAATATGTAACGCGTACAGCATTTACTCCGATTGGACAATATACATCTTGTATTTTATTCTTAAACTCTTTTAAGAATAAGTCTTCATATTTACCAATAACAGGTATATGGATTACTTCTTTACCCACAAGCTCTGGATTATCATCTATAAAACCGATGATATTAACTCCAGCTTCCTTAAGATACGAAGCATATACTTGTCCTTGCGTTCCTGCACCAATTATTACAGCATTTTTCACTTTTACAATCTTGTTTTATTTATTTTTATTTTACTAGGTTAATTATTACCGGTAAAAGTAGGCATATTAACTTTTTCATCGCTATTAATATCTTCTTTGAACAGTACTTTTTTTATGGTCATCATAATAATTTTTACATCCAGTTTAAAACTTACATTTTGTGTATACCATACATCAAGTTTAAACTTTTCATCCCAAGAGATCGCATTTCGCCCATTTACCTGCGCCCATCCGGTAATTCCTGGTCTTACATCATGTCGCTTGCGTTGAGTATCATTATACAATGGTAAATATTTTATTAATAGCGGTCTAGGGCCAATTAAACTCATATCCCCTTTTATTACATTGAAAAGCTGTGGAATTTCATCTAATGAATACTTTCTGATAAAACTACCTGTTTTTGTTATTCGTTTTTCAAAAGGTAGTAGTTCTCCATGTTCGTCTTTTTTATCACTCATACTTTTGAACTTGATAATTTTAAAAACCCTTTCATTTTTGCCTGGTCTGGGCTGAAAAAAGAATGGTTTCCCTCGATTTGCAAAAGCCAATAGCATCATAAGCACTATTATTATGGGTGATAAAACGATGACACCTACAAAACAAAGCACTACATCCAAAAAACGTTTCATAAATGATTTATACATATCCTTATTGTTTTCATAAAAATCCAATCATAACCTGTTATATTGATGATTACAATTTCCTCCATTTGTTTATAAAATGATATTCCGATAAATAACTGAATCGATTATCATCTATCTTACTATGATAAAAATCAGTAAATCGAGGTCAAAGTTACTTTACTGCTTTAATTCTGATTGAATGCTTTTTATTAAATCACCTACATTGTTCATATTCATCAAATCCATTAATTTAAACTTAATACTGAAGGTTTTCTCTACTTCTGTAATAATCATCATATGTGTGATGGATTCCCATCCGTCCACATCATTTGCAGTGGTCTCATCAGAAAGTTCAAAGTTTTCATGCTCTAATACTGAAATGAATGCTGTTCGTACTTTAGATAAAATTTCTTCTTTATTCATTAATTGGTAATTTTTGGTTGCTTAGTTTATATTAAAATATTTCTTTAATTCCTTTCTATCAATTTTTCCATTAATACTATGAGGAAACTCTTTTATAAATCGCACGTGCATCGGAATCATATAATTTGGCATCACCGTTTTCATATGATCAAATATATATGCTGTATCAAACTCATCAGATTCGATAGCCAAACCTAACTCCGCATTACCCAATTTATTAGTTATATCTAGTGCGACCATATTCACTTTCTTATCTGATTTGGATTTTGCGTGAAATTCAATTTCAGCTAGTTCTACTCTATATCCTCTTATTTTTACCTGAAAATCTGCTCTTCCTACATATAAGAAATCACCTTCTTCGTCCTTTACACAAAGATCTCCTGTTTTATAATACCTAACCTTTGTTCCATTTTCTTCTTTGATGAAAAAACTTTGAGCATTTCGTTCTTCATTTTTCCAATACCCAGGTGTTATTTGAGGGCCTCCTAAACATAACTCGCCTGTTTCACCGATAGCAACTTCTTCATTCTTTTCATTTACCACCAGATATAGTGTGTCTTTATGTGGTGTCCCAATAGCAATGATACCATTATGAGACTTGGCATCTGTTTCTTTATGATATGGATAAAATCCACTGTATACTGTAAACTCAGTAGGCCCATAATAATTGAATATTTTACAATTCGGAATGCAGTCACTCCATTCCTTTGCAATATCCTTATGTAACGCTCCACCACCAAAACTACAATACCTCACATCTGGAGCCTTTATTTCTCTAAAATACGGCCTCAAATAATTTATAATGGATGGCACCATTGTAAGCACTGTTAGTTTCTCCTCATTAATTAGTTTAAAAATATAGAAATACTTTATTGCTCCTTTAGGAATAGTGTACATACACGATCCAGATAGCAAAGGAAACAAGTACGTAACAACCGAGAAATCAAAGGTAAGCTCAAACATTTGTAAACATCGATCTGATGGTATCAGATTGAATGTTGGTTCCGCATCAATAGCATCAACCAACGCCTGTAGATTATCAAATGTAATGGGGACACCTTTTGGCAAACCTGTGGTGCCAGATGTAAACAATATGTATGCTAACTGGTCACCAAAGAGTTCTTTAGGAACTAAATTGATCTCAGTATTCGGTAAATTTTTAGAAGCAATTACTTTATAATCCTTATATATAGAACTTTCTGAAGAATCTATAACATACTTCGCTTCTGTGAGTTCAAAAACTTTACTATTCCTTTCTAATGGAACTTCTGGATTTACTGGAACATAAGCTTTTCCTTCTAGCCACAGTGCAATCATACTGGCATAGGTTTGTATGTCATCATTAGTTACCAAACCAATAAGCTTTTCTGAATCCTCTACAGTATCGGCAATTGCAGTCCTTATTTTAGAAATTTCTTCAGCAAGCTCCTTGTAAGTATAGAACGTACCATTCGTACATAATACATTATTGGCTGAGTTCTTTTCTATCGATTTCTGTAGTCTTTTTACAAATTCCATTTGTGGTTGATTATGCAATTGGTTTAATAAAAGTGGCCATCACGGTTTAACATCATAAAATTCTCAGAATCTATCGCTGTATCATTATGAGCCAACCCTTTTTTTATTACTTTATGTGTGAAAATTGTTTGGTATCTTTTAGTTATATTATCAGATAATTTGGTATCATCCGTAAATAAGAACGTTGTTTTCTGTTTAATAAAGTTTTCCATTAACGCATCTACACACATATTATAGTTCTTCTCATCTTCTACTAAAAAATACTTAACATTAAACTCATTATAATTAATGACATACGATAAAAACCCAATGATTCTGTTTTCCTTTAATATTTTTAGATTATGAATATAAATATTATTACTGATACCTGTTTGTAATGATATATGAGGATGTTTTTTAGGAACCGGAGTCTGCAAATATTGACTGGCATCTATTTGCCAATTTACATACTCTCTGGTCTTATAAATCAAGTCACTACCACAAAGAGGTTTAATAAATCCCCAAGTATCTATATCTATCTGATTTACAAATTCATAAGAAAGCACCTTTACATTATTCTTCATTTTAGATGAATTAAGCATTCTCATAATTGCACCGACAAAACTATCAATTCGATCGAGTATAAATTTAAAGGACTTTAAAAATTTAAATCTTCCGATTAGCATAGAAGCATCCAGACTAAAGAATATGGTATGTCTTAATCTTTCTGCTATTACCTTGAAAGGTTGTTTTTCATAAAACGTATTTACATTCTCTGCATACGATTTAATCACTATTTGTTTTCCTGTTAGATTTATAGCTTCATTATAAATGTAAGTTCCTAATACGGTGTCTTTATATGATTTATGTACCCACCAGGATATCATCCAGTATACTTTCTTTGGTTTATCGTCTTTTACGTTTAATAAATCCGGAAACATAAAAATAAACGAAATTATTTTCTCTCCTTCATATCCTATTACACCACAATAATCATCATCGTTGACTCTGTTATTGGCAATTAGCCACAATGCTTTACTCTTTGGTAATGGTGCGAGATCACTTTTCCAATACGTATTTTTATCAATAGCTTCCCTCAGCATTTTTTTCGTTAAGCCTATTATCTGTATATCTTTACTCATTCTCTTCTGACTACAATAAAATTAATTAGTTAGTACCATTAAACCATTCTGATGTCAATTCATTGGATAAGTTAACATCTTCTTTTTTTAAAACCTTTTTTAAGGTAAGACCTAATATTTTTAAATCTAATAAAAAACTATAATGCTCCACATACCACACATCATATTCAAATTTCTTTTTCCAGGTGATTGAATTTCTACCATTTACCTGAGCCCAACCGGTAATTCCCGGTTTCACATCGTGCCGTTTTTTCTGAGTTTCGTTATAAACTGGTAGGTATTGACTAATTAAAGGTCTTGGACCTATTAGCGACATATCTCCTTTTACTACATTAATCAGTTGGGGAATTTCATCTAATGAAGTTTTTCTTACGAACGTTCCAACTCTTGTCATTCGATCTTTATCAGGTAACAGATTACCATCCTTACCCTTTAAATCGTTCATTGTTTTAAACTTGATAATACTGAATATTTTTTCGGATTTACCTGGTCTTTTCTGAACAAAAAATGGTTTCCCTTTATTGGCTATCGCCAGAAAAGTAATAAGCAACAGAACTATAGGTAAACTGACAAAAAGCAAAACTAAAGCAACGCTGAAATCAAAAACCCGTTTAAAAAAATATTTATACACCTTATTTTCTAGTTTAAAAATGACTACACTCAGACCCACGGAATAAATTACATGTGATACTTTTTTACATAAAAAACGGGGGAAATACAGTAGAATAACGATTTTTATCTGTCAAGGGGAATGCAGTAATCATCATATCTATAATTCTATCTTAGAATCGGTGGCAAATATACAATCTATATTTTACTTTTTTAACTAAATTTAACTACTTTTTAAATAAAAATAAAAAGTGTTTACAGTTCAATTTTTCTATTGTTTACAACGCAACCTCGTTAATAATTGCTCTTTGTTTACCAGAATCCAATAAAGGTATTTCTGAGACATACTCCAGTTCGATAATTGCATCTTCTCCCAGATACCCTTTAAACTCATCCACAAACTCTTTCTCTTTTTCAAAAGTGCTATTTTCTAGTTTTAGTTTAAATAGATATTCCATGTTAGTTTTTTGGATGATTTGTCGCTGTTTTACTTCTTTGTATTTATTAATAACCAAAAGGATGCTCGTAGATAATATCTCTCCAGAGGTATTATGTATCATATCCATCTTTCGACCTTCAACCTTGGTAAGAACAAGTTTTGACTGGTCTTTTTCCTTAACATAATTCAGAATTCCAATATCACCGGTATCGTATCGAATCATTGGCGTATTGTAGTTGAATAAATCCGTAATTACTATTCTTCCCAATGTTCCAGGTTCTACACTGTTATCGCTGGTAAAACTTAAGATCTCTACATAATAACTAGCCCAATTAATTTCAAAATATTCTTTACCCATTGGTTGCTGAGCAATCATTCCATTCTCAGCATTAGAATATCTGGACACCATATCCACATCAAAATATTTCTTCATAGACGCCTTTGTTGATGGATCTAAATGTTCAGACATACCTATTACTGATTTTAGTTTACAATCAACAGGGGCAGCATTTTCAGTATCTAAGTATTTACAAATTTTATCAAATGAAGAAGCATACCCAAGCATTCCCTTATTAGATGTATCATTTTTCAAAATAACTAGTAAATCTTTAATTGATTCGTGAGATAAATCAAATACATCGATTGGAGTTATGTTCTGAAAAAAAGATTCTAATTTGTTTTTCTTTTTGAACATATTCCAAAAACGTAAATAAAATAACCTATATCCTAAATAAAATCCACACAACTCGGAAAAGTAAATGATGTCTGCGGTATTTCTAGCCTTCTTATTGATATCTTGGTAAACTGTAAAAGAAGCTCCTGTGGATCCACTAGTAGATACCCCAATTTTCTTTTTATTTCTATATTTCAACGATTCGAATTTTTCGTAAGATGATTTAACTATTTCTTTATTAACTACCGGAAAGTTTTGAAGGTTCGAAGAATCAATACCTTTATAAAAAGTCGATGCCTCTACCGAATGCGTAAGTACCGCATCTAAATATTCTTTTTGTTTACTGATGGAAGCATTATGATTGGTATTTTCTAAGAGGTTTTTAATATCTCTGTAATGCTTCTTTACTTTACTTCCTGTTATAAAATCTAACGTCCAAAAAGAAATATACCTTATTTTCTCACTAACTTTCATACACTCTACTAACGCTCATTCTATAATTTCCAGAATCATCAATACATAATAGCATCCATGAAATATGAACGTAATAGCGCTACATATCTTTGGGATAGATATGTGGAACCTAAATAATTATGACGATGTTACTTTTGTTTTGGTTAAAATAAAAAAATGTTTTTTAAAATCAGACGAAATAAATAACATTTATAATTGTTGATACTCTTCTAGAATAGCATTCCAAACGAATTTTCTTTCGTATTTCTCACAAATCATCTTCCTTGCTTTTAACGATAACTGATTACAATATTGACTATCAGAAATAAATTTTTTCATAGCTTGATAAAGAGCTTCCGAGCTTTTAACTGGTATTATAGTACCATTAACTCCTTCTGCAATAATCTCATTACATCCATTTATATCCGTTACAATACTTGGCAATCCCATAGAACCAGCCTGCATTACCACATTAGGAAAACCCTCGCGATAACTAGGAAAAGTTAAAGCATCTGATATTGCAAAAAATGGTCTTACATCCTTTTGCCAACCGACTGAAATAATATTTGGATTATTGTCAATTTCACTTTCAGTCTTAGGTAATAAAGGATCCAGCTCCCTTTCATAAGTACCTACTAATAAAAGTTTTGTGTTCTTATACTTATTATTTAATAGTTTAAATGAAGCTATTAATTCGTTGATCCCTTTATCCTTTACGAATCGCCCTACAAATACAAAAACAAAATCTTCTTTATTAATTTTTAATTCTTCTTTTAATCTGGTATGATCTTGTTTTGAATACTGTGAAGGATCAAAATATGAGGTGTCTATTCCATTAGAGCTACCATTAGCGATAACCCTTAACTTTTTAGGGCTGGTATATTTATTTTCTAAAATAATATCGTTAAGACCAAAAGAATTAGGATAAATCATTGTTGCGCAAGCATATGTTACCTTCTCTACAGTATCTAATAACGCTCTTTTTGCTCCAGTAGCTTCTAACAAAGGTAAACCTGCTATTGTATGAAGTCTGTGCGGGACTCGTGCAAATTTTGCTGCTATCATTGATAACGTACCCGCTTTAGGAGTATGACTATGAACAATAGTAGGCTTTTCTTTTCTAAAAACTTTATATAATCGGTAAACAGCTTTAAGATCCTGTACCGGTGTTATTTTACGAGTCATTTCTACAGGAATTACTTTCACCTCCTCTTGTTTGGCAACTCTATCTAAAATAGTTTCTTCTTTACTAGACACACCTATTACCTCATAATACTGTGACATAAATTTTAACTGTCCCTGAAGTAATCCTCCCAAAGATCTTGGAACAGTTGTGACTCGAATAATCTTACCCCTATTTTTCACTTTATAGAATAAAAATGTATATTTTGCATGCAAATATATAGATATACCTACTCATTAATATTTTTATTTTAATTCTTTTTTTAACATATTTTATTCAATATATTAGTTCCTTTATAAAATAGGACTACATGATCAGGAATTTAAACCACACTTAAATGTAAGAAAAAACTTATAAATGATTTAAGATCTTCGATAATTTCGGGGGAATAAAGCCACAAATTAATGACTCATACTCCACACTCCATTACTTACCTAGTATTATATAACTTTAAATTAAGTTTTGGGTAATTTTTATTTTGTTTACGGTAAAACCATATGGTATTAAATGTTTATGTATCAATAAATTATGCTTCATGAATTTTAACATTTTTTTTTCGACATAATACACAATAGTATCGATGAAGTTCCGTTAATTATGAAATTGAAAACTAAAAATATCCCCATCCAAATGAAAAAATCGCCCTATTTTTTATTGATTTTAATGACAGTGTTCTATTATTCTTGTAGCACTGAAAGTATTGAAGAAATTATTGCTGAAGAAGAGGAAGTTATTGAAGAAGATGATGACATTGAAGAGGAAGAAGATACAGACATAACTTCTGATAACCCTTGTGACTTTGACCTCTCTTCTATTGTTGCAAATTCGACAGTTACAATTGATTGTTTAATGGACTTAGAAGGAAAAACGATTAATTTACCCGCTAATGTCAATTTTGATTTTGAAGGTGGGGATATATTTAATGGTACATTGATATTCTCTGGTGGAACTATTGATGGTAGACTCTTAAATCACGATTTAGATACGCAAGGAGAAGTACTACTTAAGAATACTACTTTTAGATTTGTAGCATCCAGATGGGAAAATATTGTACAAGGACAGACCTCCTCTGAAATTGCCTTAAAAAACACGGCCGAGTTTGAGAAACTAATGTTTCGTATTAAAGAAATGGGGGGAACTACGTTTACAACGAATGTTTTTGATGCATTTTTTGAAACTACCAAGGTTACAAGTACAACATCTAATCAAAATTTTTATGCGTCTGTAGAGGCTATAAATGTACCATCTAATTTTCATTTAAAAATGTCTGACAATACTAAACTACGTCAATTTCCTGCAGCATCCGGTATAGAGAATGGTGCTGTTATTGCTGTGAGAGATTCAGACAATGTAACCATCTCTGGAGGTTTCATCATCGGAGATAGAAATCAAAGGATTTATTCTCCTCAGGATGTTGGTTTGGAGGGAACACACCTTATGCATATACATTCGGGAAGAAATGTTACTATTGATGGTGTACAATTTGTAGAAGGTTCTAAAGGCGCTATTGCTATTTATTCATTAGGTTTTTCTTTTAACCCAGGTTATAAACCTACTACTAATGTAAAAGTCATCAATTGTACATTTAAAGATATTAGGAGAATGGGAATTGCTCTTACAGATGGTCGAGATATTCTAATAGAGGGAAATACATTTACTAATATAGGTCAACCAATGTCAGGATCTGATGGAGGAGAAGTTGGTTATGCTATAAATATTGAGGCATTTAGAACCAGGGATAGTAATGGAGTTCTTATGGAAAATGAATTAGCTTTTGATATCCTTATTGCTAGAAATACCGAAGTTAACAGTAGAGTTGGTTTTACCGCTGCAACTATAGGACAAAAAATAACTATCGATGATAACGATATAGAAACAAGATGTATTTTATCTCTTGCTAACGAAACTAAAATTATTAATAACAGATTTAATGCATCTGCTGCTGCTGGAGAAACTTTTGCAATA
>NZ_JBSIBP030000030.1:0-3943 GCF_053613295.3 Aquimarina ulvae
AAAGTTTCTCTTGATATACTTTCTTGCCTTGCATACCATGAAATTAACACTTTTTGCTATCTTGTGCAACAGGCACAATGGCTATAATTAATACGGGTTTTGTGCTTAATCCAAACTTTAGTGCTTTTAACCAAGTCCGCCAAATCTTTTGATTTGGCTTTATAAATGAAAAAATAAAACAAAAATAAAAAGATTTAGCTAAGTGCTTAATCGGAAAATAATTACTTTTAATTCCCGTACTAACCATAGCCGAGACGTTGGTAACAAGCTCAAACCGAAATGAAATTTAAACTACTTATCCTATTTCTAACATTTACCATGTTCTCTTATGCTCAGTGTTTTGATTGCGCCCAGAATATAGGAGGTTGGGTACATGATTATCCTGAAGATATTGAAAAAGTTTCAGATGGTATTATTTTCACAACTACCCAATCAAACTTTGATGAAGGTGTAATTTATAAATATGATTTTAATTGCAATTTAATTTGGTCTTATAATTTTTTGGATGAATATGACGATATCGAAGCGTATAAAACTGCCGTGGATGAGCAAGATAATGTATATGTAATAGTAAATAATGATCAAGGCCAAGTTAATATTGGAAGTATAACTATTGTGCCTGGAATGAGTGTTGTAAAAATAAGTGCTCAAGGCCAACTATTATGGAGTAGACCTATTGGTGGACAACAAATAGGAATAAACATACATTATTGGAACAATACTATTTTTGTAGTAGGGCGTTTTTTATCTACAATCAATATAAACAATGAAATCAGTTTAACTGCAAATCCAGAAGATTATTACATTGCTAAATTCGATTTAGATGGAGGTTTGATTGATGCGAATCAATTTGGCGAGAATGCAGAAGATATACTCATAGATTCCGATATTGATAATAATGGCAATTTATATTTAACAGGAAGCTCTTCTTCATCATATAATTACACTCATATAACTAAAATAAATCCAGATTTAAACTTACAATGGATTAAGGAAATATCAAATTCTTCAGTTTATGATTATAGATATAATGCCTCAAACTTATATTACAATAATACCAATGGTAAATTATATTTATGGGGAAGTTATTCAAATACTGTAGAAGTATTAGGAAATGTTTTGACCGTTGGCAACTGTTATTTTGGAAGTATCTTGACTGAATTTTCTTCAAGTGATGGAAATCTTGAAAATATAACAACAATTGATAATTGTTCTAGTGTGCCATTGCCTACTATTGGAGGTAATTGGAGAACTGACAATATAAGCAATGGCTATATGTATCATAAGAACGATGAGCTCTTTATATTAACAAGTTTTAAATCGACTTTGACTTTTAGTAATCAAACAATAGAATCAACGATAACTAACAATTTTTATAATGAAGATTTAGTATTATTTAAAGTTAATCTTCCAAGTTTTGAAAAAGAATTTATTTTACATTCTACTGGAGAAAACTATTATCCAACTTCAGAATATAAAGATGGTCCAGGACCAATTTTAATTGTTGATAATGATATATATTTAAGTGCTTTCTTCGAAAGTTATCCAATGCAAATAAACGGTAATGAAATAAACAACAATAGTGGTAATAATAATACGGACGTTCTTTTTTATAAATACAAGACAGATCAAACAAATTTAGAAGGTTTAATTACATACACAAATACATGTTTATCAGAAACAACAGATTTTGAAATAAATGGTGATTTTGATTCGGTAATATGGAATTTTGATGATCCAGCGTCTGGTTTAAATAATACATCTACTGAAAATAATCCTAGCCATACTTTTACTAGTATTGGAAATTTCAATGTTACTGCATTGGTAACTTGTGGAACAGAAACAGAAACTCTCAATATTGAAGTCGTTATTACCAATAGTCCTAATGTAAATCAAATTTCAGATATACATGCTTGTGAAGATGTTTATGAAAGTCAAATTTCTAGTGCCTTTGATACCTCTTCAATTGAATATGACTTAATAGGAAATCAGTCAGACCTAACTATAAAATACTTTGATTTTAATGGAATTGAATTACCAAGTCCATTACCAAATCCAATGACTAATTCTATTCTTGGACAAGAAACTATTACTGCTAGAATTGCATACAACAATAATTTAACTTGTTTTACAGAAATATCATTTGACTTAATAGTAAATCCTCTACCAGAAATTAATAAAATTAATAACATTTATGCTTGTGATGATGATGATGATGGCATAACTGAGTTTGATATTAGTAATCTTGAAACTAATATTTCAGATAATCAATCTGGAATGATAATAGAGTTTTTTTACGAAAATGGTCAACCGTTACCTAATCCATTACCAAATACAATTCAAAATATAGTTCTTAATCAAGAAATTATTACAGCTAGAATAACTGACCCAAATTCTAATTGTTATAACGAGAGCTCTTTTGATTTAATAGTAAATCCTTTACCAGAAGTAAATCAATTACAACCTATTTATGGTTGTGACGATAATAATGATGGTATCTCAGAATATTTTGACACCTCAAATGTAGAAGGTCAAGTTTTAAATGGTCAAACAGAAATGACTGTTAGCTATTTTGACCAGTCAGGTAATGCATTACCTAGTCCTTTACCAAACCCATACACAAATTCAAATACGTTCAATGAATCGATAACTGTAAGGGTTACTGATGATCATTCGACCTGTTATGCTGAAACGACTTTACAGTTGCAAACTCTGACACAACCAAATATCAGCCAACTTGAAAGTTTATATGCATGTGACAAAGGAAATGGTTATTCCGAATTTGATACGTCTCTTATAGAACAAGAACTTATTGGAAATCAAACAGGATTAACGATACAGTATTTCGATTCCGATAATAATCCCCTTCCAAGTCCCCTACCAACATTATTCCAAAATACAGAACCTTTTTCTCAAACCATAAGTATTAGAGTTGAAGATACCTCAAATCCAATTTGTTATTCCGAAACATCATTTGACTTAATCGTAAATGAATTACCTGAAATTAATGTAGAAGATGAATACTACATTTGTAATTTAGAACCATCTATTTTATTGAACGTAAATTCTGGATATAATTCATATAATTGGTACTTTGAAGATGGAACTTTAATTTCAACCACAAATAGTGGAGAAATAACTGAAGAAGGTAAATATACTCTAACTGTTACACAAATTGAGAATGGCATAACTTGCGAAAATTCTTTTGACTTTACTCTTATTCGTTCAATTTTACCTGAAATACAACAGGTAAATTTTGGAGAGTTGGGTAATAATTATATTGAAATTATTGCATCAGGTGATGGCGATTTTGAATATTCAATTGATGGAGTTAATTACCAAGACAGTAATTACTTCTCAAATATTCAAGGTGGAATGTACACGGTATTTGTTAGAGATGAAGGTGGTTGCGGACAGGATTCAGAAGAAGTAGCAGTAATTGATTACCCAAAGTTCTTTACACCAAATAATGATGGTTATAATGATTTTTGGCAGATTAAAGGTATAGTTAATTTTCCTAATTCAGAGACCTTAATCTTTGACAGATACGGAAAGCTATTAGCTAGAATAACATCAAATGATTTGGGCTGGAATGGACTTTATAATGGTAAACAAATGATGTCAAATGATTATTGGTTTAGAACAGACCTTGGTAATGGTCAAACTTTTTCTGGACATTTTTCTTTGAAAAGATAGAAAGCCAGTTGCCAACATTGTATCCTATGTAAAGCCCTAGTCCAGTTTCTTAAATATACTATTTTATTTTATAATTAACTCATAATGTTTTTTTTTACGGTGTTTACATGTTGGCAAATCTCTCCTTTTATATTGATTATTTGTCAATATTTAAACACCGTATAACTTGATCAGCATCCTATATGTGATCAATCTATAATGATCCTCACCAGCATCTGTATGATTATAAGCTATAATAAACTCAGTC
>NZ_JBSIBP030000031.1:0-3465 GCF_053613295.3 Aquimarina ulvae
GGGACTTCAGAAGTAACGAATCGTTATGCGTTTTCTGGTGATTTTGAAACCTGGCTGGCGCAAAATAATGACGATGGATTCTTTCCAGATGATCCTGCGGAGGCATACGACCTGTATCAACAAGTTTATGGAAATCAACATACTGAGTATGCTGATGCAATGGATATGGGTAGAAATGAAGAAAAAGCCATGGCGCATCTTAAAGTATGGATGACGTTTTTTCGTATGACTGAAGAAGTGTTTTATGTGTTGCCAGGTTCTGCTGCCGGAGCTATGGCTCGTGGGTCTGGTAGGGTGTTTAGTTATGTGCCTAGGTATATGAATGCAGCTAAAAGAGCTATAGAAGTAAGCGAAGCATCTATCATGTCTGCTATAGAAGGGTCTACAATGAAAACTTTACAAGGTAAGGTTTCTCTACCAATGATAGAACGTTATGTGAAAATGTTACAAAAAGGAAATGTAGCACCTCCTATAAAGGTTTCAAATGGTGTAATTATAGAAGGTAATCATAGATATATTTCAGGACGATTATTTGGAAAAACACCTGGTCAAATTCCAGGAACTATGTCTAGAAGTGATGCTTTTAGAATAAAACCAATTCAACAAACAATAGTAAGCCCATTAGATTGGGGAGGTTTTTAAATATAAAATTATGAAAATATTTTGCGAAACAGATAATCACGTTGAAGTGCCTTACAGTAATCTTAAAGGAGTATCTCTAGAAGGTCTCGATTTACACCGAGCAAGGCTAGAAAATGTTGACATGTCTGGGACTAGCTTTATAAAGTCAAATCTTAGAGGGGCTTTTCTATTTCAATCAATACTTATGAGGAGTGACTTATCTTTTACTAATTTAATTGTAGCTGATTTTAGGAAAGCAAATCTTCAAGGTTCTAATTTGAAAAATAGTATCGCTATTTCTACAATTTTTATTGAAACTAATCTACAAGGCGCAAACCTGAAAGATAGTAATGTAGAAGAGGCTGACTTTTCACATGCTAATTTACAAGGTGCAAATATGATGAGTGTTGGTTTAGAAAATGCGAATTTAACAAATGCTGTTTATGATAATATGACCATATGGCCAAAAGATTTTGATCCAATAAAAGCAGGATGTGTTAAGGGTGGTTAAAATCCAGCTCTTCCGAGATTGATTAGGCCCAGCCCCAGCTCTTCGAAGATTGATTAGGCTCTGCGACAGTTTTTAACTTCGCAGCGGTAAGAGTTAGAAATAAATAAGAGTATTAAACAGTCATCTAGGTTTAGGTGGCTGTTTTTTTATTGTGCTAGTTTTTGAGTTAGATCCGCTTTAAGTACAAAAGCAGAAAGAAAGTCTTTTACAGTATCTTTTTGTTTATCAGAAAGCTTTTGTGCTTTATTAAATAGGCTTAATAAATCTTGATCATCGATAGTCGTTTGTGCTTTATTGTCACCGTGTACCAATCGATCTAATGATACTTCCAATACATCCGCCATTCTTTTAGCAACTTCTAGAGAAGGCACAGAAATACTACGTTCATATTTAGAAAGATTGGTAACGTGTACTTGTATTTTTTTTGCAAATACTTCTTGTGAAAATCCTTTTTGACTTCTTAACTCTTTAAGATTATTGCTGAAATTCTCCATAGTCCAAACACTTGTTAAAAGTACTGTATATACTCATAGTGCTATACAAAACTACAAATCATACAGCGAATAATGCTACTGTTGTGGAAAAAACATATCGAAAAGGATTAGTTAAATAAATCAAATTCGCTATGTTTGTAATCGAAAACGATTAGTAAAAACTTTTCAACAATGCTAGACACGACCAATCCGAACAACTACAGTTATGTTACCAAAGCTTTAGAAATCCACATTCTGGGCGGTATTAAGTTTACGAATCTAGAGCGTATGCGTGTGACATTGAGTGTTCAAAAACCGAAAGAACACAATGTGTTGAGACATAGTGTTGATTTATATAATGATACTACGATTGAGCGATTGGTCAGAAAAGTAGCAGAACGTATCGAGATCGGGACATCTATAGTGAGACAATCCCTCCAAAACCTGACTAGTGCCTTAGAACAATACCGTATTGATCAACTCGATCAAGCTCAACAGGAAAATCAAATACAGATAAAACAATTATCCACCAAAGAGCGTAAAGCCGCAGAGAAGTTTTTAAAGTCAAAAGACTTGTTAAGTAAAACAAATGACCTGATAGGTAAATCCGGTGTGATTGGTGAGGAAGTCAATCGATTATTAATGTTTTTGATTTTTACAAGTCGTAAGACGGCCAATCCATTACATTGTATCAGTTTAGGAAGTTCGGGAGTTGGAAAAACTCATTTACAATCTAAAGTATCAGAACTCATACCAGGTGAAGATACCATAGAAATTACGGTATTATCTGCCAATGCTTTTTACTACTTCAATAGAACAGAACTCAGAAATAAACTGATATTAATAGAAGATCTAGACGGTGCAGAATCTGTACTCTATCCGTTACGCGAATTACAATCCAAAAAGAAGATCACCAAAACCGTAGTTCATAAAGATAGAAAAGGTACTACCAAAACGATCCACTTAACCGTAGAAGGTCCTGTGTCTGTATCGGGTTGTACTACGCAAGAAAGTATTTATGAAGATAATAGCAATCGTAGTTTTTTATTATACATAGATGAATCACAAGAACAAGACAAAAAGATTATGCACTATCAGCGATTACTATCGGCAGGTAAAATAAATAAAGAAGAAGAATGTACTACTGCTAGGTTTTTACGAGATGTACAAAGAATATTACAACCTATAAAAGTGATCAATCCGTATGCAGAATATTTAGAACTGCCAGCATCTGTGTTTAAACCAAGAAGAACCAACTCACATTATTTACAATTTATAGAAGCGGTTACCTTCTACAAACAGGCACAAAGAGAAAAGAAATACGAAGAGCAAACTGGCGAAGAATATATAGAAACGACCATTGAGGATATTAAAGAAGCGAATCAACTAATCACCGAGGTATTATTACGAAAAAGTGATACAATTAGCGGAGCAGTACGAAATCATTTAGAAAGGCTTAAAGCCTATTTGAAAAAGAATAATCAAACGACTTTTACCAATGTTGAAATCCGCAGAAACCTAAGGATTAAGGAAAGTACATTGCGTAATTATCACAAGCAACTTCTTACCGAAGGTTATATCAGGCGAAGGAAGAATGCCAAAACAAAGAGTCATTGTTTTGAGGTTACTGATATAAATGAATATAAGAGGCTAACCACACAGATCGAAGACTCTTTACGACATTGTATGAATCAAATCAACTCGCAACTCGTAACTAACTCGCAAGTTTAATTTTTGCGAAATAACACACTTAACTACAGCTAGTTAATCTAGATCGCAAGAGAAACTCTAAAAAACACATACCGTATGAAAAAGTTACAACTACAAAGCGATAGTTACAGGATACTTATTGCTAATTTT
>NZ_JBSIBP030000032.1:0-3249 GCF_053613295.3 Aquimarina ulvae
TCTCGGGAATCACATCTTATAGCAAGTTGACTGAGTTTATTATAGCTTATAATCATACAGATGCTGGTGAGGATCATCATAGATTGATCACATATAGGATGCTGAGCAAGTTATACGGTATTTAAATATTGACAAATAATCAATATAAAAGGAGAGATTTATCAACATGTAAACACCATAAAAATAACATTATGAGTTAATTATAAAATAAAATAGTATGTTTAAGAAACTGGACTAGGTCTTTTCATAGGAGATATTGTTGTGCTAGTTTTTATTCGGAAGTTATATTCATTTTTGTTAGTTCTTCTGAATTTGGATAATATTTTAGCGCCAAATTCAAAACTTCTTTCGATTCCTTATTTCGGTTTTGTCTTTCTAGTCTTTTTACAGTGCCAACTAATGTTTGAGCGGCATAAAATGAACTTTCTAGAGGAACAATTTCAAATCCATAATTTTTAGAAAGTTTATCGTAAAATAGTTTAATTTCTTTTGAAGGATTTTCTGAACTCCAAAAGTCTCTGTAAGGAACATTCCATTCTTTTTTAGGATATATTGTTTCAAGACCATTTTGAATTCCAGTTATGGACATTCCATAATGATTTTCATTATCGAGTACTTCAAATTTATATTTAATTTCTGGGTTTGCATTTGATGCCAATTTTTTATTTAGTTCAACATATGCTTCAGCTTCTTCTTTAGGTCTTCTTTTTAGGTCATCATCTGCTTTTCCTACATAAATTGCTGATTTTGGTTGAAGGCTATCTTGAACAGATGAAAGAATTTTTTGAGCTATTGTTTCTCCAGAAGTCGTACGTAATGATAATTCAGATGCAAGAACAACATAACCATTAAATAGGTCTGGTTCATTCCAAAATGACTCTAAAACTGGACTAAAAGTTGGTGACATTCCAATAATCGTCCTACCTGAATTAATCCGGTACTTCTTTTCTAGTAATGGAAGCAGTTCTTTTCTAAAAAACTTCAAATATTCTTTAGCATTGCTATGACCTTTTCCAAAAAAGTATTCTCCTTTGCTATTACTTAATTCCATTGCCATATCGTAACGCTTCCCTGTGTTGTTCGGAATTCCGACAATGATACTTTCTGGCATCTCATTTCTCGAAGCTTTAATCTTTACGATTGCATTAGTAATTTCAAACAAAAATTCTGCATCCATTACCAAAATAATTGGATAGCTATGGATACTGTTATCATAATGAGAAGGAAGCGATATATAAACATCTCTTTCTTCTTTGAGGAATTTGGAAGTCAAACTAAAACGTTCTCCAATTTCGATTATCTCTTTGTTTTCCTGAGTCTTATAGGTCAAATCAGATTGACAAGAGAAAATAAGAAATACCATTACCAGAAAATATGTTCTATTCATATCAAAGTTTTGCTCAAATTGGCTACAACGCTAAATATATGAATCGGAGAAGGGCAAGTACACCAGAACCAATCGGTTTATCTGCGCATTTTTATTTTTTATTAAACCTATAAAAATTTAGCACCATTTCAAAAAAAGAAACGACCTTTCGATCTAGCACTAAATTTTGCTCTGATTTCATATTTGATGTTATATAGTTTCTTAATTTTATTTACCATAAAAAATAAGTAGAATTGTAGCCTTCCCTAAAATTGTAGGCTTCCCTAAAAATAGGACAGTTCATAATTCGAATTTACTAACTTTAAATTCAAACTGTCACGATGAAAAACAGCAAATTTAGCGAGAGCCAGATTATTAAAGCTCTTAAGGAAAACGAACAAGGAAGATCCGTAGATGATCTATCCAGGGATTAGGAATTGATAAAAGCACGTTCTACTATTGGCGTTAGAAGTACGGAGGTATGGAACAACAGCAGCTTAAACGTTTAAAAGAGCTTGAAAAAATAGATTGTGCAGTGATCTCAGTTAATGATAAAACAAGGATTGCGATATGTAAAGTTTTCTTCATTTTTGTTTTTATCTATTACAACGTTTGGATAAACGCTTGTTTTAATGGCGTTTATTTTTTGTTAGCAGTTTTTACTTTGGGGTAAACCATGTCAAGATTTCTTTAGCTAAAGCTTTATTTGGATGATTTTGCTTTACAAGGTCTTGCAATGATTTTCTTGCATTTTCAACTTTACCACCATGCAGTTCTTTATACATTTTGTTAGCTTTTTCTTTGGTTCCTTCCAACACATATACTAACCCTAAATTTTCTCTAAGATCACACCAAGCACGATAATAATATAGGCTTTTAATGGTTTCGAGTGCTTGTTCTCCAACTTCAATAGCCATTTGGTTGTCTCCAAAACCTTTTCTGTATACTTCAACCAAATAAGCTCCACAAGAAAAGATCTTTTGATTTAGCCCCTTTTCTAATATTTCTTTAGCTCTTTTAGGATTGTTATTCAGTAAAAGACAGGTTGCTAAAACTTTAAAACCTTCGGGTAAAGTTCTTGAGTTGCTATCAGATGCAGAATTGTCATCATCTTCGGGATAAGTCATTATAACATCTTCTAGAAGCTCAACTGCTTCTGAATAGTTTTTCTTTTTAAGTAGTGTTAAGGCTTTTTTCGTTGCCATTTCAACCATCTTAATAGGTGTTTTGTCCTTACCTGTTAATAAGTTTACTAAGAAACTATCCAAACTAGCACTGTGATCATAAAAGGCATCTTCTCGACTATTAAAGAATAAAACTGGACAATCAGCGCTTCTGCTATCCACTACAAAACAAGAAGGCTCATTATTTTTTATCAATACAAAAGGTATCATGTATGGAGTTTTCTTACTTAGTCCTTGAACCGAGAAGTAATCTAATAACTCTTCATAATCTTTTATTTTAAAACTAATTTTAAGTTTAACTTCTCTGGAAAAACCTTTCAATCCATAGACAAAATGTGAATTGTAATTTTTATATTCTTCTGTTTCAAAAAAACGGGTTAAACGTATAGGTATGTCGCTGTATAGATTAAGGAACTCACTCATTTATTTATTATTTTTTCTTCTGTAAAATTTGATCATTACTGCTAACGGTTTTGTGTATAATTTCGTTGCGTGTTTAAGCATTAAAGTTAGCAAATAAATCACAGATAGAAAGTCCGCGAGGACTTTCGTAAGTAGGCAATAACTAGCAATGAATTATAGCATCTATGTAAAAGCAGCTTGTCGAGTATCTTTATAATTCACAAAAATCAAAAGATATGAAAACACAACAAACTGCTCAAGCTAAGTTATTTATTGGTATCGACATACACAAGCGCA
>NZ_JBSIBP030000033.1:0-3170 GCF_053613295.3 Aquimarina ulvae
ATTTAAAGACTTGAAATTTCAAGATGATATTATATCTGGACTAACTTTTGACCCCACAAATTCGAAAAAAGAATGGTACGAGTTTTCTCTAAATATATTGACAAAAGAAATTAAAGGAGGGAGTTTTAGAGTTATGCTAGATAACAATCCCAATCTTGAAATGAAAAATAGGATAGAGATAAAGACAAAAGATAACGTAAAAAAACCTTGGTGGAAATTTTGGTAAGCAAAAAAGCCAGCTTGTAACACTATATATAGCAAATTGGGCAATTAGTGTTTAACCCAAAGGGTGTTGTCTATTTGCAAAGTCGCCAAATCTTTTGATTTGGTATTAAAAGAGAAAAATTAAAACAAAATACAAAAGATTTGGCTTGTGGCTTAACCGAAATTAATCGCTTATTTTCTGCCCAACTTGCCATATATTTAACGTTCTAAGCCATTAACTAAATTTGGAAACTGAAAACAAAATATTATTAGTACTGGATCTAGACGAGACTCTAATTCACGCAACTAAACGAAAACTCGAAATTGACTTTGACTTCCAATATGCAGATTATTTTGTTTATCGAAGACCGCATCTTGAGTGGTTTTTAGAATCTATGAGTGTTAATTTCAAATTAGCTATTTGGTCATCTGCTGACGATAAATACGTTGAGGAAATCGTTGAAAAAATAAAACCTGAAAACATTGAATTTGAATTTGTTTGGGGAAGAACTCGCTGTACAACGAAAAGGAATTATCAACTTGACGAATATGTTCACGAAAAGAGACTTAAAAAAGTAAAAAAGAAAGGTTTCTCAATTGACCGAATATTGATGATTGACGATTCTCCTGAAAAAACAAAGGATAATTATGGGAATGCTGTTTATGTGACTGCCTTTGAAGGAAACCAAACTGACTCGGAATTGAAAATTCTTGCGGAATATCTGAACTCAATAAAAGATAGCCGAAATATGAGAAGTTTTGAAAAAAGAGGATGGAAAAATAAAAAAACGGCTTAGAACAACACCTATGCGATAATGCGGAGTTTAGGTTTAATCGAAAGGTTATTGTCTATTTGGTTTGTCACCAAAGATTTAAATTTAGTATTTTAGAAAATATAAAAACAAAACATAAACTTTGGCTAAGAGCTGGCTCGAAAAACTGTGATTTTTTGCTCCCGCACTACGCATAGCTAAACGTTGTAAGCAACCAAAACAAACATTCAATAAATGACGAATGAAGTCCTATTAATTCCTGACAAAGCAGATATTGAACGTGATTCAATTGCCAAAAGTTGGAAAAAGAATGGCGGAGAAATAAAAAGAATTGTAAAGTTTTGGGAACAACCAAACATTGACTCCAAAAAAAGAGTAATCATATACGGAATTGACACTTTTAGTCTTGTTTTAGCTCAAGTCCTCGGAATAAAACTGATTGAGCCTAAAGATGAATTAATTAGTGAACTGGACTTTAAATGGATTAAACGCGAAATCGAGATTCTAAAAATCGCGGAAGTTGACACAACTTCATTTCCAATCTTTATCAAACCTGTTAAACCTAAAACATTCAAATCGAGAGTTTATAATGATTTTGACAGTTTTACTCAAGAAACAAAAGGGATTGAACAAAATGAACAAGTTATAAAGTCAAACATAATTGATATAGAAACTGAAGTTCGTGCGTTTATATTAAAAAACGAAATTCTAGATATGGCAATTTATGAAGGAAATTCCGATCTAAATTCCGCAAAAGAATTTCTGACTGATTTTTTACAAAACCATACAATCGATTTACCTAAAACTTATGTTATTGACTTAGGACACAACATAACTAATGGATGGTTTGTTATAGAATTTAATTCTAGTTGGGGAGCTGGATTAAATTCCTGTAACCCTAATAAAGTAATTAATGGAATTAGAGAAGCGACTCTTAATGAATAAAAAAGGCAGCTTACAACAATATATATGCAATCAGAGCAAAGTTTGGTACCAATCGAAAGGTCATTTCTTTTTTGTGGTGGCGCCAAATTTTTATAAATTGAATAAGAAATAAAAATAGCGCGGTTTAATCAATTGGTTCAGGCTTGCTTGCCTTGCTCCGATTCATATATTTGGCGTTGTACGCAATTTGACTTGAAATGAAAACTCTGATTTCGATATTAATAATTTTGATCCTCTATTCTTGTAATGGACAAAATATTTACGAACTGAATAAAGCGGAATTAGAAAATTGTCATACTTGTCGACCAAAAAAGAAAAATCCATACCCGAAGCAAGATTGGGTTCAAAATGACTTGACTCGATATCGAGAAATGATTAATCCTATTTCGGAATTGAAACCTATTATATCGGAGTACCTAACTGTTTATCCATCACTTTTGTCTGGAAAGGGAAACTCTTCAAGTATAACAATTGAATTACTGGACGATTTAAAATTAATTTCTCACGACTTTTATGGTGGTTATACAAGTTTTAACCTAAAAACATTGATTTATAATGATTTAATAATTTACTCAAAGTTATACACAGAAGTTGAAGACAATGTATTTGAGAACATCTATTTAAAAGAAATAACTATTCCTCTAACCTGCAGTGGAACAAGCATGGAATACTTTAAAATTCACTATGAAAATTTAACGGAATACAAAAAAGTATACCCCAATTTCACATTAGAAATTGACATTAATAAATATACAACTGATGAGCTAAATGCATATTATAACTTGAATAAGGTCGAGTATAATTCCAGTACGTATCAAGTTGATGAAGATTATCCTCATTTAGCAAATGGATTTATAAAAACACTTTTGGAACAAGAAAAATATGACGTTATAGAAAAACTATTGTTTGGCGCAAATCCAGTTGCTAGAATTTACTCTTACACAGCTTTAAAATCGCTATTCGTGACGGATATATCCCTGATTCAGATGTTATAAAACAAATGGAAAATATAAAACAAAACGGACTGAAATTTAAAAGCGGAATTAATTCATCTCATAGTGTGACAACTGATTTTGACTTTACAAATAAGCTAAACTTTGAATGAAAAACTACGTACAACAATTTGTATATTGCATATACCGCCTTCGGCAGGCAAACGCAACATACAAGAAACGTTAGCGGTAATACATTAAATATGAAAGAAAATTGCTCAAACGATAGCATTCTAAAATCTTACACTGAACACAC
>NZ_JBSIBP030000034.1:0-3138 GCF_053613295.3 Aquimarina ulvae
CGTAAAAAAAAACATTATGAGTTAATTATAAAATAAAATAGTATATTTAAGAAACTGGACTAGGGCTTTACATAGGACACGGTGTTCTACGCAGTTTTTTTCCATAAATTATTCAGCGACTTACTTACTTTACCTTTTATTTCGTAAAAATATGCTCTATTTCCTTTGATAATTACTTTTTTATTTCTTGGCATTCTTTCTTTGTCGATAGGAATTACAACATCTATTTCGTAATAGTCAGAATTTTTGTTTTCTGTTTTCTGTTCGATAAAATCTGTAAATCCGTAAGTGTAAATTCCGATTTTCTCAATGTCCTTTTTTGCTATTCTAAAAGTATTTGTTGAATCCAAATTCACTCTATTTTTTATTCGTGGTGCCCAAGCGCAACTTCCTTCTTTTAACCATTCTCTTGTTAAATGCTTGTATTTTCTTCTTTTATTAAAATACAGAGTTAATAATTCAAATTCAGTTTTTTGTTTTTCAATCAAGTTTTGGTTTTCGTAAAGTTCAACATAATGATTGACCTTAATTTCAATCGAGTCTTTAAGTCCGATTTGCTTTTCGGTTATATTCACAGTTGGATTTCGCCTTTGTAAATCTGGATTTAAAATAACTTCTCCATCTTTTAAAACCCATTTTCCTTCGTTGGTATAATTTTTAAAGGTTTGTGGGTAAACATAGTCAGTTGTTCGCAATCGAAAAGTTCCGTCCGCTATTAATTCTAATTCAGTTCCTCCAAATTCTCCATTAGCCAAAATCATATCTCCATATGTTCCGATAAATTCGGATTCTCTATTTTGAGCTTGAACATTGATTGTCAGCAAAAAGATTATTAATATGTAAAATGCTTTTCTCAAATGGTGTACAATGAAACATACAGCATGTTGTCTGCTGTTTTATTTTGGTTTTAAATATTCGATTAATTCCTCCTCATAGTGAAAATCACCTTGATTTTGAGTGAGTTTTATGAAATTTTTTACAGCAGGTGCATATAACCAGACTTCTGTTTCATTTGCGTTATATCCTCTAGAATTGGTAGTTTTTCCTGTGTATTTTATTGTGTAGGCCATAAATGTTCCCGCTTTTACTGTTTCTTCTTGGTATGATAGTACTTCTGCATTTTGACTTTGGTTTCCAGTAGTTCCATCTTGACTTGTCCATTTGTTTTCATATTTCCATTTTTTACCTACTTCAAGAGGCCAGTCGTACTTCGGTGTTTCGCTTACTTCGCGTTTAATGATTTCGGTTACGGGAATAGTATCTTTACCAACAGTCATACCTAAAGCCCCTTCAAAACTTACTATTTCTCTTGTATCTGTTCCATCCGAGCGCACTTCTCCTTCAGAAGTCACACCTTTATATTTCCAGACCCATTTCTCACCGAGTTGATAATCTGTTATAGTTGGCTGTTTGCTTGTATTGGATTTTGTTGAGTTATTACAAGCACTAAATAATACTAATGCAAGTAATAGTAAAATTTGATTTTTCATTTATATTTATATAGTTTGAACAATAGGACATGTAAGATTCAGATTTGTTACAATTATTATAGGTGAACTCCAAGCATAGGATTATATAAGTTTGAAGTTATCTTTGGTTATTCTATTCCAAAGATTGGTATTCATAATCTATTAGTTCAATTAACTCTGTAATTCTCTTTTTTAATAAAACTGATTGCCTTGTATAATAATTAAGTTGTCTAGACGAAATATAAATATCAGCTAATATTCGTTTGTCAGTAATTTTTATAGGTGAGCCAAAATCACCATATTTTATTTCATATGCATATTTATTTCTTAACTCTGTAGAACGATCCAACACATCTTCACCAATAGTTATGATATTTTGGACTTCCAACTCATAGATATTTTGAATATTATTAAATAGCTCACGATTGCTTATTATGTTTGATTTTCCTTCAGAAATCATTGAATTATAAGTTCCGATTTTTGGACGAAATTTTCTGTCTGTAAAGAAAATATATTCTAATTCAGATACTCCTTCCACTTTAGGAAGCTCACCAATTATTTCCTCGAATATCAAGTCAATAGTTGTGTCTTGAGACATTAATTGAGCAACTCGCCATTTATGATCATTAATTATTTGAGACAAGAATAATGTATCTTGTATTAAATCACTCTTTATTTCTTTTAGATAGACTTTCTCTATATCTCGTGTTTTTTTTAATTCATTCGAATTATTGATACTTAGCGCAATTAAAATTCCAATTACGACGAGTATAATTTCACCAATAGCATAAAGAAGATAATTAATGACCTTTTTATCCTTAATCATATTCTGTCTTATTTTTCTAAAGAATTTTGCCATTGGTTAATGTTTGATTTAAATGAAGTACAACGTTTAATATATGTGCCGTAGCAGGGCAAAATGTTACCTTCTTTTCGGTTTTTCTGCGCATTGATTGCTAACTTTTACTTTCTGCAAGCATTGCGCCTTACCAAAAATACAGAAACCATTTGATTCATCACTTAGCTGCTATGATCACATATATCGTATTGTCGATCGTTTTTTTACTTTAAAATTTTTTTGTTTTTTCTACAAGTAAAGCTATTCCTTCCGTAGCAGTAGCTATTTCACCTTTGAGCCAGCTGTTACAAAATTCTTTTTTAGAATATTCAATTTTTCCAAGTTGTGGATCAGCTACCCAAACCTTATTTTGTGATACTTTGTATACGACTATATAGTGATTATTGTTCCAATGCAATATTGCGGGTAAAGGAACTTCGTTTGACAATTGTTCGAAAGATATTTTTACTCCTAAGTTTTTTAAACCAATACTTTCCGCAGCCTCACTTAATCCAAGTAGAGAAGTACCAGAATCTGTCATTCCGGACAGTTTTTCCAATTCTTTTAAAGCAATATCTTTTCCATAATATTTAGAAACCATTTTTAGACAGACAGGTCCACATTGAATTGGTTTATCCTGAAGAATAATAGGGAATTCCTGACCTTTTACAGAGTCCGTGCATCCAAGTTGCACAATAATAATTGATATTAAAAGTAATAATCTAATTTTCATTCTCAAGTTATTTAATGTTCTTTAAGATACATAGTTTACACAAGTTAAAGATTAGGTGTTTACACTAAATTAGTTTCTAACCTTGTCGATTGTTGTTT
>NZ_JBSIBP030000035.1:0-2815 GCF_053613295.3 Aquimarina ulvae
AGGATAACTCATACGAATCTGCTTCAGCAACAACCGGAATAGCTATAGCATCAGAAGATTCTTGCCCCGAATCGTTTTGTTTACAGAAACTTAAAATTTTATCTTTCAGATTAAGAATCGATTCTCTCTCTTCATCTGTCAATAATGATACAGCCCCTTTTAATTTAAGTTTACCTTGAAATTCTTGTATCGAAATACTTTTCTGTTTTAACTTCAATACAAGCTCGTATACTTCTTTCATAATTTGCTACGAATATTATCCCTTAAACCTTAGTTTTAGGTATTTGTTTATAATCAATTTGAACGATAAGTTCTCAAATAGTGTTCATTTATGGATCGTCAAGAATTAAATGAATTTTGTTAATCCTGAAGCTCAACTCCTATTCCCAATTCATTTGCTTTATCATAAAAATACTTGGATACAGCAAGGTCATAAACTGCCATTCCCATAGGGTTAAACATTACAACACTTTCATTGTTTATTTCTTTAGAATCAAACAAAAAGTGAGATAAATTAAATGTATCCTCTTCTTTTAATCCTCTTTCGAGATGCATCATTTCAACATCTGTTTTCTCTCTACAAACTTCTTCCCAATCATCAACTAGGATAATATCTGCATAATCCATGAATTGAGTTTTATAATCCCTTAAAGAGACATTAAGGTGCAAGGAGCCTTTCTTAGGTTTTTTATCTATGTATGGAGATTTAGAAACAGTACAAGTGCAAAAAATATCAGATACATCAAATACACTTTCCCAGTCATGAACAAAGGATACCTTATCAGAAAAATTACTATCGAGATTCTCCTCTATTCCTGGTCTTACATCGTATATCAAATACTCCTCTACTTTATCTCCCAGAATACTATCAATCATTTTTAAGTGAAGTTGCCCTATCGGGCCAAAACCAGTAATACCAACTATTAACTTTTGATCTGGTTGTATTTTTTTTAATTCAAGATATTTTTTGATAACAGCTCCTGTAACAGCTGATGTTCTAATACCAGAAACAATTGCAGTATTCAAAATCGCGAAAGGGATGCCTGTATCTTCTTCGTTTAATATAATAGTTGAATGTGCTCTTTTCAATTTTTTATTAATATTTCCCGGAAAACTGGATATCCATTTTATACCTGCTACACCTATATCGTCTCCTATATGAGCAGGCATTGCTATAATTCTATTTTCTAAATTATTATATCTTAAATAAGGTTTTATAGGTTGGCTAAAGTTCCCTTTCTTTAAAATTGATGTAGCTTTATAAATTTCGCTAATCACAGATTCCCAATCCAATGGAATACTATTAATATCGTTTGAGCTTAAATATTTCATTTTTATTTATTTTTAAAATTATTAATGTAAGAAAGGCCACTGTCCGGACATATAAATAACACTGTCTCGTCAGGATTTTCTTCTTTGTATTTCTTTACTGTAGCATATGCAGCTCCTGATGATGATCCTCCAAAGATCAATTCATCATCCAACAAGTCTTTACATCCTTTTAAAATCTCTTCTTCATTTAGTATTTCAATTCTATCAATTATGGCATCTTTAATATGATCGGATTTCATACTTGAACCGATTCCGGAAAGATTTCTTTTATGAGGTCTATTTTGAAAGACAAATGAACCTTCAACATCTACTGCTATGACCTTGATATCTGGGAATTTTAATTTTAATTTCCTTGACAATCCGGTTATAGTTCCTCCTGAACTTACAGCTACTATAACAGCATCTAGATCTTCAAAATAGTTACATATTTCTTCTCCCATACCAACATAATAACTTTTGGGATTATTGATATTTTGGTATTGATTTGGATGAAAGCAATTTTCATTATTCTCTTTTTTATAATCCTCGATGTATTTTACTCTATTTAACAAATACCCTCCTGTCTTATCTTTTTCTTCTATCATTACAACATCAGCACCATATAACCTAAGTAAATCTTCTTTTCGCTTTGGAGTATTTTTATCTATCACTCCTATAAACCTCAATCCTAAATACTTACTGATTATTGATAGAGCAATTCCAAAATTCCCTGAAGTAGATTCGATAATAACCGTATCTCGATTGATTAAGTTCTCTTTTATTGCATTCTTAACAATATGTAGAGCTGGCCTAATCTTAATACTATCCCCTAGCTGATAAAACTCAAGTTTTGAATATGTGTTTTTAAAAGAATGTAACTTAACAAAGGGTGTATTACCTACCCTTTTTTCTAAATCACATAGTTTATCCATTAAAGATTTCTTTTTTTCTTTCAGTTCTATACTTTCCATTTTACTATAATTAAGTTTTACATTGTATTTTGAAGATTCTTAAAAATCATGACAATAGTGTTTATTATCTAGAACCAGAATTGTCGCTATTAAATCATTTTTATTTAACTCAAATAATAAATAAGTCTCCTCTTTCTTTTTAAACAGGAAGTATAATTTCTTATAATATTTATTGAATTTTTGTAAATATTTTACACACGGAAGCTAGAACACGTTATAAGAAAATTGTGTTCTATTAAATTAATATCGGTATATATGAGCGAATGATTTTTTAAAGAAAATTAGTCTTTTATTGTATTTACAAACTATTTAATTGGAATCTGTAAACACGATAACTATACTAGTTTTTAAATCCAGATAGTTTTTGTGCTTTGATTTTCATTCTAAAAAGATATTATCTATTAAAATATTAATTCATTATCTTCACTAGAGTCAGACAATACAGCTTCAAAAGTTATTGTTTCTATAGCTTTTGCTAATACTTCAATAGTTGAGTCTTGGAAGAGCTGTAGTACTTTTAATCGTATCTTAAA
>NZ_JBSIBP030000036.1:0-2793 GCF_053613295.3 Aquimarina ulvae
AAACAACAATCGACAAGGTTAGAAACTAATTTAGTGTAAACACCTAATCTTTAACTTGTGTAAACTATGTATCTTAACGAACATTTAAAACAAAAGACAATGAAATCAGAAAGTGTTAAAACTTGGATTGACGGAATTAAACCTGAACACAGCATAATGGCTCAAAAAGTGGACAGCTTAATTAAAGAATTAATACCTGATATTCAATTTACTACCAAATGGCATAAACCATCGCAACCACTTGGAGTACCTTTCTATGGACTTGCTGACAAAGGTTGGATGATTGCGATGTGGTCGTTTAAAAATGAATTTGCAGTTGGTTTTATTGCAGGAACGCTTTTAGACCCTGAACCACCAGTAACCAAAATGTCAGGACCTTGGAATCGGAATTCGGATTACAAAGCGAGAAGAATTGATATTAAAAACGAATCGGAGTTTGACGAGGAATTGATTCGTACTTGGATTGAACAAGCGAATGAACTTCCAGGGTGGTCAAAAATTGAATAAAAAACACAGTACAATATAGTGAAAATGAAATGACAAAATCAGAAATTGCAAAAGCATTCTCCAACGGCAAATTTGGAAAGGTCTACGATTTCATATCTAAAAATGCAGAATGGATTGTAATCGAAGAAGATAAATTTACAGGCAAACAAGCCATTATTGACAATTGCGAGCAAGTAGGAAGCTATTGTGAATCAGTAAAGACTGACTTCAAGACTTTCAATGTTATCACGGATAGGAATAAAGTCGTTGTTAATGGAACGGCAGAGTTTTTACGAGGCAATATACGTGTATCTTTTGTTTCTGCCTGCGATATATACGAGTTCAATGATAATAACCAAATTCAAAATATTACTTCTTACTGTATTCAACAAGTAAAAGAATGACAAGAGAAAAACAACGACCCGCTAACAATGTATAAAAAAAATAGGGCAAATAGTGTTTAATCGAAAGGTCTGTGTGTATTTACCAAGTCGCCAAATTTTTAAATTTGGTATAATTAAAAAGAGAAAAGATAATTAACAAAATTTAAAAATTCGGCTTTAGTTTAATCTGAAAAGTATCGCTTACAACTGCCCTACTTTTCTTATACTAGACCGTTAGCTACAAGCAAAAAATGACAAAATTCTCTGAGATATCTAAATTTTTTAAATCTGAATATTCATTAAATCAAGATGGCTTAGATGAACTATTTTCATTATTCAAAATTAGAGAATATCAGAAAGGAAGTTTATTAATCTTAGCTCAAAATAAAGAAAAACAACTTAGATTTCTCAATAAAGGAATAGTGAGAGAATACTATTCTAACGAAGAAAAAGAAATCAATATTAATTTTTATGTAAAGCCACAATTCATATCTGATTTATTAACTTTTAGTCAAAATACAAACACTAACAAAAACCAAGAATGTCTTTCTGCTGTGGAAGTTTTAAGTATTGATAGAAAACCTTTTTTTGATTTGTTAGAGAAATATCAATGCGGAAAATCTTTTGTTGAAGCATCATTTCAAAAATTATTAAAACAAAAAGAAATGTTGGAATTTAATCGCATTACTAAAACCCCAGAAGAATTATACAAAGAGTTATTCATTTACAAATCCGAATGGCTTCAATCTATTCCTCAATATCACATTGCTTCTTATTTAAATATAACTCCTGAAACATTAAGTCGCATTAGGAAACGTACTTCTTGATTTGAATCAATGAAATTGATTGTTCTTTATTAGACTTTTGTATAACAAATAAAAAATACAAAATGCTAAAAATTCATCATATAAGGAATGCTACAATGATTCTGGAAACAGAAAAAGACGTAATTTTAATTGACCCTATGTTAGGAGACATAGGCATTATGCCTTCTTTTACATTTTTCAGACATAAAGCAAGAAAAAATCCAATCGTTGCTTTGCCAAATAATATAGAATCCATATTAAATAAAGTTACTCACTGTATAATTACACATCAGCACCCGGACCATATTGATAAAGCAGGAGTGCAATTTTTAAAAAACAATAATATTCCTGTTACTTGTAGTATTAAAGATAAAATAGCTTTTTCTAAAAGAGGTTTAAATATTACTCAAACATTAAAATATTGGGAAAAACAGGATTTTTTAGGAGGAACTATTGAGGGAATACCTGCAAAACACGGTTATGGTTTTGTTTCTAAACCTATGGGAAACGTAATTGGATTTTACATAAAATTACCTAATCAAAAATCCATTTACCTGAGTTCCGACACAATTTATACAGATTCGGTTGATAAAGTGCTAAAGGATTACAAACCTAAAATTAGTGTTTTAGCTTGTGGAACAGCTCAATTTGACTTATTCAAACAACTTATTATGGATATTGATGATATTTTAAAGTTCGTTAAAAACTCATCAGGAAAAGTTATTGCAAATCATATGGAATCTATAAATCATTGTCCATTGACTCGAAAAAAATTGAGAGAAATATTAATTGAAAATAATTTAATGAATAAAGTTCTAATTCCTGAAGATGGTGATATGATGGAAATAGCCAGTAGGTAACATTGTATAAAAAAACATAGGGCGTTTGTGCTAAACCGTAAAGTCTGTGAATATTAACAAAGTCCGCTAAATATAAAATTTGGCATTTATAGTAGAAAAGATAAAAGCAAAATATTTATATTTAGCTAAGTAATAAACCGAAGCGAAAGTGCTTATCACCTGCCCTACGTTTCTTATACTTAACGTTAGCGGTAATACATTAAATATGAAAGAAAATTGCTCAAACGATAGCATTCTAAAATCTTACACTGAACACAC
>NZ_JBSIBP030000037.1:0-2763 GCF_053613295.3 Aquimarina ulvae
TTATCAGAGTCTATTATCGATCAGGCGGTTGTTCAGGTAAGGACTATATCTGGGAGTAAAGTTGTAGTAGCTTATGTTGTTTCTTCGCGTGCTATAGATAAGAAGTCTTTACAGGATTGTTTGCGGGATAAGCTTCCTGAATATATGCTTCCGAGTTATTATGTTATATTAGATAGTCTTCCATTAACTTCTAATGGTAAGGTTGATCACCGAGGTTTACCTTCAGTTTTAGAATCAGATATGATAAAGGAGGATTATGTAGGTCCTCGAACAGATCAGGAGCGAGTTTTAGTTGGTGTTTGGGAAGAAGTTTTACAGCGTAGTCCGATCAGTGTTAAGGATAGTTTTTATAATCTAGGCGGGGATTCCATAAAATCAATTCAGGTTGTTTCTCGCTTAAAGCAACAGGGTTATAGTTTAAAAGTAGATCAGCTTCTTCGACATTCAGTTTTAGAGGATTTATCTCCATTTTTAGACAAGCATACCCGAGAAATAGATCAATCTTCAGTTGTTGGTAATGTTGGATTAACACCTATTCAGCATTATTTTTTCAACGATCCATCCATAACGGATTTGCATCATTTTAATCAATCTGTTTTATTGCGGAGCAATACGGCTCTTTCCGAGGATTTATTGCTTTTAAGTTTGGATGCTTTAGTTAGTCATCATGATGCTTTACGTATGGTTTATACAAAAGAAGGAGTTGATTGGCATCAGTTTAACCAACCCGTTTCAAAAGAGCATTATAGTTTTGCTTTTTATGACCTTAGCGAGGAGTCTTCTGCATTAACGGTTATGGGTTCCTTATGTCAAGAGCTTCAATCGAGTATTGATTTAGCTCAGGGTCCATTACTTAAGGTAGGTCATTTTAGATTATCAGATGGAGATCGTTTAGCTTTGATTGTTCATCATTTAGTTGTTGATGGTGTTTCTTGGCGTATTTTATTAGAAGATTTGTCTACTCTTTATACAGGATATCTGGAAGCGGATTCAGTGGTTTTACCACTCAAGACAGATTCATTTCAGCAATGGTCGTCTTTACAGTCTGATTATGCTTTGAGTAGTGATATGATTTTGGAGCATTCCTATTGGGATAAAATTTGTTCAGGATCTTATCCAGATCTAGTTGTAGATAAAGAGAGTTCAGAATCTGTTATTCAATTAACAGGCACAGAAGGTTTTGTTTTAGACAAGGATCTGACAGAGTTATTGCAGACTCGAGTTCACGGGGTTTATAATACAGAGATTAATGATCTTTTATTAACAAGTTTAGGATTGGCCTTACGAGATGTTTTAGGATTAGATCAGAGTGTTTTAAAGATGGAAGGTCATGGTCGAGAGGATCTGTATGAAGCTATAGATATTACACGCACAGTTGGATGGTTTACTTCGATATATCCATTTGTTTTAGATGTTTCAGGATCAGATAGCTCAGTTTCAAGTTTGATTCAGGTGAAAGAATCTTTACGTAATGTTCCTACTAAAGGAATAGGTTACGGTATTTTGAAGTATTTAGGTTCAGGTTTTTCGAAAGATTTAAGACCTGGTATTGTTTTTAATTATTTAGGAGATTTTGGTCGTAATGCAGGGGGTTCAAGAGATTCTATTTTTGAATATTGTTCAGAATATATAGGAGAGGACGTTGCCGATAGTACAGGTACAGATACGTTATTGTCAGTTTCTGGGATGTTAGTTTTGGATGAGTTAAATATTTCAATTGGATATTCAGAGTCCCATTATAATGTATCAACAATAGAGGAGTTATGTTGTAGTTACCAGAATCATTTAAGATATCTTATAGAGTCCTTATCTTCAGAAGAGAGAAATTATATTACTCCATCAGATTTGACTTTTAAGGGATTACAAGTGGATGAGTTATCATCGATCAACAAGGATTTTAACGTTGAGGATATTTATCCTTTATCCCCATTACAGGAAGGGATGTATTTTCATTGGCTATCAGATAATTCTACTTCATTGTATTTTGAGCAGTTATCTTACAGGTTACGTTCTGAATCTTTGGATATCTCAAGTGTTAAAGAGGCATACAAGTCATTGATATTACGTCATCCTGTTTTGCGTACGAGTTTTACGAATGACTATGGAGGTGTTCCACTTCAGGTGGTCCGTAATGATGTTGAAGGATCTTTTAGTTATGATCAGATTCCCGAAGGCGAAGATGTATTATCTTATGTTGAAAAGGTTAAGCTTTTAGATCGGGATTGTGGTTTCGACTTAGAGGGTTCATCTCAGATGCGATTAAAAGTGCTGGATTTAGGTTCAGGCTTATATGAGTTTATTTGGAGTTTTCATCATATTTTAATGGATGGCTGGTGTATCAGTATTTTGGTTAATGATTTTTATGAGCTATTGGATAGTAGTCAAAATACTCGTGTTTCGGTTTTACCAGAGATTACACCATATTCAAATTATATAGATTGGTTGTCAGGTGTAGATAAACAAGCTAGTTTATCGTATTGGCGTGATTATTTATCAGGTTATAGTACTTTATCTGAAGTTCCATTTAAATTAGATTCAGGTATTGAAGATCAGGGATATCGTTTAGGATTAGAGACCATTACGATTTCTGGGGATTTATATAGTTCTTTAGAGGGTTTATGTCAAGATATTGGTATTACCCAGAATATTTTCATTCAAGGGGTTTGGGGGTATTTACTTTCTCGTTACAATGATATTCAGGATGTTGTTTTTGGTTCAGTAGTTTCGGGACGTCCGGGAGATTTATCAGGAGTAGAAGATATG
>NZ_JBSIBP030000038.1:0-2329 GCF_053613295.3 Aquimarina ulvae
TTGTAAATAATACCGTTATTAACGATAATGAAGTTACTGCTGGTGGGTTCCATCTATATCTTACTGGATTGAATAATACCTCAGAGTCTAATGGGTATACGATCTCTTTAGAAAGAAATAAATTCTTAAACTCTAAAAAGATAACATTTAATAATGTTAACGGAATTACATTTAAGAACAATGAAGTAACAGGTGGTATCGAATTAGGAACTTCTTCTAATATCGATATTTCATCTAATACCAGAATAGACCCTAACGATAGTGATGGTATCCGTTTATATGGAACTCATTCTAGTGTATCTATTAGTAATAATAACATACTAGAACCTTCTGGAGCTGATCGATATGATTGTATTAATAACAATTCAGATACTCCCGGAGAGATTACAATGACTAACAACTCTTGTGGACAAAGGTAGACCTCAAAAGTTAAAAAAAAACAATATATTAATAAGTCCGGATGCTATACGTATTCGGACTTATTTGCTTATATAAAATTGTTTATCCTTCTAAAAAACTAACTAAACCAAGGTTTTTATATCATACTCCATTTCATTTTTACTAATAAGAAACAGCTTTTTGGTATACGTAACATCTTCAATTTGATAACGGATACCTCCTATTTAATATTTACTCTAGCTATCGCATAGACAGTATTACCTAATTTTCTTCATTTCTCTTATTTACCTCTTGAATAACCTAAATATTTTATAAAAACGAACAATTATGTCTATTCCTACAAAATAATGCTCATAAAATAAATAAATAGTTGTCTTTATAAGTATTTTAATTTTTATAAACGTTAAAAAAGCATTTTTTATAACTGATTATCAGATAAATACCTGTAATAACTCACTCATATTCACAAATTCTTACAAAATAAATAATTTTCAATTTACTATCTATTAAATGCATAATATCATCGATTAAAGTACGTTTTATATGTATAACCCAAATTTTTAAAAACAAATAAATTAAATTCTAAATGAAAAAATTGACCCAAATTAAAAACCTAGCCTACATCCTGTTTTTGTCTATTTCAATTTCCCTAATTTCGTGCAGTGAAGATAAAATTGAAGATTCAGTTTCTGAAGAGTTAGAAAACCAACAACTAAACTCAAGTAAAAATTTAGAAAATAGAATTTCTACCACACCTTGTGATTTTGATTTATCAAGTGTTTCCAGTAACTCTACGATAACTATTGATTGTGTTTTAGACCTTCATGGAAAAAACATCTCACTTCCTGCAAATGTAAATTTTGATTTTGATGGAGGTACTATATCTAATGGAACACTAATATTTTCTGGCGGATATATCGATGGCCGTCTATTACATTCTGATTTATCTCTACGAGGAGGTGTTAAATTAAAAGACCCTCTATTTATTTTTGATGCATCTAAGTGGAGGACTATAGTACAAGGCCCTACAAATTCTGAAACAGCTCTTCAAAATACGGAGGAGTTTGAAAAACTAATTTATCGAATTAAAAGAATGGGAGCAACTACCTTTGAAATGGATACGTTTGATGCTTATTTTGAAACTACCAAGGTTACAAGTACAACATCTAATCAAAATTTTTATGCGTCTGTAGAAGCTATTAACTTACCGTCAAGCTTTCATCTAAAAATGTCTGATAACACTCACCTAAGACAATTTCCTGCAGAACCAGGTATTGAAAATGGTGCAATTATGGCTGTTAGAGATGTTTCTAGTGTTAAAATCACTGGTGGTAACTTTCACGGAGATAGAAATCAACGCACCTATTCTCCAGAAGATGTTGGTTTAGAAGGCACTCACCTTTTTCATATTCATTCTGGAAGAAATATTACAATGGATGGAGTTAACTTTATCGAAGGTTCTAAAGGTGCAATCGCCATATATTCATTAGGTTTTTCTTTTAACCCAGATTATAAACCTACTACTAATGTAAAAGTAATCAATTGTAAATTTAAAGATATTAGAAGAATGGGAATCGCTCTTACAGATGGTCGAGATATTCTAATAGAGGGAAATACATTTACTAATATAGGTCAACCAATGTCAGGATCTGATGGCGGAGAAGTTGGTTATGCTATAAATATTGAGGCATTTAGAACCAGAGATAGTAATGGAGTTCTTATGGAAAATGAATTAGCTTTTGATATCCTTATTGCTAGAAATACAGAAGTTAACAGTAGAATTGGTTTTACCGCTGCAACTATAGGACAAAAAATAACTATCGATGATAACGATATAGAAACAAGATGTATTATATCTCTTGCTAACGAAACTAAAATTATTAATAACAGATTTAATGCATCTGCTGCTGCTGGAGAAACTTTTGCAATA
>NZ_JBSIBP030000039.1:0-1861 GCF_053613295.3 Aquimarina ulvae
AAACAACTATCATCAGATGTTTTCACTAAGCTGGCTCCGCTAAAATTGTCATCCCAGTACAAGGTAGCTTTATATCCAGGTTGAACGCGTAAAGAAGAAACATTGTCATTAGGTACCCCAAGAGCTGCTAATTGTGTCATCGTATAACTACCTTCAGAAAGACCTACTGTAGTGCCAGAATAAGGGCAATCAAGATATAATCTAACATTTCCAGTAGTCGGGTCAGGAGTTTCGATAAAAGTTTGACCTACAAGGTTTCTTCTTTTCAGACCTTGTGAGCGATAAGATGCAACCAGATCATTAACCTGTGTTGTACTTAGTGCTTTATTTTTATAATATAAAACCCAATCAACCATAAAAGTATTATTTCTGTTGCCAGTACTACTTCCTAAAACACTGTTCCAAATCCAGTTAGCAAATGCTACTTGCATATTACTTCGAGGGTAAACAGATAGACCTGCTTGTGTAGTATTATCAGTTACAGAATGGGTTGCTATCAGGATACTATCCATATAATATCTAATATTTACCCCATCTGTACAAGTGGCAATAAAAGTGTGCCAGCCTGCTAATGACTTTTGTTGCGCAGTATATGTTTTCCAAGCTGTCCAAGGAACAGCTATATATTTATGATAAGAAGTAGTATACCCTACTCGATTATCTGGAGAAACTCCCCATTTATCTGCAGCCATATACTCCACGATGTCTAATTCACTATATTTTGATCCGTCTTGAGCTAAAGCTGAACTTACTATAGTGTAAAAAGTCTGTATATTAGCATCTTTAGAATCATAAGATTCATCTGATAAATATATTCTTGCGGCATAAGTTCCTTCAAAATAGTCGAATCCTGAAGTTTCTATTCTCGCATGAGTAGTAGCTCCTGTTTGACCATTTGCCGTAGTCTGTAATGTCATTATTTTGTTAGCAGAATCAACAGGGTCAGTTACAAAATCAATATTGCTTTTACGATACAGAGCTCCTTCTGGTGGTCCGCTTATCCCGTCTATAATATTCCATTTATTAAACATAGAAAGCTGTGGATCATTAACTTCAGTATAGTTAAAATCATCAAACATAATAGTTTGCGAAAATCCAATTTGAGTAAGTAAGCTTATCATCAAGCAAATCAATGAGGAAAGCTTTTGGAAATTGCGTTTTCCTACCCGAACAGCTTCTTGCCTTTTAGTTACATGATCTATAATTAGAAAATCTATGGGTTTTAGTTTAACCATGATTGTTGTTTTAAATTCTTATAGCATTGGTTTAATTTCTTTTTTTTTTTTAGACTCTACTATATATTATTTTGAGACTCCAGAAGAAAGTATTTTCTTATTTTTTCATCAAAAAAAACAGTAAGCAAACGAGTAGTACTGAACCCATCTCGAATTAAGATTTTGAGCTGAAAAATTAACATATACCAGCAAAAATAGTTTCAAGGTGAGTTCAGGGTTGTAAGACTTAAATCAGAAAGAAGCTATTCTTTTATTAAACGTTTTGTTTCTTTAATTCCACCTTTTTCTATAGTTACCATATATATTCCTTCATTAAGGTTAGAAAGATCTATTGAAGTATCAGATTCAATAATTCTTGGAGCTACTACGCTACGTCCTAAAGCATCAAAAACAGTAATAGCTGCACTTTTCTCATCAAATTTGAAATGAATTGAGTTAGTAAAAGGATTAGGGTACATTTGAGTAGTATTTGTTTCGATAGTTTCTGTGGTTACATCAAAAGATCTGTTACCTTGTCCAGTTATTTTAATCCAATTCATATTCCAACCTCCTGATACAGCATAAATACCAAAAGGATATGTACCTGCGTTTACATTAACCGTATGAGAAACCGTGGTCCAATTTTG